>JAFZRU010000002.1 GCA_017619755.1 Prevotella sp.
CGCTGCCCTCAACCAACACAAAAACTAAACTAGACTTAACTAAACTAATAGAGATTTTCACAAACCCCAATTAATCGATTGCAAATTTATAAATAATATATCTTTTCCACTAATAATTTGTTACAAATCTTTTTGTTTTTAGAATTGTTAACATTTTTGTCGGAAAAACGACACTCAAAGTCCCCACGCCACTGTCTTTTGGAGTAAAAGATGATCAAGCACCACCATGGCAGCCATGGCCTCTACGATGGGCACGGCACGAGGCAGCACACATGGGTCGTGTCTTCCCCGGGCTTTCATAGTGACTGGTGCACCCTCCAAATCCACGGTAGGTTGCTCTTTGAGGATGGTTGCCACTGGTTTGAAGGCCACTCTGAAAAAGATGTCCTGACCATTGCTCAATCCTCCCTGCACACCCCCACTATGGTTGGTCGCCGTGCCGACCTCACCATCCTGGCAGATGAAGAGGTCGTTGAGTTCACTGCCGCGCATGGTTGCGCTGGCGAAGCCCTCTCCTATCTCAAACCCCTTGACGGCGTTGATGCCAAGCATGGCTCCTCCGAGAGCGGCATGCAACTTGTCAAACTCCGGCTCTCCCAGTCCGACAGGGCATCCACTCACCACGCATGTGACAACCCCTCCTATGGTGTCTCCCTGGCTTTTCACTTCCCGGATGAGGCAAGCCATCTTCTCGGCGGCCTCCGGGTCGGGGCATCTGACATCATTGCTCTCTGTCAAATCAAGGTTGTAGCGATGGTAGTCGGCGTCCAAGACAATGTTCCCCACCTGCGAAGTGTAGGCATTCACCTTGACATCACATTTTCTAAGCGCGAGTTTTGCGAATGCCCCTCCCACGCAACGGCTAATGGTCGTTCGCGCTGATGTTCTCCCACCTCCCCGATGGTCGCGAATACCGTACTTTTTATGGAATGTATAGTCGGCATGGGAGGGTCGGAAGAGACATCTGAGGTTCTCATAGTCCTGTGAATGGTGGTTGGTGTTGCGCACGATGAAGCCAATGGGCGCACCGGTGGTCTTCCCCTCGAAGACGCCGCTGAGCAGCTCCACCTTGTCGGCCTCTTTGCGCGACGTGGTGAGGTCGCTCTGTCCGGGGCGGCGGCGGTCGAGCTCATGTTGGATGAACGCCAAGTCCACCTCGATGCCCGGCGGCATGCCATCGACGACGCCTCCTACGGCAGCACCGTGGCTCTCTCCAAATGTGGTGAGAGTGAAAATATTGCCAAAGGTGTTTCTCATCTTCCCGTTCCTTTAGCATCCGCCGCAGCCACCACCGCAGCCGTTGTTATCCCCACAACCGCCGCAGTCGCCACCACCGCAACCACCACAGCCCTCGCCGCTGAGGAATTTCGCCATTCGCTCCATTTCCTTCATAGTGGCGGGTCGGCTCTCCAACACGGTACCAGTGAAATGAAGGTCGAGACCGGCGTATGGGTGGTTGAGGTCCACTGTCACCGTTTTCTCTCCTATCTCAAGCACCTTTCCGTTGAAACGATTGCCGTCGGCGTTCATCAATGGAATGAAGGCACCCACATACACCATCTTCTCGTCAAGCTTTCCCTCGGGCATGAAGATGCCTTTATCGAGTTCCACCACGCGCTCTTCCTCATAGTCACCGTAAGCGTCGTCCTTGGCGATGACGAAGTCGAAATCCGCCCCTGTGGGCAACTCGCCCAGCTGAGCGTCAAACTGCGGGAGCGTCATTCCCATTCCGCTGATGAACCAGAAAGGCTGCTTCTCGGGTGTTTCCTCTATCAACTGCTGCTCTCCGTCCACATCGGCATAGAGCTTGTATGCCACCACGATGTAATTGTTCTTGCTTTCCATTTCTTTTCTTTACTATTTTGTCAGTTGCAAAATTACACTTCTTTGTTGGATTATCCAAAACAAAAAGGCATTTAGTGTAAAATTTTCGTGCTGTGCGGATGGTTTTTGTGCAAATGGTCGCCTTCGGCGAGAAATCTTACAAATCTATCCAAATCTTTCAAATCTATCCAAATCTTTTGTGCTGTACGGATGAAAACGGCCTTCAGGCCGTCTTTGCACCAAAATCCATTCCTACAGCTCAAAATTTTCATTCGTACAGCACGAAAAATTCTCTAATTCTGAAATTCGTGATAGAAAAAAACAACATATTGGACACACCAGTTTCTCATACGAAAAAAGCGCCGAGGGCGATGAGCTCCGGCGCTGGATAATTGTTGTTGTCTTGTTGTTTACTTGTTCAATCCCCTGTTGTTGATGGTGAAGTTGAGCAGTATGAGGTATTTGCGATACTGCTTCTCGGTAAGCATCACCTTTGCAGCTCCGAGGTTGCGCTTGATGGCCATGTCGACGAGAGCCTTTCGGTCTTCCTTGTCAGCGCAAGCGGCATACTGCATGTCCAAGCTGAAGGCATCCATGAAGTCTGCCACGAAGATGCGTTGGTCACTGCTCAATGCAAGTGCGTAACCCAGACGGTCGATGTTCACGTCAAAACGGTATGCATCGAGGTTCACCGTCTCATTCTCTTCATTCTCTGCAAATGCCATGGTCATACTCATCATGAGCACCAGGCTCAAAATCATTTTTTTCATCTTTTTACCTTTCTTTTACTTTTGCGGGAGTAGTGCCTCTAATAGGCTTGCTATCACCGCGTTAATCCTGAAAACTGTTATCCTTTTTGTCTTTTCGACGGTGCAAAATTACAGCCTTTCCACATTTCCGCAACATTTTTTCCCTTCAATCATCACAAACCATCCCCTTTTTTGACCTGTATCAAAAAATGCACACTTTATGGCTGCTTTTCATTCCACGACCGGAGCAGACGGGCATAGATGGAGCCGGAAATGTTGTGCCAGACGCTGAAAATGGCTCCTGGCACGGTGGCGAGGGCCATGGCCTGGAAATGCTGTTGGGCAAGCGAGCACGCCAGTCCGGAGTTTTGCATGCCCACCTCGACACTGATGGCCGTGCATTTCTTGTTCGACAGCCGCAGGGTCTTCCCCACGACAATTCCGAACAGGAAGCCCAGCAGGTTGTGCAGGACGACGACGGCGATGACCAACAAGCCGCAATGGAGCAACTTGTCGGCATTGGCAGACACGACAGCACCCACAATCAATGCGATGGCAATGGAGGAAACCGCAGGGAGGACATTCTTGACAACCTTCTCGGGCATCGGCACAAATCTCTTGATGACCAGTCCGAGGGCGATGGGCAGGATGATGACCTGGACAATGCTCATGAACATCGTCCAGAAGTCCACATCGACATATTTACCTGCAAAGAGATAGGTGAGCATCGGTGTGAGCACTGGTGCGAAGAGTGTTGAGACACTGGTCATGCCAATGGACAGCGCCAGGTCGCCACCTGCCAAGTAGGTGATGACGTTGGAAGCGGTGCCTCCGGGGCAGCATCCCACGAGAACGACACCAACCGCAATTTCCGGCGGCAGTCGGAACAACTGTACGAGCAGCCACGCCAGAAGCGGCATGATGGTGATTTGTGCGAGAAACCCGACGATGATGTCCTTGGGCCGAAGGATGATCACACGAAAATCCTCCCATTGCATGGCCAGTCCCATGCCAAACATGACAATGCCCAACATCCAACTAATCCACGAGGTTTTTATCACCCCCACGGTTTGAGGCCATAGCAGTGCAGCCCCTGCCATCAGCAATACGATGACCGCCATCCTTTGGCTGATCCAAGCACAAATTCTGTACATATTTCCTTGATTTATTCCTTGATTGAAACTGCAAAAATATGAAATAATGCCGAGATGGCAAAGCTTTTTTGAAGCAAAAATAAAAGGATTTATTTGGCTTTCCCATCTGTTTTCACTATCTTTGTCTCAAAATTGGGAATTGATGTAAAAAAAATCAATAAATCCTCCACCATGCACAAGACCCTTCTTTTGATACTTTGCCTGTGGGGTGCCGCGAGCGCCTCCGCACAGCATGCCAACTTTGGCAAGATGTCACCCTTGGTACGTCAACTCACCCTTCAGGAGCGCGCCGCCGCACGCCGCGCCCCAGCCCGCGACAGTCGCGAACTATGTGCCTTCGTCCGCGTGACCGGCGATGGTGCCAGTGTGCTGAGCAGCCATGGTTGCCGATCCTTGGCGCAATGGGGCGACATACACATTGCCTCCATACCCATCCATGCCTTGCCCGCCCTCTCCCTCCATCCGTTGGTGAGCCGCATCGAGGCACGACAAGGCACCTCGCTGCTCATGGACACCACCACCGTGCTTATGGGCGGCTTGAAAAGCCACCATGGAGAGGGTCTCCCCCAGGCCTTCACCGGGCGCGGCGTGTTGGTGGGCGTGGAGGACGTGGGGTTCGACCTCACCCACCCCAATTTCTACGACCGTGAACTCACCCGCTACCGCATCCTCCGCTTCTGGGATTTCCTTTCCACCGACACCGTGGGCAGCAACCTTTACGTGGGCGCCGACTACACCGACGAGGCGGCCCTCCTTTCTTACGCCCACTCACGCGACGCCGGCATCCAGTCGCACGGCACGCACACCCTGGGTTCCGCCGCCGGCAGTGGCTACGACACCAACTACATCGGGATGGCTCCCGGCAGCGACATCTGCGTGGTGAGCAATGCAGTGACCGAGGACCTGGCACTCATCGATTCCGCCGACGTGTACAAATTCACCTACGCCACCGACTGCTTGGGGTTCAAATACATCTTCAACTACGCCGACCAACTGGGGCGTCCTTGCGTCGTGTCGTTCAGCGAAGGTTCCTCGATGGACTTCCGAGGCGACGACGAACTTTACTATGCCATCATCGACAGCATCACAGGCCCCGGTCACATCCTCGTGGCCTCGGCCGGCAACTCCGGCCAAGTCGTCACCCACGTTTGCAAGCCTTCCGACGTGGCCACCGCTTCCGTCGCCCTCCTCTCTTCAAGCAAGGCGGCCTACTTCTCGGCCAAGGGTGTCACCGACCGCTACACATTGCGCTTCCAACTTGGCGGCCCGGAGGGGCTGCGTGCCGAATACCCGGTCACGGTGGAGGCCGTATATGCCACCACGGACTCCCTGCTCACCGACACGCTGAAGGTGGGCGACATACCTTACTATATCACGGCATCCTGCTATCCCTCCTGCTTCAACCCGTTAGAGAACGTGCTGGAAGTCATCCTGCAGAGCGACCGAGCCGTGGGCAAGGACCAATATGCCGGTGTCGATGTGGAAGGCGAAGGGACGGAGGTGCACCTCTTCCGAGGCAGCGGCCAGCTCATCCCTTCCGACAAGTCGATGGGCGACAACTCCTACTCCATCCACTCACCCTCCAGTGCGCCGTCGGTCATCAGCGTGGGAGCCACGGGCTACCGCACCGGAGTGGTCAACTACCTCGGTGAATACCGCCCCTTCGACATGGGCACCTCTGGCGAGCGTAGCGCCTACTCCTCGGTGGGTCCCACGTTCGACGGACGTATCAAGCCCGACGTGATGGCTCCCGGCACCAATGTCATTTCCTCCTACAGCAGTTACTACATCGAGGCCTCGCCCGATGCGAACGACCTGAAGTCGGACGTGGCGCGCTTCGATTTCCGAGGGCGCACCTACGCCTGGAACGCCAACAGCGGCACGTCGATGTCAACACCTGTGGTGGCAGGGGCCATCGCCCTGTGGCTCGAAGCCAAACCCAGCCTCACCCCTTCCGAGGCCATGGAAGTGATTGCCGCCACTTCACGTCACTACGACCCTTCGCTCGAATACCCCAACAACCTCTACGGGTATGGAGAAATCGACGCTTACGCCGGCCTGCTCCACATCCTGGGAATCTCCAACGTGAAGGGGCTCTCCTCCCACCAGCCCTCCGCCGTGGACTTCTCCCTCCACCAGAAAGACCTCACGCTGCATTTCAACAAAGAGGTATCTCAACCTGTCTCCGTGCGCGTCTTTGCCGTCAACGGCTCGCTCCAGAAGAGCCTCAAAACCACGCCTCAGGGTGGAAACATCTCCATCAGCCTCGCCTCCCTGCCCAAAGACGTCTATGCCGTACAGGTGGATGGCCCCGATGCAACCACCACCGGCTCCACCCTCGTCAGAGTGGAGTGACTTGCCCGGTTCAAGCTAAAATCAACTATTGGTGTCCGATAAAAATATTTTCTTATGAGTCAGAAACTTAGATTACCCAATATAGGGTTAAAAACCATCATATATGGCCTTTTAAAGTCGATTTTATCGCCTAAATCCCAAATATTGAGGGATAAAATGTCTTTGGC
>JAFZRU010000043.1 GCA_017619755.1 Prevotella sp.
TGGAAGCGGTAGTTCTCCGCTCCGAAGCCCAATGCCTGGTGCCATGCCATGCGCGTGGCCTTCCATTTCTCAAACCACTCCAACTCGGTGCCCGGCTTGACGAAGAACTGCATCTCCATCTGCTCAAACTCCCTCATGCGGAAGATGAACTGCCTTGCTACGATTTCGTTGCGGAAGGCCTTGCCTATCTGTGCGATGCCGAAGGGGATTTTCATGCGTCCCGTCTTCTGCACGTTGAGGTAGTTGACAAAGATGCCCTGCGCCGTCTCCGGACGGAGGTAAATCTTGTTGGCCGCGTCGGAGACGGAGCCCATTTCTGTGGAGAACATGAGGTTGAACTGCCTCACGTCAGTCCAGTTCTTCGTGCCACTGATGGGGTCCACAATCTCCTCGTCGAGGATAATTTGGCGCAATTCCTCTAAGTCGGGGCCTTGCATGGCGGCGGCGAAACGCTGGTGGAGGGCGTCACGCTTGCTCTGGTGTTCGAGCACGCGGGGGTTGGTCTCGCGGAATTTCTGCTCGTCGAAAGCCTCGCCGAAACGCTTGCGAGCCTTGTCCACCTCTTTCTGAATCTTCTCGTCATATTTCGCCATCTGGTCCTCAATGAGCACATCGGCACGGTAGCGCTTCTTGGAGTCGCGGTTGTCGATGAGCGGGTCGTTGAAGGCGTCCACGTGTCCGGAGGCCTTCCAGATGGTGGGGTGCATGAAGATGGCGGAGTCGATGCCCACGATGTTCTCATGGAGCAGCACCATGCTCTTCCACCAATATTCCTTGATGTTGTTTTTCAGTTCCACACCATTCTGGCCGTAGTCATAGACAGCGGCCAAACCGTCGTAAATATCACTGCTGGGGAAGACGAAGCCATATTCCTTGCAATGGCTCACAATCTTCTTGAATACATCTTCTTGTGCCATATTTCTTTATATAATTGGGTATCATGGTGGTATTTCCACCCATGTTCTGATTTTGCGCTGCAAAGGTAGCAAAATTTCCCTCCACCGCCAAATGTGCGCCACAATATTTTGAATCATTCAGTTATAACAAGTTAAATCCTCAAAATCATCATCGATTTCCCGTGATGAAAAATGATCATCCACATCTTTCCGTATGCACCTCGTCGCCAGAAAGCTAAAGAAATGATTTGCCGGAAACAAATATGTGTTCCTCCAAGCAGATTCCTCGAAAAAAATATTACCTTTGCATGTATAATGACAGATAAATCGGGATGAATATGAAACGACTTGTAATTGTAATAGTATGGTTGTTATCAATACCAGCCATTGCTGATGACACGATGACCATCAGCAACATTAAAAGTGAGAAAGAACAGGTTGGAGCCACCGCTCAAATATCTGTGGAATTCCCCGTCGGTGATGACAGCCCGACACGCAGGTCCATCATCGACTACATCTACGAGAATTTGCGCACCATGGGCTCCCTTTCCGTACTCCGGGAAGAAGGCCCCCTCCCCCCCGCAGACAAGGATGTCCAATTCCCATCAAACAATTGTGACGAAACGACATTCAGAAGTTTCCTCGACCAATTGACGACGGTCGTGTGCAAACTGACCTCAGGCGACCAACAGGAATATGTCCACTGGTTAGAGGAAGAAGGAGAAGCCTATCAGGTAAGATGGTTTAACAACATATACATAGGAAAAGTGGCAGAAACCGACACCTATGTCAGTTATGAGACCTATTGGGGTAAATATTGCGGAGGTGCGCACGACAACCGAGGTTCTAATGCCATCACCATACGCAAGGCCGACGGCATGCCGATAACCGACATCTTCAAGGAAGACGTGGAAGAAGACATGCAACCGCTATTGTGGAAATATCTCATCATCTCAGAGAATCCGGAAAACCCTGCAGAGTATCGTGCGGAAATTAAGAAATTCCTGAAGGCCAACTATGGCAACAGCGAGGACTTGCTTTTGCCTCAAGGCACCTCCTACCTCGCCCCGGACGGCGTACATATACTATACCAACCTCTGGAAATCTGCTTCTGGCCCGGTGAGCCAGAAATCATCATCCCTTATAGTGAAGCAAAGCCCTTCATCAGCAATGAGGCGGCAAAAGCAGCAGGTATTGCCAATCAGTAAAATATGATTATCTTTGCCGCAAAAAACAACTATCGAACAACAAATGATGAAAACCATCAATCAAGACCGTCATAGCATGAAACATTCAGATAAAATAAGACACCAAATGAAGACTGGTATATATGTCTTCTCATTTTTATCCTTTATCCTTCTTCCCTCTTCATGCAAAAAAGAGATTGTTTCAAAGGATATTTATGGTGTTTGGGAGATGCAAGTGCAAACAACGACGGAGGGTCCGCAATTCGCCAAACTCCTACTGGAAAAGGATCACTATAGTTGGATTGATCCGGTTGTCAGTGATACCATTTATTTTTTTGAGAAAGTTGAAGTGAATGGTGACACTTTATTGTTGACCGATGGTTTCAATCATCCTACCCTATGCATCATTAAGGAACTTCATGACAGTGTGTTGACATTATCCCATGTAGCCGGCTTTGATAAAGAGATCACTTATAAAAAAGTGCTCGACTATAATGAAGGACCGTTTAAGCTGGAAGAAGTCAAAGCTTCTGTTTTCTCCAAGGACTCGTTGGATGTGATTGTGAAATCCTTTTTGGTATGGGATTACTATCAAAATAATGAAGATGCCAAGACCTATCATAGTTTGACGAAGGATGAAATGCTGCAAGCAAGGGAATTATTGCGACGGTACATGACAGATGGCTCACTGGAGAAAGACCAATACAATAATGAAGATGCCTATCCGTTTGACCAATACATTCGTCAATATGAATCCTATACGGAAAAAGGACATTTATATGTAAGAGTAACTCTAAACACAGATATTTGCATAGACAAGGGTTGGGGCTATACTGTTTTGAAACGAGATATTTACGATGTTGATGATGGTGGTCCAAGTCATGCCCAAGCGACCATAGATTTGACAACCCAAAAAGTTGTTGATTTTGTCACCAACGGCTACGCATGACCCTGTAAAGCTATTATCTGAAAAAAGAATGAATGAAAGAAACAATATTTGCAAACTCCCCTGCGTTCTAATATCAAAGAGAATACCATGATGAAAAGAGGTAAGATGCTCATAACCATGGTTGGTGCATGGACCTGCCTATCCACTTTCACGGCCTGTGAGAGCCAAATGATGGATTTGGATGCCACCCGAGGCACCACAACGGCTGCGAGCAAAACTCCAATCACCACCATCATCTTTGATGATTACGAACAACAAGCTTCCTTCCCCGGCGGGCAGAAAGCCCTTTTGGATTTTCTGGACCAGAATGTGGTTTATCCCGCCGATTATGAAGGCTGTGCCCAAGGCAGGGTGGTTGTCAGCTTCACCATAAATGAAGACGGCAGCATCGTTGACCCAAAGGTGACAAAAAGTCTCGACAAGGAACTCGATGCCGAGGCACTGCGTGTGGTCGGCCTCATGCCCAAATGGATACCTGCGAAATATGATGGGAAAGCCAAAAAAGAAAAGGTTGACATACCCATTACTTTTAAATTGAGATAAAAACGCCAAACCTTGCTGTATATGAAAAGAGGAAAAAAGATATGCAACACCCTCAAGGAGGTGCGCATGCAGGTGGCGAAGGTCAACGACATCAAATATGCACCCACGGAGTGCCACCATGAGGGTGACAGCGCCAGAACCTATTTACATTAATTCCCTTCATAAAGATGCTGGGGAAAATGGTCTTCATTGATTATTTGACAGCTCATCAAAAAAACAATGTAGCATTTCTCATAACTACGATGCCACCTCTCCCCACCTTTCAATAACGCACGAGTGGCTCCTTGTTTCCTTGTCGTAGTTGATGCCCACGAGGAGGAGATTGTCAGTGTATTGTGCCACCTTGGCCGGGTATTTCTTCCGCTTGATTTGCGAGATGGCGGTGTCGGCGTCCTTGTCGTATTTCAATTCCACGACGAGGGCGGGGGAATCGATATGTTTCCTCGATATTTTATCGTCATAAAACAGGAGGATTGTTCTCTTCTCTTGACATGAATTCAATTCTATCACCAACTATTTTATATCCCCAATTGAAAAAAAAGAAATAGTCAGGATAGTCCCTGTAGTTCCCAATCCCATCCTTGCATGATTTCAGTTCACTAACATCGATGATAGAAGATATGTCCAAATCCATTTGTTTCTCGTTCAGGTAGATGACAACAGGATGGCCGTCGCGGAGGAAATAGCCTCTCGTATGCTCCTTGCAATAGGTGTTTTGTGAACACATCGTATAACAAAAACAATCATCTTTTTTAGCTATTCTCAGCATTGTCATCGGACCTGTTGTATTATTTATGAATGAGTTGATTGAATCGTTTAATGCCTTGTGCCTAACCACGTTGTAGCCATTAACAAGATGCTTGCGCTTGGCTTTCACATGGACAGCATCTTCTGGTAATATGCTATCGACAGAGAAAGCTACAAGATGTATTGGAAGTGGCGGCTCTCCATTAACAATTTCTTTCGAATAAGGGTCGAAACAATCATACCCTTCGATGTTCCCCGTGAACGTTTCAGTGTTTTTGCGATAGAGAATGCTGTCCTGAGGTTGATTGTCGAGGAACGAATAGGTAACCAGTTTGCCGTTTCTGAAAAAGTAGCCATCGGTTAATACCTTGTTATACTGATGGCTACCCCTCAATTGAATATACGTCAGGCCTTCTTCATTTGTAAGAAAAATGCCGTATGCTTCGCAGTCATTTTGATTCATATAAATGTCAAGTTGCTCCAGAAGACTCGGGCATGCGGGTGGGCCATCACTACAAGCCATCATCAAAGAAACCAAGATGGCAAGAAACATGATTCTTTTCAAAGTTTTCTTCATAAAAATAGAGAAAATAAGATCCCAATACATATTATATGGATTTTGGTGTCGATTACTTGTCATAAAACAGCATCACAGCATTTTGTCCAAATCAATGGACAGGCCAATGCTGAAGGAAGTCCCTTTCGTCAGGGGAGAAGAATAATAATATGCCTTGGGCTTGTAATTGAAGAGGTTGTCAATGGCGGTGTTGATATTCACGCCACGCCAAAGATGGTGCTGAAGCATGAGTTTCCAGATGGTGTAGCCCTGGTCAACATCCTTTTGCCCCGATTGAGGCTTGCCGAGGCAGCGTCCGGAGAGAGCCGCATCCAGCGCATAGTGGCGTGTGAAACGATGGCCATACCCCAATCGCCATGTCATGGAATGTGAACGAGGCTGGGAGAACTGTGAGAAAATGACATTTCCCGTCTCATGCATCCATGAATAGTTGAACTTGATGGACAGCCCGCAGTCCAAGGCGTGCCCCACACTGACATCGACCCCCCAAACCTTTATGCCATCCTCATTCCAATAAAGCGCACTGGACAACGCCTCGTATCTCTTGCCATCATCGGCATGAAACCAGTATTTGGTGTCATCACCATAAGCATACTCCTCTATGCGAGGGTCTTTCGACGGCACCAAATAGCCACCGTCGGCATAGGTGTCATCCACCACCCAATAACGGCCAACGGTGGTGATGCGCCTGTCGAAGATATTGCAGTAGCCCATGAGGGTGAAGGTATAGACGCCATCCAAGAAGCCGCCGTTCCTGATGCGGTTGATGCGCTCTAAGGCGACATTGAAATTGTTGCTCTTCTCCGGCTTCAAGTCAGGATTTCCAATGAGCATGTATCCCATATCGCCCATGTCGTAGTGCATGTACATCTCCTTCAGCGTGGGAGCCCGGAAGCCGCTGGCATAGTTGGCCCGGAAGGTCATCCATGGCAACTTATACACCACGGCAAGTCGTTGCGTGAGCGCCTTCCGCTCGGAAGCAGAGAAATAATCGTATCTTACACTGCCCACCACGTTCAGTCGCTCGGTGATGTTCCAGTCAAACTGCGCATAGCCGTCGATGTTGTCCTGAGCGTGATTGGCATTATCAATGAATTGGTAGGTCGAGAGATAGTCGTGCATGTAGTCGGCACCCACGAGAAGCGTGTTCTTCCCAAAGGCATTGCTGAACAGCCCATGCACCACATGCTGCCGATTGCTGTAGTCGTGGTCGTTGGTGCGTGTGCCGTCGGGCATGAAATTGGCCTTGTCATATTGGTCGAAAGCGTAGGACAGTTCGAGATGGCGGCCATGGTCCCATGCATATTTCCCCTTCAGTCCGGCGCCGTAGGCGTTGAAATGATAGTCGTGCGTGTCGCGCTCGCTTGTCCGAAAGAAATAAGAGCCTCTGCCTACAAGTGTCAGTCGGTCCGTGGCTCGCCATGTCAAACGCTCCTTCACGTTGTAAGTCTTCTGTCCATACAGTCGGCTGATGTTGGAGTCATCTTTCAGCACCGACTCGTCATACGGCAAGCCCTGCGCCTTCTTCAACAATTCCATGGCAATCTCCTCTGAAGAGTGTGCCTTGGGCAGGGTGACAGGATCGATGGCGGTATGCTGGAAAGTCGTCTGGGAGTTCCATTTCTCATTGTTAAACGAAAAGCTTGCACCGTTGCGCCATTCATGGCCGAAGGAGCTGTAACGCGAGTTGGCATTGGCCGTCCATGGGTCCGTGCTCTCCCGGCTGATGATGTTGACCACTCCTCCCACGGCATTCGAACCATAAAGGGCCGACGAGGCACCTTTCACGATCTCTATGCGCCCCACGTTGTCGAGGTTCATCCTGTTGTAGTCAACGTTGTCCATGGTCTCTCCCGCCATGCGCTCGCCATCGACAAGGAAGAGGACGGCATTGCCGCCAAAGCCACTCATCATGAGCGAGGTTTCCTGGGTCATGGCAAAGCCAAACTCCAGTCCCGGGATTTCCTGCGTGAGCATGTCCTGGATATTCGTCGCATCGGCCATCTTGATGTCATGGCGCGTGATGAGCCGCGTGACAACGGGGGCATCCTTGAGTGCCTTGGGCGAATGGGTGCCCGTCACCACAACTGGGTCAAGTTCCACAGAGTCACGAAAGGCAGTGGTCTGTGCAGAGAGTGAGGCAGCCAGCATGGACAATGCCATGCCGGCTGAAAAGAAGTGTGTTATTCTGCCTTTCAAGAATGCCCTCACAACCTATTTCTTTGTTCCTGAGAATCTTCCCCCAAAGGCAAATGGCATGTTGCCGTATTTCAACGAATAGGTCACGACAACAACATCCTTACCGAACAAAGCCACCAAATCACTGACGGTATAAGACTTCTCCGAACCATCGGCATTGACCACGGTGCCGGTGTATGAAGCAATCTTCCCAGCGATGACATCGCCTTCTTTCGTCAGGGCGATGTTCTTCACAGGCATTGGAGGGAGTTCCATCGACCCGCCCCCCATCGTTCCGGGGAGTGTCAGGTCAACCGTCGTGTCGGAAGCCTTGGCAAACACGTATGTCGCGGAGCTGCTGGTGTCATCCCCCATCACAGACAGTATCTCTTCACCTGAATAAGAGCCTGTCACCTGTGAGGCCAAGGCTTTCTCCGGCTCATCGTCGTCGTCTCCACATGAGCAAACACCAAGCATAACTGCCATCGCAGCAACCATCATTGTCATAAAATACTTCACTTTCATAATAAACAGTTTAGATGATTAAATGTTAAACAAATGCACAAACACTCTATTTTCCGGTGCCCAACTGCTGTGTGGTGTAGTCATACTCAGAACCGTATGTGCTGTGAGGGATGCTGAAGATGACCATCATGAACAAGACAGCGAGGCACACCACCCACTTGTTGTACTTCCACCTCAACGTGGCAAGGGCTGCGACAAAGAAGAGGAAGGCCAAGAGGGTCTTGTTGTCTGTAAGGTCCGTACCGTAGGGAAAGCCCGTCCACCAAGGCCCGAATGCCACATGCTGCACGAGAGGGCCGAAGATGAAACCGCCGACAAACAACGTTGCCACGGTGATTTTCAGCCACCCGCTGTATTTCTTGCGCGTAACGACCAGCAAGAATGTATAGACGGCAAAAAGCATGGCCGCAAACATGAGCAGGATGTGCGGCACTAAGATGCCGGCCGGGACATCGTTGCGGAAACGCAAGAGCAGCGGCTCGTCGGCGGGAAGGTTCTCGCCCCCGACAGTGATGTAATATTGCAGTTTCCCGCCGACGGGCTGCACCGGCAATGCAGCCTGCAGCACGTCATCCTCCCACTTGAAATCCACCGTGGTGTATTCGTTCGACGTGGGATAGCGGCGGTAATGCATTTGCGCCTTTGCGTCAGAAGGGAGGCCTTCAAGCCTCACGATTTCATCGTGCTGCACACCACTCCTGGGCAATTTCATCTTATATTGCACCCTATTCCATTCCACGGCCACTTTCTTGGGATGAGTGGGGCCGGTCATGCGCTGGTAGATGCTCGACACCAAGGTGATGAGGATGGCAAGAAGCCAATATGCTGCTTTTTTCATCTTAAAGGCGGGGTTAGGTGAACTTGGAAAATAATGGTTTCTTCGTCACGGAGGACTTTCACGGGGATGGTGGTGCCGGGCTTCAGTTCAGCCAGTCGCTCCATGTATTCATTGATGTCCTTGACGGGCTTGCCGTCTATCTCTTGGATGACGTCGCCGCTCCTGATGCCGGCATTATGCGCCGGCTTGCCAGCCACCACGATGTCGGCACGAAGGCCGGGGATGGTGCTTGCTCCCATGACATCGGGCATCAGGCCCAAGGTCACTTTGAACTTGGCATGGCTCATCTTGTTGCTGGCAGGCACATTGATATAGTCGGGAGCCTCGGGCATCGCCGCCAGTCGGGCTATCAACTCCTTTGAGAAGTCGAGAGTCTGCTGCATACCTTCATAATTCAAGGTGGAAGGCACGTCGGCGGGAGTGTGGTATTCCATGTGGCCGCCTGTGGTGAGGAAGAGGACGGGGATGTCCACCGCCACGAACGACGCATGGTCGCTTGGGCCATAGCCATCGGGGATGCAGGTGACGTGCAGGTTGGAAAGTCCTGCTATCTGCTCCACCGTCTCCTTGAAGCTGCTGCTCGTTCCCGTGCCCGACACGCTCATGGCATTGTCGCGCATGCGCCCCACCATGTCCAAGTTCACCACCGCCACAATGCCCTTTCTATCATGCGGGAGGTTGATGCGCTTGGCATCCTCCTGCTTCATCCACTCCAAGAAGAGTTTGGACCCCACAAGCCCTTGTTCCTCTGCGCCGAAGAATGCGAAGATGATGCTTCGGGGCGACCCCACCTTTTTGAAATGCCTTGCCAGTTGGAGCACCACGGCATCACCGCTGGCATTATCGTCGGCACCGGGGTGCACACCCAACGTGTCGGGACGGCGCGAACCAGAGTCCTTGCCTCCCATACCTAAATGGTCATAATGCGAACTAACGACAATGTATTCGTTTTTGAGCCGCTTGTCCTTTCCCGGGAGGACGGCCATGATGTTGTGGGTGGTCCTCTTCTCCGTCTTGCCGTATGTGAAGTCGTGATAGAATCCCTTGTTTTTCTTTTCCTTGACAATGGGCTTGAGTTTCAACCGACGGAGTTGACCGGCGATATATTCAGAGGCGAGGGTGTCGCCTGCCGTGGCCGGGAACCTGCCCCCCAACTCCTGTGAAGCCAAGTATTCCACCGCTTGCCTCATGTCATCCTGCCTCTGTGCATGTGTCTGCAACACAAGCACAAAAACCAAGGATAGAAGAAAGCACTTTTTGTTCATATATCTCTCGTTATGATATTTCGGGTGCAAAGATACGACAAAATACCCAATTTGACGATACCCATTTATGAGGATTTTCGACATAGGGTATCCAATATCATGTTTTCAATTGATCAAGATTTTGACTTTTTTCATCCAAAGACGCCGCGTTTTTTTGGATGCCTTTGGAAAAATGCGTATCTTTGCGCAACCTATCCAAAAACAATAGAGATATGGAGAACAAGAACACACCGGAAGCGGGGAAGATGAACATCATCGACCTGCTGAAAAACATCATCCCATTCGTCATGCCCTACAAATGGCTCGTGGGCATCACCCTCGCCCTCACCCTTGTCGGTTCGCTCATGGCACAGGTGAACGCCGTGGTGCTCGACAAGGCGGTGGATGCCATCAACGCACTTGTCAGCCAACCGACATTCGAGTGGGGGGCGGCAGTGCGAATACTCACTACCATCAGTGTCATCCTCCTTGGAAAGGAAGTCGTGGCGGCACTCGTCACCTTCTTCCAAAGATACTACGGCGAGCGGATGCGCATCCTCGTGAGCCGGGACCTGTCGCTCAGAGTGGTGGAGAAAATGCTCTCCTTCCGCATGACATTCTTCACCTCCGAGGGTAATGAGACGGGAAAGTTGCAGTCACGCATCGACAGGGGCATCATGAGTTTGAGCAACACGGTGAACAACTTCTTCATCGAGATACTGCCACTCTTCACCAGCGCCATCCTCGCCCTCGCCCTGATGTTCATGGCCAACTTCTACGTGGGGTTGGTGGCCCTCTGCATCGTGCCCATCTATTTCCGCGTCACCTACATCCAGGCCAAGCGGATGAAAGGCGGCAGGAGGGGCATCTTCGGTGGGCACCAGGCGGTGAGCCAGGGAATACTCGGCATCATCGAGAGCATCACCGTCATCAAGTCGTTCAACAGGGAGCAGGCAGAGGCCGACAGGCAGGCTGGCATCCAGCGGACAATGACCGACCTGCAACTCAACACACGCAAGCAGAGCTATATGTTCAACGGACTGAAAAGCTTCCTTGAACAAATCGGCACCGTGCTTATCATCATCCTCACCGCCTACCTCGTGCTCATCGACTACCCGGGGATGACGATAGGTAAAATCATGTACCATGTCATGCTCTTCGCCAACGTCAGCGCCCCCATCAGGCAGTTGCATCGCATCTACGACGACATGAACGACGCGCTCATCTACGCGGAGGGCTTCTTCGGCATCCTCCACGCAGAAGAAGAGGTGGAGGACACCGGCGAACATCATCCCGAAGAGGTGAAGGGCGACTTCGAACTGAAGGGTGTAGATTTCACCTACAGCAACGGCACACAAGCGCTTTACGATGTCTCCATGCACATCGAGAGCGGAAAGATCACCGCACTCGTCGGGCTCAGCGGGGCGGGGAAAAGCACCATCGTCAGCCTCCTCGACAAATTCTACCATCCCGACAAGGGGAGCATCCGTCTCGACGGGGTGGAACTGCGGGAATGGGACACGCACTGGCTCCGCAACAACGTGGGTCTGGTGTTGCAGAAAAACCACATCTTCGACGGGACAATAGAGGAGAACATCAAATACGGCAACCCCAACGCCACACACGAGCAAGTGGTGGAGGCGGCCAAGAAGGCATACATCTACGACCAGGTGATGAAACTGCCCAACGGCTTCGACACGCATGCGCTGCAACTGAGCGGCGGACAGCAGCAACGCATCGCCATCGCCAGGATGTTCCTCAAAAACCCGCCCATCATCTTCCTCGACGAGCCGACAGCAAGCCTCGACGCCATCGCCACCGAGCAAATCAAGGCCAGCATCGATGCCATCAAGGCCGGGCGGACGGTGGTCATCATCTCTCACAACATCGGGCAAATCATCGACGCCGACAAGATTTACGTCCTACAAGAGGGACGGGTGGTGCAAGGTGGAACACCGGCAGAGGTATATAAGCAAGGTGGCATCTACAAGGATATTTTCGACGCCAGCGCCAGGAGCATGAACGTGGACAAAATAGCTCACACCATGGAGGGGGGCAAGTGATTCGACTGAATTAGTTGATTATGTAACGAATAAATAATTTGGGATGATTTTTCAACATATAATCACCTCTATAATTGTTCATAAATTGCGACCCACGGTTGAAATCTACGCTCTTCAACAATTCGTTTATGGAGTGCCCTAACGGGCAGAAATCATACAAATCTGTTCAAATCAAACAAATTATGAGAACTTGTTACAATAAAACAACTCAAGTTTCCCATCTTTTTCATCAAGAATTAGAGAGATTTGTCGTAGACCCACTGACCGTAGGGAGGTAATTTGAGAATTTTCCTTAATGAGGTGTCCAACTTGTTGTTTTTTAGAATTCTAACAAAAAAGATTTGAAAGATTTGGATAGATTTGAAAGATTTGACTTTCGCTTCGCACGTCGACCGTTGGTTCTCGCCGAAGGCGACTACTTTTGCGATTCGCTGAACAAACATTAGTGCATTTCAACCGGACAGCAGCACAAAAAATCCTTGATTATTTGCAAATTTCACGACTATTGCCTAATTTTGCAACCGATGAAAAAAGTGAGACCAAAGAAAAATCTCGGACAGCATTTCCTCATCGACTTGAACGTGGCCAAGGCCATCGCAGACACCGTGGATGTTTGTCCCGACCTGCCCGTTTTGGAGGTGGGGCCGGGGATGGGCGTGCTCACACAATATCTCATGGAGAAGCCCCGCGAACTCAAGGTGGTGGAAATTGACCGTGAGTCGGTGGCATACCTGCATCAGCATTTCCCCTCGCTCAGCGAAAAAGTGGTGGAAGGGGACTTCCTCCGCATGGACTTGAGACAGCTCTTCGATGGAAAACAGTTCGTGCTCACCGGCAACTATCCCTACGACATCTCCACGCAGATTTTTTTCAAGATGCTCGAAAACAAGCACCTCATCCCCTGCTGCACCGGCATGATACAGCGTGAGGTGGCCCAGCGCATCGCATCGCCCCCGGGAAACAAGGCTTACGGCATCCTCAGCGTTCTCATACAGGCATGGTATGACGTGGAATATCTCTTCACCGTCGATGAGCATGTCTTCAACCCACCTCCCAAGGTGAAAAGCGCCGTCATCAGGATGACACGAAACGACGTGGAGCACCTCGGTTGCAACGAAGTCCTCTTCCAGCGCGTGGTGAAGACCGTCTTCAACCAGCGAAGGAAAATGCTCAGGGTGAGCCTCCGCCAACTCTTCCCCGGAGGACAAGCCTCCCCCGGTTTCTTCGAGAGCGACATCATGACACAAAGGCCGGAGCAACTCTCGATACAAGAATTCGTGGAACTCACCAACAGGGTGGAGGGGGAATTTTCTCAGCTTTCTGCATCTCTTTGAAAGGTAAATCAAATTATGGGTGGCAAAAATCTGTAAAGAAAAAGACGGATGGTATGCGCAATTCACCGAGGAATCATCAAGAGACTATTATATTGAAATTCTTTTGCCATTTTGCATCAATGGCTTAATCAAGAAATACAATGTTTCACGGATATGAATTTGACATATAGGAACCCATCAATGTCTTTCTAATAAAGTCATTCAAGTTCCGCAAGTTGGATGAATGACAAAAGGCCAATAAGATTACAGCCCAGGGCAACGCCCTGGGTTATATTGAGTAGCTAAAGCAGGGGCATAAGCCTTATCATCACCATCATTCTTTTGCCTTTTCAAGGCGATTGTCGGTCTCGTCCGATACTCAGGACGTTGCCCTGGGCTAAGTGCTCGTTGGCCCTTCAGGCCGTTAATATGCAGGATATTCATTAATTTGCGGAACTTGAATAAAAACAATTTGGTGTGATACGAACTCTCCTTTTTCCAATTATTCATTTTTTCTTTTGCCATTTAATTAATTATACGTATTTTTGCGGCGAGATTTCAGCACCTCTCTAATACAGGTCTTTATCTCAATAGCCACTTGTTGGCGAAAATTGTACTATCATAATGAGTTACGGGGATTTCGCCCTAAAAAGGAAACATCAAATCGTCATTTACATATGAAAAAAATCATTTCTTCAATTTTGTTTGTTTGCGCTGTCTGCGTTAGTGTTTCGGCTCAGGAGGTCAACAAGGAAAGTCAAAATTCTTGTCCTGATGACAAGCACCCCCACTTGATTGACCTTGGTTTGCCAAGTGGTACGAAGTGGGCCTGCTGCAATGTGGGTGCCGACACTCCAGAAGACTTTGGTGAGTACTACTCTTGGGGCGAGACCGAGGAGAAAAGCACCTACTCTCCTATGTCGTATGAATATTGTACCGGCGTCGACACCGACGGGGATGGCTGGTATGATGAGGATGAAAAATATACGGAAGCTGAACAGGATTTCGGCGACATCATCACCGGCACCCATGACGTGGCTCTCGTGAAATGGGGTGAATCGTGGCAGATTCCAACGCTTCAACAGTTTAGGGAACTGCTTGACAATTGCTCCTCTGAATGGACGTCGGTCAACGACGTGGAAGGCCGTCGTTTCACCGGCCCTAACGGCGCATGCATCTTCCTACCCGCAGCGGGCAACCGTAATGGGGGCTCTCGCATCCTTGCCGGCAGCAGTGGCAACTACTGGTCGTCCAACTGGGGCACTTCTGACGCATCCAGGGCAAGTGAACTCATTTTCGACTCGGGTTATACGAATACGCACACTACATATCGTTACAATGGGCGCAGCGTTCGCCCTGTATCTGTCCAGAAATAGTCCCCTTGAATCTGCGCTGGCTTTTCTCAAACGCCATTGAGTCTTCCGGGGTCTATATACCTTCTTCGACATTATCATGGGCATCAGCATGTACCAGAATGTGACTCTGCGAGAAGAAAACCAAAGACTCCAGTCTTCGGAAATGAAATATCGTTTCATCCGTGCACACAATGTTGCGCCTCACGCGGCAAGACCGTCTTTCAATTACCTTCCAAAGAAGTGGAGTTATATAACTAAAGTTTCGCAAGTTGGATGAATGTCGGCCTGAAAATCGCGATTAAGCGAGAGCAGACGAAAACTTGTTTTCAGTATGCCGAGCAAGAGCGATTTATAAAAAGGCCAATAAGATTACAGCCCATGGCTACGCCCTGGGTTAAAATGAGTATCAAATCGCCCTGCCAGGGGCATAAGCCTTATCATCACCATCATTTTTTTGCCTTTTCAAGGCGATTGTCGGTCTCGTCCGATACCCAGGACGTTGCCCTGGGCTAAGTGCTCGTTGGCCCTTCAGGCCGTTAATATTCAGGTTTTTCATTAACTTGCGGAACTTGAATAAAGTCATTTTATTTTGCAGACGATTTTCATCTGTGTCAGTTCATTGATCCAGTCAACTTTCTTTTCCTTGAGGGATTCCAAGAAGGGAATGATGCCATCACCGTATGCCCTACGCGAATAGAAATTGAGTTGTATTGCTTTCTTGCCTTCAACGACCACGGACTTGTAGTGATGGATGTCAGCCTCCACTACATTCAGCATGCCATCCGCCCCATCGCTCACCATGAAATCAATGATATACTCTCCATCGTTCTCAAAGACGAGAAAATTGCAGCATTTGTCCGACTTCTTGCGCTCCTCAAGTTCATGAACCTTGGCATCAACGAAATACTTAACACTTAACGTCTCGGAGAAGGACAGAGAGACGCTCAACATTTGCTCATAGTTGTCAAAAGTCTCCCCCTTTGGCAACCATTCCTGAAGATAAAAAGCCTCAATGGGATGTTGACACCACTTCAGATCAAACTTCTTATTTTGAAATTTGAGCGTCTTTCCGACATGTAGATAATCAACTACTTTGTCTTGTGCAAAAGCCATCGCACATGTCAGTGCCATAAGCAAGGATAAAATAATTTTCTTCACATCCTTAATTCCGCAGCAAATTAGTTAAACAATTTTTATAAGTTCCTGAGCAACAAAATGTTGCCAAAGATTTTGTCATATCAGATTTTTCACTTGCCTTAGTGGCGCAATTCAAAAGCAGATAATATTTGAATGACATGGCAAAGATAGCAATAAAAATGAGAAAATCAATGCTTAGGGAGAAATAAATTTCGTGTTGGACAAGTTCGGTGCTCTCCTGGGCGAAGTGATAGACCGTATCCTCGGCATCCGCAGCACCTCCACAGGTTACCAATACCGCAAAATCATCCGTTCCGTCTTCGCCCTGTTTATGTGTATGTTCGGGGTGGAGGCCACGGATATGGTGAAGAGCTTCTTCGCCCTGACGGGCGAGCGGATGGACATAAAGTCCACCCCTACAATTGCACCTGGTTCTTGGGACGGCGGAATTTTTCCAAATGAAATGGGGGGAATACAGAAAAAAATCTTTATCTTTGCAGCAAAGATGTGTAAGAGGAGAGCTAAAGAGGTCGGAGAAAGATTAAAATTTTACCAACAAATACCTAAAACCATCATGAAGAAAACCATTTTATTATTTGCCCTGGCAGCACTGCTGTTGCCGGGATGCAGACAAGAAAAGGAAGTGATTGACCTGCCAAGAACGGAAGCCCCGTCGGAAGTGGCGGCAGCCGTGGACTCCTTCGTCAATGCCACAAAGACACGACCCGTGCCACCCGACTCCATCACCCTCCACAGCATCATGATATTGAAGCATGGTAAAGTGGTGTATGAGAATTGGTTCAACGGACAGACTGCCGAGACCCCCCACCCCATGTTCTCTGTGAGCAAAACCTTCACCGCCACCGCCGTGGGTCTTGCCATCAACGAGGGGAAACTCAACCTTACCGACCCTGTGGTGAAATTCTTCCCCGACAAGTTGCCGGCAGAGCAGAGTGACAACCTGAAAGCAATGACCGTCCGCGACCTGCTCACCATGACCTGCGGACACGACGTGGAACCCAACAGCGAGAACAGGGACTCCCTCGACTGGGTGCAAGCCTTCCTGGCCTGGCCAGTGCCACACAAACCGGGCGAATACTACCTCTACAACTCCATAGGGACATACATGCTCTCCGCCATCGTGCAGGAGGTGACGGGCGAGAAAGTCCTTGACTACCTCGACACGCGGCTGTTCCAACCGCTGCACATCAACCGGCCCGAATGGGAGGAGAGTCCGCAAGGCATCAACTGTGGCGGCTGGGGCTTGCAGTTGAAGACGGAGGACATGGCCAAGATGGGACAGCTCTTCCTGCAAAAAGGCCAATGGAACGGCAAGCAGCTCGTCCCGGCAGAGTGGTTGAAGGAGATGTCGAGCTACCAAGTGCCATCCGCTCCTTCCGGCACACGTTTCGAGGACTTGGAGAAAGCCGGCCTCAACAAGGACAACAACGAGTGGGTGCAGGGCTACGGCTACCAGATGTGGATGTGCCGTCACAACGCATTCCGCGCCGACGGATTTGCCGGGCAATACATCATGGTGTTCCCCGACCGCGACGCCGTGTTGGTGCTGACCACCTCCTCGTCGCTCTACCAGCCTTACATGGACCTCATCTGGGAGTATCTGCTTCCTATCTTGTGATACAACGTCTCCCCCATCCTTCTAATAAAAATCAGGAATGTCAGCGTATTATGCCAACATTCCTGATTTTTATTTTTCCCAAGGGGTGGAGTGCCTCCTTGCTTTGCTTGGACTGCTATTTCTTGAACATCCAGTAGTCGAGCCTCACCTGACCCTTGGCTTTGTCGAAGCAGAGGTAGAGGTCGTGCAGGCCCTTGGCGCCGGAAACCTTGGTGGTGAGCTGCTTGTATTTCTCCACCGAACCGGTGGGGCCTATTTGCAAGGTGCCGATGACCGGGCCGTCCACGGCGTCGAGGCGCAGTGTCAGCGTGCAGGAGCCCTCGGCGGCTGTCGCCATGGCAAACTGCTTGGCGCCCTTCTCCCCGAAGTCCACCCCACGCAGACGGATGTACTCCCCGTCGTCGATGTCGGTCACATACATGTTGCGCCGCCCGGTGCTGAAGGGCATGTCAGCCACCACGCCGGTGTTCTCCACCCCCATCTTGGCCGACTTCAGACCCTTTCCCCATGCCATGGTCTCCGCCTCCACGCGGCGGTAGGGGTCGAGGGCTTGCAACTGCTTCATAGGGTTCTGGTCGAGCCAGTAAGGCACCTCGGCTATGGTGCCGTCGGGCAGGTAATTGATTTCCGTGGCCGACACGGAGCGCCGCTCGTGGTGCACGAAGGTGTCGAGGTGCATCAGGTCGTAGTTCTGTCCAAAGATGTAGGAGTGACCCTTATAATCCACGATGCCGGGGTGGTTGCCACGGTCGCGCTGCGTGGGCCGCATCACATACCCCTTGCTCTCCCACGGGCCGGTGGGACTGTCGCTCATAGCATATCCCAGGGCCTCCGGGCAGCAAGTGGTGGCATATCCCAAGTAGTATTTCCCGTTGCGCTTGTAGAACCACGGTCCCTCCTGGTAATGCTCGATGTGGTAGTTGAGTTTGACGATGCTGTCCTTGAGCGACGTCATGTCGTCGTTCAGACGAGCGTAGTAGGTGTGGGGGTTCCCCCAGTACATATATGCCTGTCCATCGTCGTCGGTGAAGACGGTGGGGTCGATGTCGTCCCAATGCTCGCGCTGCCACACCAAGGGCTTGCCCAAGGGGTCACGGAAGGGGCCGTAAGGCGAGTCGGCCACCAGCACACCGATGCCGTGTCCGTGGAGCGGTGCATAGAGGTAGTATTTGCCGTTGCGCTCCACGGTCTGTATGGCCCATGCGCCGTTCTCGCGGCTTCTCCACTCGAAGTCCTTGAGCGAGGCCACCGCCCCGTGCTCCGTCCAGTTGGCCATATCGGTGGTGGACCACAGGAGCCAGTCATACATGAAGAAGCCGGCGGAGTTCTTCTCGTTGGGGTCGGGGATGTCCTCCGGCGAGGCGTCGTGTGAGGTGAAGACGAAGAGAGTGTCACCCACGACGATGGGCGACGGGTCGGCGGTGTATTTGGTCTGGAAGAGTGGCATGTTGCACTGTTCCAAGCCCCTCATCTCCCACCAGTCGAAGTTGAAGAGCTTCGGCCCCTTCCTCCCAGTGAACACCAGGAAGAGGTCGTGAATGCCTGTAGTGTAGGCGGTGAGGTCGGCGGTGAGAGTCTGCCAACGCGCCCATCCTCCCGTGCCGGGAACGTTGAGACGCACCAAGAGGGGACCTGCCACGCTGTCGATATGCACCTCGATGGCTCCGCCCCGCAAGGCGCTGGCCACCCGTGCGGTGAAAGTGCGAGGCACGCCCATTCCGAAGTCCACGGCTTGCAGTTTGATGTAGTCGCCGTTGTGGATGTCTGAGATATAGACGCCGGTCTCGGCATCCTCCTCCGCCTTCACGCCACGTGAGAAGGCCATCGTCTCGGCTTCCACGCGGCGGTAGGGGTTGAGCGTGCCTACGGGCTTCACGCCCTCGTCGGTGGGCATGATGGTGGGCAGCGAACCGTCGGCATTGTATTTGAATTCCTCCACGGCCACGCTGCGCCCGAAGCCTCCACCGCCCGGCAGTTTGCCAGTGTGGTAGAAGAAATAGCTATGGCCCTTGTAGTCGGCCACGCCGCAGTGGTTGGTGAAGGAGCCGGTGTCGCACAGCGGCATCACCTGTCCGGCGTAGGTCCACGGGCCGACGGGAGCGGGAGCCGTGCTATAGGAGATATGCTCCGGCACGCCTCCGGCGGCGTAGAACAGTTGGTAGGTGCCGTTGCGCTTCGTCAGCCATGGTCCTTCCACGTAGCTGTCCTTGTATTCCTTTCCCTTCACACGCTCGTTCATCGCCGGCGAACCAAAGGCTTCCTCCGTCATGGGCAGCAGTCCCGGCTCGCCCTCATAGGACACCATGTCGCGGTTGAGCTTGAGGTAATAGACGCGGGGGTTGCCCCACATCAGCCACGCCTGTCCGTCGTCGTCGATGAAGACGGTGGGGTCGATGTGGTCCCAGCTGCCATTCTCATACAAAGGCTTGCCCAAGGCGTCGCGGAAAGGGCCGACAGGTGTGTCGCCCACTGCCACGCCGATGGCCATGCCCTTCGACAGCCTGGAGTGTGCGCAGATATACCAATAGAAGCGTCCGTCGCGCTCCACGCACTGGCTCGCCCATGCACGGTCGTCGGCCCATGAGAAGCTCTCCAAGGCCAACGGCGAACCATGGTCGGTCCAGTTCACCATGTCGGTGGTGGAATACACGCGCCACTCCTGCATCCAGAAGAAATCGGCGCCGTCCTCGTCGTGGCCGGTATATACATACATCGTGCCGTCGTGCACCATCGGTGCCGGGTCGCTCGTGCACCAAGTCTGCACAAAGGGGTTCTGCGCCATGACGGGGCGCGGGAGGAGCAGCCCGCCAAGGGCCGCCGCCATCATCAAGAATAGCTGTTTTTTCATAACTTTTTGTGATAAGGCACAAGGAGAACTCCTCCCCGTGCGAATGCTTGGGGCAAAGTTACGAAAAAACGAGTGAAAATGAAAAGAAAAATTCGCTTTTCTTTTCATTTCCCAAGCAGGGTGTTCAATATGTTGTTTTTTCTATCACGAATTTCAGAATTAGAGAATTTTTCGTCCTGCGCGGATGAAAACGGCCGTCTTGGCACAAAATCCATCCGCAAAGCTCTAATTTTTTGTACAGGATAGGAGAAATCTTTATGGACTGGATGGATTGCATAGATAGCCTTATCTATTCAAACCTACTTTCTCTTTCAAGCGGAGAGCGGCCAGGCCTAAGGACCAACAGGTGGCCTCTTGGGGGCATACGCGGATGTATCGCCATACGTTGCGCATAATGCGGTGTGCCGTAGCCTTTTTTTGAGGGGCATTCCCCTTGGGACGATAACGCTCGTCGAGGAGACCGAAGTTGCCGCTATGGAGCACTTCTTCATGCATGGATGCCACCAACTGCGGGTTGGCATGTACGGGATATGGCAGTTGCTCTTGCTGCAAGCCGAGATAGGTGAGGCCATAACTGAGGCATAAGTCAGTCCAGCGGAGAAGGCCGTGACGCTTGAGTGTCGGACGAACGAGAGCAGGTGAGAGTGCTTCACGGTTGTGGGAGACGAATAGGGCAATGTCGCATAACTGACGAAGGCCGATACCCTCGTTGAGAGCGTGTTTAAGGGCATGGCCGCTTAACTGCACCAAGTCGAGCTCCGGAGAGAGCACATGGAGTGGAAGACCGTTGATGACCACTTCGCGGGTGGAGTCAGCCTCTTTCATACGCCGCTCCACCCAGGAGATGAGGCGACGGCAACGGAAAGGCACATGGGAGCGATAAAGAAGACTGTGGTGCTCGACGGGTACGGAGCCAACCATGTAGATGCTGTCGTCCAAGGGGTCGCGCTGAACGGGCAAGCCCCAGGATTCCACCAAATGGTCGGCTTCGAGACTGGCTGCGGCATTGCCGTAGAAGATATCGATGTCGCCGCTGACACGGTGGGCAGGGACGGGGTAGAGGTCTGCCAAGGGGAGCCCTTTGAGGATGACAGGGTGCAGGGAGGACTCGGCTTCAATACAGCTGGTCACCCACGCAAGAGCCATCAATTGCTGCTGGTGAGTCGTCTCTATGAAGCCCACCTCTTCCTTCCACGGATACAAAATCTCGTCAGGTGGCATCAGGGCGTCAGGAAGTCGGCAGATGGCGTCATAGACAATTCCCTGAACGGCCTGTTTGATGGCTTGGAAATAGATGTCCTTCCATGTTGAGGTCGTGAGGGCTGTGTCCAGTTGTGGCTCTCTGTCCCACAAGGCGGCGCGGGTGAGTGATAGCAGGATGTCGCTCGAAGTGGTCATTGGGAATCATAGATTGTTATAGATGGTTGATTTTTGATTGGGCCATGAACCAATGCCGCACCTCTTGAATAATTCATCATATAGGATGAAGGGGGCGTCGGGAGCCATATTGCAGCCGTACACCATGACCGGCAAGGTGTTGAGGAGGGATAACACCCAGTCCGCTGCTACTGCCGTGGCTTCTATGTTCCAATGGTTGACGGTCAGTTGGGAGTAGAGCCGGGTGAACAAGTGAGCAGGAGACTCCTGTATCAATTGGTTGTTTGGTGTTTGCTCGATGAATGCTATACCATGAAGAGGAAGACTCTCGTTTTGGCAGATGCCGCTGCTGCCGCAGATTGGCCATCCGGATGCGCAAAACCGACCGTCGGCTTGGCGGTTGATGAGGCAGCGGTCGCCATTCACTATGTAAGTATTGGCCACGAATTGCTCCCACAGGTGTGCATGGGTGGATTTGCCTGCGCCGCTGGGGCCGCTTAGCAGGACTGCCATTCCACAATGGTTCATATAGGCACAGTGGAAGATGTAGGTGCCTAAAGGTGACAGGTGGCGCTCCAAAGACAAAGTGGATACAAGCACGCCGTCGATGGATAGATTAGATGAAAGTGCAAGAGGAAACCAGATGTTGGCATGGCGGTCGCTGTCTTCTTCATAGATGGCATACGGACCCTCCATGGACGACAGCTGACGACGCTCCAACGTGCCTTTGCTCCAAACTGTGATGTCAGGGCGGGTGAACACTTGTTCCCACTGGTGGCTGGAAGTGGAGGATGGTGCAAGGGGCAAATGCTCAACGAAATGGAAATCAAAGGTGAACGCGGGCGATTCATGCTCTCCTTCTGTCGCAAAGCGCATGGTGTTGGGTGGAAGGAGGTTGGGTGAAACGCCTTTCAAAACGAAATGATGCTTGTTGAATGACAGGGTTAATGGCATATAGTCAAGTGGATTACGTCTTTCTGCGGTTCACCGCACAGGGGTTTATGTTTGCCTTCAGAGAAGGCTTGAGGTTGTATCCGATTGCAAAGGTAATGCTTTTTCCCTTTTTATTCGATAAAGGTGTGTACTTTTTTATGTCGTATCAAACGAAGGGTTGTCTTGACATCACCGTTTACACTGACAATCTATAGAAAACGAGTGAATTGGACAGACCTCCAATTCACTCGTTTCATTTGTAGGGTGTCCAAAATGTTGGGGCACGCACTATTCTATGTGACGTGGTTAGCTTTTCAGCACGCCGAGCTCACGTCCCACCTTGATGAAGGCATCGATGCAGCGGTCAAGCTGCGAGCGGTCGTGACCGGCGGAGATTTGCACGCGGATGCGAGCCTGGCCCTTGGGCACCACCGGGTAGTAGAAGCCAGTGACATAAATCCCCTCGTCTTGCATGCGGTTGGCATACACCTGAGAGAGTTTTGCGTCGTAGAGCATGACGGCGCAGATGGCGCTCTGCGTGGGTTTGATGTCGAAGCCGGCGGCCATCATGCGGCTGCGGAAATACTCCACGTTGGCCACGAGGCGGTCGTGGAGTTCGTTGCTCTCGCGCAGCATGGCAAACACCTCCAAACTGGCACCGATGATGCATGGTGCCAAGGAGTTGGAAAAGAGGTAAGGCCGGCTCCGTTGCCGCAGCATCTCGATAATCTCCTTCCGGCCAGTGGTGAAGCCTCCCAAAGCCCCTCCAAACGACTTGCCCAAGGTGCCGGTATAGATGTCCACGCGTCCGTAGGTGCCATACAACTCGCTCACCCCGTGGCCGGTGGATCCCACCACGCCGGCGGAGTGCGACTCGTCCACCATCACCAAAGCGTCGTAACGCTCGGCCAAGTCGCAAATCTTGTCCATCGGGGCGACGTTGCCATCCATGGAGAACACACCATCGGTGACGATGATGCGGAAACGCTGCGCCTGTGCCTCCTGCAAACATCGCTCCAAGTCGCCCATGTCGGCGTTGGCATACCGGTAGCGACGGGCCTTGCACAGGCGCACTCCGTCGATGATCGAGGCGTGGTTGAGCGCGTCGGAGATGATGGCGTCCTCCTCGGTGAACAGCGGTTCGAAGACCCCTCCGTTGGCATCGAAACAAGCGGCGTAGAGGATGGTGTCCTCCGTCTTGAAATAGTCGGCGATGGCGGCCTCCAACTCTTTGTGGGCATCCTGTGTGCCGCAGATGAAACGCACCGACGACATGCCGAAGCCCCTA
The DNA here is from genome assembly GCA_017619755.1 of Prevotella sp. Lineage (GTDB taxonomy): Bacteria > Bacteroidota > Bacteroidia > Bacteroidales > Bacteroidaceae > Prevotella. Next base: position 23,638 of record JAFZRU010000043.1, read on the forward strand.
CGCTCCATCATCCTGCGAGCACCCTCCATGAGACGCGGATGGTCGGACAGGCCCAGGTAGTTGTTGGCGCAGAAATTGAGTACCTCGCGGCCCCCCACCTGGATGGCGGCACGCTGCGGACTCTCTATGATTCGTTCTTCCTTGTAAAGCCCGGCCTCTCGGATTTCGGAGAGCATCGAGCTGAGATGTTGTTGCATTTTTCCGTACATGACGATTAGAATGAAAGGTTTGACTTGTTGATGAGAATTGATGTGACAAAATAAGTGATTTTTTTCGACATTTTCGCCTTTTTGAGGAAAAAATTTCAGTAAAAATGCAAGAAAAATTCAATTTTACCGATTTCTTGACACACGGACAAGAAAAAAATGCTTACTTTGCATGAGCAAACACAAAATCGGCAAGTAGTATGAAAAACATCCTCGTTATTGGCTCCACGGGGCAGATAGGTTCGGAACTAACCATGGAGCTTCGCAAGCGTTATGGCGACGAGCACGTCGTGGCGGGCTACATCTCAGGAAGCGAACCAAAGGGTGCCCTCCGCGAGTCCGGCCCCATGGCCATGACCGACGTCACCGACGGGCAGATGGTGGCAGAGGTCGTCAAGCACCACTCCATCGACACCATCTACAACCTGGCCGCCCTGCTCTCCGTGGTGGCTGAGAGCAAGCCTCATTTGGCATGGCGCATAGGCATCGACGGACTGTGGAACATCCTCGAAGTGGCCCGCGAGTATCGATGCGCCGTCTTCACACCCAGCAGCATCGGCTCCTTCGGCCTTAGCACGCCCCACATACGCACACCGCAGGACACCATCCAGCGACCACGCACCATCTACGGCGTGTCGAAAGTGACCACCGAACTGCTCAGCGACTACTTTTTCTACAAATACGGGGTGGACACGCGCTCCGTCCGCTTCCCCGGCATCATCTCCTACATCACACCGCCGGGTGGAGGCACCACCGACTATGCCGTCGATATCTTCTACGCCGCCGTCAAGGGAGAGAAATTCACATGCCCATTGAAAAAAGGAACGCTGCTCGACATGATGTACATGCCCGACGCCCTGAAGGCCGCCATCATGCTCATGGAGGCCAATCCCGAGCGGCTCGTCCATCACAACGGCTTCAACGTGGCGGCCATGAGCTTCGCACCGGAAACCATTTACGCGGAAATCAAAAAGCGCATCCCTGACTTCGAGATGGACTACGACGTGGACCCGCTCAAGCAGAGCATCGCGGACAGCTGGCCCGACCGCATGAACGACACCTGCGCCCGAAGGGAATGGGGATGGGCGCCGCTCTACGACATACGTTCCATGACAAGCGACATGATAGAGAAACTAAGGCAAAGACTAACGCCGGACAAGCCATGACCACATAGCCTTGTCCCACAAAGGGCAAGCAATGACCTCGTCGCGAAACGCGCCAAGGAGATAACTAAATCTTGTCAATCTTGAGCGTCTGGTCGCAATACTCCATGACGGCGGGGCGGTGCGTGATGAAAATCACCGTCTTGTCGTGCTTGGCGAGGATGTTTTGCAGGAGATTGCGCTCCGTCTCGGGGTCGAGGGCGCTGGTGGCCTCGTCGAAGAGCATGATGGAGCGGTCGCGCAGGAGAGCGCGGGCGATGGCGATGCGCTGCGCCTGACCCTCGCTCAGTCCGCCACCTGACTCGGAGCAGACGGTGTCGAGTCCCTCGGGCAGGTCAAGCACAAATTCCGCACAACTCACCTTCAAGGCCTCCTCCATCTCCTCGTCCGTGGCGTCGAGTTTCCCCAAGAGGAGGTTGTCGCGTATGGTGCCGCTGAGCAACGTGTTGCCCTGTGGCACATAGACGAAGTTGCACCGCATGAGCGGCGTGAGTTGCTTGCACTCCTTCTTGTTGTAGATTTCCACCGTGCCTTTCTGCGGGAACATGAGCGCGAGGATCATCCTCACGAGGGTGGTCTTGCCGGCTCCCGTCTCTCCGAGGATGGCCGTGCAACTGCCCGGTTTGATGTCGAAGGAGAGGTTCTCCACCACGTTGCCGCCCTCCTCGTAGGCGAAGGAGACGTTGTTAAGGCGCACGCCGCACGGAGCGTTCACATACACCGGCCTTCCCTGCTCCTCCAAGGGGTTGTCCTCCAGTTCCATGAGTCTCTCTGCGGAAGTGAAGACATAGACGAACTCAGGCACGAGTTTGGTGAGGTTCTTCGCCGGCCCCTGCACGCGGTTGACCAACTGCAGGAACGCCGTCATGCCACCGAAGGTCAGGGTGTGGTTGGAGAGACGGATGGCACTCCACAGGAAGGCGATGAGATAGCCCAAGGAGAAGCCGAAATTAAGCACGAAGTTGGCGATGACGGAGAAGAAAGTGCGTTTCACCACCATCTGGCGCAGTTCGCTCTGCGTCGTCTCCAGTTTGTCGATCATGGCGTCGTCGCTCTCCATGATTTTGATGAGCATACGGTTTTGCACCGTCTCGGTGAGCACGCTCTGCACCTTTGAGTCGCATGTACGCACGTCGCGTGACAGCTGCCTCATCTTGCGCATGTAAATCCTGCTGAGGATGATGACCACCGGCACCATGGCCACGATGACTAACGAGAGCACCTTGTCCATGGAGTAGAGATAGGCAAAGGCACCGATGAAGAGGGCCAGGGTGGACAGCGAGTTGGGCATCGTCTCGGTGAGGAAGTTGATGACATGCCCCACGTCGGTGGCCAGTCGGTTGATGACGTCGCCGGTATGTCGCTTCTCCTTGCTGTGCCATTCCGAGCGCAGGATGCGGTCGAGCAGACGCTGCTGCATGCGGTTGCGGGCGCGTATGCCCAAGATGTTCTTCACCCACACCGTGGCGATGTTGATGGCGAAGTTGCAAAGGACGATGAGTCCCATGAGCCCCACGGCCCAGTAGATGGAGCCGGGCTTGACGCCGGAGGCGATGTCGATGGCGTTGTGGATGGCCCACACGGCGGAAAGGCTCACCACGACGCTGAGAAGCCCCAAGGAGGCGTTGATGACAGCCTGGAGGCGGTTGCCCTTCCATGCCTCCCACAGCCACTTCAATATCTGGCCGGCGGTATATTTGCTCTCCTCCGGCGTGAAATAATTCTTGATTTTCTGGAAAATGTTCATATCAGATGCTTTACCTGGTGTCCGCGCCCCACATCATCTTCTCGCGCAGCGTGTGAAAGTATTTTTGACTGTGCCGCTTGATGATGTGCGCTGTATAGGGAGCTTTACGCACAGTGAGCAGCGTGCCCTCGTCGCATTTCTCCGAGCGGCCGTCGATGGCCACGAGAAACTGGTGGCTTCTGCTCTCCACGCTCATCGTCACCACGGCGTCGTCGGGGATGACGATGGGGCGCACGTTGAGGCTGTGAGGAGCCACAGGTGAGAGACACAGCACGCTGGACTGAGGGGCGATAATGGGGCCGCCGTTGGAGAGGGAGTAGGCGGTGCTCCCGGTCGGTGTGCAAACGATGAGGCCGTCAGCCTGATAAGTCACCAAATGCTCACCGTTGATGCTCGTGCGTATGCTGATCATCGACGCGTTGTCGCGCTTGAGCACGGCGATGTCGTTCAAGGCAAAAGGAATGCCGGCGATGGAGCCGTTGGAGGCCTCCACACTGATCACCGCGTGCTCCTCCACCTTGTAGTCGTCGCGATAGACAGCCTGCAGGGCTTGCTCGATTTCCGAAGGCCCCACGTCGGCAAGGAAGCCCAGGCGCCCCATGTTGACACCCATGATGGGGAAGCACTTCTCCCCCACTCGGCTCGCCGCCTTGAGGAAGGTGCCGTCTCCGCCCATGGAGATGACGAAATCGACATCGAAAGCGTCGTCGTCGAACACGTGGTCCGCCCGCACGTCCAAGTGGAGGTCGGAGGTGAGGAAACGGTGGAACTCCCTGTCCACGCTCACCTCAGCCTTTCGCTCTGAGAGGAAGGATAGCACCTTCTGGATGGAGGCCGATTTCCGGGCCTGGTAGATGTTGCCGAAGATGGCAAACCGGAGTTTTCTGGGCTGCATGGTGGTTTTTTGTGTGCAAAAATACGCTATTTTGATGAGAAACAAGCAGTACATGCGCGAAAATGTGAAAAAAATGACTAAATTTGCAAGTTGAAAACCAACAACCCAACAACATACTATGGCAAAGATATACGTATTTTTAGCCGAGGGGTTCGAGGAAATCGAGGCCCTCACCCCCGTCGATATCCTACGTCGCTGCCAGCAGGAGGTGGCTATCGTCAGCATCACAGGCTCGCCCTTTGTGACCTCCTCGCACGGCGTCACCGTGAAAGCCGACCTCCTCTTTGAGGAGGCACGTTTCGACGACGCCGACGTGCTGCTCCTGCCGGGAGGCATGCCCGGCTCTGCCAACCTCAACGAGCACGAGGGCGTGAGGCAGGCGCTGCTCGCCCACCACGCCCAAGGCAAGCTCATCGGTGCCATCTGCGCCGCCCCCATGGTGCTTGGTTCCTTGGGCCTGCTCCAAGGCCGGCGCGCCACCTGTTCGCCGGGCTTCGAGAAATACCTCACCGGCGCGGAATACACCGCAGAATTGTGCACGGTGGATGGCAACATCATCACTGGCGAGGGGCCGGCGGCATCGTTCCCCTATGCCTACAAGTTGCTTTCCATCCTCACCGACGAGGCCACGAGCGAGACCCTGCAGGTGAAGATGCAGTTTGCACACCTCATGGCGTGAGCCGAGGTAGGCGTGAATAGCCGAAGGAGCCGATGGCCGACCTGCTGAACCAAGACATCATGTACGCACCGGGAGTGGGCCCGAGGCGGAAGGAGTTGCTGAGCAAGGAACTCGGCATCCAGACTTTCGGCGACCTGCTCGAATACTTCCCCTACAAATATGTAGATAGAAGGCGAGTTTACCTCACTACGGAACTGTTGGAGAGCATGTCTTTCATCCAACTGAAAGGGAAAATCCTCAGTTTCGAGGCCTTCGACATGGGGGCGCGGAAGAAGCGCTTGGTGGCTCATTTCAGCGACGGGCACGGCGTGGTGGACCTCGTGTGGTTCGCCGGCACGCAGCACGTGGTGAAGAACTACCATATCGGGGAGGAGTACATCGTCTTCGGGCGGCCCACCGTCTTCAACGGACGCTTCCAAATCACCCACCCGGAAATAGAGCCGGCGGCCACGGCCCAGCTCTCCACCATGGGCATGCAGCCCCACTATCACACCACGGAGAAGATGAAGAAGGCCGGCTTCTCCTCGCGCACCATCGAGCGCATCACCAAGGGCATGCTGCAGCGGATGGCGGAGCCGCTGCCGGAGACACTGCCGCCCTTCATCACCGGGCCGCTGCACCTCGTCTCCCGCGACACGGCCATGCGCCTCATCCACTACCCGCAGGACGCCACAGACCTCGACCAGGCGAAGCACCGCCTGAAATTCGAGGAACTTTTCTACGTGCAGCTCAACATCCTGCGCTATGCATCCGACCAAAGACGCAAATACAGAGGATATGTCTTCCGCCACGTGGGACAATTCTTTAACGACTTCTACCACAAGCACCTCCCCTTCTCACTCACAGAGGCGCAGAAGCGCGTCATACGGGAAATACACGCCGACATGAAGAGCGGGAGGCAGATGAACCGCCTCCTGCAAGGCGACGTAGGCTCGGGGAAGACGCTCGTAGCCCTCATGACCACGCTCATCGCCATCGACAACGGCTACCAGGCATGCATCATGGCCCCGACGGAAATTCTCGCCGAGCAGCACCAAAGCACCATCAGCCAACTGCTCCAGGGCATGGGCCTGCGGGTGGAGCTGCTCACGGGCATCGTCAAGGGGAAGCGGCGACAGGCGGTGCTTGACGGCGTCGCCGACGGCTCCATACACATCCTCGTCGGCACGCACGCCATCATTGAGGACCCGGTGCGGTTCTTCCGTTTGGGGGTGGCGGTCATTGACGAGCAGCACCGCTTCGGCGTGGCGCAGCGGGCGAAGCTGTGGGAAAAGAGCCTGAACCCGCCCCACGTCCTCGTGATGACCGCCACGCCCATTCCCCGGACATTAGCCATGACCATTTACGGAGACCTCGATGTCAGCATCATCGACCAACTGCCACCCGGGCGAAAACCAGTATATACGCAACACAAATACGACGACCAGCTCACCAGCCTCTACCAAGGCATAAGGCGGCAGGTGCTCGCAGGAAGGCAGGTTTATATCGTCTATCCCCTCATCAAGGAGAGCGAGAGCCTCGACCTGCGCAACTTGGAGGAGGGGTATGAGACGATGCGCCAGGTCTTCTCACAGTTCAAGTTGAGCAAGGTGCATGGCAGGATGAAGCCTCAGGAGAAGGAGGAGGAGATGAGGAAGTTTGTTGCCGGAGAGACACAAATCCTTGTCTCCACCACGGTCATCGAGGTGGGTGTCAACGTGCCCAACGCCTCGGTAATGGTCATCCTCGACGCTCAGCGTTTCGGACTGTCGCAGCTCCACCAACTGCGTGGGCGCGTGGGAAGAGGAGCGGAGCAGTCCTTCTGCATCCTCGTCACCACCAGGAAACTCAGCAAGGAGACGGCCAAGCGCATCGACATCATGTGCTCCACCAACGACGGCTTCCTCATCGCGGAGGCCGACCTCAAGCTTCGGGGACCGGGAGACCTCGAAGGCACCCAGCAGAGCGGATTGGCTTTCGACCTGAAAATCGCCGACATCGCACGAGACGGGCAAATCGTTCAGCTCGCACGAGACCAAGCACAGAAAATCATCGACGGCGACCCCAACTGCGACAACCCCGCCAACCACATCCTTTGGCAACGGCTCGCTGCACTGAGGAAAACCAACATCAACTGGGGAGCCATTTCTTAGTAAGGAAAAGGGAGCGGCATAGTTTGCACACAGGTCGGCCATGCAGACCTGAGAACCTGCGTCCAACCGTCGGTGTACTGTTTCGCCCCGTCTGACAGTTCCTCAAAATAGCGTTTTTTAAGAGATGCTTTTAAGTGTTAAAAACCCACTAAATTCTGTTAAGAGGTTTTTTTATGTGGCCGATTTTGCTTACCTTTGCAGCGCAATGAAATAATTGATGTACCAAGTTATTGCGTCGATTATTTCAAAAACGAGCAAAAAGTAAGAAAATAGTCAAGCATCACCACCCTGCAGGTGATGAATTGTATAAAACTAACGAACATGATGAAAAAAGGAAAATTGTTTAAGAGAATATTGTTGGCAACTGTCGTGGCATCCATCTCGTTACCCGCGTGCAGTCAAGACCCCGACTTGCTCGCTCGCGTGGTCCCCGTGGACAAAAAGGCGAAGCAACTCGACACACTGGCCTTGCAGAACATCAGGGAGAGAGAGGAATGGAACACCCCTTCTTCCGTGCTCTACACCGACTGGAACAACAATGTCACCCACTATAAAGGCTCCTCATTGCCGGAAACCTACAATATCAACCTGCGAGGCTTCCGCATGCCCACTCCAAGCCGCGTGATCACCTCCAATTTCGGTCCACGTTGGGGACGCCAGCACAAGGGCCTCGACATCAAGGTGTATATCGGCGACACCATCTACGCCGCCTTCGACGGGAAAGTGCGAGTGGTGGATTACGAGGGTAAAGGTTATGGCAACTATGTCATCATACGCCACAGTAACGGCTTGGAAACCTACTATGCCCACTTGTCCAAGCACCTCGTGAGGGAAAACCAAACCGTGCGAGCAGGACAGCCGATCGGACTGGGCGGCAACACCGGCAGAAGCACAGGCTCCCACCTGCATTTCGAGACACGCCTTTGCGGCGTAGCCCTCAACCCCTGCCTCTTCTTCGACTTCCGCAACCAAGACGTCACCGGCAACAACTATTTCTTCCGCCGGAGCACGATGGAAAGCGAATCAGCAAGGGCCACTGCAGCAAGAGGAAAATAACAACGAAATACAACAACAAAAAAATCCCACGAGAGTTTTTCTCTCGTGGGATTTTTTTGATTTCTATTTCACCACATACTTGCGCCCCTGATGCACATACACCCCCGGGGTGTGGGGTTGTGACGGCAATTGCACGCCCTGCAAGGTGTACCATGTGCCACCGTCGATGACAGCCGTCCCGTCGGGCAGGAGTCGGATGTCGTCGATGCTGTCAGAGAAGGAGATGGAGAAACCATTGGCCATGAAACCCTCCATGGTGATGTAAGCACGGTAAGGCGGCACGTAAACGGCTTCCGAGCGCTTCGACACGGAAACCCATCTGTTTTCAGCCTGAAGCACGTAAGCCCCCATATTGGCAGCATCCGCGTGGGTGATGTTGGAGAAAGTGCCGTTGATGGTGATACCCGCCACCGTCATCGATGAAGTCTGTGCTTCCTCTGTGGAAAGGATTTGCGAGGGTATCTCACTGTTGAGCGACACGTCGCCGTCAGCCTTCACGAGGTATGGCATACCCTTATCCAAGGTCCCCACCACCTGTGTGAAAACCACCCTGTCTCCCTCTGGCACGTCTGTTTCCATCAAGACATACACCTTGGCATTATCGGGGATGCCGAGGTCGTATGGCAGACATATCGTATAGGCGCCGTCGTCCATGGGAAGCGTTCTTGTGTTAATCACCTGTTCAGCCGTGAAGCCCCAAGGCACGTTGTAGTCCATCTCCGAAGAGAAGGAGAATTTCGAGCAGGAGCGTTCCTGTGTGGTGGCGTCGGTAACCACAATGTTCTTGTCGTTGGCGGTCCACCATGTAGGCATGTAGAGCAGTGTGAAGAGCGGCACTCCCATGTCACCTGGTGTCTTCAAAATGTAGTTACCATAGACAAGCTCTTCCTTCCAATCTTCTCCTACATTTCGTGCATCAATCCACCTGAGGTTGTCTCCGCAAGCGAACGCTCCCTCCCCCACGTTTACGATGGTGGAGGGCAGTGTGAGCGTGGTGATGCCCGTGCATCCCTTCAGGGCGTTGGTCCCAATGGACTTGATACCTTCTTCGAAGTTCACCCCTTTCAAGACCTCTTCGTCCTTGAATGCGTCATCCACGATGGATGTCACAGGATATTTTACGGGTGGTTCTCCAGGGAACACCTCCACGCTGACGCTGCTTTTGATGGTGATGACTCCGTTGTAGGGCAATGTCTCGTAGTCGATGCCAGAGACGACCCATTCACCTGTGTTGCTGACATAGCTATAAACCACGCCATTCTCCACCACACGGTTCGTCTGGGCCCGTGCCGTTCCAGGCAGGATTGCGAGGAACAGCACGGCCGACGTTAATTTGCAGACAGTTTTGATAGTCATTCTGTCAGATTGGTTTTAATGATACGTTTCACGGTACGGTTTCCGGCCTTGTCCACCGCCTTGACGATGTACAATCCGTCGGGAAGTGTGAGCAAGTCGATGTCTGCCTGTCCGTTCTGGAATGCCGGAGTAAGCACCTGTGCTCCCACGTTGGAGAACACCTCGACGATCTTGAGTTGCTTTTGCGACCTCACGTGTACGAAGCGGTTGGTCTTGCCCGGGCCGATGAGGATGCCGGCGTATTCAGCCTGCTGTATGCCGTTGGCGTCTCCAATGGTGAGAGCCTTGGGCTGGTCGGGGTTGCCCTCGATGGCATCGGTTATGAACTTGGAGTTCTCCACAATGGGCTTCACCTCCCCGTCCACGTAGGTGCGGAAGGTCACCTGCTTTCCTGCCTCCTCGGCGTTGGCGGCCACGGTGATGTAGTAAGTGCCGTTGACGGCCCTTGTGCATCCTCTGCACTCTCCGTCGATGAACGCCGCCACGCATGCGGTGTCCACCAATGTGATGCCGTCGGAGAGTGTGGCAATCACGTTCATGTTGTCGGAGAAGCGGTGGTGGTCGATGGGAGAGAACGGTGCCCATTCCTCGCTGCTCGTGTCTTCATCGTCGTTGAAGGCGAGCGTCACGCGGTTGGCCATGGTGAACGGCTCCACCTCCGGGAAGCAGAAGGTCCTATCCCCGTTGGCTGCGGAGAAGTAAACATATCCCTTGCCCGGGGTGATGCTGTGGAGGTTGCCCTCCCATCCGTATCCACGATAGGCTGACAAGTGCTCCTTGTCCTTGACGTAGTCGCCAACTACAGGTTGCAGGTCGGCGAAGGCCTCGTTGAGGCTGAGGTCGTAGATGGAGAGCGAGCCAATCCAGTTCCAATCCGAGCTGATGGTGAGCGGTGTCTCCTTCGGGTTGATGTAGGTGCCTTTGAAGGTCTTTCCTTTCAACTCGTTGGACATGGCCACCTTATACATATCACCAGGCTTCATGGTGCTGAGCGACCCATCCCAGGTGCTTCCTCTGAGGAATGCCACTTTTTCCTTGTCTTTCACTGCGCGGAAGGCGGAGTTGGTACCGAGGATGTCGGCGACACCCTCCTTTCCAGCGAGCGGCTGCACGAAGAGCGAGATCCAGTTCCAGTTGTATGCCAGGTCTGTCACCTGCTCAATGAAGTTGTGTGCGCTCCAAACCACCGGCGTTTCATAGTTGCCAATGATGAGGTTGTTGGCGAATTTGACCTCCTGGTCCTTCCCGTTGAGAGATGTCAGCACGTCAGCATACACCACCCCCTTGTTGGAGTCATAGATTCGGAATGTAATGGGCTTCTCAGCGTCTTTTTCCGGGTCTCCATACACCACGAGGTTGGCGTAATATGCGTCACGTGACTGCATAAGTTCCGGGAATGCCACGCCTCTGCACTCGTCGCCGATGAAGGCATAGAGTTTGGTGAGCTTATGCGAGGCAATCCTGTCGCGGATGTAGATTTGTCCGATGAGGTTCATGGATGACTCATACATTTGCGGTCTGACCGTCCATGTCGGTTCGTTACCATACACGGTGAGGTTGATGGGCAAAGCCTCATAGATGTCGTTGTCGGACTTGGCATAGACGAAGAGCGTGGTCTCACCCAGAGGAGCGTTGGCACCGAAGCGGAAGGTGATGTTCTCTTCCTCTTCTACGTCGAGCGTTCCATCTTTCTTGTCAACAGTAATCCACGAAGGCAGCGAGGTGATTTCCCAATCGCATTTGCCAGCTCTCGTGTTGACGAGTTTGGCATCGACTTCCAGTTCCTCCGCACGATCCTTGGAGTAGTTAAGCAATTCCGAAGGTCTCCATTTGAGAGAGCCGTAGTCCACCTTTGCCGTCCACACGATGGGGGTGGAGAGGTTTCCATTGACGTCGGGAACGTCGTGGATGTAGAAGGTGACAAGGTTCCCTTGCATGCGCGATGGGCTTGTGGTGAGTTTGATGTAGATTTCATCCTCGCTGGCGGTGAAGTCGAAGGTGAGGTTCTGCAGGGTGGCCATGGTCTTCAGCGGTGGTGCGGTGAGGCTCTGTGTGACGCCTTCGCCCTCCGCCGTCCTGAGTTGGCCGTTGGTGCTCTTCTTGCCGCTGTCGAGGCTGAACTCGGAGTGCGCATTTCCATTGGCATCCTTGAACTTGTGCTCCATGGGATAATATACGTAGAGCATCTTGTTGAGGGAGTCGTTTTGCACATAGCGGCTCTCAGCGATGGTGGTGGCGTCGATGGTGGCCCTCCACACAGCAAATTCATCCACGTCTCCCTTGAAGAAGCAGCCA
>JAFZRU010000044.1 GCA_017619755.1 Prevotella sp.
ACAAGAAAATTTAATAGCAGATAACTATGTTTTTACGAATCTTATTTGGTAGTTTACTGGATTAAATCTAATTTTGCCGACAATTGGAAAGTGGTACACTTTTCAATTACTAAGTGGTACACTTTTGGATTACCATATACAGTCTATGTTTGTCGCTGTTATAATTGCTATTGTAGCGACTAATATATCAAACAAAATAGAATACACAAGGCCAAAATTACATACATTCTTGTTAACTGTATATATTATCTGTTATGCACATTTCGGTAAAATATAACATTCAACTGAACATAAAATGACATACTAGAGTTGAATTTCGTTAATAAAACAGCGGAATTTAAGTATTTTATCAACTTTCCGCTTGTTTTCTCCCGAAAAAGTATTATCTTTGTGGCGTGAATCAAAATTAATGGATGCCATGCTAATAGGTCGAGAAAAAGAAAAACAAGTATTACAGAATGCACTCTACGAAGAGTACTCGCAATTCATTGCCGTATATGGAAGGCGTCGTGTCGGTAAGACTTTTCTAATCAGAGAAACCTTTGAAAACCGATTCGACTTCCAATTTACCGGTGCTGCAAATTTGACTTCAAGAAAGCAGTTGGTGCGTTTCCGTCGTGCGCTCAAAGAACATGGGCAGAAAGATACTCCGGAACTAACCAATTGGGGCGATGCTTTCAGTGAACTCAAACGATTCATTATGGGGCTGTCTGAAGGCAAAAAGGTTGTTTTCCTTGACGAGCTTCCATGGATGGATGCACCACGCTCTGGATTTTTATCAGAGTTGGAATCGTTTTGGAATGGATGGGCATCTGCACGAAAAGATATTGTTTTTGTGGTTTGCGGTAGTAGCACCTCATGGATGGTGAAGAAAATCATTAAGAATAAAGGTGGATTGCACAATCGTCTGAACCACCGTATTTCCCTCAATCCATTCCCTTTGGGATTATGCGAGAAACTAGCTCAGTCACGAGGTCTTGTGTTGAATCGTAAACAGATGCTTGAAGCCTATATGATATTTGGCGGTGTACCATATTATTGGAGTTTGTTACAAAAAGGAACTAGCATAACTGCTGAAATTGATAGGTTGATTTTTTCGCCTAACGGAGAGTTGCATGACGAATTTGAGATGCTATATGCTTCATTGTTCAAAAAAACTGAACCATACATTCGCGTAATTGAGTTATTGGCCAAGAAAAAGATGGGCATGACTCGACAAGAGTTGTTGGTGGCAGGAAAATTTGAAGACAACGGAGCATTCTCTGACATTCTGAAAGATCTGGAGTGGTGTGGCTTTATTCGTAGTTACACTATGATGGGGTATAGGACAAAATCGGATATTTTCCAGTTAATAGACCATTATACATTATTCTATTACGAATACATTTATGGAGTACGTCAAGGTTCAAACTATTGGAAATCAATGTTGGGTACGCCGAAGTATAACACTTGGTGCGGCTTGGCATTTGAGCGCACTTGCCTATGGCATGTTGACCAGATTAAAAAGAAACTTGGTATCAGCGGAATATTGACAAATGAATATGCATGGCGTTGCTTGCCAGATGAGAACATCGGCAGACCAGGAGTTCAGATAGATCTGCTTATAGACCGTAGCGATGGAATAATTGATGTGTGCGAAATGAAATACTCGAAGGATTCATACACCATCACTTCTGATTATTCAGATGAACTTGCCCGCAAACGAAATGTGTTCCAGACTGTAACTGGCACAAAAAAAGCTATTCATTCCATTATGGTTACTACCTATGGCCTAACTCGGAATGAATACTGGGGAGACATTCAGGCAGAAATACAACTGGACGATTTGTATGAACTATAAAAAACATATGTCGGAGATGTGTCGGAGACGAAATTCACTGAGCATCAGCAGAAAATACTGAATTTCATCAAAGAGTCTCCGACAGTAACTGGCCGACAAATGTCGGAGATGATGTCGGTGAGCCAACGTGCCATCGAACGTGACAACCTTCCAAATAGAAACTGGTCACAAAGGTGGAGTGCAAGTCAGTACCACGTATGGACTGCATGAGAATATGAATTCGGAAATCTCGCTTGTTCCGAATCACACCCCTCTTTTCTCATTTTTCCCCGATTTTGTTTGCATGGGGAAAAGATTTGTCGTATATTTGCATAAAATACGCCATAACCTAAACAAATCAGATGAGAAAAGACGTGATGAAAGCCTTGGTGCTGTCGGTGTTGCTCTTGCTGCCGACCGTCTATGCCGATGCCGCCAAGGCGAAGAAGGCCCCGCAGAGCGACCGCGAGTACTGGTGCTCTTTGGCTTACGCCATGGCACAACCCGTGTTGGAAAACATGGCCCGCGGCGAGTTGCAGAAGAACATGCTCACGGAATACAGCCCCAGTTTCGACAATCGCAACCGCAAGGTGGTGTATATGGAGACCTTCGGGCGGCTGATGGCCGGTATCGCCCCGTGGCTCTCGCTGCCCGACGACGACACACCGGAGGGCGTGCAGCGCAAGCAACTGCGTGAGTGGGCCTTGGCGAGTTACAAGAACGCCGTGGACCCCGCCTCGCCCGACTACCTGCTGTGGGCCGGCTCCGGTCAGGCATTGGTTGATGCCGCCTATCTGGCCGAAAGTTTCCTCCGCGCCTACGACCAGTTGTGGAAGCCCCTCGACGACCTCACCAAGCAGCGTTACATCAAGGAGTTCACCGGTCTGCGCGGCGTGGACCCGCCCTACACCAACTGGTTCCTTTTCTCCTCCGTCATCGAGAGTTTCCTGGCCAAGAGCGGCGCACCCTACGACGAGTTCCGCGTCAACACCGCCTGCCGCAAGGTGGAGGAGTGGTACGTGGGCGACGGGTGGTATGCCGACGGCCCCGTCTTCGCCTTCGACTACTACACCAGCTACGTCTTTCACTCCATGTACCTTGAGACGCTCCAGGCCATGGTGGATGCCAAGGCCAACACCCGCATCGACTACAAGAAATATTATGCACGGGCTTTGAAACGCGCACAGAAATTCTCCGTCATCCTTGAACGCTTCATCTCACCCGAAGGCACCTTCCCCGTCATCGGGCGAAGCACCCCCTACCGCATGGCCGCCATGCAACCCTTGGCGCTGATGGCCTGGTATCAGACGTTGCCCGCCGAGTTGAGCAACGGACAGGTGCGGGCGGCACTGACAAAGGTGATGCACCGCATGTTCGACATCAACAACAACTACAACGCCGGCGGCTTCCTCACCATCGGCTTCTGCGGTTCGCAACCCGACACCGCCGACTGGTACACCAACAACGGCAGCCTTTATATGGCCTCCCTCGCCTTCATGCCCCTGGGCCTGCCCGCCACCCACGCCTTCTGGACCGACGAGCCACAACCTTGGACGCAGGTGAAAGCCTGGGGCGGCATGCCCTTCCCCAAGGACCACCGATGGGCCGACGACCCCGCCACGCCCGACAAATGGTGACACCGCAACACCTTATCCACACGATATGAAAAAGACACTTGCACTATGCATCGCGGCGCTGTTCTGCGCCACCCTCTCGGCCGCCTCGCACAACGCCCGTGCGAGGAAGGTGATGGCCATCATCGACAAGGTGAACACCTACTGGCAGGCCAACAACAAGGCCGAGGTGCGCGCCTTCTGGGACAACGCCGCCTACCACACCGGCAACATGGAGGCTTGGTTCCTCACCGGCGAGCCGCGCTACCTCTATTACTCCCTGCAATGGGCGGAGCACAACAACTGGATGGGAGCCACGGAATCCGACCCCGCCAAGTGGGAGTACAAAACCTACGGCGAGGACCAGCAACACGTCCTCTTCGGCGATTGGCAGATCTGCTTCCAGACCTACATCGACCTCTACTGGGTCGCCATGGGCAAATACGCCCCGCAAGGCGGCAACATGAAGCGCGTGCCGGTGGCCGACAACCCCGCCAAGAGGGTGGCACGGGCGAAGGAGGTGATGGGCTACGAGGCCGCCTCGAAGGCCAACGACTACTGGTGGTGGGCCGACGCCCTCTACATGGTGATGCCCGTGATGACCAAGATGTACAAGCTCACCGGCGACGCCCGCTACCTCGACAAGCTCTACGACAACATCCGCTACACCGACAGCATCATGCTCGACAAGGAGACCGGCATCTATTTCCGCGACGGGAAATATGTCTATCCCAACCACAAGACTGAGAGCGGGAAGAAGGACTTTTGGGCTCGTGGCGACGGATGGGTGCTCGCAGGACTGGCCAAGGTGCTGCAGGACCTGCCAAGGGAGTACAAGCACCACCAGTTCTTCGTGGACAAATACGTCACGTTGGCACACGCCGTGGCCGCCCTGCAACAGAAGGAGGGCTACTGGACGCGCTCCATGATGGACCCGGCGCAAGCACCAGGCCCGGAGACCAGCGGCACCGCCTTCTTCACCTACGGAATACTCTGGGGGGTCAACAACGGCTACCTCCCCCGCAAGGAGTTCAAGAAAGTCATCGACAGGGGGTGGAAATACCTCACCAAGACCGCCCTGCAGCCCGACGGCAAGTTGGGCTACGTGCAACCCATCGGCGAAAAGGCCATCCCCGGACAGGTGGTGGACGCCAACAGTCAGGCTAATTTCGGCGTGGGGGCCTTCCTCCTCGCCGCCTGCGAATATGTGAAATACCTTGACAATTACTGCAACAACATCCTGGGAATATGAAAAAACTAACCTTCGCCCTTATGCTCTGTGCAGGGCTCGCACCGGCCGCCGTCATGGCCGACAACGCACCAACCTTCACCGAATGGCACGACATGCAGGTGAACGACATCAACCGCTTCAAGCCACACACCTCGTTCTTCGCTTACGAGAACGAGCAGTTGGCACGGCGAGGTGACATGAAAGCCTCGGCCAACTACCTCTCCCTCGAAGGCTCATGGGACTTCCTGTGGGTGGAAAACGCCGACCAACGGCCCGCCGACTTCTTCACACCCGGGTACGACGCCTCCTCGTGGGGCAAGATGAGTGTGCCGGGAATGTGGGAGCTCAACGGATTCGGAGACCCCGTGTATGTCAACATCGGCTTCCCTTGGCGAGGGCATTTCGACAGCAATCCCCCGCAGGTGCCGGTGAAGGACAACCACGTGGGTAGCTACCGACGCTTCATCGACATCCCCGACAACTGGAACGGGCGGCAAGTCATCGCCCATTTCGGCTCTGTCACCTCCTGCATGTACCTGTGGGTCAACGGCACCTTCGTGGGATATACCGAGGACAGCAAGATGGCGGCGGAGTTTGACATCACGCCATACTTGCAGAAAGGCAGGAACCTCATCGCCTTCCAAGTGTTCAGGTGGTGCGACGGCACCTACTGCGAGGACCAGGACTTCTGGCGCCTCTCGGGCGTGGCCCGCGACAGCTACCTCTACTCCCGTGACAAGGCCGTCCACGTGGACGACCTCCGCATCACTCCCGACCTCGACGACAACTACAAGGACGGCAAACTCGACATCAAGATGGAGGTGAGCGGAAAATGCCATCTGGCACTCACCCTGCTCGACAAGGAGGGCAACACCGTGGCCGCCAAGACCATCAACAACGCTACAGGAGCCGTGGAGGCGACCATCGAGGTGCCCAACCCGAAGAAATGGACCGCAGAGACGCCCTATCTCTACACCCTCGTGGCAACACCCCTGCCCGTCAAGGCGGGACAGGCTCCCTACGAGGCCATCCCGCAGAAGGTGGGCTTCCGCAAGGTGGAGATACGCAATGCCATGCTCCTCGTCAACAACCAGGCGGTGTATATCAAGGGCGCCGACCGCCACGAACTGGACCCCGACGGCGGATACATCGTGTCAAGGGAGCGTATGATAGAGGACATACGCATCATGAAACGCTTCAACATCAACGCCGTACGCACCTGCCACTACACCGACGACCCGGTGTGGTACGACCTCTGCGACGAATACGGCATCTACCTTTGCGCTGAGGCTAACCAGGAGTCCCACGGCTTCGGCTACCGTGACAACTCCGAGGCCAAGAAGCCGCAGTTCGCTCTGCAAATCCTGCAACGCAACCAGCACAACGTGTGCGTCAACTTCAACCACCCCAGCATTATCACGTGGTCCTTGGGCAACGAGACGGTGAACGGCCCCAACTTCGACGCCGCCTACGACTGGATCAAGACGCAGGACCTGAGCCGGCCCGTGCAGTTCGAGCAGGCCGGAGGGGGACGCAACACCGACATCAGGTGTCCCATGTATGCCAGCCAGGAGTGGTGCGAGAGATACGCCAAGAGCGACAGGCCCGAGGACCAGAAGCCGCTCATACAGTGCGAGTACAGCCACGCTATGGGCAACTCCTGCGGTGGCTTCAAGGAATACTGGGACTTGGTGAGAAGGTACGGCAAGTTCCAAGGTGGATTTATCTGGGACTTCGTTGACCAGGCCCTCCACGGCACCGACAAGGACGGAAAGGCCATCTACACCTACGGCGGTGACTACAACAACTACGACGCGAGCGACAACAACTTCAACTGCAACGGCCTCATCAGCCCTGACAGGAAGCCCAACCCGCACATCTACGAGGTGGGATATTATTATCAGAACATCTGGGCCACCCTCAACGGAGTGGAAAACGGCAAGACCAAGGTGAGGGTGAAAAACGAGTTCTTCTTCAGAAACCTCGACAACGTGAAGATGGAGTGGGCGCTCATGGTGGGAGGAAAGGTGGAGAAGCAGGGCGTGGTGGACAACCTCGACATCGCCCCGGGAGGACGTGCCGATTACTTGCTGCCCGTTGACCTCACCGCCGCCTACGACGACGAGCCGATGCTCAACATCGACTTCAAACTGAAAACCGCCGAACCGCTGATGGAGGCAGGGCAGACCATCGCTTACGAGCAGTTGAAGGTGATGGAATACAGTTACGCGGAGGACATCATCGTGCCACTCAACGACAAGCTGAAACTCACCAACAACAAGAAATCGCCTGTCATCTCACTCACAAGCCCGCGCTTGGAGATGACTTTCGACAAGACCACCGGACTGCTCGCCACCTACAAGGTGGACGGCAAAAGCCTCTTGGGCGAGGGCGGCACGCTGAAGCCCAACTTCTGGAGGGCGCCCACCGACAACGACATGGGGTCGGGCATACACCGCAAATACAGCGCATGGAGGGCTCCACAGATGGAACTGAAGAGCATAGAGGCCAAGAAGACCATCACCGTGCATGGCAAGGTGAAGGTGAACAACATCTTGGTGACAGCCGTCTATGACATGCCACAGGTGAATGCCACCCTGCAATTGGACTACTTGGTGGACACACAGGGAAGGGTGACTGTCACCGAGACCCTCGACGCCACAGAGGATGCCAAGGTGGGCAACATGATGCGCTTCGGAATGGTGATGCAGATGCCATGGGAGTTGGCATACAGCGAATACTACGGACGCGGGCCGGTGGAGAACTACGCCGACCGCAAGTTCTCGCAGCGCATAGGCATCTACCGCCAGACTGCCGACGAGCAGTTCTTCCCGTATGTAAGACCGCAGGAGACCGGCACGAAAACCGATATGCGATGGTGGAGACAGACTGACGCCGCTGGATGCGGAGTAAGAATACAGGCCGAGAAACCTTTCATCGCCAGCGCACTGCACTATGACATCGAGGCGCTCGACGACGGGGACGACAAGGAGCAGAGACACGCACCGCAGGTGCCGCAGTCGAAATACACCAACCTCTTCATTGATGGTGAGCATACCGGAGTGGGCGGCGTTGACTCGTGGAGCCCCAATGCGGAGGCCCTGAAGCCCTACCGTGTGTTGTATGGCGACAAGAGGTTCACGTTCACCATCACGCCCTTGAAATGAGCAACAGGCACAATCATCAACCCTAACAAATAACAACAATGAAAAAAATCAAAACTATCGCCACCCTTGCCTTGGCAGCGGCTCTCGCCATGCCGGCCATGGCACAGCGACAACTTACCGTCCAGGCCAACAAGCCCGGGGCGGTCATCCAACCCACCATGTACGGCATCTTCTTCGAGGACATCAACTTCGGTGCCGACGGAGGACTGTATGCCGAAATGGTGCAAAACCGCTCTTTTGAGTTCCCCAACCGCCTCATGGGATGGGAGGTCTTCGGAAACGTGGACCTTCGCGACGAGCGTCCGGCATTCGCCAACAACCCGCACTATGTGGCCGTCACCGACCCGGGACACGCTCACAAGCGTTCGGGAATAGAGAACAGGGGCTTCTTCGGCATGGGATTCAAGAAGGACCTGAGATATGACTTCTCCGTGTATGCCCGTCTCCACGATGCCGGAAGCAAGCCGGCACGCATCAGGGTGGAGCTGGTCAACTCGCGCAACGGTGTCATCAAGAGCGAGACGGTGAACATCAACAGTCGCGAATGGAAGAAATACACCTGCTCCATCACGCCCAACATCACCGACCCCAAGGGACTGATGAGAATCTTCCTCGAAGGAACGGTTGGCGTGGACCTCGACCACGTGTCGCTCTTCCCCTCCGACAACTGGAACGGCATGCGTGCCGACTTGGTGAAGGACTTGGAGGACCTCCATCCCGGCGTCTTCCGCTTCCCGGGAGGATGCATCGTGGAAGGCACCGACCTGGCTACCCGCTACCAGTGGAAAAACTCCGTGGGGCAGGTGGAAAACAGGCCGCTCAACGAGAACCGCTGGAACTACACCTTCCCGCACCGCATGTACCCCAACTATTTCCAAACCTACGGCATGGGGTTCTATGAGTTCTTCCTCCTCTCAGAGAAAATCGGAGCCGACCCGCTGCCCGTGGTGAGTTGCGGACTGGCTTGCCAGTACCAGAACGACGACATCAAGGCGCATGTGGCACTCGACCAGATGCAGCCTTATATCGACGACGCCCTCGACCTCATCGAGTTTGCCAACGGTGGCACCGACACCAAGTGGGGAAAGCTGAGGGCCGACATGGGGCATCCCGCTCCCTTCAACCTCAAGCAGATCGGCGTGGGCAACGAGCAGTGGGGTCCTCTCTACCCCGAGCGTCTCGAACTCTTCGTCAAGGCCATACGTGCCAAATATCCCAACATCCTCATCTGCGGCAGCAGTGGACCGTTGGCCGAGGGCAACGACTTCGACTATGGGTGGAAGGAGATGAAACGGCTGAAGGTGGACTTGGTGGACGAGCATTACTACAAGCCACCGCAGTGGTTCTTCGAGAATGCAGGACGCTACGACAACTACGACCGCAAGGGACCGAAGGTCTTCGCTGGCGAGTATGCCGCCCATGGCAGGGGCGCCCGCGAGGTGAACAACTGGGAGGCAGCCCTCTCCGAGGCCGCCTTCATGACCGGACTGGAGCGCAACGCCGACGTGGTCTATCAGGCCACCTACGCTCCGCTCTTCGCCCATGTGGAGGGATGGCAGTGGAAACCCGACCTCATCTGGTTTGACAACCTCACCTCGGCTCGCACGCCCAACTGGTATGTGCAGATGCTCTACGGCACCAACAAAGGCACCAACGTGCTCAACCTCACCGAGGACAAGAAGCCGGTGGAGGGCAAGGACGGGCTGTATGCCTCCGCCGTCTATGACAAGGACAGCAAGGAGTATATCGTGAAGCTTGCCAACGCCGCCGACCAGAGCCAGAAGGTGGTCGTCACCTTCAAGGGACTGAAGAAAGTGGGAGCCGCCAAAGGCACCATCCTCACCGGCAACCTCGACATGGAGAACCTCGTGGGACGCCCGGAAACCATCAAACCCACCACGGTCAACCTGCAAGGCAGTGGCAACACCCTCACCATCGACGTGCCAAGCAAGGCCTTCATGGTCGTCAAGTTCTGACATGTTCCCCGACACAAGCCTTGTTTCTACATAAAAGGGCTTGAAATCACCTCCCGCACCGATAACGGAAGCCGTCTGGCAAACCGTCACGATGCGGGAGGACTTTTCCAAATCAAACGACATACCGCATGAAATACATCTTATTCTTGGTCGCATTGTTTGCCGCATGGGCAACAACAGGAGAGGCTAAAAAACAAAAACTGCCTTCGGAGAAGGACATGGGTGCCTATCTCTTCACGTATTTCAACGACCCGACGCACTCGCTGTTCATGGCCATCAGCTACGACGGCTATACTTTTACCGCTGTCAACGGCAACAAACCGGTCATTGCCGGAGATTCCATCGCCGAACAGCACGGCATCCGCGACCCGCACATCTACCGTGCACCCAACGGGAAGTTCTATATTGTCATGACCGACTTGCACGTGTTCGGCAAGCAGAAAGGGCTGCGCATCTCACAATGGGAGAGGCCGCAGAAATATGACTGGGGCAACAACCGAGGACTGGTGCTGATGGCTTCCGACGACCTGATTCATTGGACGCATCATGAGGCCCGCATCGACAAGCTTTTTCCTGAGAAATTCGGCGATTTGGGATGTGCCTGGGCACCGCAGACCATTTGGGACCCTGCTGTCAACAAGCCGATGGTGTATTTCACCATCCGCCAGCAACCAGGTGAGCGCACGAAACTATATTACAGCTACGCTGACGAAGCCTTCACCACCTTGGAGACCGAACCGCAATTGCTCTTTGAATATCCCGATGAGAACATCCAAACCCTCGATGCCGACATCTGTCCGATGCCGGACGGTCGATACTTCATGACTTATGTGGCACAGGAGAGTCCAGGCGGCATCAAGTATATGATTTCCGACCGTATCAACCAGTTCAACGATTATCATCCCGAACAGATCGACAGTGAAAGCCGAGGGTGCGAGGCCCCCAACGTATGGAAGCGAATCGGGGAGAACAAATGGGTCGTCATGTACGACATCTACAGCGTCAATCCCCACAACTTCGGATTCGTGGAAACCAGCGACTTCAAGACCTTCACACCACTCGGACGTTTCAACGAGGGGGTGATGAAAGCCACCAATTTCGTCTCTCCCAAGCATGGGTCTGTCATACACATTACCAAGGCCGAGGCCAAGCGCCTCAAACGCTACTGGGCCAGCCAGCCGGAGTGCACCACGATCAGGAACGGTGAGTTGTGGCGAGACGACAGCGGCCGGCACATCAACGCCCACGGTGGAGGTATCATGAAGTACGGCGACACCTATTATTGGTTTGGTGAGCACAAAGCCGACACCACATCGTCGGCAATGGTCGGAGTGATGTGCTATGCCTCGAAGGACCTCGTGAACTGGAGGAACCTGGGAGTGGCGCTGTCGGTTTCCGACGAGAGAGGCTCAGACATCGAGCGCGGTTGCGTGCTGGAGCGTCCGAAGGTGATCCATAATCCTGTGACGGGTAAATTCTGCATGTGGTTCCACCTGGAACTGAAGGGTCGGGGCTACTCGGCCGCCCGCTATGGCGTGGCTGTCAGCAACCGTCCGGAAGGGCCTTATAAGTTCCTCTATTCCCAGCGTGCCAATCCGGGTACCTATCCTGTTGTACCAACTGCCGACGGGCGGGGAACAAACCCGTTGAGCCAACAAGAGATGGCTGTCTTGGACACGCTCAACTTGGAGAATTTCAAGGAAGAGTGGACACCCGGTTGGTGCAAGGCGATCACGCAGGGACTTTTCCTGAAGCGAGACTTCGGCACAGGACAGATGTCCCGCGACATGACGCTGTATGTCGATGACGATGGAAAAGCATACCACATCTTCTCTTCCGAGGACAATCTGACCATGCACATCGCAGAACTGACCAACGACTACCTGCACCATTCGGGCCGCTATACCCGCATGGCACCCGGCGGCCAAAACGAGGCTCCGGCCATCTTCAAGAAAGATGGTACCTACTGGATGATTACATCGGGCTGCACTGGTTGGAATCCCAACGAGGCCCGCATGTTTTCCGCACCCTCCATCTGGGGACCCTGGACGCAGCATCCCAATCCCTGCCGAGGACCCAAGCAGGAGCTTACATTCGGAGGACAGTCAACCTATATCCTTCCCGTCGGCGAACACTTTGTCTTCATGGCCGACATCTGGCGCCCCTGGCACCCGAGTGACGCCCGCTACATCTGGCTCCCCATCGAGTTTGAGGAGGGAAAACCAGTCGTCAGGTGGCGTGACGCATGGAATATCAGTGAATTGGGGCAAAAATGATGGTAACTTTTGCGATACAATTATGGAGTGCCCTAACGGGCAGAACCAACGGTCGCGGATGCAAAGAAAGACGCAACCACTAATAGACGTAAATCAAATCATACAAATCTGTTCAAATCAAACAAATCAAGCCAACTTGTTACTAAGCAACGTCATCATATCAGGAATATATGTCCACAGTTTGTTTCACATTGTTTTTTTAACTTTTTCCACTATGAATATACCAGCAAAATTCAGAGAATATATTTGGCTTGTGAACACTATTCGTAAAGCCAAACGCATAACATTTGCTGAAATTAACGAGAAATGGTTGGAATCTGAATTGAGTGGTGGTATAGAGATGGCACGAGCCACTTTCAACCGCCATAGGATTGCAATAGAGGACATGTTCGGTCTCATTATCGACTGCGACCGAAACAAAGGCTATAAATATTTTATCAGTAACGAAAAAGTGCTGTATGAAGATAGTATTCAGAATTGGATGCTATCTACATTGTCTGTCAACAACATCATTTGTGAAAGTTTGTCGTTACAGAAAAGGATATTGTTGGAAACTATTCCTTATGAGGGCGATTTTCTGCCTATGGTAATAGAAGCGATGAAGCGGAATGTGCGCATTGCTATCAAGTATAAGAAATATGGGGATGAGGAACCGCGAAAGTTGAATTTTGAACCCTATTGCTTGAAAATGTTCCGGCAACGATGGTATGTATTAGGTCATTTCCATAGGAATGTGATTGACGGACCAGATATAGATTACTTCGGTATGTTCTCCTTTGATCGTATCTTGGAGATGTCAATAACAGATATCAAGTTCCAAATAGACCCAGGCTTTGATGCAGAAGATTTCTTCAGTGAATGTTATGGTGTGCTGGTTAATGATGACACTCAACCAATAAAAGTCATAGTCCGAATCTTTGACTACGAACAGTATTATGTGAAGGATTTGCCCATTCACCATAGCCAGCATGAAATAGGATATGGGGATGATTATACCGACTTTGAACTATATCTGAGACCAACACCTGATTTCATCCGCCATCTTATTGGTTTTGGGAATCAATTACAAGTTATTTCGCCTGAATGGCTGGCAAAAGAGGTTTGCCAGGAGCATTACGACACCGTCTGCTTGTATGAAGAAATGGATGAATAGATGAATATTTCTTCTTGTTGTCTCACGATTTGAGACAACAAGGCTTTATCTTTGCGGCTGTTATTTATTTGTTCAATTAAAATTTCAAGTATATGAGTAAGTATGACAATATGACCGAAGAGCAATGGATTTCCGCCTTCGACGAGTTCGTTGAGAAATACAACGCGCCCGACCCAGAACCCATCAAGGTCTTGAACCTCATCATGAGAAAAGAGTTCGCAGAAGAAATCCTCCGTGGCACAAAGAAGGTAGAGATACGTGACTACTCCGACTTCTATTACAAACGGCTCACCGACAAGGTGGTTGACAAATGGATGACCGAACACCGCGACGACGAGGGTATGGACAAAGAGGCGTTCGATGAGTTCATGTGCTCGACGCGCCCCGTGGACAGGATACACTTCCACAACTACAACAACTCATGGTTTCTGGATGTCACTGTGATTGAGAACGCATTGATAAGCATCACCAGGCAGAATGTAGAGGACCTAAAGCAGAGGTTCAATTGTCATGAATTTGACAAAATTCTCGAAGACTGTGAGCATCGGAACGACGACTCGCGTCCACTATTCTATTACTTCGCCATTGGTAAAGTGATAGACACCAATATTGAATTGTCTTGAGTTGAAAATTCTAAAAATCCTGTAAAATGTCTGACTACTTATACGCCGTTATCCCCTATCAAGGTGGTTCATCTTTTGCTCCTGATGAAGGAGAGACATACGTGTATTGTCCAGAAATACCTGAATTAAAAGGTGTTGACTCGGAGCTCGTTGAGCCTGATGGCTTGGTATTATTTGCCGACTTCTTGAGGATAAATACTTGTTATCGGCAATCTGTATTCACAGGAAACAGCAATGGATATAGTTGGTTACGCGCAGAGATATACAAAATTGCCATGGCGTTAGGAGCAAAAGAAGTATGGTATGTTGCAGAGATGGCGACAGATGAAATGTATAGGAAAGATTTCTCATTTGAAAAATGGATTAGAGATTTCAAAACAGGGGAACAGTTTGCAGCTGAACTCACAGTTGGTTGTCTAAAAGAGAACTCAATATGCACCTATTATCACGATGACTTCACTGATATTATTTTAGAAAAACCGTAGTGAATTGCATTGAGAAAGATAAAAATGGAAAAAGCATAAGCCTGGCTCACGATTTGAGACAGCAGGCATCTAACTTTGCATCTTCAATTAGTCATATTCAAACTGCACCATTTGATATGCCAAGATAGCGTCAGGCTGGCGTGATAATTTCAAGCAGACTTTCTTGGGTGTGATAAGAGTTTTGCTTGTTCCATCGAGTCTCCCACTGCCGCCAGCTATCGGGAGATATAGAGAGGTTACGCCCCCGCTTCTTTTGATAGCTGGTTGGATGAAAGAGTAGTACCTTGACTTCGGGTTAGCAAATCATTCGGCGGTTTCTTTTTCATTAAAAAAATGAAACTTTTTAATCAGTAGAACAATGATACAATTATATTTTGTATTTTTGCAGAAAGAAAAGAATAAGCGTTGACTACAAATAACAATAAATAATGTGTAGGTTTACAAAAATCTCAATCGTCTACGTCTTTGGATCAGAACAATGCGAAGACAAGTATTTCAGCGACCAGATGATTTCGCTTAAGGACAATGAATGGGTCAAAATTGGTGAGACAAAATACAAGGGGGAACTTGATTCTCTTCTTGCAGATTCAGGCGTGGTTATAAAGGCTGCTATGAAAAGGATAGAAGGCGAGACCCGCACGGGCATCCCTTTCCCGTCAAGAATCTTTGATTTGTTCATTTTCCCTTATAAGGTGAAAACGGACAACAAAATCAGGACAAGGCTTTGCCAAGACTTGTATGAAATAGATAATAGCAAGCGAATGAATCGTGAACGTAGAGAAGACAAATCGAGTATGTACTTTGTCATTAATAACGTGTGAACCATTTATTTCAAATGAAGTTATGAAAAAGATTTTAAAAACTAACTGGGAACGCTACAAGAACAGCATTGAAGGCAAGGAGGTAATTGCTTTGTTCAACCATCTGGCAGAGCCTGAGTGTACGGCAGAGGAAATGCTGGCAGTCATCAAACGCTTTAATCCTGTGTTTGCAAAGAATACTACTGCTAAAGAAGATGCACTCAATATAGAAGCTATTGTAAATTACAATAAGGTGATAAAGGAGAATGTTCCCAATAACGAGGGAGACAGGGAAGACTTCAATTATGGCGATTTCTTTGGGTGGCTTACACATTGTATGGCAGTAAAAGACGAGAACACTGACTTGTTTGATGCCCCACAAATTGGCTTTAAAAGGATTATCGGATATAATGTGTTCCTATCGGTAGCACTTAGTGCAAACATGCCGGAGTATTTTATCCCTAACTTATTTGCTATGCAATTTGTCTACTTCAAGAAGTTTGCAGAAAAGTATGAATTAGACATTCCTGATATGCCTTTGCGTTCTGACTATCGCAACAGATGGCTTTATTACATTCACATGTGTAATGCCATTGACACTTTCGCCACTGATAATGATATTCAAGACTTTGGGGAATTGTGTGCTTTCTTATTTGACTATGAACTTACAAATATCAAGGAGGAAATGGCTGTCGAGCATGACAAGCCAATGCCTAAGGTTCCAGAGCAGGCTTGGATTCTTGTCGGCAATTATGGAGATGGAGAAAAAACGATGGAGGAGGGCGTATGGCAGTCAAACCAGTTTACATGTAAAGGCGATATCATGCTTTTCTATGAGAAATCTCCGGTCAAAAAATTAAATTCTGTTTGGACAGCTATTGAAGATGGTTTTATTGACCCATTTGGCCCATATTACTCATATTCTATAATTGGTAATAAGATTGAAATACCCAATGAGCAAGCTGTTACGTTCGAAGACTTCAAGAACAGTGAACACTTCAAGGTTGAGAATCGTGGAAGAGAAGGGAATTTCGTTAGTAAGAATTTTCAGGACGTGAGCGGATGGGCTGTTACCTCTTCTGACTATAAAGAGATAAAAAGGATGCTGGAGGCCAAAGGATTTGACACATCAGCTCTTCCGTCGCTATATGAGCCAAAGAAACTTATTGACATAAACATCGAATTAGAGGAGGATGTCTCTGAGAAACTGCTTATTCCACTGCTCGAAGAAATGGGATGGAAACGAGACGAAGATTTCAAGGCAGAGGTGGAGTTCCCTGCTGGCAGAGGAACTACTGGGCATAAGATGGAAAAAAGGCCTGACTTCTGTCTGCACTTGACGGGTAAAGAAAAAGACCTTGGGGCAAAAGTGGTGATAGAAGTAAAGCTCTGGATGAAGAACATTGAAGAGATAGAAGCCAATTACTATCAGGGGCTTTCTTATGCCAAATGGGGTAATGCCCAAGTGCTCGTATTGTGTGACAAAAACCAAATAAGGGTTTATGAGCGCAATAAGAAGGGAGATTTTGACATTAATAAGTGGACAAGATTCTTTTGGGAGCAAATGGAGATATTGGAGAATTTCAATAAGTTAAAAAGATTGTTAGACATTTAACGGTATGGCAAAAGATTTAACGACATCACAGATTGAGCGGCAGAACGTACTGAACAACAATGTGGCTCTACCAAGGATTCAGGAGGCTTTAGATGTGAAGCTCTTGGAGTTCGAGGGTCGCTATGTGCTGACAAAGCAGATGGTGGCGGATTATTATGATGTGGATATACGAACGGTTGAGAATTGCCTGAGTGCGAACGAAGATGAACTTCGACATAATGGTTACTTTTTATGTCGGGGTAACAGCCTGAAAGAGTTTAAGTTACGTTTTGCTCCCGAAATCGATTTCGGGAGCAAAACCACGCAATTAGGACTTTTTGATTTCCGTTCTTTTCTAAACCTCGGTATGATACTTACCACAAGCGAGAAAGCAAAGTGGTTACGTGCCCGAATACTCGATATTGTGATTGCCACTATCAACGAGAAGACGGGTGGCGGCACGAAGTATATTAACCGCAGAGACAGAGAGTATTTGCCTGCTGCCATTCAGGAAGAAAACTACCACAAGAACTTGACGGAGGCTGTCAACAAATATGTAGACGGGCATAAAACGTACAAGTATGCGCAAGTGATGGATGCTATCTACAAGGCAGTGTTCTGCGAGAAAGCCAAGGAGTATCGCAAACTGCTCGACCTGAGTGCCAAGGACAATGTGCGCAGGACGCTATATGCCGAGGTGCTGAGGGTGGTATCATCATTCGAGAATGGTGTGGCCTTTGAAATTACCTGTCAAGCTAAAGAACGTGGTGTGCTGACTGTGGCAGAGGTAAGTGAAATCTGTAATCAGATGGCAGAGCATCCTCTGCAGGCTCCATACATCTATGATGCCCGTCAAAAAATGGCTTCGCGCGACTTGGCTTTCCGTGATGTGTTCCATGGAAATATCGCAGAGTATCTGAAAGCCGTTACGCCAGAAGAGTTCGACAAGTTTATTGGAAGCAAGTCGCTCGACTTTGATGCGATTATGGCCCTGCCAGAGAATCAAGAGGTACTGAAAATCTTAAAGCAGGCAGAAGATGAGTGAGATTCTGTACATCACATGGGACGAGCTGCTGCATGTCTACGAGAAGACCGTGGATGATAGTGGCGGTGGTTTTTCCGGTATCAGAGATCGTGAGCGGTTAGAGTCTGTACTTGAATTCGTGCAGAACGACCTATACTATCCTACGTTTGAGGACAAACTGACATTCTTGGTGTCACGCATCTGCACAGGCCATCTGTTTGATGACGGGAACAAACGTATGTCGCTGACGTTAGGAGTGTATTTCCTTCATAAAAACGGACGATTCTGGGCTGCGACAACATTTATGACACACATGGCAGCCATCATTATGCACTTGGCAGCAGGGCATATTGACGAAGAGCTGTTGGGGCGCATCATCCCTCCTGTCATCAAAGGTGAAGACTTCAGTGAAGAACTGAAAATTGACATTGCCCATGCTATGGAAAGCGGAGAATTGTTTAGTGAGTGATTTCTATCCCAATCCAACCTAATCATCTTAATTATGATGTGAAGTGAATTTTAGTTCGCCTAATTGTGGAGATGGTTAGTGCATCATGGTTGCCGAAGCCGCAATTTCTCGTTGTAAGAAGTCTCCCAATTATTTTAAGTTACGAAAGTTTTTAAGGTAATTCAGAATAGCAAAGAAGGCGGCTCACAAGGAGCCGCCTTCTTTGCTTGGTGCGTGAGAAGGGATTATTTATCCCTTGAAGGCTTGCCGAACAGATCATCCACGACATCGTCGAATTCGTAGGTCACCTGGTTGGCCAACTGACCGCTGTCACCGCCGCTTGCCACGATGGGGAGGCTCTGCATCAGTTCAGGGCTTTGCAGAATTTTCGTGTTCGGTTGAATGTACTTTCTCATAATGTTTTCTCCTTTTTTTAGTTAATTTATTTGATGACAACTTTCTTTCCGTTCATGATATACACACCCTTGTCCAGCTTGCCGTTGACGCGCACGCCGGAGATGGTATAGACCTCGTCGTTGTTCTCCGTGGAGATGGTGGCGTTGCTGATGCCGTCGGCCTCATCGAAGAGGAGATAGAAGTCGGCAAGCGATTGGGTGGAAGGCACATCGAGGTATGCCTTATGGGCGCCATTTGTGATGCTTTCACCACCAGCCACTTGATAGTAGAAGCCCACTTTGCCATTCTTGGTGGAGAGCATATAGTACTTGTGGCCACTCTCTGCAAAAGTTTTCTCATCGTCGGAGCCTTTAAGTTTGTTTTCGCCAACAGGTGTTGCATTTTCTATGACATCGAACTTGTATGTACCGGCAGGTCCCTCTATAATGACACCGGTTCTTAAAGGAATGGTTTTCACTTCGGCCAGTGCCAATTTGTTTCCAACGATATCACTCACAACGTATGCCTTTACATCATTTGGAACGGCGAGGTCCATTCCTCCATAATAGATGGTGGCCCATCCCACATCTGTAATGGTCACCTCCACGGGTTCATAATACATGAGTGTGAAGTTGTTGAACAGTGTCCAGCAGTCCCAGATGTAATTCGGCTTGTTGATGGTGATGGTGAGTTTGCCATCTTCGCCAACGTAGGTGTAAAGTTCGTTGAGGTATTTGCCATCTTCGAATTTTTCCACGGCTTGACCAGTATTGTTGGGATTGTAGTTGCTATCTGCAGCATCAAACCAGGAAGCGAACCGCACCTGCTCGCCATTGGCCACCATGTTGGAACTCACAAGGTTGTAACCTTTCTGTCCAAGAGAATAAGATGTGGAATTATTGGCTCTTCTCTCAAATCCGTTGACGGAGAGTTTGTAGATGCCTTGGGGAAGGTCTGTGATGGTCTGGGTCCAAGAACCTGTTGCATTCCATGCCTCACAGAAATCATCTCCGTATGCAGGTTGGTTGTTCTGGTGTCTGACTTCAGAGAATGTCCAGTCGCCTGCGTTTCCACTGAATGTGGCGGTACCTATATAGTCGGTCATATCGACAGGAAGCATGGTTTTGAGATAGGTGTCCAAGTCTCCTTCAGCCTTTGCAGCAGCCATTACAGAAACCTTGTTTGCTGCAGGATATGCATCCACGATGGCATCATGGTCGGCTTTGTTCATGATTGTCCATACAGTGGCGTCGGCAGCGGAAGTTGTGGTATGCAGATATTCTCCAAGATTTCCAAGGCTATGGGTGGCATAGAGAGAACCATCCATATTACACAATTTATAACCATCGGTGGCTGTTACAAATTTCCATCCAGTGGAGGCATTGTCTGTGTATATACTTTCTTTCTTATCTCCTGTGATGAAAAGATATACACCAGTCCAGTCGATGAATTCAATGCTTCCTGCACCATCGGCTCCGGTTTTCCAATTGAATGGCACACCATATTTGTCGGCTACTGCTTCTGTACCCCAATTACCACCTCTGGCAAGGAACAATTTCGCATTGGCGTCGTAAAGGTAGTAAAGGCCATCGGCAATATTCGGAGTATTGATTGCAATGGTGATTGCCTCGTTGACAGCTTGTCCTTCAAAACCAACCACGCCGGCGGGCAAAGTCAGAGTGTATGAAGATGCAGGTTGGAGTTGTACGTTGGAGAATGTGGCTGTTACTTTGTTTCCATTAAGTGTCAGGTCTCCTTCTGCCACGACGGTTTCACCATTCTTCAGTTGTGCCTTTCCGCTTCCAATGAGCGCAAAGGTTGCATTTGGGTCATCGGTGAATGGGTTATAGGTAATCTCCCATGTCGTAAGTGCACTTACGTAATTGCCGTCATTGATGTTTAATGTTGGCTCCCCTAACTCATACGTATAGCTCAATGGTGTGAATGTGAGCGTTTGTGCGGTGGAGGATTTGAAATAATAGGTCCCCGCCGTGAGTGCCATGGTTGAGGTGAACTGCCCATTCACATTACTGGCTTCGGAGAGGACAATGGAGCCGTTGGTGGTATATACCACATTACTCAAATCTGTTCCAGCCACAACTTCATAATCCCCTGCGGTTGGTATTTCCACGGCATACCAAGTGTCCGCCAGTGCCTGGTCGCCACTCGTGAAGTCTTCAGCCACGACAGCTATGGTCGGCTCTCCACAGAAATAGAGTTTGAAGTTGTCAAAGTGAATCCAGTTCGCAGATCCCCCTGATTTTCCTGCTGTAATGGTGAGATCCTCATTTTCTCCGATAATGCAGATCAATTCATAGTCTTTATCGGTTGTCCAAGTGGCGGTTTTTTCATTCAGACTGACGTAGGTGCCATCGCCGCCCAAGTTGGCTGTCAGTTTGTAATAACCCTGTGGCAGGCCGGTCAATGTCTGGGTCATGCTACCATCGGGAAGAGCACCATCTGTAGAAGGTTGCCATTTCTCTGCATAAAAGCCACCCACTTTGAAGTCTTGATTGTTGCCTTGTGTGCCGAAATACCCATCAGGAGAGACCGTCCATCCCGTCATGTTGCGATATTCAAATCCAGGATTGGTAATGTAGCCGGTCACATCAAATGGGGCTTCCAACGATGCTGGCAAATCATTGTTGATGAGTTCGAATTGGCCTACGATGCACCAGGAGCGCGCTTCATCAAACGTGCCATCAACACCAATCTCTATAGGGGTGTTGGCTTCATTGATGGTGAAATCAATCGTATGACGGTACATTTTTGAGTCGAAGACGTTTGCACCTTCTGCTTGATTGTTGGCGAAGCCGGAGGCGGGGATGCTTCGCAAGGTTTTCAAAAGGACACTTTTGTCACCAGCTCTCAAATACGCCAATGACTTGCTGTTATGTTCTGGGTCGTCAGCATCGCCTTGGCGGAAGAACGAGTAGTTTACCAATGTGTAATGTCCTGCGGGCAGGGTGATGGTCTGCTTCATCGAATATTCAGTTTGAATCAGGCTTCCCCATCCTGCGTAAGCCTCAGTAGCCCAACCTGTTGTGTTGTTGCCACGGGTAGATTTGGAGAACGCATCAGCAGGATCATCGGTTGCCCATTCTTTCGAGAAGGTTTTTGTCCAGCCGTCTGTTCCGTTATACAGTGTCGCATTCGTGATGTAGTCTGAGGTGACATCCCTTTGCGCAAATGCAGCCAAACCCGTAAAAAGGGCAAGGACTGCCAAAGTTAGTAGTCGTAAATGTTTCATAGATGAATGGTATTAAATAAAATGTTATAATTGGATGCAAATTTAATACTTTTTTTTCATTAAGTGCCTTTTCACCCTCTTTTTTTTCAAGTTTTGACATATTTCTCACATTTTGCATATCTTTTAGCGACATGGATGATGGGAGTTGGATAATAAAGTCCCGCAGTTTCTCGCTTGATATAAATCAAGTAATTGTCCTTTTTACACTTTTTCTTGCGAAAAAACTTGCATGGGTCGGATATATCCCTTATCTTTGCATCGTGTTTTTCATAGTATTAGATTTAAGGTTAACAAAGGTTGGAGTACAGCGGTACTCCTTTTTTTGTGCCTATAGGCTATGGCATCTATAGTCTCTATAGCTTCTATAGTTTCTATAGCTCCTATGGCGTCTATAGCTTCTATAGCGTCTATAGCTCCTATTTCTCCTATCTCCTCCTATAAATCCTCGTCCTGTGTGGATGGTTTTGTGCAAAGACGGCCTGAAAGGCCAATGAGATACCAGCCCAGGGCAACGCCCTGGGTAAATGGTAAATAACGGAGTAGATTGCGCCCTGAAAGGGCAAAAGCCTTATAGATGTCATAATGCTTTTGCCCCTGCGGGGCGATATTTGGCTCACCCTCTTCCCCAGGGCGTTGCCCTGGGCTGATTGCTTTTGGCCTTGCAGGCCGTTTTCAACCGCACAGCACGTAAAACTCCATCCCCAGTTTTTATGTCGCGCTTTTTTTATTTTGAGATAAAAATCTTAAAAAGTGTTGCGAATTTTAAATAATTTGGCTAATTTTGCGTTTTATAAAGCAGAAATCATCATTTTTTAACAATTAATTGACATGAAAAAGTATTTAGCAGAAATGATTGGCACGTTTGTGCTTACCTTCCTGGGCTGCGGTGCTGCCGTGGCCTTGGGTTGTGATGTTCAAAATGCGGCCACAGTGGTGGGTACCGCCATTGCCTTCGGTCTTTCCGTGGTCGCCATGGCCTACACCATCGGTGGTGTTTCCGGTTGCCACATCAACCCGGCCATCACCCTCGGTGTCTTCCTTAGCGGGAGGATGAACGCCAAGGATTGTGGCATGTACATGCTCTTCCAAGTGATCGGAGCCATCCTTGCGGGTGCACTCCTCTACGGCGTGGTAGCCACCTCCGACCCCGACGTGTTGCGCGGCTTAGGAGCCAACACGTGCGCCTTCAACGTCACCAGCGGACTGATTGTGGAGATTGTCCTCACCGCCATCTTCGTCCTTGTCGTACTGGGAGCCACCTCCAAGACCAACGGTGCCACCAACAACTTCGCCGGACTGGCCATCGGCCTTTCGCTCATCCTCATCCACCTCGTGGGAATACGCTTCACCGGTACCTCCGTCAACCCGGCACGTTCCATCGGACCGGCGCTCTTCACTGGAGGGCAAGCCTTGTCGGAGCTTTGGGTGTTCATCGTTGGCCCGTTCATTGGCGGAGCAGTGGCGGCACTCATCTGGAAAGTCATCGGCTCGGAGCAGGATGACTAAGGAACGTTGATTTTTCACATATAATTACCATATAATTAACCATATAATTTTGGAAACCAAGGAATTAATGAATAATTCGTGGTAATTCGTGTTTAAAAATATATCGTATAATTCATCTAAATAATTGGAAACTTGTCAAGAATAAAGACAAAATTGTCAAGTTAATTGAGTAACAGTTCCTAAATGAGAAAAAAACTCGAAAAGTCTTTGGTGCTGTTAATAAAAAATGCTAATTTTGCAAGCACTAAGCAATGAAGCATCCTTAAAACATAAAAAATCATCAAACTTATGGTAGATTACAAGACTTTGGGCCTGGTGAACACTCGCGAGATGTTTGCACGTGCCATCAACGGCGGATACGCCATCCCCGCATTCAATTTCAACAACATGGAGCAGCTCCAGGCCATCATCAAGGCTTCGAGCGACTTGAAGAGCCCCGTCATCCTTCAGGTGTCGAAGGGTGCCCGCAACTACGCCAACCAGACACTTCTGAAGTACATGGCTCAGGGCGCCGTGGAATATGCCAAGGAGCTTGGATGCAAACATCCGGAAATCGCACTCCACCTTGACCATGGCGACAGCTTCGAAACTTGCAAGAGCTGCATTGATTTCGGCTTCTCGTCAGTGATGATTGACGGCTCTGCACTTCCCTACGAGGAGAATATCGCCCTCACCAAGAAAGTGGTGGAATATGCCCACCAGTTCGATGTCACCGTGGAAGGCGAGCTGGGCGTGCTTGCCGGCGTGGAGGACGAGGTGGTGGCCGCTGAGAGCCACTACACCAAGCCCGAGGAGGTTATCGACTTCGTCAGCCGCACTGGCGTGGACTCCCTCGCCATCTCCATCGGCACCTCCCATGGCGCATACAAGTTCACCCCGGAGCAGTGCACACGCGACCCGAAGACCGGCAAACTCGTACCGCCGCCATTGGCTTTCGACGTCCTCGACGCCATCATGGTGAAGCTCCCCGGCTTCCCCATCGTGCTTCACGGCTCGTCGTCGGTGCCACAGGAGTATGTGGACATCATCAACCAGTATGGCGGCAAACTGCCTGACGCAGTGGGCATCCCCGAGGAGCAGCTCCGCAAGGCTTCGAAGAGCGCCGTGTGCAAGATCAACATCGACTCTGACTCACGCTTGGCTTTCACCGCCGCAGTGAGAAAGGTGATGGTCACCAAGCCCGGTGAGTTCGACCCCCGCAAGTTCTGCGGACCGGCTCGCGACGAGATGGAGAAGATGTACAAGCACAAGATTTTGGACGTGCTCGGCTCCGACGGCAAACTCGCACAGCTCGACTAACAGCAATCCCCGGCTTCCGGCCCGCCATGGAGGCAGACTGGCCATCCGGGATTTACTTCAACAGGGCGGGTGTCTCCACAAGTGGAGGCTCCCGCCCTCACGTTTTCAAACACCACACATCACCAACAAAATGAAAAAGTTATTCTTATTTGCCATGCTTGCCACATTCGCGTCCACCATTCGGGCACAAGACAATTTCTTTTACATCTACCTCTGTTTCGGACAGTCGAATATGGTGGGACAGGGAGCCATTGAGCCGCAGGATTGCGACATCGAGGACGGCGTGCTCAGCATGTCGGCTGTCGATGGGCCCGACGGACGAAAGGTGGGGGAGTGGAGGAAGGCTGTGCCGCCTCTCTGCCGCGCCAACACCGGTCTCTCGCCGGTGGACTATTTCCTGAGAGTGCTGCGCAAGAACCATCCGCTCAACGTACGCCTCGGAGTGGTGCACGTGGCTATTGATGGCTGTGGCATCGACCTTTTCGACAAGGACGCATGCCAGGAGTATGTGGCCAACGTCAAGCAGGACTGGATGAAAAATGAAATCGACGCTTACGACGGCAATCCCTACCAGCGTCTCGTGGACATGGCAAGGAAGGCACAGAAAGAGGGCGTCATACGAGGCATCCTGCTACACCAAGGGGAGACCGACGCCTATAACGACCGATGGTTGGAGAAAGTGAAGAAAATCTACAACGACCTCATGGCTGACCTGAACCTCGACCCGGCCAAGGTGCCACTCATCGCTGGAGAGGCTGTGGGAAAGGACCAAAACGGGGTGTGCGCCCATGCCAACCCCACCATCAACCGCCTCCCGGAGGTGCTGCCCAACTCCTACGTCGTCTCCTCCGAGGGATGTGAGGCCGGCCCCGACCACTTGCATTTCACCGCCCAGGGATATAGGACGCTTGGCATGCGCTACGGCATCAAGATGCTGCAAGCCATGGGGTTCAAAGAGTTGGGAGAAGGGATGGAATTGGAAGCCTCGCCCTCCGTTGCACAGCCCACGGTGACACCCATCGACGTGGATGCTTCTGTCGATGACAAGGGGGTGATGCACGCCGTGGCCACCAAGCCCATCACAAAGATCGAGTATGTGAGCTTTTCCGGCAACACCCTCAAAACCATCAATATGAATGGGGAGACCAAGGCCGATGTGGACCTCAATCTCTTCCCCGAGGAGAAGCACCTCGTCATCGTCTTCCACGACAAAGACGGTGCCTCCACCTCCATCGATGTGACAAGATAAAAAAAGCTCCCCCACTGGGGAGCTTTTTTCTATAGCTTCTATAGTTTCTATAGCTTCTATTCCTCCTCCAAGAGGTGGAAAGCCTGGGGGAGATATTCTATCAAGTCGCTGGCCACGAGGCTCTCCTTGCCCTTGTCGCGGACGGCAA
The DNA here is from genome assembly GCA_017619755.1 of Prevotella sp. Taxonomy (GTDB): domain Bacteria; phylum Bacteroidota; class Bacteroidia; order Bacteroidales; family Bacteroidaceae; genus Prevotella. The sequence goes on from JAFZRU010000044.1 coordinate 26,058, forward strand.
GGTCGCCCGCCAGGCCATGGAGGTACATGCCTAACTGGCAAGCCTCACGCTGGTGGTAGCCGCGGGCCAAGAGGCCGGTGATGATGCCCGTAAGCACGTCGCCACTGCCGGCGGTCGCCATCCCGGAGTTGCCGGTGCTGTTGAACACCACCTTGCCGTCGGGAAGGCACAGGGCGGAATAATGCCCCTTGAGGATGATGAACACCTGCAGGCGCACCGCCATGTCGACGGCCTTCATCAGACGCTCGTAGTCGTCGCTGCTGCGCGACTCGGTGAGGCGGTCGAACTCCTTCGGGTGGGGGGTGAGGATGAGCCCCTTGGGCAGTTGCTGCATCCAGGCCTTGTGACTGCCAAGGATGTTCAGCGCATCGGCGTCGGCCACGATGGGAGCCTGCGTGCGGCGCAGCTGCGCGCTGAGGGCGATGGCCGTGCCTTCCACTTGTCCTAAGCCCGGGCCGATGCCGAGGGCGTCGTACTCCTCGGCAGGAACAGCGTCGGAAAAATAAGCATCCTCATAGTCGATTTGAAGCACTGCCTCCGGCACCGCCACCTGCATCACGTCGCAGTTCTTCTTGGGGGTGTGGATGGTGAGCTTGCCGGCTCCGGAGCGGAGGCAGGCACGGGCGGCCAAGACGGCGGCGCCAGCCATGCCATAGCTGCCGGCGATGAGCAGCGCGTGACCCATAGAGCCTTTGTGGGCGAAGTCGTGGCGAGGGAGGAGCATCGGGCGCAAGTCGGAGGCTTCGAGCATTGTGTAGCTCGAAGGGGTGTTTTGTATGTAATCCTTCGACAGGCGGATGTCGAGCACCTTCAGACGGCCGATATATTGCTGGATGTCGGAGAAGAGGAAGGCGAGCTTCTTCATCTGAAGGGTCAAGGTCACGTCGGCGCGGATGATGTTGCCGTGGATGTTGTAGGTGTTGCACTCTGCCATCAGCCCGGAGGGCATGTCGATGCTCACCACGCGGCAGGGAGACTGGTTGATGTATTTCACCAAGGAGGGGAAGCCGCCCTCAAGGGGCTTCACAAGGCCGGTGCCGAAGAGGCCGTCAATCACCAGCGTGTTGGAGGTGAGAAGCGGTGGGTCGAACTCCTTGGTGACCTCCGTGAAACTCTTCATGCGCTTGCAGTCCATGGCGCGCTGCTTGTTCTCCTGGCAGTCGTCGGAAAGCTTGTTGTTGATGTTGAACAGATAGGCCGACACCGTGTAGCCGCGCTCGGCAAGCATGCGGGCAACGGCAAGGGCGTCGCCGCCGTTGTTGCCGGGGCCGGCGAACACCACAATCGGGGTGGTGGTGGTGCACTCGTCGATAATCGCTATCGTCAGGGCGCGGGCGGCACGCTCCATGAGGTCTATCGACTTGATGGGCTCGTTTTCTATCGTATATTTGTCGAGCTCCTTGATCTGGGTACTGGTAAATATCTTCATACGGCGCAAAATTACAAAATATTTGCCAACTCTTGACCGTCTTTCCCATTTTTTTTGTAAATTTGCTGCAAAATACAAAAACAAGCATTATGGACATCATTCAAGTATTGGACAAGAAATTTCGAATCTCCATCCCGGAGGAGGTGGTGCTGAAACGTGTGGATGCCGTGGCGGAGCAACTCAACCGCGACATGGCTGGGAAGAACCCGCTCTTCCTCGCCGTGCTCAACGGCTCCTTCATCTTCGCGGCTGACCTCATGAGGCGCATCACCATCCCATCGGAAATCTCATTCGTGAAACTGGCTTCCTACCAGGGAACCATTTCCACAGGAAAGGTGACGGAGGTCATCGGCATCAACGAGGACATTTCCGGGCGCACCGTCGTCATCGTGGAAGACATCGTGGAGTCGGGGCTTACCATCCAGCGCATGATGGAGACTCTCGGCACACGAAACCCCAAGTCCGTGCACGTATGCACGCTCCTGCTCAAGCCGGACAAACTGGAGGTGGATGTGAACATCGACTACGTGGCCATGCGCATACCCAACGACTTCATCCTTGGCTACGGTCTCGACTACAACCAGCAAGGGAGAAACCTGAAAGACATCTACACCCTCGTCAGCGACGAGGAAAAAACCATAAACAATATCAATATGAGAAACATTGTCATTTTCGGCGCCCCCGGTTCGGGAAAGGGCACCCAGAGCGATCTGATCATCGAAAAATACGGCCTCAACCACATTTCTACGGGAGATGTCCTCAGAGGTGAAATCAAAAACGGAACGGAACTTGGAAAGGTGGCCAAGCAGTACATTGACGACGGCATGCTCGTCCCCGACACCCTCATCGTCGACATGCTCGCCAAGGTCTATGACACCTATGGACCACAGCACAAGGGGGTCATCTTCGACGGCTTCCCACGCACCGTCAACCAGGCGGAGGCCCTCAAGGAGATGCTCTCCAAGAGGGGACACAAGGTGGCTGCCATGATTGAGCTCGACGTCCCGGAGGATGAACTCATGACACGACTGCTCAAGAGGGGACTCGAGAGCGGAAGAAGCGACGACAACGAGGAGACCATCCGCAAGCGCCTCGGAGTGTATCACAGCCAGACGTCTCCCCTCATCGACTGGTATGAGAAGGAGGGCATTCGCCACAAAATCAACGGCCTCGGAGAACTCCAACGCATCTTCCAAGACATCTCACAAGTGATAGACAGCCTATAGTTCCTATAGGGGCTATAGCCACTATAGCTTCTATAGTTTCTATAGCTACTATAGTTTCTATAGCTTCTATAGCCCCTATGCCCACCACTCACCATGGAATCAAATTTTGTTGACTATGTGAAAATCTGCTGCCGCTCCGGGAAGGGCGGTCGTGGCTCCATGCACCTTCGCCATGTGAAATACAACCCCAACGGCGGACCCGACGGGGGTGACGGTGGCGATGGTGGAAGTGTCTTCCTCCGTGGAAACCACAACTACTGGACGTTGCTCCACCTGAAATACCAACGCCACATCTTCGCACAGCACGGAGGGAATGGTGGGAAGGACAAATGCCACGGGACAAAGGGGAAGGATGAATACATCGACGTACCGTGCGGAACCGTCGTCTATAACGCGGAAAATGGGAAGTTTGTTTGCGACATCTCATACGACGGACAAGTGGTATGCCTGCTCAAGGGAGGAAGGGGCGGACTGGGGAATTTCCAGTTCCGCTCGCCTACCAACCAGGCACCGCGATACGCACAGCCGGGAGAACCCATGCAGGAGATGACGGTCATCATGGAACTCAAGTTGCTTGCCGACGTGGGACTTGTGGGATTCCCCAATGCAGGGAAGTCAACGCTGTTATCCTCGCTCTCCAGTGCCAGACCGAAGATCGCCAACTACCCCTTCACCACTTTGGAACCATCCCTCGGCATCGTGGGGTATCACGACAAACAGTCGTTTGTCATGGCCGACATCCCGGGCATCATCGAGGGGGCCAGCGAGGGCAAGGGACTGGGGCTGAGGTTCCTCCGGCACATCGAGCGCAACTCCCTCCTCCTTTTCATGGTGCCGGGAGACACCGATGACATCAAACACGAGTATGAGGTGCTGCTCGGTGAGTTGCGCAAATTCAACCCCGAGATGCTTGACAAGCACCGCGTCTTGGCGGTCACCAAGTGCGACCTCCTCGACGAGGAACTCATCGAGATGCTGCGCGAAACGTTGCCTACCGACGTGCAGGTGGTGTTCATCTCCGCTGTCACAGGCTACGGACTGGAAGAGTTGAAAAACGTGCTGTGGAAGGAACTGAACAGCGAGAGCAACAAACTGCAAACCATCACGGCGGAGGACACCCTCGTCCACCGCGACAAGGACATGGGGAGTTTCCAATTGGAGATGGAGGCGGAGGGTGAGGACGCCATCCTCTTCGTCGATGAAGAGGAGGTGGAAGAACTCGATGACTTTGAGTATGATGAAGAACAGCCATGACTGCTTCTGACACTTGCCATGGGGGCGTCGTTCCCACCCTGCTCCGCTACAACATCGCAGATAACGTCACTGCGTTCAGCTCCACCAGGATGGGCGGGGCAAGCAAGGGGAACTATGCCGAGTTCAACATCAACCATTACTGTGGCGACGATGAACAGGACATCGCCGCCAATTACGCTGCGCTGTGCCGTCTGCTTGGTATCGACGGCGTCCATTTGGCGTACCCCCATCAGGTGCATGGAACTGTCGTCAGAAAGGTTGACGAGGGATGGCCGTCGCTTTCTGCTTCCCGTCGGGCGGAGTGGTTGGAGGGGGTGGATGCAGTGATGACGGATGTGGCAGGGCTTTGCATCGGGGTGTCCACAGCCGACTGCATCCCCGTGTTGCTGTATGATGCCGCCCACCATGCCTGTGCCGCCATCCATGCCGGCTGGCGGGGTACCGCCGCACGTATCACAGAGAAAACCGTGGAAGCGATGGCAACCACATTCGGTAGCGATGCCGCACAACTCAAGGCGGTCATAGGCCCCGGCATTTCCTTGGAGAATTTTGAGGTGGGAGACGAGGTGTATGAGGTCTTCCAACGAGAAGGTTTTGACATGGAGCGCATCGCATGCAGACATGCCAAGTGGCATGTCGATTTATGGGAAGCCAACCGTCTGTCGCTCATGAAAATGGGTGTAAGTGCCGATGCCATTCATGTATCAGGCATCTGTACCTACGCCCATGCCGACCGCTTCTTTTCCGCCCGCCGTCTTGGTATCAACTCCGGGCGAATACTGACGGCCATTATGATAAATGAAAAATGAAAAATTAAAAATTAAAGATTAAAATTCATTATTTTTTCCTTCTTGCTCTTTGCTCGCGGTATTTCGCCTTTTGGCGAGCGCTGCCGCTGCCATGGGCACCGGTGATGTAGCCTTTCTTTTTAGCCTTCGTTTTCACCTTGCCGCTATTGTCGTTGTTGTCGCCGCCACCGCCGCGACCCCACACGATGCCGCCCTGGATGATGGCGTCGATGTCGTCTCCCTTGCTCATCGTTGTGGCGTTTTCAATGGTGGAACAGGCGGACGCCGGTGAAGGCCATGGCGATGCCGTACTTGTCGCAGGTGGCGATGACGTGGTCGTCGCGCACAGAGCCGCCGGCTTGGGCGATGTATTCCACACCGCTGCGGTGGGCGCGCTCGATGTTGTCGCCGAAGGGGAAGAAGGCGTCGCTGCCAAGGGAAACGCCGGTGTTGCGGGAAATCCATTCACGCTTCTCTGCTTGTGTCAGCACCTCCGGACGCTCGGTGAAGAATTGTTGCCAGGCGCCGTCGGCAAGCACGTCGTCGTGGTCCTCGCTGATATATACGTCGATGGTGTTGTCACGGTCGGCACGGCGGATGCCGGGCACGAAGGGAAGGTTCATCACCTTGGGATGCTGGCGAAGCCACCAGATGTCGGCCTTGTTGCCGGCGAGGCGTGTGCAGTGGATGCGGCTCTGCTGACCGGCGCCGATGCCGATGGCCTGACCGTCCTTCACATAACACACGCTGTTGCTCTGCGTGTATTTCAGCGTGATGAGGGCGATGACAAGGTCGCGACGGGCCTCGTCGGGGAACGTCTTGTTGGCGGTGGGGATGTTGGCGAAGAGGGAGGGGTCGTTGAGGCAAATCTCGTTGCGGCCCTGTTCGAACGTGATGCCGAACACCTGCTTCCGCTCCACAGGGGCGGGGCGGTAGGAGGGGTCGATGCGGATGACGTTGTAGGTGCCTTTACGCTTGGAGCGAAGGATGTCGAGGGCCTCGGGAGTGAAGTCCGGGGCGATGACACCGTCGGAGACCTCGCGCTTGAGCAGCAGCGCGGTCTGGGCGTCGCAGGGCTCGCTAAGGGCCACGAAGTCGCCGTAGCTGCTCATGCGGTCGGCGCCACGGGCGCGGGCGTAGGCACTCGCCACGGGCGACAGCTCACCCTCGATGTCGTCAACGAAATACACGCGGCGAAGGGTGTCGCTCAAAGGAAGCCCCACGGCGGCTCCGGCGGGTGAGACGTGCTTGAAACTGGCGGCGGAGGCCAAGCCGGTGGCGGACTGTAACTCGCGCACCAACTGCCAACTGTTCAGGGCGTCGAGGAAATTGATGTAGCCCGGACGGCCGTTGAGCACCTCCAAGGGCAACTCGCCCTCCTCCATGAAGATGCGGGAAGGCTTCTGGTTGGGATTGCAACCGTATTTTAATGATAATTCTTTCATCTTTTGCTTGCTTTTGTTATTGATAACGAATACTCCGAAAAATTGACAAAAAAAGAGGCTTCATACCATGAAACCTCTTGTTTCTCTTTTTAGGATTGTGCTTTAGGAGCAGTCCACTTCTCCTTGATGCGGGCCTTCTTGCCGGTGAGGCCGCGGAGGTAGTACAGCTTGGCGCGGCGCACCTTGCCTCGCTTGTTCACCTCGATGCTGTCGATGTTGGGCGACTCAATGGGGAAAATACGCTCCACACCTACGGTGCCCGACATCTTGCGGACGGTGAAGCGCTTCTTCAGGCCGTGGCCCGAAATGCGAATGACCACACCGCGATAGAGCTGGATGCGCTCCTTGTTGCCCTCAATGATCTTGTAGGCCACGGTGATGGTGTCGCCAGGATGGAACTCGTCGAATTTCTTGCCGGAGGCCTTTGCCTGCTCGGCTACATTCGTTGCAAATGCTTCTTCAGCAACTTTGATTAAATCCATTGTGATAGATGATTTTTGTTGGTTGTCATCCCACGCAACATAACTAGGCAACTCTTCTTCCTGTCATCGGTTACGTAAAAAGCGGTGCAAAGGTAATACTTTTTTCTGAAAAATCAACCATATCAGACATTTATTTCAAAAAAATGGCATCTTTATCGAAAAAAAACACTAACTTCGCACAAAAATTCAACTATTATGAGAAACAAACGCTTCTTTTCATGGGGCATGGCGGCTTTCGTTGCCATGGTCATGTCATGCGCCACACACTACCAAGTGACCGACGTCCAAAGGACACGGCTGCTCATAGACCAAAACTACGAACAAGCAACAACGGAGGAGGTAAAGGCATATATGCAACCCTTTACGGCGGAGGTGGACAAACTGATGAAGCCGGTCTTGGGAACGGCTGCAAAAGACCTCGTGACGGGAAGGCCGGAAGCTCCGCTGAGCAACCTCTTGCCCGACATCTTCGTCTGGGCTGGAAAACTGTATGGGGAGAAGCCCGACTTCAGCGTCTATAACACCAACGGCATCAGGGCCTCCATCGCCAAGGGCGACATCACCATCGGAGACGTCTTCGAAGTGGCTCCTTTCGACAACAAAATCACCTTCCTCACGCTCTCCGGGGAGAAGGTGAAAGAACTCATGGAACAGATTGCGTATCGGAAAGGGGAGGGCGTCAGCCACGAGGTGAGAATGACCATCACACCGGAGGGAAAGTTGCTTTCGGCCACCATCGGAGGAAAGGAAATTGACCCCAACGCCTCCTATCGCATCGTCACCATCGACTACGTGGCACATGGCAACGACCGCATGACGGCTTTCAAGAGCGGAACAGACGTGAGGGAACTCACCGGGGAGGACGACTTGGCAAGAAGCGTCATCATGAAATACGTCAAGGAGCAGACCGCCAACGGAAAAGTGGTGGACTGCAACGTGGAAGGAAGAATAACCATAGTGGAAAAGCCATGAAAACAAATACATACATCATCGCCGCACTCCTGACGCTCAGCGCCACGTGCGCAACGGCACAAAACAAGCAAATCGTCGTGCTGCACACCAACGACACGCACAGCACCATCATGCAACTCAACCCCAACTTGACAGACAAGAACTTGGCTGGGAGAGGGGGATTCATCAGGAGATTGGAATTTCTCAAACAGCAACGGAAAGAGAATCCCGACCTCCTCTATTTCGACAGCGGGGACTTCTCACAAGGCTCGCCATACTACACCTTGTTTAAAGGCGACGTGGAGGTGGGGCTGATGAACATGATGGGCATCGACGCCGCCACCATCGGCAACCACGAGTTCGATTACGGACTGGAGAACATGGCACGCCTTTTCAAGTTGGCCAACTTCCCCATCGTCTGCGCCAACTATGACTTCACAGGGACGCCGGTGGAGGGATTGGTGAAACCGTGGATCATCATCAAGCGCAATGGCGTGAAGATTGGCGTCTTCGGCCTTGCGCCCAAACTCGACGGACTGGTGGAAAAGCACAACTGCGAAGGGGTGAAATTCCTCGACCCGGTGGCAAAAGCCTTGGAGGTGGCCACCATGCTGAAGAAAAAGAAGAAATGCGACTTGGTGATTTGCATCTCGCATCTGGGATGGGACACCGACTTGGATGACGACATTGAAATGGCCAGTGGTTCAAGATACATCGACTTGATACTCGGAGGGCACTCGCACACCTATTTCGAGGAACTAAGATATGTGAAGGACCTCGACGGGAAGAATGTGCCGGTGGACCAAAACGGAAAGCACGGCATCTGGATTGGGAAAATGGTAGTGAACCTGGCGAAAAAATAAATGATTATCTGCATAATTCCGTATCCTTACGATTAATGTGGGTGTCGTGATTAGCGGGCGAAGCCCATAAAATAATCGCAACTCTGTTGCGTAAACAATCACCCCGACCCTTTGACCTTCGGTCGAAGGCACTTACGCTCGGCAAAGAGAAAATTGCATTTTCTCTTTGCTCTCGCTTACTCGTGCCTTTTTATGGGTCGAGGGTTCCTTAATGTAAGAGCGACGAGTAGGAGCGGTTGAGCCCCCTCCCGATGTCGGGAGGGGGACGGGGGGAGGGTAGGTACCCCTCCTTAGGAAAAGGAGGGGGCGGGGTGGTTGTGAATTTTCCAAGTTGGAAACTTGAAAATGTTCAAGCTTTTGGCTTAATGATACACCGTTGGTGATGACTTACTCGAAGTAAAACGACAGGGCGATAATCTTTGTCGAAGCCTTGCTCACAGAGTTGGTGTACATGATCATGTCGCGGTTCTTCAGATGGTTGGCATGGTCTTTGTCCAAGCTGTTGGAAAGGCTGAACATGAATTTCAGTTCCGGGCGGAGCTTGAAAAAGGGCAGGTAGAAGTCGCAGCCCATGCCCACCTCGAAAAACATGTCGTAACGCTTCAGGCGAAGATAGTCGTTGTCTTTGCCTGAGAGGTTGATGACTGGGTTGAGGCCCGCCATCAGGTAGGGACGGTGGTTGTTGAAACGAGGGGCGGCAAAGATCAGGTCGAGGGCGGAGGTGATGTAGGCCGTCTTCAAGTCTTGGTGCTCCTCCGTCAGCCGCTCGTCGCTGTGGTTGCGGAAGGTGAAGTGACGGGTGCCGAAATACATCGCAGGGGCGACGCGGAACTGGAAATAGGTGTTCAACCGGAACTCCCCAAGGACACCCACGTTGAACCCCGGATCCCAGCGGTCTTGGTCGCAGGAGACGAGACGCTCCACGTAGGTGCCGTCTTCCTGCTCTATCTGCTGGGGGCCGACGTTGAGAAACTCGATGTCCTGGAGATGGGTGCCCACCACCACGCCGAAATGGAATTGGCGCAAGTCGCAATAGGGGCGGTTCTCTACCTTGCGCTCCTGACTAAATGACGGGCACCATGCAAGAAGTACCCAAAATAGGATGATTGCACGTCTCAACATATTATAATAACGGCATTCAACCCTGCTTATTGCCTTTTTCCTTATTTTGATTTTGTATAAATAGGAAAAAATGTATTACCTATTAGTAGGTATTTCAAAATATTTTCCTATCTTTGCAGCACATAACTATTAGGTATCAACCTGTCCATTGGAAGGCATGCCTCGAGACAATTAACATTATACATTAACAATAAAACATTAAAGACTATGGCTTATGTAATTAGCGAAGACTGCATTGCTTGCGGTTCTTGTATCAGCGAATGCCCCTCCGAGGCCATCTCCGAGGGTGACATCTACTCCATCGACCCGGATCTTTGCACCGAGTGTGGCACCTGTGCAGACGTTTGCCCCAACGAAGCAATCAGCCTTCCGTAATACAATTAGAAAAACTTGCAAAAATATGGCGGCTCCGGAATTCCGGGGCCGCTTTGTTGATTTTATGTCTCTTTTTTGCAAGAAATTTTTCGACCTGCGGATTGATTTTGTGCAAAGACGGCCTGCAAGGCCAACGAGATACCAGCCCAGGGCAACGCCCTGGGTAAATGGTAAATGACGGAGTAGATTGCGCCCTGAAAGGGCAAAAGCATTATGACATCAATAAAGCTTATGCCCTTTCAGGGCGATATTTGGCTCACTCTCTTCTTCCCCAGGGCGTTGCCCTGGGCTGATTGCTTTTGGCCTTTCAGGCCGTTTCCATCCGCACAACACGAAAAAAATCCCGCAGGGGAACCCTGCGGGATGATGGTTGTTGACTTGTGGTATCGTCGTCATTATTGCTCCTCGTCGAGGCCGAGGGCTTTCTTGGCGATGTTCTTGTGTGTCTCCACGGTGGAGTAGTTGTACACGTCCTGGAAGAATGGCTTGGCGGCGTCCAAGTCGTTCTTGCTTGACCAGTAGATGTATCCAAGGTCGAAGCAGCTATTCGACAAGTAGTACTTGTCGTCGTCGGTGAGTTCGCTCTTGGCTCTGATGTTGCTCACGAGGGGCTGCAGGAACGTGATGGCCTCGTCATCCATACCCAGCACGAAAGCCTGGTGTCCTTTCTGATAGGCGGCATAGTCAGCGGTGTGCGGGTGCTTGGCCACCAACTTGTCGTAGATGCTGAGGGCCTTCTGCCAGTTGGTGGCGGCGTCGGTGTCGTATTGACCAGCTTCGGCGGTCTTCTTGGCCTCCTTGGCGGCCTTGGCAAGTTCCATGGCCTCCTTTGTCTTCTCAATATAGACACCGGCAAGCTTGGAATACTCTGAAGGCTTGGCGTTGGGGTTGTTCTCCAAGTACTTGATGCTGTACTCCTCAGCCTTGTCCATGTCGCCAAGGGCGGTGTAAGCCTCAGAGATGCTCTGCAGGTTGGCCACCTGGGTGTTGTCCATGGAGAAAGCCTTGCTGAACTGCTCAATGGCTTCTGTCAATTTTCCAGCGTTCATCAATGCGCGGGCGTAGTAGGTGAAGTCGTTGGAGCGCTTTTCCACGTCGCCGCTGTTGATGAGTTGCTCTGCAAAGCTCACGGCATCGGGGCTGTTGGCCTCCACGGCATTGAACATGGCAAGGCGCAGGAAGGCCTTGTTCTTGGGGAAGCGGCTGATGGCGGTCTTGGCTATCTCCAAGCCCTTGTCGTATTTGCCGGTGGAGAAGGCGGAGAGCACATACTCTGCGATGTAGCTCTCGGAGATGCTGTTGATTTTAGCCCTGCTGAAAGCCTCGAAGGCCTTGGCGTCGTTGCCGCTCTCATAGTAGTTGTGACCCATCTCGGCGTCGATGGGGTACTCCGGGACGTTGGCGCGCAATTCGTTCAGCACACGCTCCGACTCCGACGGAGAACGCTTGCGATAGACGTTGGCGTAACGGGTGTAACCCATGGGGTTCTTCGGGTCGAGCTGCATGGCCTGCTGGTACCACATGGCGGCGTTGCCACCGTCGTCTTTCAGAGCTTCTGCGTCACCCTTGAGGATGTATGCGTCGCCTAAGTTCTTGTTCTTCTTCAAAGCCATGTCGGCGATGGCGTTGGCCTGTTCGTAATTCTTCACTGCAAGGTAGGAGTTGCCTAAGGCCACAAGGGCCTTGGGGTTTTTCTTGAACTGCTTCAAGTAATCCTTTACAACTTGCTTGGCTGAGCCGACACCCGTGGGGTCGCTCTTCAGTGCTTTAGACACGTTGTCGATGGCCGAGATGTAGTCTTGTGCCATCACGGGAGCGGACAGTCCGAAGATGAAGGCTCCCATCAATAGATATTTAACTGCTTTCATAACCGTTGGTTTTTATTTCCTTTTTTAGATGTTGTTTGTCAGTTGTAGGATGTCGGCAGAAATGAAAAGTTTAAATTTTTCTCATTTCTTAACATTCACATAGTTGATCACGATGTCGCCGCGATAGGGGAGCAACCCGGAGCGCAGCACGATTTTCTGACCCACCGGCTTGGTGATGAAGTTGGCGAAGCTGTAGGGCAGCTTGCGGGGCGGGTCCACGCAGATGGCGTAGATGGTGCGTGCGAAGGGATAACGTCCGTCGAGGAGGTATCCGGCGTAGGGCTTCCAACTGTTGCCTTTTGTGGCTTCGTCTCTGGTGCTGACGCCCATCACACGAACCTTGTTGATGAAGGTGAGGTTGGTGCTGTCGTTCTTGTCGTTGAGCCAGTTGGAACCGATGACGCCGATGGCTCCCGGGGTGTCGTGTACATATTCGATGACCTCCGCGCTCGTCTTGGCGGCTGTCACGTTGGGGTTGTCGATGGGCTTGCCTTCGAGGACGGAGTCCACCACATAGTGTAGCGTTGCAGACTCCTTGTTGTCGAAGACGACGTCGAAATTACCTAATTTGGAGCCGGGGTACACCTGGTTCCACTGCGTCACCTCTCCGGTGAGGATGCGCTTGATGTCCTTCACGGTGATGCACGTGTCGTTGTTGGCTGGGTGCACGATGAACGCAAGGGCATCGTAGCCTATGGGGAATACTTCGGGAAGTTGGTTTTTCGTCTTGAGGTAGGCCACCTCGCTGTCTTTCAGCGGACGGGTGGTGAAGAAGAGGCAGGTCTGCATGTCACGGATGAGCTCGAAGCCTCTGTTCTCCGTGGTGTCCAGGAGGTTGATCTTCGCCTTGGGGTATTTGAACTGGAAGTCGTCGATGAGCTCCTGAATGATGGGTTTGAGGCTCTCATCCGCGGCGATGGTCACCTCTCCTGATGTTTCAGTGTCGGTGCGACCTCCGCGCTTGTCGCTGTTGTCGCACGATGTGAAGGCAATGCCGCCGAGCAGCATGCCGATGAAAGTGAGGATGAATGCCTTTTTCATGGGGGTGTGTGGTTTTGGTGTTGTGGATGTAAAATTTTCGTCAGGGGCGACAGTATTCCGTCGCCCCTGACGTCATGTAGTCCTACAATTGCTTGTAGTGGAATGTTCGATGCATCTTACTGGAGCTTGAACGTTACAGGAAGGTTGTACTTCACGCGCACGGCTTGTCCGTTCTGCTTGCCGGGCACCCACTTGGGCATGGCTTTCACCACGCGTGTGGCCTCCTTGTCGAGCGACGGGTCAACGCCGCGAACCACTTGCACGTTGCTCACAGAGCCGTCGGGCTCGACGACGAATGACATCACCACGCGGCCCTGGATGTTGTTCTCCTCAGCCACGGGAGGATAGTGGATGTTGCTGCTGAGCCACGACATGAGGGCGGCGTTGCCACCGGGGAACGATGGCGGCTGCTCCACCACGTCGAAAATCTTCTGCTCAACTTCTTTCTGCACTTCCACTTTGGGCTCCGGCTTTGGCGGCTCCACTGCCTGAACGACGTCGGTGCGGGCGGCCTCGATGTTACGGTCCTTCACACCTTCCTCGTCTTTCACACCGACAGCCACGTCAGCGTCGAGCTTGTCCTGCTGCTTCAGCTGGTTTTCTTCCTTCACCAACTCGTCCTTCTTGATGACGGGCGCGGTGAACTTCTGAGTCTCGCGAACTTGAGGAATTTCCTTCTTGGGTTGCTCGATTTTCGGCTTCTCAATCTTCTGCTCTTCCTTGCGGTCTTTCTTGGCTTGCTCCTGGAGTTTGGAAAGCTCCAATTGCTCCATGTAAGCCTGACGCTCGGCAGCAGCCTTGTCGGCCTGAATCTTCCATACCAGGTATCCGCCGATAAGCACTGCGGCAGCAACGAGGATGGCCAAGGCCTTCATGTTGCGGTTGCCGGTGCCTTTACGCAGTTGGTAGGCTCCGTATTCCTTGTTCTTGTCTTGGAACACCAAGTCGATCCATTTGGGATCGTAAAGATCTATATTTGACATAGTTTCTTTTCTTTTAGGTCATTTTACATTTCCACTCCCTTCAGTTTGAGAAGCTTCTCGTCGTCGGGAGTGATCTTGTCGATGACGTATGTTCCAATACTCAAGATCTGCATCTCATCCAAGGCATCGACCATGTTCTTGTAGGAAGCATTGTCGGTGGGTTTGATCACAATGGTGAGGGTGGGAATTTTTCCGTCCTTCAGCTCACCGCTCTTGATCTCACTCAATTTCTTGTAGTAGATGCTGTCGTCAGGATAGTTTTGAGGGTTCTGCTGCTTGTCGCGTGCCAACTCCTTGGCAGCCAGCTCAATTCTCTTCACTGGCTTCGTGCCGTCCTCGATGGCGTGCTCGCGGAGCACGTCGCGGATGCCCTTGCTGCCCCAGGTGGTTTCCTTCACCCAGTCGGCATTGTTGTACTCGGGTATTCCCTCGCCGTAGTAGATCTTGTCGTTGGCCGCCACATAAAGTGTAACAGTCTGAGAGGCCTTCGACTCGTTCTTCATCTCGTCGTTTTGGTTCTCGTCATTGGATGGCATGGTCAACTCCATCGTCTGCGGCTTGCTAAGTGTGGTACAAAGCATGAAGAACGTGATGAGAAGCATCAGCATGTCCACCATGGGCGTGAAGTCCACGCGGACGTTCATTTTTTTCTGTTTGCTTTCTTTTTTCTTTCCCATTATTCTTCCTCCGCTACTTTAAGGTTGGTGATCATGTAGTAGTGGCTCTCATCCATGTCCTGAAGCTCGCTCATGACCTTCTTCACGGTCTTGTACGGGGTGGTGGCGTCCGACTTCAAGGCAATCTTGATCTTGTCGTTCACGTTGCGCGCGGCGTCAACCCACTGCTGGAACTCGCTCATTCCGCCGTCGATGCTGTCGAGAGGTATTCCCTTTGTGGGGAGCACCTTGTGACGTTGGTCGGTGGACATGTTGAGGTATGATTTCATCTCGTCGAGAGGCACGCCGAAGGTGCCCTCGCGGGTGAAGACGTCGAGCTCCAGCGCGTTGGCGTCGGGCAACATGGCTTGGAGCGTCTCACCCAGGTTCTCTGTGTTGTCGATGCTCATGAAGACCTGACCCTCGCCCGTGGGATTGCCGGCGGCATCCTTCTCCGGGTTGACGAGGATGGTCAGGACCCCGTTTTCAGGCACCTTGATTTCGGAGACAGACCCTGGCACGTTGACCTTCACTGGCTCGTTCTTGACGAATGTCGAGGTGAGCATGAAGAAGGTCAGCAGGAGGGTCATGACGTCCGACATAGGCGTCATGTCGATCCAGACATCACTTTTCTTAACTTTTACTTTACCCATAGCGATAAATTATTAAAGGGTTAGCAAAAATTAAGCCTCTTCAGTGTGGTTTGCTTCGTATGTCTGAGCGATAGAATATCCAACCTCGTCGAGTGCGAAGGTCAACTTGTCCACCTTGTTGGTGAAGTAGTTGTAAGACACCACGGCGCACCAGGAAGTACCGATACCGAAGGCGGTGTTGATAAGGGCCTCAGAGATACCAGCGGAAAGTTTTGCAGAGTCTGCACCACCACCGGCGGAAAGAGCGGAGAAGGACTTGATCATACCGACCACAGTTCCGAGAAGTCCGGTCAGCGTACCGAGGGTGACGAGGGTGGCGATGATGGGGAGGTTCATCGTCAGGGTCGGCATTTCAAGCTGTGAGGCTTCCTCGTGTGCCTGCTGGATCTTGGCCACTTTCTGAGCCTTCTTGATGCCAGAGGTAGCTTCCATCTCCTTGTAAGCGTTCAGAGAGGCGCTCACCACGTTGGCCACGGAACCCTTCTGCTGGTTGCAGAGCTGCTGTGCCTTGGCGAAGTCGCCGGCGTTGAGGGCGGCCTTGATGTTGGTGACGAACTTGGGAAGTGCGCCTTTGCCGAAAGCGGTCTTCAGAGCCAGCCAGCGCTCGATGGACATGGCGAGCACGGTGAGCAGGAGGGCGTGGATGACAGGCACGATGATGCCACCCTTGAAGATGGTGCCCCATACGTCTGTCGGGGTTTCCTTGGTGGCGTCGGTGAAGTGTGACTCACTGCCAAACCAGGTGAAGAACAGAGTGAAAGCGATGATGGCGCATACCACGATGATCCAGAATGCACCTCTTACTCCTGTGAAGCCCTCAGACTTTTTAGCGGGGGCTGCTGCTTTGTTTGAATTTGCCATAATTTTTTTTAGTTTGTGATTTAAGTTATTAAAAATTTAAGTTGTACTATTCTCGAATGATTGTTCAAGTAGTATGATGTTTTCGTTTATGCATGGCAATAGCATGGCGAATAACATGGCAAAGTTAATCATTTCATTGAAACTTTTAGTTCAATTAGGTTTTTTTAACAAAACTTTTTTTCTTTTGCCGTCTCGCGTGAGATGCCGCCAAGTCGCCTTTGCCGTACCGTGGGGGCTATTCCAGTTGCTCCAAGGCCTGACGGATACGGCGGAGGGCCTCGCGGATGTTGTCATCGCTCGTGGCATAGCTCATGCGGAAGCACTCGGGGTCGCCGAAGGCGTCGCCGCCCACCGTGGCCACGTGGGCTTCCTCAAGGAGGTAGAGGGCCAGTTCGGTGGAGTTGTTGATGGTTTTGCCTCCGTAACTCTTGCCGTAGAAGCTGTTGCACTTGGGGAAGAGGTAGAAGGCTCCCTCGGGGCGGTTCACCTCCAAGCCGGGGATGTCGCGGGCCAGTTCGACGATGAGGTCGCGCCTCCGCTCGAAGGCCTGGCGCATCTCTTCCACGCATAGCTGCGACTGTGTGTATGCCGCCTCCGCTGCCTTCTGGCTCACGGAGCATGCGCCGCTGGTATATTGCCCCTGCAACTTGTTGCATCCCTTGACAATCCACTCCGGACCGGCCATGTATCCTATTCTCCATCCCGTCATGGCGTATGCCTTGGAAACGCCGTTGATGATGATGGTGCGCTCCTTCATGCCTTCAAACTGGGCGATGCTCTCGTGGCTGCCGGTGTAGTTGATGTGCTCGTAGATCTCGTCGGCGATGACGAAGAGGTCGTCGTGTGACAGCACCACGTCGGCCAGGGCGCGAAGCTCTTCCTTGGTATAGACGCTGCCGGTGGGGTTGCTGGGCGAGCAGATGACGAGGAGGCGCGTGCGGGGGGTGATGGCGTCCTCCAACTGCTTGGCGGTCATCTTGAAGTCCTGTCCGAAGCCGGTGGGCACGATGACGGGCGTCCCGCCGGCGAGCTTGGCCATCTGTGGGTAGCTCACCCAATAGGGCGCGGGGATGATGACTTCGTCGCCGTCGTCCACCAAGGCGAGCATGGTGTTGCACACCGCCTGCTTGGCGCCGTTGGAGACGAGTATTTCGCTGGGAGAGTAGCTCAGGCCGTTCTCACGCTTGAGTTTCTCGACGATGGCTTGGCGCAGGGCCGGGTAGCCGGGCACGGGGGAGTATTTCGACCAGTTGTCGTCAATGGCTTGCTTGGCGCTCTCCTTGATGCCGTCGGGCGTGTTGAAGTCGGGCTCCCCCACGCTGAGGTTGATCACGTCGATGCCTTGGGCTTTCATCTCGCTGCTCTTCTGCGACATCACAAGTGTGGCCGAGGGGGCCAGACGCATGAGTCTTTGGGATAGTTGTGCCATGATATGGTTTTTGTTAATTGCAAAGATAAGGCATTATTTTTGAAAAAACGCACAAATCGTCACTTTATTTCATTTTTTTTCTTCCACTTTTCTTTTTTCCTCCTTTTTTCGGCTCCCATGGGGGCGATGGCGTGCCTCACAGGTGGAGATTGTGGCCCATGCGCTCCTTCTTCGTGCGCAGGTAGCCGATGTTGTAGGGGGTGGGCGTGGTTTCGATGGGGATGTTCTCCACGATTTCAAGACCGTAGGCTTCCAAGCCCACGCGCTTGACGGGATTGTTGGTGAGCAGCCTCATCTTGTGGATGCCCAGGTGGCGCAGCATCTGCGCGCCGCAGCCGTAGTCGCGCTCGTCGGGCTTGAAACCGAGGTGGGTGTTGGCATCCACCGTGTCGTAGCCCTCCTCTTGCAACTTGTAGGCGGCAATCTTGTTCATCAGACCGATGCCGCGGCCCTCCTGCTGCATGTAAACGAGGACACCCTTGCCCTCCTTCTCTATCATCTGCAGCGACTTGTGCAACTGCTCGCCGCAGTCGCAACGTTGGCTGCCGAGGATGTCGCCGGTGGCGCACGAGGAGTGCACCCTCACCATTATTGGTTCGTCGTCGGCCCAGGTGCCCTTGATGAGTGCGAAATGCTCCAGGCCGTTGCTCTTCTGACGGAAGGGGATGAGTTTGAAATGTCCATAGGTGGTGGGCATGTCCACCTCCGTTCCCACGTCGATGAGAGAGTCGCGCTGCAGGCGGTAGGCGATCATGTCCTTGATGGTGATGATTTTCAGGTCGTGTTCGCGGGCCATCTCTTGCAGTTGCGGCATGCGGGCCATCGTGCCGTCGTCGTTCATGATCTCCATCAGGGCGCCGGCGGGGTAGAGGCCGGCAAGGCGGCACAGGTCGATGGTGGCCTCCGTGTGGCCGCTGCGCCGCAGCACGCCGTGGTCCTGGGCGTAGAGGGGGTTGATGTGGCCGGGGCGGCCGAAGGTGGCGGGGGTGGAGGAGGGGTCGGCCAGCGCACGGATGGTGGCGGCGCGGTCGTATGCGCTCACTCCGGTGCCGCAGCCCTCCAACTTGTCGATGGTCACGGTGAAGGGGGTGCCAAGGAGTGAGGTGTTGTCCGACACCTGGGGTTGAAGGTCGAGCTCGCGGCAGCGTGAGATGGTGATGGGTGCGCAAAGGAGGCCGCGGGCGTGCTTGAGCATGAAATTCACCTTTTCCGGCGTCACCTTCTCGGCGGCGATGATGAGGTCGCCCTCGTTCTCGCGGTCTTCATCGTCAACGACGATGACAAACTTCCCTTGACGGAAGTCGTCCACCGCGCTCTCTATCCTTTCTGTCAGTTTCTTGTCCATGTGCTTGTCGTGTTTTCCACACCCTTTCGGATGGGTGGGCGTGGCTTATATTAATAATGTGTCGGATGGGGTGTCGGCGAGGCCTTTTTCCTTTATTCTCGCCGTCACCTTGCGGTTGGTGTTCTTGATGGTGCGGAGGTCCTTGAGCAGGCGCAGGCGGAAGGTCCACATGCGGATGTAGAGGAAGGCGCCCACGGGAACGAGGATGGCGGCCAGGCTGTTGAGCCACCGGTGCTCGAAGGGTCGTGTGTGGGCTTTCTCCGACACCACGGGATATTGCCCCAAGAGGCCCAGGATGATGCGGTCGCGGGTGTTGGAGAGGTCTTCGATCACCTCCTCCAGTTCCTCGCTGATGCGCTCTATTTCGTGGTCGGGTTGGTATTTGAAGAACACCTTGATGATATTGGGTGGCGACTTGAGGTTGTGCTCGTGAGAGTATTGCGTCACCTCCTCGCTGATGCGTTCCAAGCGGGCGACGTCGGAGGCGTAGTTGGGGTCGTTGATGATCACCTCCTTGCCCATGACGCTGCGCTTGCGCCTCATGCCGAGGATGCGCATGCCCAAGGTGATGTAGGAGTCGAGGTTGAACACGGCGGAGTCGTTGTTGGCCTTGTAGGTGATGAATGCCGCCGTGGGGGCGAGGATGGCGGTGGCCATTCCCTTTCCAAACCAGATGTTCCAGGCTCCAATCTTGGCCATGCGGTAGCCGGTGTTGTCGAGGATGTAGAAGATGATGAAGACGACGATGGAGGCGATGATGGGGATGCCCAGTCCTCCCTTGCGGATGATGGCTCCCAAGGGCGCACCGATGAAGAAGAAGATGATGCAGGAGAGTGAAAGCACGAACTTGTTGAGGGCCTCGAGCTTGTGCTGCCTGAGGTACAGGTCGCCGTCGCTGGTGGTCATGCTCTTGAAGTCGAGTTCGCTCATATGTTGGTTGACCTTCGAGAGGGCTTGGTTGACTGCCTGCCGTTGCTTGTCGGGGGGGAGGTGCTGGTACAGGCTGTCGAAGTTGAACTGCTTGCTGCGCGCGGCGGCAAGGGCGCGCAGGGAGTCGGCCTTGGTGATGCCGTTGATGTTGAACGTGTAGAGCTTCGCCTCCTTGAAGTAGGCGCGGCCTATGCTGTCGTAGGTGACGTTGAGCGAGTCGATGTCGGCACGGATTTGGTTGAGGCTCTTGGCCTGTGCGTTCTGGCCGAAGACCTCTGCGTCGGCAAGGTTGAAGTCGCCGTCGAAGTCGATGACGATGCGCTTGTTCCAGAAGGTCTCGCGGCGGTAAGGCACCTGCGCGGCGCCACCCAACTCGCTATTGCGCATGTTCTCAAACCACTCGCCGCTGTACAGGGTGAGCACCAAGTGCTTCTTCTCGGCGGTGGACTGCAACATGCCGGAGTCGGCCAGGACAATGGCGGCATCCTCGTAGCTGTCGGTCATCCTGTAAATCATGATGCCGTAGAGCATGCCGCTCTTCAAGTCCTTCTTCTGGACGTAGATGTTGCAGTTGGGGATGCCGTCGTAGAAGATGCCCTCCGGGATTTCCAACTCCGGGCTCTTCTGCTTCATGGAGATGAGGAGTTGGCCAATCTTCTTTTTCGACCGGGGGCCGACGTTGTTTTGGAAATAGAAGGAGAGAAGGGCGATGCAGGTGACGATGATGGCCAAGGGGCGCAATGTCTGCATCAGGGAGATGCCGGCGGCCTTGATGGCCGTGAGCTCCGAACTCTCGCCCAAGTTGCCGAAAGCGATGAGCGATGAGAGGAGAATGGCAAGGGGAAGGGCTTGTGGCACCATCATGAGGGCCATGTAGGTGAAGAACTGCGCAAGAATGTCGAGGGTGAGGCCCTTGCCGATGAGCTGGTCCACATATTGCCACACGAACTGCATCATCAGGACGAAAAGGCTGATGAAGAACGTGCCCACGAAGAGCAGCGCGAATTGCTTGATGATGAGTATGTAGAGCTTCTTTATTCCTAACATTCCCAAAGGGCTTCTGGCGCGTCCACGAAGACGGCATGCAAAATTACGACAAATAATTCAGAAACCCATATTTTTTTCACTTTTTTGAAGCATGGGCATGGGGGTGGATGTTTTTTCCACCATTTCGTAACTATTCAGCAATCATTTATTTCAACACGAATTTCCACGAATTAATCATAAATTATTTAGAAAAACCCAAAAAATTACCTGGTACGATTGTCAACATATAATTGCCATATAATTAATCATAAATTGTTGTGCATCAGGATTAATGGGATATTCGTAATCATTCGTGTTCACAACCCGGTGGACGTTCGCAGCTGGTCGAAATTTTGATCCCAAATGTCGATGAGGCTTTCCACGTCCTCCCACAGGGCGAAATCCGTGATATGGAGGATGTAGCCGCCTGTCACCTCCGTGTGGATGATGCGAAGCTCCAAGTAGGCTGCCGGGTCTGTCTCGTCATCCCACCGCAGGCGTATATGGCTGTTTCTCACACGTTCGAGGATGGTCGCACTGCGTTTCTCCTGATGGCGCCACTCATCGCCCCAGGTGAAATGCAACTTGCCGTGCTCTTCATGCACCTTGTCGGCTATCCATCGGCTAAGGCCGCCGTCGGTGCTGATGACCTTCCAAATGATGTTGGCCGATGTGGAGCGAAGGTCGTGCTCTATCTCTATCTTCTTCTTCATGATGTATTAGGTTGTGTGATGAGTGCCATACCGCTGCAAATTTACGATTTTTATGTGAAATCATCAAAAAAAAATGGGAATTTTTTGTGCGTTGAAAAAAAATGATTACCTTTGCACCCGCAAAAAACGATGGCGGGATAGCTCAGCTGGTTAGAGCGCATGATTCATAATCATGAGGTCGCCGGTTCAATCCCGGCTCCCGCTACAATGAAAGTCAGAGAGTTACGAAGTTCGTGACTCTCTGATTTTTTTTAGGGTGATACGAAAGTGATACGAAAATTTTAGAAAAGAGATTCCCCAAA
>JAFZRU010000045.1 GCA_017619755.1 Prevotella sp.
GCTCTTATGCCCCAGCATCGCCTGGATGGCACGGAGGTCAGCCCCTCCTTCGAGCAGCACGGTGGCAAAGGAATGTCTCAGCGTGTGCGGGCTCACCGTCTTCCCTATCCCGGCAGCCGCAGCCGTCCCCTTGATGATGATGAGCACCATCGTGCGCGTGAGGTGTGAACCACGGCGGTTGAGAAACACGTAGTCCTCCTCGCCCGCCTTGATGTCCATGTGCCGACGGTCATCGAACCAAAACTCCAATTCCTTCACAGCACGCGAGGAGATGGGCACCAGACGCTCCTTGCTCCCCTTCCCCGTCACCCGCACATAGCCCTCCTCCAAATAGAGCTGCGACAAGCGAAGGCCCACCAGTTCCGACACCCGTAACCCACAACTGAAGAGCACCTCGATGATGGCACGGTTGCGATGACCCTCCCATTTCGTCAAGTCGATGGCCGCCTCCATACGGTCCACCTCGTCGGTGGAAAGCACCTCCGGCAGGTGGTCGCCCAACTGCGGCGACTCCAACAGTTCCGTGGGGTCTTGCTCGATGCGGTGGTCGGCGAGCATGAAACGGTACAGCGAGCGCACGCCGCTGAGGATGCGGCACTGCGAGCGCGGACTGATGCCGATGTCGTGCAAGCCGGCAGCGAAATGCCGCAGGTCGTCGAGCGTCACCTCCTCCAAGGCGACACCCACCCCTTCGAGGTAAGTCTCCAACTTCCCCACGTCGCGCAGATAGGCCTCCAAGGTGTTGGCCGACAGGTTGCGCTGCAATCTCAGGTGCCGTCGCCACGCCGCCACCACATTCGTCTCGTTTTTCTTGCCCGTTTCCATCATTTTGTGTAATTTTGCGGCACGGAACCATCTGGAAAAGACATCCGCCCAAAAACCATGCAAAGATAACAATAATTTCTGAAATGAACATACAAATCATCAACGGCCCCAACCTCAACTTGCTCGGCGTGCGCGAACCGGGCATCTATGGCAGTTCCTCCTTCGAGAGTTACCTCCCCCAACTGCGCCAAAGATACCCCGACGTGGAGTTGGGATACTACCAAAGCAACATCGAGGGCGAACTCATCAACCACATGCAGGAGGTGGGCTTCACGTGCGACGGCATCATCCTCAACGCAGGGGCATACACACACACCAGCGTGGCGCTGCACGACTGCATCCGCTCGCTGAAAGCCCCGGTGGTGGAGGTGCACATCTCCAACGTGCACCAAAGGGAGGAGTTCCGGCACCACTCCATGATCAGCAGCGCATGCAAGGGAGTCATCTGCGGCTTCGGTCTCAACTCCTACCGACTGGCGTTGGAGGCTTTGCTCGACTTGCCATGAACGCCTCGGAACAGATAGAGGAATACATCCTCGCACACATGGAGCCGGAGGGCGAATACCTCCACCGATTGTGGCGCGCCACCAACATCCACTTGCTTGCCGGAAGGATGGCCAGCGGACACCTGCAAGGACGGCTGCTGAAAATGCTCGTGAGGATGGCACGCCCTCGGCGCATCCTCGAAGTAGGCACTTTCAGTGGCTACAGCGCCATCTGCTTGGCAGAGGGGCTCGATGACGACGGACGGGTATATACCTTTGAAATCGACGACGAATTGGAGGACTTCACACGCCCGTGGATTGAAAACTCACCTGTGGCCAACCGCATAGAGTTCATCATCGGCGACGCCATCGCCATGGCACCTCAACTGGACCTCACCTTCGACATGACCTTCCTCGACGGCGACAAGCGCACCTACGTGGAGGCTTATGAGATGGCCTTGAAAGTGACACGCCCGGGAGGCTACATCCTGGCCGACAACACCCTGTGGGACGGACACGTGCTGGACCGTGCCTACGACCGCGACGCCATGACGCGAGGCATCGAGGCTTTCAACGACCATGTGGCCGGCGACGAGAGGGTGGAAAAGGTCATCCTGCCACTGCGCGACGGCCTGACCATCATACGCATCAAGTGATGTGCCAATCCCCATCCTCCCAGAATTTCCCAGCCCCTCCCAGCATCTCCCAGTCCCTCCCATCAAAACAATAAAAAGTGAAAGAAAATTTGGTTAAAAGGCGAAAAAACCATATCTTCGCGAAATAAAAGAGACAACAGATACAAAAATATGCAAGAAACAAGACAAAACCGAATAGCACGGCTGCTGCAAAAGGAGCTCAGCCTCATCTTCCAAGGCCAGACGCGCATGATGCGCGGGGTGATGGTCAGCGTGACACGCTGCCGCATCTCTCCCGACCTCAGCATCTGCACGGCTTACCTGAGCATCTTCCCCTCGGAAAAGGGGGAGGAGATCATCAACAACGTCAATGCCAACGTGAAAACCATACGCTACGAATTAGGCACACGGGTGCGCAACCAACTGCGCATCATTCCCGAACTGCGCTTCTTCATTGACGACTCTCTCGACTACATCGACCACATCGACGAACTGCTGAAGAAATGAACTTCCCCTTCTACGTCGCTCGCCGGTACCTCTTCTCCAAGAAGAGCACACACGCCATCAACCTCATCAGCGCCATCTCCGTGCTCGGAGTGGCGGTGGCCACCATGGCCATGGTGGTGACGCTGAGCGTGTTCAACGGCTTCCACGACTTGGTGGCGTCCTTCTTCACCTCCTTCGACCCCCAACTCAAGGTGACGCCGGTGAAAGGGAAGACGGTCCCGTCCGACGACCCCGTGCTGGCGCAAATCAAGGCTTTGCCTCAAGTGGATGTCGCCATGGAGTGCGTGGAGGACCAGGCCCTCGCCATCCTCGACGACCGGCAGGCGATGGTGATGGTGAAGGGCGTGGATGACAATTTCAGCCAACTCACGCACTTCAGCGAAATCCTCTACCCCGACAACGGTGCGCAAATCGACCTCCACGCCGCCAACCTGGAGTTCGGCATCCCCGGCATGCGGTTGGCGCAGGGATTGCTCAAGGGAGCCTCCGACTGGCGCGGCTACCTGCACATCTACGCCCCGGAACGGGAGGGGCAGCTCGACATGTCCAACCCCGATGCGGCCTTCGTGGAGGACTCCCTGCTCTCCACCGGCAACGTGTTCAACGTCAACCAGTCGAAATACGACGCACACTACATCGTCACCTCCATTGCCTTCGCACGCAACCTCTTCGGCCAGCAGGGCATGCTCTCCTCATTGGAGCTGCGCTTGAAGCCCGGCTCCGACTTCGACGGGGTGAAACGACAGATGAAAAAGTTGGCCGGCGACAAATTCCGCGTGGAGGACCGTTACGAGCAGCAGGCCGACACCTACAAAATCATGAACATAGAGAAATACCTCGCCTACGTCTTCCTCACCTTCATCCTCATCGTGGCGAGCTTCAACATCATCGGCTCTCTCTCCATGCTCATCATCGACAAGAAAGACAACGTGACCACCTTGCGCAACTTGGGAGCGAGCAACAAACAGGTGTCCAAAATCTTCCTCCTCGAAGGGAGGATGATTGCCGTGGGAGGAGCCATCCTGGGCATCCTCCTCGGACTGCTTCTCTGCTGGCTGCAACGACGCTTCGGACTGGTGGCCTTGGGCGGCAGCAGCGGCTCCTTCGTCGTGGACGCCTATCCCGTGAGTGTACATTTGTCCGACATCCTCCTCGTCTTCTTCACCGTCGTCGCCGTCGGCTGGCTCGCCGTATGGTATCCCGTCAGGCATCTGAGCAAGCGCCTCCTGCAATGACGACCTTGGCCGCCAGCATGCCATAGATGACTTTGCCACTCTTACAGCACCAAGGACCATGCGAAAGACAACACTATTACTGTTATTATTCATCTTGTCGTGGGGTTCACTGAAAGCGACGGAGATGGAGATGGCTGATGCCATACCCTATACACACTATGTCAACCCATGGATAGGCACTGGCGGGCATGGACACGTGTTTCTCGGAGCCAATGTGCCATTCGGATTCATACAGTTGGGACCTACAGAGCACACCCGCGGATGGGATTGGTGCTCAGGCTATCACATCAGCGATTCCATACTGGTGGGATTCAGCCACACCCATCTGAGCGGAACGGGCATCGGTGAATTAGGTGACGTGACGTTTCTCCCCATCAGCTATGTTGACCAAAAAGAAGTCAAATTCTCTCACGAAAATGAGATGGCACACCCCGGTTATTATGCCATCAAACTGAACCAACCCAATGTCTTCGTTGAACTCACAGCCACCCAACGGGTAGGATTTCATCGATACACATTTGGTGGAGATGCAACGTCAGGCCTGCTGGCCATCAACTTAAAACAAGGTATAGGATGGGATGGCATGACCGCCTGCCATATCACCATAGAGAATGACACCACGGTGAGTGGCTACCGTCGCTCGTCAGGATGGGCGGAAGACCAATGGGTGTATTTCGTGGCTACATTCTCACATCCCGTCGATTCCCATCGGCAATATGGCGACACCCTAACCATCCTCTCCTTCAAAGACCTCTCGCAGCCGCTGATGGTAAAATGCGCTCTCTCTGCTGTCAGTGTGGACAATGCCCGCGAGAACATGCGTGTCGAACTACCGGGTTGGGATTTTCACAAGGCAGTGGCTGCAGCCGATGACGCCTGGAATGAGGAATTGTCGAAAATTTCGATTAATGAATATGACGATGACCTATCTACAATCTTTTATACCGCTCTCTATCACACGATGACAGCACCATCGGTGTTTTGTGACGTCAACGGAGATTACCGTGGAGCAGACGGACAGGTGCATCATGGTGATTTTGTCAACTATACCACCTTTTCGCTTTGGGACACCTATCGTGCAGCCCATCCTTTGATGACGCTGATACACCCCGAGATGCAGGCGGACATTGCCGCTACGTTCATGCATATTTATGAACAGCAAGGCAAACTGCCTGTTTGGCACCTCATGGGCAATGAGACCAACTGCATGGTGGGGAACCCCGGTGTTCCTGTGCTGGCAGATTTGATATTGAAAGGATTGGTGAAAGACCGTGAGGCGACCTTTCAAGCCATGAAAACATCGGCCATGCTTGACGAACGTGGAATGGACTTGCTAAAAAAACATGGCTACCTGCCTTATGACAAAGACTCTGCTTATGAGACGGTATCAAAAGGGCTGGAATACGCCATTGCCGACGCTGCCATCGCAGCTGTGGCCAAGAAGTTGGGAAAGAAAGACGATTACCTCTACTTCATCAACCGAAGCAAGTCCTATCAGAAATATTTCGACCCACAGACAAAATTCATGCGGGGAAGAGGTGTTGACGGCTCCTTTCATGAGCCGTTCAATCCCTTTAGTTCCAGTCATCTGCATGACGATTATACAGAAGGCAACGCATGGCAGTACACTTGGTTGGTGCCGCACGATGTGAAGGGGTTGATAAAGCTTTTCGGGGGAGAAAAGCCTTTTGTGGAGAAACTCGATTCGCTCTTTGTTGTTCATGGTGACTTGGGCAAGGATGCTTCTCCTGACATCTCCGGATTGATGGGACAGTATGCCCATGGCAATGAACCCAACCATCATACCATCTATTTGTATAACTATGCCGGTCAGCCTTACAAGACGGCGAGGCTGCTGCGCCAAACCATGAGCGAGATGTATGGTAACGACTACGATGGGTTGTGCGGCAATGAGGATGTGGGGCAAATGTCGGCATGGTATGTGCTCTCTGCTCTTGGCCTCTATCAAGTGGAGCCTGCTGGCGGCAAGTTTGTCATAGGGAGCCCCCTATATTCCTCCAGCATCCGTTTGGACGACGACAAATATTTCCACATCCATGTCATTAATCCCAGTAACAAAATCTACGTAATAGAAGATGGCAAGTCAAGGTTGAAAGACAGCGATGAAAATATTTATGTGCAACGTGCATGGCTGAATGGCAAGCCTTATCACCGCTCATATATCATGTATGACGACATCATGCGCGGTGGTACTCTCGAACTGGAAATGGGACCCAAACCCTCCGTCTGGGGAACCCAGCCCAAACACCGCCCATGATTTCTTGCTGATGAGATGGCGAATAGTCCTGCTCTATTAATCGTAGTTTACAAAAAATACCTGATTTTGTAAACCACACTTTATAAAACATACGGATATCACCTCCGTGTCTCATCCCAGGTCGATGTGCTCGGCCTCTACGTTCTCGTGGAGGAACAGTTGTGCGCTGATGGAGAATTTCTCCGCGTTTTCAGTGGTGAGATACCTCATGCGCCCCCTTTTGGAGCATCGCTCCTCCATTTCCGGGTGACGGAGGAGGTAGTCTGCCAGGCTCTCCGCCACGTAGGCACCCTGGCTCACCACCTTCACATTCGGTCGCTTGTATTTTTCAATTTTGGGCAGGAGGATGGGGTAATGCGTGCAACCGAGGATGATGGCGTCGATTTGCGGATCGGCCTCCATCAACTGTCCCAAACTTTTCTGGACGAAATAGTCGGCCCCCGGCCCTCCGGCCTCATTGTTCTCCACCAACGGCACCCACATGGGACACGCCACGCCGGTGACCTTCACCTCCGGATGCCGCTTGGCAATCTCCAAGTCGTAGCTCTTGCTTCGGATGGTGCCCTCCGTGGCGAGCACGCCCACGTGCCCGGTTCGCGTGAGACGTCCTATGACCTCCGCCGTGGGAATGATGATGCCCAGCACACGTCTCTGGCTGTCAAGTTTTGGCAAGTCGTTCTGCTGTATGGAACGAAGCGCCTTCGCCGAAGCCGTGTTGCACCCCAATATCACGAGGTGGCATCCCAATTGGAAGAGGCGGACGACGGCCTGACGGGTGAACTCATACACCACGTCAAAGGAGCGCGTGCCATACGGCGCCCGTGCGTTGTCGCCCAAATAGATATAGTCGTATTGGGGCATTCGCTGCCGAATGCCCTCAAGGATGGTCAGTCCTCCATAGCCGGAATCGAAGACGCCGATGGGTCCCGGCTCCCCGGGTAGTGCTGTCATCTGAGAGCCTCCCTTATGAGTTGCGAGACATCCTCTCCCATTTCCGGGTTGACATACGGACATGCATGCCCGTCCGTGTTGAGAATGAAGGCATACCCTCGCTCGGCGCCTATCCGTGCCACCACACGCTGCAACTTGTCTCTCAGCGGTGCGAAAGCCTCCTCCTCTGCCTGCTGGAGCAGCCGCCGTGCCTCCGCCTTGAACTCCACGTTCTTCTTGAGCAACTCCTGCAACTCTGTCTGTCGCTTCTGCAGGATGGTGGGTGCGAAGTCGTTTCGTCCGTCGAGGAAATCCTCGTACTTGCGGTTGAACTCATCCTCCACCCGCTTCATCTCCTGGTCGTACTTCGACTTCAAGTCAGCCAAGTTTTCCTGCACGAGTGCGTATTCCGGCATGGCCTTGACAGCCTCGTCGTAACTGAAATATCCAAATGACAGCTGCGCATTCGCGGCAAGCGGGAGGAAGGCCATGGCCAGCCATAAAAACAAACGTCTTTTCATGATGTTATTTTTTGAAAAACCTCCGAAAACCCGGAAGCCGAAAAGGATTCTGAATTCTCGGAGGCAGTGTAGTTTCCCCGTGTATCTCCGGCCTTCTTGCCG
This sequence comes from Prevotella sp., assembly GCA_017619755.1. Taxonomy (GTDB): domain Bacteria; phylum Bacteroidota; class Bacteroidia; order Bacteroidales; family Bacteroidaceae; genus Prevotella. The sequence goes on from JAFZRU010000045.1 coordinate 7,519, forward strand.
GAGGGAGAGTTGCAAAACGAGCGTTGCTTATTTCATCTTAGCGAGTTGGGCCTTCACTTCTGCGGTGAGGTCCTTGCTGATGGTGTCGTTGATGTAAAGCACGGTGCCAGCGGAGGTGTCCATGACATATACATACCCGCCGCTCTTGGCAACAGTCTCGATGGCCTGGCGCACCTTGTTGAGGATGGGCTGCACCTTCTCCTGGGAAGCCTTCTGGTATTCCTGCTGGCTCTGCTGTGCCTGCTGCTGGATCTTGGTGTACATGTCCTGCAGTTTCTGCTCCATCTCCTGCTGCTGGGTGGCGTTCATCGAACTCTTTTTCTTGTCGTAGTCCTCGGCCTGACGCTGGAGCTCAGCCTGTGAGGCCTGCAGTTCGTTTTCATATTGCTTACCGATGGCCTCGATCTCACCCTTTGCGCGGCTGTAATCCGGGAGGGACTGCACGATGGCCTCTGTGTCCACATGGCCGAACTTCTGCGCGAAGGTGGCAAGTGGAGCGAGCAACATCAACATGACGATTACTTTTTTCATTTCTTTTCTTTGATTAAATAGTTATTGCTTGTTTGTCTGTCTTTTGCGGTGCAAAATTACTGAAAGCAAGCCGTACCGCAAAATTATTTCAGTTTTTTTCACCATATTGGCGCTTTAGGGGCGTCATTTGCCGTATCCCAGTTTTTCGAGCACCTCGTTGCTGATGTCTATCTTGGGCGAGCCGAAGATGATGCCGGCATCGGCGGCACGGTCGAGGATGAGCGAATAACCCCTCAGCTCCGAGATGTCCTTCACCGCGTTGTATATCTCCTCCTGGATGGGCGTCATGAGACTCTCGCGCTTTTTGAAAAGCTCTCCCTCCGGACCGAAATACTTGCGCTTGAGATCGCTGGCTTCCTTCTCCTTGGCGAGGATGTCGTCCTGCCGCTTCTTCTTCTGCTCCTGGGAGAGGAAGACCACCTCGTTCTGGTAGTTCTTATACATGGTGGAGGCCTCGGTGTTCAATGCTTCCACCTCCGCCTGCCATTTCTTCGACACTTGGTTGAGCTGCTCGTTGGCACGCTCGTAGGCGGGGATGTTCTTCAGGATGTAGTCCATGTCGACGAGGGCGAATTTCTGTGCCGTGGCTGTCATGGCTGCCATGGCCAGGAGGCCCATGATGATGCTTTTTCTCATATTGCGATGTTGTTTGGTTGTTGTCTAAAATTCCTGTCCTAACACGAAGTGGAACTGCGAACCACCCTTCTTTCCCCACACCTTGTCGAAGCCGTAGGCCCAGTCGATGCCCATGAGGCCCACCATGGGCAGGAAGATGCGCACACCGGCTCCTGCGGAGCGTTTCATGTCGAAGGGGTTGAATTTCTTCGGGTCCGTCCACGCATTGCCGGCCTCCATGAAAGTAAGGCCATAGATGGTGGTGTTGCCCAGCATGAGGGGGTATCTCAGTTCGAGCGAGAAGCGGTCGTAGGCATATCCTGCCGCACCGGAAGGTGTGAGCGAGCCGTTGTCATAGCCCCTCAGACCGATGGTTTCCTCGGCGTATCCGTTGGAATAGCCGCTCATGCCGTCGCCTCCCACGTAGAAGGTTTCAAACGGCGATTTCTTGTATTTGTTGTAATATCCGAGTATGCCCAACTCCACCCTTGTCATGAGGACGAGGCACTTGGCTCCTCCTGTGAGGGCGGTGTAGGTTCTCGACTTGAATTTCCACTTGTGATATTCCACCCACCTGTATTTCTCCTGTTGCTCCTCGGTAAAGGTGGCCGAGCGGTAGTCGGTGGCGAGGTTGGCGAAGTCCTTGTTCTCCCATCTGGACCAAGGTGGTGTGACGGCGAGCGAGAGCGAGAACTCGGAGCCACGTCTTGGGAACAGTTGGTTGTCGGTGGAGACGCGGTTGAGGGCGACGTTGAGGTTGAGGTTGTTGCAGTTGCCGTTGGTCACGAGGAAATAGCTCCAGTTCTTAAGCATGTACCGGGTGTACCCCAATGACAGGGAGAGGGTGAAATAGTCGTCGGGCCAGCGCAGACGCTTTCCCCATCCCAAGGATGCTCCAAGCAACTTGACATACTTGTCGGGGTCGTAGTAGCTCTCGTAGTTGTTGTAATAGCTGCTGCCGTAGCCTCCTCCCAAATAGTTGTAGTAGCTGTATCGGTAGGCGGAGTTGTAATAGTTGCTCGACACGTCGGTCTGCTTGGAGAAGAAGACGCCCACGCTGAACTGTATGGGTCGTTTTCCTCCAAACCACTCCGTGGAGTAGGATGCATTGTAAGACTGGTAGTAGGTGCCGTTGGTCTGCGCACCGATGGAGAGCACCTCTCCGTCGCCGATGGGGAGAATTCCCCTGTGCTCACGGTTCTTGTTGAAGAGGTTGCGTATGGAGAAGTTGTTGAGTTTCAGACCCACGCGCCCGATGACGCCGGTCTGTCCCCAACCCAAGGAGAATTCAATCTGGTCGTTGGACTTCTGCTCCAACTGCCAGTTGATGTCCACCGTTCCGTCTTCGTAGTTGGGGCTGACGTCGGGATTGACCTTCTCCGGGTCGAAATGTCCCATGGACATCAGCTCGCGGGCGGTACGCTGCAGGGCCTCCTTGGAGAAGAGGTCTCCCGGCTTGGTGCGCAGCTCCCTTCTGATGACATTCTCGTACAGTCGGTCGTTTCCGTTGATGCGCACACGGTTGATGTGTGCCTGTGTTCCCTCCGAGATGCGCATTTCCAAGTCGATGGAGTCGCCCACGATGTTCACCTCCGTGGGGTCGAGGCGGTAGAAGATGTATCCGTTGTTCCAATAGTTGTTGCCCACGGCGTCCTCGTCCTCGGTAAGGCGTTTGTTGAGGAATTTCTGGTTATACACATCGCCCTTCTCCATTCGGAGCGAGTTGCTCAGGTAGTCGGTGGAATAGACGGTGTTGCCCACCCATGTGATGTTGCGGATGTAGTATTTCTTCCCCTCGTCCACCTTGACATACACGTTGACGTGCTTGTCGTCGAAATTCCACACGCTGTCCTCCAGGATGGTGGCGTCGCGATAGCCGTATTCGTTGTATTTTTCTATGAGTTTCTGCTTGTCCTCCTTCCAGCGGTCGGGAGTGAATTTCTTCGCCTTGAAGAAGGAAGAGAGTTTTCCGGCCTCGTGTGTTTTTGAGAAGGCTCCCTTGCTGAACAGGCCGCCCTTGAGTTTCTTGTCGGTGAGTTCGCTGTTGCCATCGATGACAATCTCGTGCACCTTCATCTTCTCCTTCTTGTCCACCTCGAAGTCGAGGATCACCATGTTCTTGTTGGCGGCGTCGTCGCGCTGTGTGATGCTGATTTCGGCGTTCTTGTATCCTTTGTCATCGAAGTATTTCTTTGCGAGAATCTTGGCCCTGTCAATCACGTTGGGTGTGAGTTGGCCTCCCTTGATGATGCCGAGCTTGGCCTCCATGTCCTCCCGCTCCGACTTCTTCAGTCCGATGTAGTTGATGGTGGAGACGCGGGGCCTGATGGTGAGGTGTACGTGCAGGTAAATCTTGTCGCCCACGATGGAGTCGGCGGAGATGGAGACGTCGGAGAAGAGGCCGTGTCGCCAGTATCTCTTCACGGCGTCGGTCACCTCGTTGCCCGGCACGGTGATGGACTGTCCCTCCGTGATGCCTGATATTCCCGTGAGCATGTAATCCTCATATTCCTGCACGCCGGAGACGGCTATTCCTCCCACGGTGAGCGTGCGTGGCAGTCCGGCGTAAGAGATGTCGGGGTTGACGATTTTCTCCTGCGCCTTGACCGTCAAGGTGGCTGTAGCGAGTGCTACAAGAGCGAGCAAAGTCTTGATATGTCGCATTGTGAGTGTGTTGTCGTAGTGAGTTTAGAGAATGTCTTCTTCCACCTGGGCCTCTGTTTTTCCAAACCTCCGCTGCCGGCTCTGGTAGCACCTGATGGCCTCGTGCAGGTCCTCCTCCATGAAGTCGGGCCAGTAGGTGTCGCAGAAATACAGCTCGGCGTAGGCTATCTGCCACAGCAGGTAGTTGGACACGCGCACCTCGGCACCTGTGCGTATGAGCAGTTCCGGGTCGGGCATGAAGTTGGTGACCATGTGCTTGGAGAGCATCTCCTCGTCGATGTCCTCGGGGTTCACCTTTCCGGCCTTCACCTCCTCTGCAATCATCCGTGTCGCCCTGGTGATTTCCCATCTCGACGAGTAGCTGAGTGCCACAATCATCTCCATGGTGTTGTTGGCGGCGGTGTGCTCCATGGTTTCGCGCAACTTGTCCTGCACGTCCTGCGGCAGCCGCTCGATCTCTCCGATGACGCGGAAGCGCACATTGTTCTTCATGAAGATCTCATCCTCAAGGGAAGAGAGGACGAGGCTCATGAGGGACGCGATCTCATCGACAGGCCTGCTCCAGTTTTCCGTGGAGAAGGTGTATAATGTGAGGTACTTGACACCTAAGCGCGTGCACTCCGACGTAATGCGCCTGACGGCATCGACGCCGGCCTGGTGTCCGAAACTGCGTGGCTTCCCTTGTTCCAGGGCCCACCTTCCATTGCCATCCATGATGATGGCGATGTGCTTGGGTATGCGGTTGAGGTCCAAATTATTCATCCTGGTTGTGACATGTTCTACATTTAGCCATGAAGCTGTACGTGATGGTAGCTTGAAGGGCGGAGAAGCAATCGGTGTTTTTGAATAGGCCGCTGCTCTTGATGGTGTATGGGTCGGGCATTCCGTCGAGTTTGTCGCTCAGCGAGAAGTGGATGCTCCACTCCACGCCGAGGTTGAGGCGGTCGGCAAGCTTGTATTTCACGCCGACGCCGAGCGGGAGGCAGGCGGTGAAGACATTCTCGTCGGCCTTGACGAAGGTGGCTCCTAAACCAATGCTCATATAGGGTGTGAGGCGCTTGGCGCCGCGATAGTCGCGGCCGGTGCCGTATGGCCAGAAATTATACTCGTAGGTGGCGGTGAGGTCAACCAATGAGTTGTCAAACTTGTATGGGGTCTCTGCCATCCCGGGGTAGTAAGTATCCACGTTGTTCGAGGCTCCCTTCACCTTTCCGTAAGCGAGTGCCAAACGGAAGCCGTGGTAGGGGTTGATCATGCGTCTCAGCACCGCCTCTAACATGGGCTGCTGCCCCTTGAGCGGACTGTCGTTGAAATCGCCCGTGTAGGCCATGAGGCCGAGACCGCCGCCCACCTCCATGAGATACTCCACGTCTCCTTGCGCGTGTGAGGCACAAGGCAGGGTGAGGAGGAGCATCAGGATGGCTTTTCTCATGGGCGTCGGCTGAAGGGGTTACTTGGTGAAGGCGGTGGGATAGTTCGTCGTTCCTCCTGCACTGATGCGTCCGCGCCACACCTGACCACTGCCGCTGCAGAAGAGCCACAGCCCTCCTTCCTCGTCGGTGGCCATGGTGAAGGCCTCGCCACACTGGAAGCCGTTGGGGAAGGCGCAGGTGGTGCTGACATTCCAATAGATGCCGCCGTCATAACTGTTGTAGAAGTGCTGGTAGCCCTCCTCCTGGCAAGCTCCGCGTCCCTGTCCTCCTGCGGCGAGGAGGGCTCCGTCATAACTCACGGTGGTGAGTGATGCGAGGCGTGGCAGCGCGCGCGAGGCCATGTCGTTGGGGTTGACGTATAGCCATGGGTCGTGGGTGGAGAAGACGGAGTAGTCGGCCACCTTGCTCCATATTTGTGCCTGGTAGTCGCCGGGATAGTCGTTCTCGTCGCGGTTGCCTATGAGGGTGATGATTTCGGTGTCGGCGTCCACCCGCGAAGGTGCGCAGACGTAAGAGATGTCGGTGGCGGGCAGGAGTTCAGAGGAACTGTCGAGCTGCTCCTTTGTCCATGTGGCTCCCTCGTCTGCGGAGGAGATGAGTTGCAACCCCTCGTCAAGGGCATAGAGCTTGGAACTGCTTGCTGCCACGAGGCGATACAGTTCGGCGGCCCCGGTGGTTTCCCAAACGGCCCCGTCGTTGCTCTTGTAGATGAGACCTGAGGCATAGAGATAGGCATGTCCGCCCATAGTCACCACATTGCGGAAAGCGCTTTCGGGCAGGGGCATATTGATGTTCCACGACAGCGGGGTCCAGTTGGCTCCGTCGGTGGCGGGACTGGCGAGGATGGCTCCATGGTTGCCGTAGGAGCAGAAGAGGAGCATCTTCCCGCCTAATGCCACGGCCTTCATGCCTGTGGCGGTTGCGATGTTTTCATCGGTGGCCATCTGGTGCCAGAAGAAGGAGTCGGCCTCCTCCTTGTGAACGTTGACAGTAACGGTGTAGTCCACGGTGTTGCTGCCGTCAAGCGAAACGACTTTCAGCTTCCGTGGCACGGAGAAGTCGATGGAGTCGGTGCTGTTGTAATACATCAACGTGTCGCTGTTGATGTTTTTCAACAACACAGTCCCGGAGTTGCGGCTGGTGATGTTGCAGATCACATGTTTCACGTCGGTGCCGTAGGGCAATGAGTCGGGGTTGTAGATGGTGCGAGCCACCTGGTCGATGTAGAACTTGTAGTTGCTTCCCGTGACGGTGGCCTTGTAGGTACTGTCGGCCCCGGTGGACGAGGTGGTGGTGATGTACCTGTTGAGCGTACCGAGCGAGAAGGCGTTGATGGCTGCGTCGCTGGGATATGTGATTTCGTCGTCGTCGCCACCTAAGCATGATGTGAGTGTGACCACAGATGCCAACAAGAGTGCGACTGACAGCAGTGTTGCTTTCATTTCTTTATTTTTATTGGGTTGCATCGGCTCCCCCTTTGTCGGCGCATGCCATGGCGGCTGCCGCCTCGTCAGGGGCCTTTGTCGATTTTGTGTGCAAAATTAATCAGAATTCCTCAAAAATAACGTGTTTTCGCCACTTTATTATGCAATTTATTGATTTCAAGTGCAATTTTTAAGGTCTGTTTAGATTTCGGGGCGGAAAATGCGACAAAGTCATCCTTTTGTTGACGGTAATTAACCAAAAAAATCAAAATGATGACCGATAACCATCACTTCGTCACCATTTGTATCTACAGCGAATAAATTTAAACATAATACAACTCGTATTGATGTGCATTCCATACGTTGATTTATCACATATAATGTCCATTAAATTTATCATATAATCTTGAAAATCAATGAATTAATGAATAATTCGTGGTTATTCGTGTTACCATACAACTCGTTTGATGTGCATTCCATACGTTGATTTTCACATATAATGACCATATAATTAATCATATAATCTTGCAAATCAAGGAATTAATGAATAATTCGTGGGAATTCGTGTTACCATACAACTCGTATTGACATGCATTCCAAACATTGATTTTTCACATATAATGACCATATAATTTATCATATAATCTTGCAAATCAATGAATTAATGAACAATTTGTGGTAATTCGTGTTGAATGTCACTGAGACGAAAAAAAGGCATAAAAAAAGAGGGCGACGTGAATCACTCACACCGGCCTCCTGAAAACAATTCAGCGAATGTTGGTCTTCACCAATGCTATGACACTTAGAATGGTTGAAAGAACAACCAAGACCAGCATCGCTGTCGTCTCAAAATCTAATAACATAATCTTTACCTTAAATCTATCAAACTACTAACCTAATGAAAAAAGCATTCTCACGAACACGATGCAAAGGTAATCATAATTGTGTGCGCACACAACATTTTTTGCCTCTTTTTTCACCACAAGGACGTTTTGTTGACTTAGGTCAATCCTTCTTGCGGCAGACCATTGGATATGGCACTTTTGCGGACGCAAAAGGCAGAGAATTATTTGAGGTACCCCTGCCGTTCGTCCAATGAAAATGAGGGAGAAATCATCCTTGCACAGCAAGAGCACGCATACCCTGGTACACCTCGTTGTTGGGAAATCCCAACGTATAAGTGTCGGTATCGCGGTCGTAGTCCTTGATGGTGAGGTAGCCGCTCTGGTAGAACAGAGGCAGCATGCTCCTCATCCTCTCGATAGGAGCATCAAATTCTGTTGAACGTGCCATGCTACCTTCCAAGCGTGTAATGTCGGTGTTGAATTTCTGCAGCATGTTGACCAATACCGTTGGCGTACCCGTCTCAAACCAATGAGCTTGCAAATCCCTGTCAACAAGTGCATTAAGAAGACTGAATGGGTTATAGACATCGGTCAAATCCTCAGCGAAATGGTAACCATCACAACACTTCTTCAGCTGTCTGCATGCCTCTTCGGTGGTGACACCTATGTCGGCGGCTATTTCTGCCACGGCGTCTCCCCACTGCTCGTGCAACTCCTGCTCGGTGATGCCGCAGACGGCGGAAAACTCTGGCACCATCGTGATGCGCTTCAGGTTATTCAACTCACTGAAGATGCTGAGTTGGGAGAACTTGGAGATTCCGGTGATGAACACGAAGCGCAGCCACTCGTCGCAGTCTTTCAGCGGAGAATAGAACGCCCGCAGGGCCAGGCGCATCTCTTCAAGTCGCTCCGGTTGGTGCATCACGGTGAGTAGCGGAGCGTCATACTCATCGACAAGCACCACCACCTTCTTGCCGTATTTCTCAGCACAACCTATAATCAAGGCTTGCAACCGTGCCCCCAAACTGTTGGCTGTGCGTTCTATGCCATATTTATCCTCCAACAGCCGCAGTTGCAAACCCACCATCTCATTCAAGTTCTCCACGGTTCCGCCCTTAGCCGATGCCAGGCTGATGTTGAGCACGGGGTATTGTGTCCACTCCGTCTCCAACCGACCCGCTTCCAGCCCCTCGAACAGGTCACGGCGACCCTCGAAATAACTACGCATCGTGGAAAGCAGCAGCGACTTGCCAAAGCGGCGCGGACGGCTGAGGAACACAAACTTGAATTGCTGAGCAAGACGGTGAACATATCCCGTCTTGTCAACATACAGATAACCTCCTTCGCGAATCTCGGAGAACGTCTGTATGCCTATCGGGTATTTGTATTTGCTGGTATTCATATTGCAAAGATAGCGGTTTTTCAATTAACCCCCAAATTATTGCATGGAAAATTGTTATTAACCTGAGTTCGGGATAAAAAAGGTCGAAAAAATGATTCGTAGGGTTCATTATTGTCACTTTTCGTTCGCATACCATTCTTCCCCGACATTTTGTGCCGGGTTGCCATAATGCCCTCGAAGATTATACCTCTCAGTTGAA
>JAFZRU010000046.1 GCA_017619755.1 Prevotella sp.
CATGCGTCCTGAAAGAGTTCCCTTCGATACCGATGGGCGTACGTCTTAGGGGCAATGCCGACTGCCTCGGCTTCTGCAGGGGGGGCTTCGCACTCCCCGTCTATCGCGTTGCGGACATGGTAATTTCAACCGTACTAAAAATTTAACGAAGTATTGTTCATACAACGGAATAGATTATGCATTAGGCCTTTCTAATAATGACATCATTAGATTGATTGAGACATCTGATAAGCGCTTTTCTGTGAATGGCTATAAAGTTGGGGACGAGATAACCAGAACAAGTATCATTCGCGGTTGGGGAATTATTGCGAAGATCGATGATGAATGGTATGCTGCATGGGCGCCAAAGGATATTAACCACCCAGAGGAAGAGGAAACGGGTAAAATCCAATGGTTCTTCAAATTTGATTTCAATGCACCGCTCTATGAAAAAGAAGATGAAAAGAGTAACCTCCAACCTCTCTATGAGAACCTCCAACCTCTCTTTGAAAAAGAATAAGAAAAGAGGTATCTGGATGACGGAGTTTTTGATTCATTTGCCCGTTAGTTCTTTTGTTGAATGAAGAGAAAAACATGCCAAATAGGATGAGAGCGATAATCAAGAGAACTTTCCCACCCTTAAATAGTTTGTATTATTTTGTTTATCAAGAATTTAAGAATTAGAGAATTATAGCCTTACAAAGGTGTAGCAACTCAGCGAATCGCAAAAGTAGTCGCCTTCGGCGAAAACCAAAGGTCGCGGATGCAAAGCAGACGCAACCACTAATAGCGGATGCAAAGCAGACGCAACCACTAATAGCGGATGCAAAGCAGACGCAACCACTAATAGCGGATGCAAAGCAGACGCAACCACTAATAGACGGATGCCAAATCTTTCAAATCTATCTACCTCCCTACGGTCAATGGGTCTACGACAAATCTCTCAAATTCGTGATAAAGCCTTTCCCTGATTCGTGGCCTCACTCTCCCAAAATGACACTGACAATCCCGGTGATGTCGGCGATGGTGATGCTGCCGTCGAAGTTTATGTCTGCCATCTGCCAAGAGAACTGCCAGTGGTCTTGGCAGATGACGGCATTGACGGTGACTGTGACATCGGAGATGGAGACTTTGCCGTCGCCGTTGGCGTCTCCCAAAATGCCGCCGACCACTTCTGAGGAAATGGGCTGTATAGTGAAATTCTTCCAATAATCGGCATTTTGATAGTTGTCGAGTGCAACATACGGCACGTACAATGGCACATTGTAGTTGTTCGCATTGAAGGTGGATGACTTGACGGCTGGCACATTTGGCGCATAACACAGAAATGACTTGAGATTCGGGCATTGGCTGAAGCCATCGTGCTGTATGACTTCAAGAGTTGGTGGCAAGGCGATGGTCTTCAAAGAGGAGCAGAAACGGAAGGCGTGGTTCCCGATGGCCTTTAGCGAATAGGGCAGCGTGATGCTCTGCAGTGTCCTGCAATAGTAGAATCCGTAGTCGCCGATGGTGGTGACAGACTCTGGCACGACATAGTCGCCGAGTTTTCCTGCCGGACAGCAAACGAGCGTGGTCATGTCCTTGTTGAAGAGCACGCCGTCGGCACTGCAATAGACCGTGTTCTCCTCCGCCACGTCGATGCGCCTCATATCGCTGCATCCGCAGAAGGCCAGGCTGTCCACCAAGGTGAGTGATGCCGGGAGGGTCATGGCCTTGAGTTTAGTGCAATTGTCAAAGGCGCGGTAGTCTATCCGCTTGAGGTTGGCAGGTGTCGTGACGGTGGTCATACCATAGCAAAGGTTGAAGGCGCGTTCGTGAATTTCTTCCACGGCGTCCGGGAGAGTTACGGTCTTCAGTAAGTTACAGTGGTAGAAGGCGTTGACACCTATGGAGGTGATGGTTTGCGGTAGAGTCACACTCGTTATGGCGGAACAGGAATAAAACATGCTGTCACCCACGCATGGCACGCCTTCTGGCAGGACGATGCTTGTCAGTTTCTTACAGCCATAGAAAGAACGTGCACCGATTTCGTTTACCGTCTGCGGGATATCTACAGATGTGATGGAGGCGCAGCCTTGGAAGGCGGCCTTGCCTATCGTGGCCACCGTCAAAGGGATGACGATGCCTCCTGCTTTCGTCCCCGGACAGGCAAGGAGCGTGGTGACGGCCTTGTCATATAATAGCCCATCGACAATCGTATATGCGGGGTTTTCCGGGGCCACGGTGATGGTGTTGAGTTTGCCGCAGGCGGAGAAGGGTGTCTCGCCCAAGTCGGTCACCGTGGCGGGGATGGATACGCTTGTGAGTTTCGGCGACTCCTTGAAAGTGCCGTCTTCCACCGCCGTGACGGTATATGTCGTTCCGCCGTAGGTCACCGTCTCGGGGATGATGATGTCTCCCTCATAGGTTTTACGTATGACAAAGGATGCGCCGCTCCCGGAGGCGGATGGTTCTATCACGAGGCAAACAGTATGGTCGGATGTGATGGAGTACCAGATGCCATCCATTTCAAAGGTGGTGGCCTTGGCGCAGGCAAAGGTGAGAATGGCTATGACGGTCAGTAATGCTCTTGTTTTCATCATGGTTGTTTTTGAAGATTGTTTCTTTGAATACCTGTCTTTTAGAGGAATGTGCCGCAAAATTACAAAAAAACAGATAAATAGTAAGGATTGGCAGCTCTTTTATTTGGATTTTTTGCAAAATTTTTATAAAAAAGGAAGAATATTTGCACATTATTAAAATATTGACTATTTTTGCACGATAATTTGACATTAAAAAACCAATAATTTGACTTAAATATTTAAACAATTAAAAATCAAATCATTACATAAAAACAAAAATACTAACTAAAATGATATTATTATGAACAAATGGATTAGATCCTTTATTTTATTGTTGTTTGCACTATCCACTCAGTGGGTGCAAGCACAAAATGTCGCAAAAGTCGGCTCGACCGAATATGCGACGTTGCAAGAAGCGATAAATGCAGTTCCACAAAATGGAACAACTGCTACCACTGTGACGATGCTAAACGACTACACGACGACTCATATCATTCTAGTGGGTGGCCGGAACGTAAAGCTCGACCTTGATGGAAAAACCCTCACACTGACTGCTGGTGGAAGGTTGAAAATAAACCAAGAAACTTTGGACTATGACACAGCAGGTGGGTTGACTGTTCAGGGCAGTTTCTTTATTCTCGGCGGTTCGACTTTGATGGTGACTGGCAACGGCACAATCACTACCAGCAGCAGTACCAATCCTACCATCCTCAACGTCGGCACACTGGTTATCGAGAACGGCACCATTACCCGCACGGATGGCTCAGCAAGCGTGATTGTAAACAACTACAATGGGCAGGTAACCATAAACGGAGGAACGGTTGTCAACAATTCCACCGCTAACACCGTCGGGCATACCATCACCAACAATGCAGGAACGGCATCCAATGGCGTGATGTCACATCCGAATTCAAAACTGACCGTTAATGACGGTAACGTTTCGGCAACAGCAAACAAGAAAAATGCCATCGATAATTTTGCCATTGTTGAAGTCAACGGAGGCACGATAACGGGTGGACCTGTTACTGATGGAACTATTCCTTGTGCAGCCATCAACACGCACGCTGCCGCTGCCACCGTCACCATTAACGGCGGCAACGTCTTTGCTGGCAACGACTCGGAATATTCGAAATGTTTCACTGAAAGTACTGGCATAGTTACAATTAATCCCACTTCGACCTTCAACAGAGACATTTCGTTGTTCAATGACAACGGACATGTCACCATTAATGGCGAAGTCATAAACAATAATAATGGCAAATGGACTGTTGGAAAAGTTGTTGCTGTCGCCAAGATCGGCGAAACAAAATACCGCACGTTGCAAGCAGCCGTTGATGCTGCCCAGCAAATGGGTGGTGAAGTGACCATCAATATCATTGACGACATCAGTGGCGAGACCGTCACCATTCCAGAAGTAGCCAACTTCAAACTCACCATAGACGGCCAGAAGGATGCAAGTTCCAACTACACCGTTGATGCCCTCATCATTGTCGACGGTTTGCGAGGCAATGGAGGCAGCATCACTAATGGCGCTTCTGTCACTCTTCAGAACATCGCCTTTGTAAACGGAGAAGCGAGAGATGCCATTAACCCTGCACACTATCCGCATGACTTGACAATTCAGGATTGTACTTACACGGGTTCGGATGCAAGCCTTAAAAATTGGTTCTTGAATGTTACAGATGGTCCTTTGTATGGAGCAACCGTCAAAAACGTTACGGTTGAGCATTCACGTCTGATACAAGGTGATTTTTCTTCGGAGGTTGTGTTTGAAAACATCGTTGCTACCAACGACGCATATTGTGGTTTCAACATTAAGACAAACGACTCGGGCGGAAAGATTGGTACAGTCCTTATTAAGGATTGTCAGGTCACGACGGCCAAGTATGCGCTCCGTGATTATATAGATGGTTATAATGGCACCATCACCCTTGAAGGTAACACCTTTATTAGTACCCCGACTGAAAGTGACGAAGGTGTCATCGTCAACAGAGGCGGTGCTGTAGGAACTGCCCACATCAATGTTGTCAGTGGCATCTACACCGGCCCTGTCAAGGTTTTGAACAACAAGGAAGGTGTGCTCGCCATCTCTGGCGGATATTTCTCGGAGGAGTTCCCGCAAGAGTACATTGCCGCAGACCTTGTCGCACAAGGTAAGGTTTGTGCTCCTGCCACGGATATGCAAGGCTACTTCACCGTTGGCGACCCCCACTATGTGGCACAAATCGGTGAGACCAAGTACGTGTCACTCGCAGCAGCCGTGAATGCTGTTCCCGCCGACGGTACCGAGACCACCATCGTGATGATTGACGATGAGACCATCAACTCTAATGCAGGAGTGACAATACCTGCAAGCAAGAATGTCGTTCTCGACCTGAATGGCAAGACTGTCACCGGTGTTGTCCAAAGCGCCGCTAGTGCGCAGACCATTTTGAACAAGGGCACGCTTGTTGTCACAGACAGCAGTGACGAGAAGAACGGAACCGTCACCAATGTGGTCAGCGATGAGAATGCAGGGTCTCCCGGCGATAGCAAGAACTGGTTCAGTAATGCAATTACGAACAATGGAACCCTGACCGTCAACGCCGGCAACATTGTGAACACTGGCACGGGCGGAGCATGCTACGCCATAGACAATATCACCAACGGCACGTTGTGCACTCCGGTGTTGAATATCGCAGGAGGCAATGTCAGCGCGAAGAAAGTTGCTGTGCGCATGTTCTGCAACAGCACCACGAACGATAACACCGTCAATGTTACCGGTGGCGTCATCAGTAGTGAGAATGCTTATGCCATCCAACCCCAGCAGGCCAATAATAACGCCAACAAGGCTGTATTGAACATCTCTGGCGGCACCTTCAGCGGCCAATACGCATTCTGTGATTATGGCAACAATAATGTTGCTTCCCAGTTTGACAATGCTTCTTATAGCATAACCGGTGGCTTCTTCTCCGGCTACATGTGGAGTTATGCAACCTCTTACTGTGGCATGGAGGGCTTCGTCTCCGGTGGCTATTTCGACAAAGTTGTCGGTGGTGATATCGTCGCTCCCGGCTCGGCTTGTGTTGACAACACGGAAGAGGAGACGATGGAAGCCTATCCTTACACCATCGGCATAGCTGACGTCCACTACTATTGGCTGAACAACAGCGGTCAGATAGACGGTGGTGGCTACTACACCATCTATGCACCCTTCGCCGGTCCTGATCCAGTCTTGATGGACGGAGAATTCATTGAATTGCAGAAAGACGTGACGCTCACCAAGGACATCGAGTATCTTGAGGAATGCAGCTTTGGCGACCCGATTTTCAAGGGTGGTACATTCACGTTGAAATTCGGTGAATACGACATCGACCTGAACGGCCATGTCTTCCCGATTCCTACAGGTGTCACCATCTTGACCGACAAGCAGACCGACATCTTCTCCGCTCTCGAGGAGGGCTACAAGGTGGTGGAAGAGGCTACGGAGACCGGCTATGCATATTCTGTCGTTCCGAAGACCTATGTGGCTCAGATTGGCGATGTCCTATATGAGACCCTCGCCGAAGCCGTGGCCGCCGTTCCTACCGACGGCACAGAGACCACCATCCTGATGATTGACAACGAGGCTGTCGTTGCAGGTATAACAATTGATGCAACCAAGAACATCGTCCTTGAGCTGAATGGCAAGACTATTTCCGGTAATACAGATTCCTCGAAAACCTATGCCTTGATTACGAACAAGGGTACTTTGACCATCCAAGACAACACTGACACTGCAGGAGATGGCACTGGAACAGGTCTGATTACAACTTACATTGCTAACCCCGACGGTGGTGACGTTCCTGGTTATGCCAGCAATACCATCACAAACAATGGCAATCTGACCGTGAAAAGCGGAAAGATCGTAAACAACGGTTCTGGTTATGCATGCTATGCCATTGACAATCAAACCAACGGCAACAGCTACACGCCTACATTAAAGATTGAGGGTGGCCGTATGCAACAGATGAATGCTTACACTTACGCTGTCCGTATGTTCTGTAACAGCACGACCAATGTGAATAGCGTGGAAATTAGTGGTGGTGTTATCGAGGGCGGCTATGGACTTTGGCTCCAGACCCCCAATAACAAATCCAATAAGGCAAATCTGGTCATCACTGGTGGTACCCTTAATGCCAACGATGGTGCAGCATTGTATATTGGTGGAACCAAAGCCGACAATTCCAACATCTCCTTCGACATATCTGGAACTGCTACTTATATCAACGGAACAGGTGTGATTATCCAAGGACCTCTTAGCGGCACATACGGACACTCTTCCATCTCTAATGGCAACTTCGTCAACGTGCAATGTGGTGCAAATGTAGAAAAATTCATCACAGGCGGTATTTATGATGAAGTCGTCAATGACATCTACATTGCAGAAGGCTATATGTGCATACCTTACGGTGCAGACAAATACACCGTTATTCCCATCCCCGCTTCCTCACTCATCGTCTTCCACGACTCTGGCAACTATGAGCAGTCCTTCGAGGTGCCTATGTTCACCAGGATGGCTGGAGCCGACATTTATTATAAGGTGAACGGTGGTGCTGCCCAGAAGTACTCTGGTTCTCTCTCCATCAGCGAGGATACCGAGTTGGAGGCTTGGCTGCAAGTTGGCGATACAAAGGTGGGTGAGTCCATCACTCGTAGTTACGCCATCGTGGAGAAGCCTGCCGGCCCGTCCGTGGCAGACAACTACTACTATATCAAGAACAATGGCAACGGCAAGTATGTGAACGTGGCAGGTCGCAAGACCGTCACCTTCAAGACCAAGGCTGAGGCTGAGGAGGCCGCTGGTACCGTCATCAGAGTCAATGCCGTTGAGGGCGGAGCAGTTAAGACGCTGCGCTCACAGGCCATCGACCTGCCTGGCTACGCCAAGCGCGCTATGAACTACGTGCCCGAGATGGTGCAGCTGGTGGTCAGCAAGCTCCACGCCGACGGCGGTGGCAACATCCTCGGCGAGAACGGAGTGGACGCCATCATGACGAAGTTCAACGAGTCGTTCGACTACAACCTCTATCTTGAGGAGTACAACGGTGGCTACCGCATCTACGGCCGTACGCCGAGTATGAAGCCCGTGGTTGATTTCTACGCCGAGAACAAGGACAGGGTTGATGCCAAGTTGCCGGAACTGGAAACCTTCATCAACAACGCCATCGACAAGTTGAAGACCAAGTTGAAAGGCCGTGGCGAAAGCATCCTCAAGCCATTCAGCGTGGTAGCCGTATGGGAAGCCATGGGCGGCACACTGACCAAGCCCGAGGACGCCGAATCGACAGCACGCTTCTATGAGGAGGTGCTCGCCAGCGAGGCCAATGTATGGGAGTTTGCTTATCAGACAGCCATGATGTACTACGAGCCGCTGATGGCCAGCGAGACCTTCCAGGGTGCGGTTGCCCGACTGGGTGACTACTCGAAGTACCTCGACAAGCTGCCCAATGTGCGCCCGAACTTCAAGTACTACATCGTTGCCGACGGCAGCAAGATGGACTTCATCAGCGAGGGCAACCCCAATATTGATACAGGCTATGCCACCTGGACACTGGAAGACCGCACCAACTTCACCGTGAAGTTCGACGAGGCCGACAAGTTGGTCGATGGTCTGGGTACCAAGTACTACACCACCCTCTACACCGACTTCGCTTACACTATGCCGGAGAATGCCAAGGCATACGCCGTGACAAGCTATAACGCCAAAGACATTGCAGACCTGGAGGAGATCACAGGTGTGATTCCCGCACAGACCCCGGTGCTCCTAATGACTCAAGACGAAGGTTTGGAAGCCACGTTGACTCTCTCCACAGAGGCTGGCACCGCACCCACCACCAACCTGCTGAAAGGCAACGACTGGGTGGTGAAAGAATACGACTTGCAGACAGAACAGTTGCATGACATGTTCGAACTGGTCAAGGAAAAGTTGGGTGAAGACTTCTATAACAACTACTTGGCAGAATACGAACATCTGTTGGCTCTTAACGCAGGCACCGTCAACAACAAGTACTTCTTCGGACTGAAAGCCGAGGTAGCAGAGGGGGTGTCCAATCTCCGTCAGCTTGGTGTGGATGAAAGTGAAAGCGGTGAAATGAAACTTGGCTTCTGGGAGAACTACAATGCCCTGCCTGCCAACAAGGCATTCTTGATTGAGGAGCCGAGTCCCGTGCTCATCCCACTCTGGCCTGACGTTAACTGCGATGGTGTCATCAACACTTCAGATGTCATTGCTGTTATGGACATCTATATGGACGGCGATTGGGAAGGTCCGAATTGGATTTACCCGACCTACAATCATAGTGTGGCCGATGTTAATCAGGACGGCATCATTAATGTCAGTGACGCAGTAATGTTGTTGGATATTTATTTTGAATTGTATTAAGTGATCATTTTTCTCAAAAATGAAACGATTTGTAATCATCATGCTTGTTGCTATGAGCTGGCTGCCAATGGCAGCCCAGCTCAATGGCAACGGCTACTATCGCATTCGCAATGTGGCGAACCCTACGCGCTATATCACCATTGCGAATGACACCTTGAATTATACCACGGCGATTTCCACAGCGGCAGGAGGACTGATGGAACTCAACGGAGGTTCCTTGTTGTTTGGCGATGCCGCCGTGGCCGCCGCCGCGAAAGCCAGAGGTTTGGAGTGCGCCACCAAATTCCTGATGACGGACATTAAATTGAAAGAGGACCCGAACTGCGTGGACGTGGCCAGTATCATCTACCTGAAGAATAGCTCTGGAGCGAAATATGACTTGATCGGCCAATCCACCAGCTTGATAGAAATCACCACTGGAACCTATCCGGGTTCTGTTGTGTTGCAATTCAAAGACATATACGCTTCAATAACCAAAAGCAGTGGTTCTGGTGCAAATAGCAAGTACACGGCAAAAGTCGATTTGAAGGCCTCCAATTATTCTGCAGCCAATCTGGGTTCACGGTATTTCATCGACGACAATGGCACCTTCACCATCAGTGAAAGCTACTCTGGTGATAATGCCAAATGGTATCTGACAAAAATCACCAGTTTCAATGTCGATGCCTCACTGGAGTACAAAGGGAAATATTATTGCACGATGTTCACCCCCTTTGCTTACACGCTGAGTGGGCAAACGTGGAAAGCATGGGTGGTCACCGGCATCAATGCTGATGGAACACTCGAAAAGCAATGCATCGCGGCAAATGCAAACGTTGATGACGAAGATGCCGGTGTCGCCGGTGTCGCCGTACCTGCCGCGACCCCCGTCATCCTGGAGTGCAAATCCAATGTACCTTCTGAATGTCAAGTCAATCCGGAAGGGGAGCCGAAGGTCGCTCACCATAACGAACCACTGACTTCCAATTATACTGGTGTCAACCTGCTGAAAGGCACCTGTTTCTGCAATACGGATGGCAGAATAACCTTTACTACCAAGAGTGGAACCAGTTATTTCAATGCTGACAACTACACCAAATATGTAGCAGCAAACATGCTGGTGCTCGGCATTGCCGAGTCACCCACGGGGGTAAGCCGTCTCGGATTCTTCCCCTACACTGGCGACAAGATGAAGAGCAACAAGGTGTGGCTGGACATCTCCGGCAGCAGTGCCAATGCGAATTTTACTTTCGACACCGATGTACCTAATCAGAAAGGAGTGACAAATGAATAAATTTACCTACAGTTTGCTGTCCCTGCTGCTCTTCCTCCCTTTGGGCATCTCGGCACAGGAGGACATCACCATTATCGTAAACGATGAGAGCCAAATCGTGACAGGCACGGTGATAACCATCTCCGACACCGAGGAGTATATCGACACCGAAACCAATCTCTACCAGGTGACTGGCAAGAACACTTTCATGTTAGGTGACATCAATGAAAATGGTCATGTGGATGTATCTGATGTTGTCAGTATAGTGGATATTTATTTTGATGATGAGAACTCCAAGGTAGCTGATATGAATGAAAATGGTTATGTTTCCACAGATGATGCTATTATTGGTGTAGACACTGTGTTTGGTGAGGTAGAAGAAAAAGTAATTGTGGAGAGCTATGAGGTGGAGGATATTACCAACTTGTGGATCTGTAGCAAAACAACCCCAGCGGTTGACCAACATTAGTTTAGTGAATTCTTTTGAATTATTATAAATATAAAATAACAATAAACATGAAAAGATTATTATTTTTCTTATTTGCTTTCTTTGCAATTGGAAGTAGCGTCCTGGCAGAAGAAATACTGCAGGATGTAATTAGTGTGGATGATGTGGAAATCACTCCGGGAGGAGAAGTTGAAGTTACAGTAAAATTGGTCAATCCACCTACTGATGGATTGAGATCTGTTTCATTCGACCTCTATTTGCCAGATGGATTTACAATCAAGAAGAAGAATGCCAATAAACAAAATGTAATTGTAAACCTTTCTGATGATCAAGACGAAGCTTTTCAGGCTACAGGAAAGACCGTCAAAGAAAATGGAGTTGAAAACCTACAACGTATTAGGTTTGCTATTCTTTCAGTTACGGACAATGAAGCTTTGTTGGAAGTAGGAGATTTGTTCTCTTTTTATCTTGTGGCTGACGAGGATATTAATATTGACAACTATCAAGCAATTCTAGGCGGACAATTTGCCGTTACGGGTAATATCACATTGACAGGTCATGTGGGTTCAATTACCTATTATCAACCTCCTTACACCTTCAACATCAAGATGCCAATCGAGTTGAGCGAGGAGAAGAGCTATGCAGAGGGCTTTGGCAACTATACCGACGTGAAGGTGATTATGAACAAGCGCACGTTGAAGGCCGACACCTGGAACACCATCTGCTTCCCGTTCGATATGGACGCGGATGCCATCAAGAAAGCCTTTGGTGAGGACAACACTGTCACCATCGCCACCTTGATGGGTAGTGAGACCAAAAAGAAAAACGGCAAGGTCCATTCCATCGTCATCAAGTTCGACACCAAATCTACAACGGAGATTTCTGCCAACACACCATACTTGATCAAGTTGAGTGAGGCTGTTGATGTATTTGCCGTGGATGGCGTGAGCCTAAGCGACAACCAGAGCCCTGTCTCCGTGACAGGTGGCGACTGCACCTTCTATGGCAACTATGACGTCATCGAGAACCTCGGTGCAGATACACCTGTGTTGTTCATCTCAGGCAACAATTTCTACTATGCCACCGGCAACACGACAATGAAGTCATTCCGTGGCTACTTCACACACCCCGACCTCGCCGAGTATATCCAAAATAAAACGGCTGGTGCAAACATCACCCTCTTCGTGGACGACGAGCCTACGGGCATCAGAAACATTGTTACTAATCAAGGCGGCGAGGATGTGTATGACATCTCTGGCCGCAAAGTGAATAACGACAACTTGCAGAAGGGCGTTTATATCGTCAACGGCAAAAAGCAGACAGTTCATTAAAAAGTATCACTCAATAAATTAGGAACAATGAAAAAGACATATATCAAGCCTGAAACAGGAATCGATACACTCACCCTCGAGGCACCTTTCTTGGGCATTAGTGGGCAAGACGAGAATGGTAACACCATCATTGGCGGTGGTGAAAATGGTGATAACGTAGATCCTGATGTTAACAGGCATTCACTATGGGATGAGGTAGAAGAGGATTATTAACCATCCTATATGACATGAAAATGGCAGCCGCACTTGCAAAAGTACGGCTGCCATTGCTTTGCAGGGGTGAGTCAAAATCACCCACGTCAAAAATGCGCCGTTTTCTACAAATCTTATTAAACCAAACCAACCGGGCTTCATCTAATCGGAAACAATGTTTTTCAATTAAACCATTTAACCAATGAAGAAAGTTTATTTAGCAGCATTGCTATCCCTATCTTTGACGACAGCCAATGCACAAGAGCCAAATATTCCAATGTTTGGCGCACCGCAGAACCACAATGTGAAATTCGATGAATACAAAGCCGCTCCACAGGGATTCGACCAAGAGCGTGCAGGAATACCTCACGGCACCGTGGAGCTCATTGAGTATCAGTCGGAATCAGTAGGTACAATCCGGAAGGCAAACGTTTATCTTCCACCTAAGTACGACAAAAAGAAGAAGTACAGTGTGCTTTACCTGCTTCATGGCATCGGTGGCGACGAGAACGAGTGGTACAAAGACGGTGGCGTACCCAATGTCATCATGGATAATCTCTATGCCGACGGGAAGGTGGCCGACATGATCGTCGTCATGCCTAACGGACGTGCACAAAAGGACGACTCACGTGAAGGAGGCATGGGGTCGTTCAGGGCGTTCGGGGAGTTCGACAAGGACCTCATCGGAAGCCTCATTCCTTACATCGAGAAGAACTACAGTGTATATACCGATAAGGACCACCGTGCCATCGCTGGCCTGTCAATGGGTGGTGGACAGTCTCTCAACTTCGGACTCGAACACATGGATGTATTTTCATACGTAGGTGGTTTCTCGTCAGCACCAAACACACGGCGTGCCGCCCAGCTCATTCCTGATATAGACAAGGTGAAGAAAGAGAACAAACTCCTCTGGATGGTTTGCGGTGGCGCTGATGGACTGATTGGCAACAGCATACAGCTCAAGGCATTCTGCGATGAGAATGGCATTCCTTGCACACTCATCAACTATCCGGAAGGACAGCACAACTTCGTCGTTTGGAAGTATGGTCTCTACAACTTCGCACAGCTGATTTTCAAATAATCGTCCACAATCAGTGGGTATCACGAAGGGGGTGTGGCTATTTTGACACACCCCCTTGTTTCGTGGACAGACTTTATGTCGTAGCGCCAATAGGCCGTGTGTCAAACATTCGCCCTGACGGGCGAGCGGATGGACATAAAGTCCACCCCTACAGCAACCCTGTCCTCTTGGCGTTTTTAGGGAATCGCTTTCGGAAAGATGGGGATAATCAAAATTTTTATGGTGGCTGGGCTTTTTGGCAAATGAATAGTTCCTCATTCGAACATTTCCCACCGCCGTCTTGTCCATTCGATGGTGTCGTATTCGATGGTTTTGGCCAAGCCGGCCATGTTGATTTCCACCACCTTTTGCATGAGTTTGGGCCAGCCATTGAAGAAATAGCAATACTGTGCGAGGTTGTTGGCGGTCATTCCCTCTTCATTGGCGGTGAGAGCCTCATTCATATATTTGCTCACGCTGTCGGTCAGTTCATTGTTGAAGAGCAAGTCCATGGTGGGGCTGATGAGATGTTTCACGTCATCGGCCGATAATTGGGTGTCGGTGCGGGAATAAATGACATAATCACCTTCGCAGTCGTATTCATCCTCCGCTGCGGGGTAGAAAGATTCAACCCTTGTGTGCGTGTGGTAGCCCTGCTCTGACAGGTCGTCACTCTCCACAGGAGCCATGGTCACCTCCTTGCCATGGAAACCGAAGAGCATTTCAAGTTCGTCATATTGTTCTTTGATGCCATCCTCCGTGGAGCATCCCAGGAGTACCAAACTCTCCATTTGCTTTCGCGGCATGATGCTGTCCAATTGTGGCATGGATGCGTAAAGTTCGTCGAAGACCTTCACATAACTTTTCTTCAGCACGTCACGTATCTCACGCCAGTTCTCTATGTGCTGCACCTCTCCATATTCATCGGTGGTGAAACGGCAGTGCAGGTCTTTGATCTCTTTCCACAGCAGAGAGGCCATGCGTGTTTGGTAGTCATTGGTGTTTTCATCCACTTCGCATGACACGGGGATGATTTCCATGTTGTAACCATTGCTGGTGGAGTCTGTTACTGTGATGATGAACTTCTCGGTGATTTCGTACTGTTGTGTTGTGTCGTTGCCGGCGATTTTCATTTTCCCCTGTATCCGTTGATACTCCATGGTGTCGTTTTTGCAGAAATAGGCGATGACGGCAATTGTGGAATCCTCTTTCTCATCATTCTGCAAGGTCATGCTTTGTGCATGAGCAGTCAATGCCATGATGGTGAGGACGATAGTTGTCAGAATTTTTTTCATTTTCATAAACAGAAGTTGATGTGTTGAACAAACAGGGTGCAAAGGTAATCATTTCCCTAAGAATAAGTGGTATTTACACACCTTTTTTTCAACACGAAAGGCCACGTCGCCCTTATGTTCATTCGCCCGTGAACCTCCCCACGAAGAGGATGACGCCCGAGGAGGCTTCGTAGATGAGGTAGATGAAGGGTCTGTTGGCATGGAAGGTGGCCTTGGGAGGTGCCATGGGAGCGTCGGCTTTAGTAGTGGTGTATGTCCCGGCTATGGTGACGGCAGCGGCTTCGGCGCCCTCCTCGTTCACCTTGATTTTGGCCTTTTGGCGCATCATGGCGATATGGATGGGCCATTCACACATGTTGGAAATCTCGGTGCAGTCGGGATTGAAAACTTGGTGGATGCCCAATTTTTGCAGCAGACCGATGAGGCCACCTTGCAAGTTGTCGGTGTCGGAGGAAGTCTCGTGGCGTGGCAGTTTCAAGTCCACCTCGTATGTGGAGTATTCTTTCATCGTGCCACTGAAGCCGTCAGAATGGTTGTATTGCGCACTTGTCAGGCGATGGATGATGTCGTCGGTGCTCTTGCCTTCCTCCGGCAGCATCACCACCATGTTCCAGTAACCATTTCCATAGGGCATCATGATGGAGGAATAGGTTTCATTCTTCGCATAACTGATGAGCACGTCCTGGTGCATCAGCGGCAGTTGGGTCGTGCCGTTCTTGGTGGTGAAATTCTCCGTGCGTGTGTCCTTGGGGTCGAATTTGGAAATCCAGTCGGCCTTGAAATAGATGGCATTGAGAAGGTATGACACCATGTCGGGGTCGATGTTGTCGAGGATGGAGGGAATCATCCCGTTGGTCTTGTTGTCGCACCAGTTGTTGATGTGGTTGAGCGTTTTAGGAGAGGAGAAATCGAGCGCCTCGGCCTCGGCGTCGTAATACTCCTTCATGTCCTCCTGGAACTGCTTTTTCAGTTGGTATTTCTTGTTGAGGAAGATGGCGTTGGCAATGTTCAGCGTCACTTTTTCATCCACTTTGGGCAGGTTGTCAATCAGGTTCTTGCAGTAGTTGTTCACCGCTTGTATGCCCCCCTCGTGGAAGCCCAATGTCTGCTCCAATTCCTGTTCGGTCTGACCCGTTGCGGCGTCGTTCACCATCCCCAATACGTAGGTGATGCTCAGCGGTGAGTAGATGAAACTCTTGCTACCTTGGTCGGTCTCGTTCACCGTTTTCAGGAACTTGAGTGCGAAGGTGTTGTTGTCGTTGACAAACACCTTCTGCTCCCTGGTCAATTGCAGTGGCTTGGCTTTAGGCACCATGTCCACCACCTTCACCGTTTTTTGGTTTACATACAGTTCCTCCGAATTGTCCGAGGAGCATGATGTCGGCAAACAGCAGGCCGCCAAGGCCGCCATCCCTATGAAAAGACTTTTTTTCATCTTTGCAGTTTTTTTCTATTCGTCTATTATAAAAATGCGGGAAATGAGGGATTCTTGCATGGCGGAGTGTTAAATAAACAAAAAATGTGATGGCGGCATACAAGATTTGCCCCATTCTGTAATTAATAAGTAGGAATACACGAAAAAATGGTCGAGCAACTCGTTGAGCGCATACGTAACAAGGACCAACAGGCATTGAAGCAACTCTACCTACTGTATGTAGAGGAACTCACGTCTGTTTGCCACCGCTATGTGCCTGACGATGACGATGCGAAGGACGTGCTCCAAAACAGTTTCGTGAAAATCTTCACGTCCATACCGGCGATGGAATATCGTGGAGAGAAAAGTTTCAAGGGTTGGATGCGCAAGGTGGTGGTGAACGAGGCGCTCAGTTTCTTGAGGGGAAGAAGGAATTGGCTCAGGATGATGCAGGAGGCAAGTCCTTTGTTGGTGGAAGATGATGAAGAACCCGAGGTGGAGTGTGTGTCGCCAGACGAGTTGCATCGGCTGATAAGAGAATTGCCCGACGGTTATCGGACCGTGCTGAACCTCTATGTCTTGGAGGGCTATCCCCACAAGAAGATTGCTGAAATGTTGGGCATCAAGGAAAGCACGTCCGCCTCTCAACTCTATTGTGCAAAGCAGAGATTGGCAAGGAAAATCAAGGATTTAATGAAAGGTATGCGATGAAAGACAAGTGGATGGAAATAATGAGACACAAGATGGAGGGACATCGGAAGACTCCTCCCGACGGCTTGTGGGAGGGCATCAGCGAGAAGATGGGGCTTCAGCCAGAAACGACAGGGCATTCCGCATCCCGCGGTCGATGGTGGTGGGCTGCTGCTGCGGCCATCTTGGCGCTCGGAGGATTTTTCACCTTCTATCAATTTGACAACTCTCGTCCTTCTTCACAGATGGTGTTCAATGAGCCACGGGTGGAGGAAAAACTACTCGCGGAAGAAACCCCTCTTGCAGAGGAAACACCACTCACGGAGGAAACCCCACTTGCAGGGAAAGCACCACGGTTGGAGACCGACAAGCCCCTTCCCCGCCAGCACGCCTATGTGTCGCCGGCGACCCCTCCACACCCTGTCACCTTGGCTTTGGCACGTGACGACAAGGCTCAAGCGACACACCAAGAAACAGTGGCGGGAAATGAGGAGCCAATCCCTGCGACGGTGGAACAACCCCTCCCTGCCAATGTCGATGTTTCACAGCAAGAAACAACGTCGAGTGAAGAAAAGCCCATGCAACAAAAAACGGACAACAAGCAGAAAGGCAATTTGGCCAGCAGTGAAGTCTTGGAACCCTCGTTTGAAATGGCTCGCCAGCATCCCTTGAAGACGAACAAATGGTCGATGGGTCTGAATGCGTCGGGCGGCCTGTTGGCGGCCAACAACTCCACCAACGAGGTGGCGTCTTATTACGTGATGAGAGCAAACGCGATGAGCTATGCCCCCATGACATCATTCGCACTCGTGGAATATGAGACACGTCATTCCAAGCATCATCTGCCCGTGCGCATGGGCATGAGTTTGCATTATCAGTTGAACGACCGCTTGGCACTGCTCAGCGGCGTCAATTATTCCTGGCTCTATTCGGAGTTCACCGTGGGCAGTACTGAAACCGACCAGCACCTGCACTACTTGGGCGTACCTATAGGTGTGGCGTGGCGGTTGTGGTCCAATGACCGTCTCCAATTCTATCTCACAGGCAGTGCCATGGTGGAGAAATGCCTGAATGAGAAACCCTGGCAATGGTCTGTTGACGCAGGAGCAGGGGCGGAGTATGCCATCACCCAACAGGCGGGGCTGTATTTCGAACCCTCCCTCGGCTACTTTTTCGACGACGGCACCTCTTTCGAGCATTATTACAAAGACCATCCTCTCGCACCCTCCATCATGTTCGGCCTAAGAATGCACCTCAAATAATTTTTTTGCTGCAAGATGATGATGTATGGGAAAAAGTTCGTATCTTTACACGCAAATAACCAAAGCCCAAAAAATCTGATATGAACAAAGCCCATGCCCTGATGGCGATGCTGCTGACATTTGCACTCGTCACCACCGTTTCCGCCGCCAAGAAAATTGCCGCCAACACGCCAACGGAAGACCCCGACGAGATGGTGGCCTACCTCTTCACCTATTTCAACAGCAACGCACCGGAGGACGAGCAGATTTGCTACGCCCTGAGCGACGATGGCTATAATTTCACGCCGCTCAACCACGGGGCGCCTGTCATCACCAGCGACACCATCGCCCTGACGCAGTGCGTTCGCGACCCGCACATCCTCCGCTGCCAGGACGGCAAGACCTTCTACATGGTCGCCACCGATATGCGCTCCTCCTTGGGATGGTCGAGCAATCGCGGCATGGTGCTGCTCAAGTCCAACGACCTGGTGCATTGGCAGCACTCGACCGTCAATTTCCCCACCCGCTACACCAAGGCTTGGAAGAACGTCATCCGCGTGTGGGCGCCGGAGACCATCTACGACCGACGCGCCGGCAAGTACATGGTGTTCTATTCCCTCCGTACCAGCGACCCCGGCTCCTTTGACAAAATCTACTACCAGTATGCCAATAGCGACTTCACCGATTTGGAGGGTGAGCCACGCTGGCTCTTCGATGCCGGCAACGCCACCATCGACGGCGACATCGTTTACAACGACGCCGACCAACTCTACCACCTCTTCTACAAGCAGGAAGCCGGGCGCGGCATCTACCAGGCGGTGGCGAAGGAGCTCACAGACAAGTGGCAGATGCTCGAAGGAAACGTCGAGCAGACGAAAGAGGCTGTCGAGGGCGTGGGTGTGTGCAAGGCCATCGACGGCAAATCCTGGATCATCATGTACGACTGCTATGGCAACGGCCATTACCAGTTCTGTCGCTCCGAGGACTTAAAAACCTTCCAGTTTGTGCAAAACACCGAGACGAAGGGGAAATTCACTCCCCGGCACGGCACCATCATCCCCATCACCCGGGCGGAGAAGGAGCGGCTCCTCAAGGAGTTTGGCAACCACAAGCAACCCATCCTCACCGGCTTCCACGCCGACCCCGAGGTGCTTTACTCCAACAAGACAAAGAAATACTACATCTACAGCACCACCGACGGCACGCCCGGATGGGGCGGGCACGACTTCAGCGTCTTCTCCAGCACCAATCTTGTGGATTGGACCGACGAGGGGAAGATGCTCGACGTGAAGGGCGACCAAGTGACATGGGCCACCGGCAACGCATGGGCCCCTGCCATCGAGGAGGTGAAGCAGAAGGACGGCTCCTATAAGTATTATTTCTATTTCTCCGCACATAACCCCAAGAGCAACCGCAAGGAAATCGGCGTGGCGGTGAGCGACAACCCCACCGGACCCTTCACCGCCACCGGGGCGCCCATCATCACCGACGCCGACAGACCCGAGGCCGCTCGTGGAGGGCAGGCCATCGACGTGGACGTCTTCCACGACCCGCGCACCGGCAAGCACTACATCTACTGGGGCAACGGCTTCATGGCCGGAGCAGAGCTGTCCGACGACATGCTGTCGGTGAAGAAGGAGACCATCACCCACCTTACCCCGCAGGGAGGAACGTTGCAGACATGGGCTTTCCGGGAGGGCGCATACGTGTTCTATCGCAAAGGCACTTATTATTTCCTCTGGTCGGTCGATGACACCGGCTCGCCCAACTACCACGTGTGCTACGGCACGGCCAAGTCGCCGTTGGGTCCCATCAACATCGACGAGCAGAATTACCGGGTGATAGAGCAGCGGCCCGAGGACAAGATTTATGGCACCGCACACAACTCCATCCTCCAAATCCCCGGTCGCGACGAGTGGTACATCGTCTATCACCGCATCAACAAGAATTATGTCGATAGGAAATTCGGAGGTGGTGTGCCGGGTACGCACCGCGAGGTGTGCATCGACCGTCTCACGTTCGACAAGAAAGGGCGCATCGTGCCGGTGACACCGACACTCAACGGCCCGGAACCGCTGAAATAACGAAACGATGATCAAGACCAAGGAAGACTTGAGACTTTACCTCCGTGAGGACGCCCTCCGCAACGACGTCACCTCCTTTGGGGGATACCTCCTG
Source organism: Prevotella sp. (assembly GCA_017619755.1). Taxonomy (GTDB): domain Bacteria; phylum Bacteroidota; class Bacteroidia; order Bacteroidales; family Bacteroidaceae; genus Prevotella. The sequence continues at coordinate 20,045 of JAFZRU010000046.1, forward strand.
AGGTTGTGGGTGGGGGCGGAGAGCGCCCGCGCCTTTCGTTACATCAGGTGCATGCGCAAGTTGGAATACCATCTCAACAATGTTTCCAGCTTGCCACACCGGTTGTGGTATTATTACTACAAGCTGAAACTCACACGCCTTGGGGGCAAGTATGGCATCAGCATCAACCCGAACACATGCGGATACGGCCTTCGCATCATGCACCTCTCCGGTGGTGGCGGTGTGCGCCTTGGTGCGGCAAGCGTAGGCAATTACTGCGGTTTCAACGCGGGCGTGCTGATAGGCACGAATGGCAGCCTCGATGCACGGCCTACATTAGGCGACCACGTGGCTTTCGGCCCCGGAGCGAAAGCCTTTGGCAAAATCAACATCGGCAGCCATGTCTTCGTAGCCGCCAATGCCGTGGTGGTCAAGGATGTCCCTGACAACTGCATCGTGGGAGGGGTGCCGGCAAAGGTGATCAAGAGGAAGGAAGAATAGGGGGAGATAGGAGGAGATAGGAAAATATAGGAGATAATAGGAATTTATAGGAGGTCATAGGAAATCCTATCTTTCCTATTATCTCCTATTTCCTCCTATTATCTCCTATTTTTCCTATTCTATATGCTTCTTGATAAAATGTATCAGCCTGTCGCGGTGTGACTCGCACTCTATCTTGTTGAGGAGTTTGGGCCATTTCCCCTTGGAGATGCAGGTGGGGAGGAGACCTTTTTCGCACAAGGCTTCCGTGAATTTGTTGGAGTAGGGGGTGAACAAGGTGTCATACCGGTTGGAGGTCCTTTCCAAGTATTGACGATACACCTCCTCCAATGCCTCGCTGTCGGCGATGGGGCGGCTTTTCTCCTCCAACTTCTCCATGAAGTGGCTTCGCTCCTCCCCTTGAAGGAAATGCACGGAGGGTGTCTTGCTGCACTGCATGTAGGGAAACACCTGACATTCCACCGAATCTTTGTCGAGGGTGAGCCCCACCACGTAACCCTCGTTCCAGAAACAATCACGATATTGAGGTTTGTCGAAGCAGAAATTTCCCAAGCCGTAGAAGATGGGCTTCCCCTTGTAATACTCGTAGCCGCAGAAGCAATGCTGGTGGTGGTTGACCACGGCGTCTGCTCCGACTTCGATGAAAAAGCGGTAGGCTTGCCGCATGCGAGGGGTGGGATGGTCGTAATGCTCCACGCCGCCATGGGTGATGACCACGACGTAGTCGGCCTTCTGGCGAGCCTCCAAGATGGCATGGTATTGTTCGATGGGGTCGAAGGGGTTGGAACCGGCGGACTGCTTGGTGGCGATGCTCGACTCGTGCTCCGTGCAGTTGATGAGAGCCAGTGTCTCACCACCGATTTTTTTGTAGAGCGTGGTGCCGGCCTCCTGAAGGTCGGCGCCTCCACCGACGTAGTCGAGGCCGAGTTGCTTGAGGGTTTTCAGTGTGGCCTTGACGCCCTCGTCGCCGTAGTCGTAGAAATGGTTGTTGGCAAGGCAGGCACAGTCGAAGCCGGCCCATGCCACCATCTTCAGGCTTTGCTCGTCGCACGACAAGTTGGGGCCGCATTTGACAATCGGTTTGGCTCCCTCGGGGGCCATGGGGCATTCCACGTTCACCAACCGGTAGTCGTAGTCGGCGAAAAGCGTTTTCGTCTCGCCCAGCACCTCCTCGTAGCGACCTTGGGAGGCCAGGTCCTTCACTCTGTTGATGGGGACGAAGTCCGCGGCAATGACTATTCTTGTCATAAGGTGTGTTCTTTTGTTGTTGTTCTTTTCATCGGTGGCGTTCCTGGCCGGTGAGTTTGCGCACGCGGCGGCGGAGGGCTTGCCAGATGCCCTGGAAATTGCCATGGCGCAGGTTGAGGTACAGTTCCTCCAAGGAGCGACAGACTTTCACCCATGGATGTCCCCAAGCATTGGTGCGGTAGAGTCTCTCCTTGTAGGCCCAGTGGTCGATGACGTATTTCGGGTGACGCAGCGGGAACTCCATCTCGTATCGTTGCATGGTAAAAATCTTCCGATAGGCACGGGGGGTGGTCTTGATGCTGCCAGAAAAATGTGTGCTGTCGGCAGAAAGGCCGAGGTTGTTGATCATGTTCTTTTGGGGCATGATGGCCAAGCCTGACTGGAGGATGTTGCTCGCCCAGAAGATGCTCTCGTAATATTCTTTTCCGCTTTCACGGTGCTGACGGCACATCTTGAGGAAATCGCTGCGGTAACGACGCTGGCGCACCAACGTTTCAAGTTGCCGCATGGCGGTTGGGTCGTCGAGGAACGCATAGTCGCCTTCCCATTTGTCGATGACACGGCGCCAGGAAGCCCAGCCCCAGATGGCGAAGACGGAAGTGAAGAAATAACTGTCGGAGATGTCGGGTGTCACCTCGTCTTCGTTGAAACCAGAAATCATGCTCACGCGCTCGTCGTGTTCATAACGGTCGAGCATCTCCTTGCAGAAGGGAAAGAACGACAGGGAAGGCACGTCGTCGTCTTCGAGCACGATGCATTTGTCGGTCATCGAAAAAGCCCATTTCTGTGAAAGGTATTCCGAGGGGTCGCAGCCTTGGTTCTTTTCTTGGTAGTTGCGGTGAACCTCACATTCCCAGTCGATGTTCTCCACCACCTTTCTGCACGCTTCGATGCCGGCCATGTCGCGCTCACCCCGAGGCCCGTCTTGATAGAGAAACAGACGGGCGGGTCGCGCCTCACGCACTTGGTTGAACACTTGGGACAGGTGGTCGGGGCGGTTGAAGAAGAGGATGAGGACGGAGATGTCGATGTTGGGAGGAGGGAGCATGGAATTTTATTTTTTACTATTCTCGCTGAGTCGCTCCACCATGAAGATGGCGTGTATCTTGCGCTTTTCGGGTGGTGGGATTTGCATATAGTCGCCATAGAGGTCGCGCAGGAAGGTGTCGATGTCGCCTGGTGCGCTGAAGGTGCGCCCCTCGAACTCCACCGAAGACAGTGGCAGGATGCTGCTGCGCAGATGGGTGGTGCCGTAGCCGTTGTTCATGGGGATGATGGAAGCGTATTTCTTGCGGGAGGTGAGGAGGCAGGCGGCGTGCCAGACGGCGCTGCATGCCGCGTATTTCGCACCAAACCAAAAGAATTCCGCCACGGCGCGGAGGCCGTAGGGGTGGGGCTTGTGGAGGATGGCGCGGCTGCGGCAGAGCGTGCGTACCAACCGGCCGCAGAACGAGCGGGGGATGTTGGGATAGCCCACGAAGGGGAAGATGTCAACGAAGAGCCCCTTGGGGTAGTTGTTGGTAAAGCGGTCGCCTGGCTCCACGAAAAAGGAGTCCAGGTCGCGCACCTTGATGATGGGTTCCTTCGCCTCTGGCATGGTCTCCGGCGTTTGCAGCACCATCGTCTCAGGTAGTTCGGCGGGGGCTACTGCCTTGAACCGCTCCACCTCCGGGAGCATCATCCCCACGTCGATGTCGTCATCCCAGGGGATGAAGCCGCCGTGGCGGACGGCGCCGAGCAGCGTGCCGCTCTCCAACCAGTAGTCGATGTGGTGTTTCCGGCAGATTCGGTCGATCTCCACCAGGATGGACAGCTGTTTCAGTTGGCAGGCACGGAGGGCGCGTTTCTGATAGGCCTCAAGGTAGTCGTTTTGGTGCATACGTGTGGCGTGTTGTTGATTTGGTCGGCGAAATTATGAAAAAAAACCGAAATGACAAAGAATGTGCGAGTTTTTCCGTTGATTCTCATTCCTTCAGTTCATGGTGTATGAGGAAATGCACACCCTCGTGCAAGATGTGGCTGCCGGCCATCCACAGGATTCCCACGTAGGGGAAGGCTACCAAGGCCACCTTCGCTGCCATGCGCAGGTAGATGTTGGGGATGCCGTCGGCGATGAAGTGTGAGGCTATGCAGAGGGCGGCGGAGAGGAGCAGGTAGGGGGAGATGTCGCGGAGGAATTCCGTTGTCCGAAGACCCGTCTCGCGGTGGGCCAAGCGCAGCCACACCCCCGTCCACAGCACGCTCACCACCACGTAGGCCGACACCATGGTGTGGATGCCATGTCGGGCAAGCAGCAGGGCCACAGCCAAACCGGCGAGGCATTGGGCGATGGTGGACCACATGTAAGCCCCGGAGTGTCCTCGGCTGATGACGAGGTTGGAGAACAGGGCGGAGACGGGCATGAAGGCCCCGGCGATGCAGAGCAGCTGCATGATGTGTGCACTGTCGAGCCATTTCTCCGTGATGAGGATGACGATGAACTCACGGGCCACGAGTGACAGGCCCAGCATGAGCGGGAACGATATCAAGGCAATGAAGCGGAGCATTTTGCGTAGCACCGCCTTCTGGCGGGCGCGGTCGCCCTCCACGCGTGTGAACACGGGTTGCGCCACGCCGTAGATGATGCCGCTGATGAGTGACGAACCCATCGTGTTCCATTTGTTCGCCTGGGTGTAGTTGCCCACGTCCCGGGGGGTGTAGAGTTTGCCCAAGACCACGGAGAAGACGTTGGTGTTGATGATGTTGAACACGTTGGTCACGATGAGACGGCTGCTGAAGCCCAGCATCTCACGCACCGGGGACAAGTCGAACTCCCAGTGGGGACGCCAGCCGGAGAAATAGTAGCTCAGTGCTGCGACGATGCTGATGTAAACGATGTTCTGGGTGGCGATGCCCCAATAGGCCATGCCGCTGTAGGCCATGGCGATGGCCACCACGCCCGACACCGCCAAGGCGGTGAGCGTCATGATGGAGGTCTCGCGCACCATGAGATGCCGGAAGAGCCAGGCGCGGGGAGCCGTGGAGAGGCTGGAGATGACGACGCTGAGTGTGACGTAGCGGGTCAGGGGGGTGAGTTCCGGCACACCGTAGAAACGGGAAATGAGGGGGGCCAGGGCGAACAGGATGGCGTAGAAGGTACCACCGACGGCAATGCTTGTCCAGAACACGGCGTTGAAGTCGCGATGCGTGGCTCCCTGCCGTTTGTTCAGGGCCGCGATGAAGCCGCCCTCCTGCAGACAAGCCCCCAAGGCGGTGAAGATGGCCACCATGCCCACCATTCCGTAGTCGGCTTCCGACAGGCGGCGGGCGAGGAAGATGCCGATGACGAGGTTGAGCAACTGCTGCAAGCCGTTGCTCAGACTGCCCCACAGCAGGCCACGCGCCGTTTTCTCCTTCAGACTCGACATCGGTGGGAGCTTATTCTTCTTCTGCCAGGTACCATTTGGAGTAACCCACATAGTGGGCTGCGAAACTCTCTGCCTGGTCGGGTCGGGTTTTCTTGATGAACTTCGCCGGCACGCCGCCCCAAATCTCGTGGGGGCCGATTTGAGTGCCTTGAAGCACCAGCGCACCGGCGGCTACGATGGCTCCCTCGCCCACCACGGCGTTGTCCAATACCGTTGCGCCCATGCCGATGAGGGCGCCTCGGCGGATGGTGCAGGCGTGTACCGTGGCGTTGTGGCCGATGGACACGTCATCCTCGATAATGGTGGGTCCCACCTCGTAGGTGACATGTACGCACGCCCCGTCCTGGACGTTGACGCGGTTGCCCATGTGGATGTAGGCCACGTCGCCGCGAACAACGGCGTTGAACCAGATGGAGCATTCGTCGCCCATCTCCACTTCGCCAACAATGGTGGCGTTTTCACTGAAATAGCAGTCTTTGCCCCATTTGGGCGAAAGGCCTTTTACTGACTTGATAAGTGCCATGTCTTTTTTGAAGGGACTTTAAGGTCTCTAAGGTCTTTAAGGTCTTTAAGGACTTTAGAGACTTTAAGGTCTTTTTTTAGTTTAGTGTCTTGCAAATGTTTTCGAGGGCTTCTTGCAGGTATCGGAGGGGGCATGCCAGGTTGAGGCGGATGAAGCCCTCTCCGGCGGTGGCGCCATACATCGTGCCGCTGTTGACGAGCACGTGGGCGCGTTCCAAGAGGAGGCGGGTCACTTCGTCGGAGGTGAGGCCCAGCGCACGGATGTCAATCCAGGCAAGGTAGGTGCCTTCAAGGCGGGTCACCTTCAACTGTGGCAACCTCTGCTCGATGGTGGAGCACAGATAGTCGTAGTTGCGATGGAGGTAGTCGCAGAGCTGTTCTATCCAGTATTCACATTCGTTGTAAGCCGCGATGGTTCCCACGATGCCGAAGGGGTTGACGTCGCAAATCTCGTTGATGTTGATGGCGCGGTCGATGCGCTGGCGAGTTTCCTCGTCGTTGCTGATGATGTTGGCTATCTGAAGACCGGCGGTGTTGAAAGACTTGGAGGGTGAGTTGAGCGTGATGGAGTTGTCGAGACATTCCTGCGACACGGAGGCGAAGGGGGTGTACTTGTAGCCGGGCATCACTAACTCGCAATGTATCTCGTCGGCCACCACTTTCACGCCATGCCGTAGGCAGATGGTGTTCACGCGTTCCATTTCCTCGGCGGTCCACAGTCGTCCGGCGGGGTTGTGGGGGTTGCAGAAGAGGAGGAGCCTTGTCTGAGGGTCGGCGGCTTTGCGCTCCAGGTCGTCGAAGTCGATGTGGTAGCTGCCTTCTTCGTAGATGAGCGGGTTTTCCACAAGGATGCAGTCGTTGTTGCGGATGGAGGAGAAGAAGCAGTTGTAAACCGGCGTCTGTAAAATCACCTTCTCACCCGGGGCGGCGAGGGCCTTGATGGTGGCGGAGAGCGCCGGCACCACGGCGGTGGTGTAGAGTATCCATTCGCGCTTGATGGTCCAATGGTGGCGACGTGAGAACCACGAGATGACGGCTTCGTAGTATTCGTCTGGCACCAAGTTGTAGCCGAAAACGCCGTGTTCCACGCGGCGGTGAAGGGCGTCGATGATGGGCTGGGCGACGCGGAAGTCCATGTCGGCCACCCACATCGGAATGGCGTTGGAAGCCTCGGGGGTGTCCCATTTCACACAGTTGGTGTGGCGACGGGGTATAAGAAGGTCGAAGTCGTGTCGCATGTCAGTTCTTGTTGCGGGTGATGATTTGGCAGTCGGCAGGGCCTTTGATGTTCTCGTCGATGACCACCTCGCCGAAGCTGTCGGCCACGATGCGTCCTCCGGCGGGGTTTTTTATGCCGGCGATGTGGCCGCGGATGTCGGCCTGCACGGTGGAATATTCAAAGGCGCGGTCGCTGGCAGGGTCGAAGGTGCAGTTTTCCAACACCAGGTTGCGGGCGTAGCACAGGGGTTGCTCGCCGCCGATATGGCAGTTCACCAAACGCAGGTTGTTGGAGTGCCACCCCAAGTACTCGCCGTCGATAAAGGAGTCGTAGATGGTGACATCCTCCACCTCCCAAAAGGAGTCTTTCGTGGTGATGTGGGCATCGTGTATTTCCACGTCTTTCACATACTGGAAGACATATTTGCTGTCGCTCTCCAAATGGTCCACGCGGATGTGGCGGCTGCCCATGAAGGGGTAGGTGCCGTCGTGCAGCGTAACGTTTTCAAGCACCAAGCCGTCGATGTTCCAAAAGGTCTCGTCTGCGTCGTTGATGGTGACGTTTCGCAAGGTCAGGTTGCGCATCTCCCTGAAGAACTTTGGGGCGTCGATGATGCAGTCCGTCATAAGCATGTGGTTGGAATACCAGATGGCGGAGCGGGAGCCAGGAGCGAAATGGCAATGGGTGATGAGGCTGCGGTTCACGTGCCAGAGGGGATATTTGCCCTCAAAACGGCAGTGGTCGCACTCGATATCGCTACATTCCTTGAGACCCGACTCTCCCTCGGTGATGGTGACATGCTCCAAGCGGAGACCGTGTGATTCGAAAAGCGGGCGTTCGCCTCCGAAGGATTGGTTGCGGATGGTTCTCATTGTCTTGGGGTGAAAGGCGGCTTTTTAGGGGCTATAGCTTCTATAGTTTCTATAGTTTCTATAGCGACTATACTCTATCCCATGCAAAAGCGGCGGTCTGCCTGATGGCAGGCCGCCGCTTGATGGTGGAAGAGGTGTTTACAAGTTGGGGTTGATCTTGCTCCACTCTGCGATGGGCGGCACGATGTTGAGGGTGACCAACTCGTCGCGCATCTTGCAGAGGTGCTCATAGGAGGCGTCAAGTTTGGCGTTCTCCTCGGGTGTGCCTTGTGGCACCTCGAAGGTGGCTCCTTCAGGTGTGAGGCAAGTCTTCATGGCCATCATGATGTGGTCATACTTGTCGGTCTTCACGTAGGTGCCAACGGGGAAGCGGAAAGGCTCGCCACCCATGGCGGCGCGAATCATCTCCACCGAGAGGTAGGACGGGCTTTGGAAGGACGAGCGGCCGCGAAGCTTGATGATGCGGGCGCCACCCTGTGTCACTTCCTTCTTCATCTGCTCCCATTCCTCCTCGGGGAACTCCTCCGTGCCGATGATGTCGGTGAGTTTACGACCGGCAATCACCACATGGCTGCCGAAGACAGCCATCTGCTCGCCGTGTCCGCCGTAAGTGGCACATCCGGTGATTTCGTCTTGCATCACGTTGAATTTCTTGGCCAAGGCCGACTGCAGACGGGTGGTGTCAAGGCCGGCGAGGGTGGTCACCTGACCGGGTTTCAGTCCTGAGTAGAGCAGGGTCACCAAGCCGGTGAGATCGGCGGGGTTGAAGATGATGACCACGTGCTTCACGTCGGGGCAGTATTTTTGGATGTTCTCACCCAACTCCTGGGCAATCTTGCAGTTGCCTGCGAGCAAGTCCTCGCGGGTCATGCCCTCCTTGCGGGGGGCGCCGCCGCTGGAAATGATGTATTTAGCGTTGGTGAAAGCCTCTGCGGCGTCGGTGGTGGCGGTGATGTTCACGTTGCCAAAGCCGCTCTGGCGCATCTCCTCGGCCACGCCTTCTGGGGAGAAGACGTCATAAAGGCAGATGTCATTTGTCAAGCCCATCATGAGGGCGGTTTGAACCATGTTGGAGCCAATCATGCCGGCAGCGCCGACAATTGTCAGTTTTTCATTTGTTAAAAATGCCATAAATTCAGTATTAAATGGTTGATAATCCTTATTTAGCCGCAAAGATAGTTGAAATCGAGTATAAAACAAAATAAATTCCCAATTTTATTTTTCCTTGCCGTCAAGTTTGGTCATTTCCCATATTTTTGCTAACTTTGCCTTCTCCATCCTAAAACGCAATGCCATGAAAAGAACAACCACCATTTTGGCCCTTGTGATGCTCGTTTCGGTCGTCATCGCCCATCCCGTCGATTTTCAAAAGGCACGGGCGCTCGCTTCAAGATATTCCCTCGTCGGCGACGCGCCAGCCCTGAGCCACGCTGCGAAAGTCAGCAGGGCGGATGTCACACCGCCCTATTATGTCTTCAGCAGGGGAGAGGGGGCCGGATATGTCATCGTTGCCGGCGACGACTGTCTGCCGGCCATTTTGGGCTATACTGAAAGCGGAGACTTCGACGAGAGTCGCGAGGCGCCTCAGCTCCTGGCCATGCTCGACCATTACGCCAATGTGGTGGAAAAGTTGAGGGCAGAGGGGAGAAACATCCCATACGGGTCGGGGCCGTCAAGGATTTCCGCTGCTGTGAACACCCGTGTTAACGTGCCGGTGCTGCTCACCTCGCATTGGCACCAGTCGTCGCCCTACAACGACCGGGCGCCCAAGTTGCCGAACGGCAACCGCGCTCTCGCCGGTTGCGTGGCGACCGCCGGTGCACAGGTATTCTATTACTGGCGGCGTGACATGCCGACCACCCTTGCCGCCACCACGCCCACCTACACTTTCGGCGACGCTCCCGCCACCGCCGAATTTCAAATCAAGGCCGGTACGCCGCTGAAATGGGAGTTGATGCGCAACTCCTACGCCAGCCAGCCCTCCGAGTACCGCGACGCCGTGGCCATCCTCGTGGCTGCCGTGGGCATGCAGACATACTTGGAGTATGGTGAGTCCACTGGCGGATATATATGGAAACTGCCCTACGACCTATACAACCTCGAATGGAAACAGGCCAACAAGAGCGACAACTATACCGACGACATGTGGTCGGCATTGATATATAGCGATTTGAGAAAGGGGTATCCTGTCATCTATTCCGGCTATTTGGAGAACAACGAAGGCCATGCCCTTGTCATCGACGGCTACAACGCAAAGGACGACCTCTTCCATTTCAACTACGGATGGGGTGGGCAGAGTGATGGCTATTACACCGTCAAGGATCCTGAAGCTGGCAGTTACAATAACATAGATTTTTCCTACTCGCCCACCGTCATCTACGACATCCACCCAAATAAATACAACGTCGAGGTGGACATTCTCACCGCCGACAAGGTGTATGCGCAGGTGAGCAACGACCTCACGCTGCGGGTGACCAACAAGTCCAGTAAGGCCGTTTCTGGCTTCTACGTCTTCACCAACAAAAACGGAACGAGTCCCACACGGCTTGCCGACGCGCAGTCGAGCGACAGGGAGACGACTGTGGGCGTGGACCAGACCGGCGAACTGACGCTCAGCGTTACGCCAGGAGCCGTTGGCACGTGCTACATCATCGTCACCGACAACAACCTCAATATCTTGGCCAAGAAAGCAGTGACCGCCGAAGAAGGTGTGGCAGACCTCTGGGTGGAGGACTTGCACATGGAGGGCAGCACGGAGACCGAGCACCACGGCTCCGACGACTACTGCGTGACCTACCACACGAAAGGCACCGCCGTCGCTCGCATCCACAACAAGGGCGAGGCGGCTTTCGAGGGAGCCATGAGGATGCGTCTGTGGAGCACCAGCGACGAGGGAGCCACTTGGCAGGAGGTGGGTATGAAGACGGGAAGGGCGACCTTGCCGGCAGGTGCCACGGCCGACGTCGCTTTCTCCATTGCCGGTTCCACGGCGGCCCCGGTGAAGGAGGGGGTGCTTTACCGCGTCACCATGGTGCGCCCCGTGCCGGTGTCTGACACGCCCGTCTCCTTCGAAGAGGGGTGCGACACGGTGGCTCATTTCGTGCTGAGAGAGCCTGACCTCACCATCGATGCTTTTGAGGATGGCGTGTTGCGCTTCTCCGGCCATTGGGACCCCACGCTCTTCGCCTCCAACACCATGGCGGGAAGTCCGTCTTACGCCGGAGCCACCGCCTACGACCTGCGCAACGTCACTTCCATTGGCAGTGTGCCGCGACTCGAAACCAATCCCAACGCGCTCTTTTTGGTGCCGTCCGACGCCGACGTGAAGGGAGTCAACGTGGTGCGTGACGGAGTGTGCACCAAACTCTCCCTCATACCCGGGTACAATTTCCGTCCACCGGTGGAACTGCGCTTGGCAGGAGGCGACATCTCGCTCCGTGAGAAGGTGGGCAAATGGTGCTTGTTGACGACTCCTTTCAATGCCCAGGTGCCTGATGGTGTCATCGCCCGCCGCATCGACAGCCACGCTGCAACGGGCATTTCCGGGAAAACCACCAATGTCAAGGTATTGGAGGCGGGTAAAACTTACCTTGCCATGACCTCGTACCATGACAACCAGGTGCTTGAAGCCCTCGTGGAGGGGGAGACGGCTCCGGTGGCCATGGTTCCCGCAGCCAATGCCGACCCGGCCTTGGTGGGCACGTATGTCGGCATGAAAGCTCCCGAATTGTCGATGATGCTCAACGATGATGACAACCAGCGGTTTGTATTCACAGAGGAGGGTGCCGCCGTGCAGGCCCTCCGGGGATATTTCTTCGCAGAGGATGTGTCCGGTAATTTCTCCGCCAGTTCCAACTCACTCATTGACCCTTCTTACCGCACCTTGGCCCTTGCCATCGACCAGGCATACGGCATCTTGAACAAATACAGCGATATCGTGGCTCAAGAGGCATACGACGAATATCTCGAAAGCATCAAGGAGGCGGAAAGGGAGTTCTCCAACAGGGAGTCCTCGACGCTCGACACACCCGCCAAGGTGACCGCCTACGCACAGGAGTTGCTCGACAAGGGTAATGATTACATGCGGAAAATCGAAAAGCCGGGAAAGGTGGAGGTGGACTTTACGTCGTATATCAAAAACCCGTCGTTTGAACAGAAAAACACCAATGGTTGGACGCTCACAACCCCCGTCAATCCCAACATCACCGCTACGACGGCGGCGAAGGTCTATTATAATTCCTCGGACAACTATTTCACCGCGTACGCCGACGGCAGCTACATCCTCAACTCGTCCTACATGTTCACCAAAGAAGAGGGGGTGCGCGACACCCTCGGCGTGGGCATCTCGCAGGAGGTGGAGGGACTGGTGCCGGGCAACTACCGGTTGACGGCGTTGCTCGCCTCCGATGAGGGAGGTGTCATCACCCTCTTTGCCGGAGACAAAACGACCATCGTGACCGCACATCCTTTCGGGAGGCATTACTTCACAGAGGGCGTGGTGGACAGCGTGGAGGTGAAGGCGGAGAACGGTGGTCTTGGGTCGCTGCTCATCGGCATCCAACCGGGGCATTGGTTCAAGGCCGACAACTTCCGCCTCACATGGATGGGTCCTGCCTCAAGTGGGGATATTCCCGACGCCATCGCCGAGACACCCACGCTGCCACGACCGGCCCTCCGGGGAACATACACCCTCCAAGGCCAGCGTGTGGAGCGCCCCACCCGCCCCGGCATCTACATTATGGATGGCAAAAAGATAGTAATCAAGTAAAGTCGTAAAGGTCTTTAAAGTCCTTAAGGTCTTTAAAGTCCTTAAAGTCGTTAACGACCTTAAACCCTTAAACCTTTAAACTCTTAAACCCTTAACCCCTTCCCCCTTATGCAAAACAAGACTATACAAGAAAGGCTGGAAGCCCTCCGCACCTGGATGCGGCGGGAGCAACTTGACGCATTCATCTTCCCCAGTACTGACCCTCACAACAGCGAATACGTGCCTGACCATTGGAAGGGCCGCGAGTGGATCTCTGGCTTCAATGGTTCGGCTGGCATCGCCGTGGTGACGGCGGAAAAAGCCGCCCTATGGACAGACTCTCGTTATTTCATCGCTGCGGAACAGCAGCTTGAAGGCACCGGATACGTTCTCATGCGAGAGCGCATCGAGGGTACGCCGACCATCGCTGACTGGTTGGGAAGCGTTTTTAAGGAAATGAAAAGCGACAAGGATGCCTTCGCCGAAAACGGGTCGATGGTAGGCATCGACGGGATGGCCTCCAGCTTTGAGAAGGTGATGACGTTGCAGACTGACTTGTCGGTGTGGGGAATAAAACTAAAAACAAGTCTTGACCCTCTTGCTGAAATATGGACGGATCGGCCACCCATCCCCAAGAAGCGGGTGAACGTCCATCCCTTGGAATACGCCGGGGAGACGGCGACAAGCAAGATTGGGCGCATCAGGGAAAAACTGGAGGAGCAGCATACGCAAGCCATCCTCGTCAACACCCTTGACGACATCGCGTGGACGCTCAACCTGAGGGGTGATGACGTGCATTGCAATCCGGTGTTTGTGGCCTATTTGCTCATCAACCAGGAGGAGACCGTCCTCTTCATCGATTCCGACAAGGTGGATGAAGAGGTGAGGAACTACCTGCAAGCCGAGGGGGTGGAGATAGAAGGATACGACCGTGTGGTGGAACGTATGGGGATGTCGTGCGATGGAGTATTGTCTATCGACCCGGGCTTGGTCAACTACACCCTCTTCAAGGCGGTGAAGTGCATCTATAAACCCCAGAAATCAATCATTCCCGCCATGAAGGCGGTGAAAAACGAGGTGGAGATGGCCGGATACCGTAGCGCGATGAAAAAGGACGGAGTGGCCATGGTGAAATTCCTCTACTGGTTGGACAAGGCGATGAAGAGGGGAGGGGAGACGGAACTCTCCATCGACAGAAAGCTCACCGCGTTACGTGCCGAGCAACCGCTTTTCAGGGGTCTTTCCTTCGACACCATCGCCGGATATGGGGCACACGGGGCCATCGTCCATTACGAGGCAACGGAGGAAACCGACATCGCCTTGAAGCCGGAGGGGCTTCTGCTGCTCGACTCCGGCGGACAGTACCTTGACGGCACCACGGACATCACACGAACCATTCCCTTGGGACCTGTCACCGACGAGATGCGGCGGGTATATACGCTCGTGTTGAAGGGACACATACGGTTGCAGATGCTCAAGTTCCCCGACGGAGCCTGTGGCTCGCAGCTCGACGTGGCGGCACGTGCGCCGTTGTGGCGCGAGGGTCTCAATTTCCTGCATGGCACGGGTCATGGCGTGGGCTCTTATCTCAACGTACACGAAGGGCCGCACCAAATCAGGATGGAGTGGTGGCCGGCACCGTTGAGGGCGGGCATGACCGTCACCGATGAACCTGGCATCTACGTGGAGGGAAAATTCGGCGTGAGGATAGAGAACACGCTGCTCATCACCCCCTACAAGGAGACGACATTCGGACGCTTCCTGCAGTTTGAGACGCTCACCCTATGCCCTATCAGCCTCGCGCCGGTGGATTTCTCCCTCCTCGACCATGAGGAGATAAGTTGGCTCAACGACTACCACCGCAAGGTGTATGACGAATTGGCTCCCCTGCTCGACGACGAGGAGCGGCGGTGGCTTGCCAAGGCCACCGCACCTGTGGTTTGAAAACGATGGAAACAGTCGTCAAGCCAGTCCTTCGAGCACGCGCTTGATGACCGTTTCTGCGGAGATCTCGCGGTTGGCGGCCTCGGGGATGACGATGGAGTGGTCGCTCTCGATGACGTCGTCTGAGACGATGAGGCCTCGGCGGACGGGGAGGCAGTGCATGAAATAGCCGTTGTCCGTCCATGACATGTGCTCCGTGTCGATGGTCCATGACATGTCGCGGCTGATGATCTTGCCGTAGTCTTCCGGACGGGTGACACCGGGGCAGCTCCAGTTCTTGGCATAGACGAAATGTGCGCCTTCAAGGGCCTTTCGCTGGTCATATTCCACGCGGGCGTCGCCGACAAACTTGGGGTCGAGTTCGTAGCCCTCGGGATGGGTGACAACGAGGTCCACGTCGGCGGCGTTCATCCATTGTGCGAAAGAGTTGGGCACGGCCTGTGGCAGTGAACGACAATGGGGAGCCCAGGTAAGCACCACCTTCGGACGTGCCACCGGTTTGTACTCCTCGATGGTGATGAGGTCGGCGAAGGCTTGGAGGGGGTGCACCGTGGCGGTCTCCATGGCGATGACCGGGCGGCCGCTGTAGCGCACGAACTGTCCCACGATGGTCTCGGCGTAATCGAACTCGCGGTCGGTCAGTCCGGCGAAGGAGCGCACGGCGATGATGTCGCAGTAGCTGCCCATCACGGGGATGGCTTCCAAGAGATGCTCGCTCTTGTCGCCGTCCATGATGACGCCGCGCTCGGTCTCCAACTTCCAGGCTCCGGCGTTCACGTCGAGTACGATGACGTTCATACCAAGGTTGGTGGCGGCCTTTTGGGTGGAGAGGCGCGTGCGCAGACTGTTGTTGAAGAATATCATCAGCAGCGTCTTGTTCTTGCCAAGATGCTGGAAGGCGTAGCGGTCGCGCTTGATGGCTTGTGCCTCGGCGAGGGCGCTTTGCAAGTCGCCAAGGTCTTCTACGTTGAAAAAGGTTCGCATGGTTGTATTTTTTCAAGTTTTCTAACTTCTCACTTGTCCGTGGCCTTCGATGAGCCACTTGTAGGTGGTGATTTCCTCCAGGGCCATGGGACCTCGGGGACCAAGCTTTTGCGTGCTGATGCCAATCTCGGCGCCCATGCCGAACTGTGCTCCGTCGGTGAAGCTGGTGGGGGCGTTGACATACACGCAGGCGGCATCTACCTGTGCCTCGAAGGTGGCGGCAGTCTGGGGATTCTCAGTGATGATGCACTCGCTGTGACCGCTGCCATACTGGCTGATGTGCTGGATGGCCTCTTCCACGGAGGAAACGGTGCGCAGGGCCATGGCATAGTCCATGAACTCCGTGCCGAAGCTCTCGGGGGTGGCGTGGCGCAGGAGGGTGTCGGGGTATTTTCCGCTGAGGGCGGTGTAGGCCGGCTCGTCGGCATGGATGATGACGTTGCTCTTGATGAGCGGTTCACACAACTCGGCCAAGTCGTCGAGACGTGCCTGGTGGACGATGAGGCAGTCGAGGGCGTTGCACACGCTGACGCGGCGTGTCTTGGCGTTGTTGATGATGAGGCGTCCGATGCTCAGGTCGCCCTCCACGTCGAAATAGGTGTTCACCACGCCGGCGCCGGTCTCCACCACAGGCACGCGGGCGTTGTCGCGGACGAAATCGATGAGGCGCTTGCCGCCACGGGGGATGCACAGGTCGATGTATCCCACGGCGTTGAGCATCTCGCCCGTCGCCTCGTGGGTGGCGGGAAGCAGTTCCACCACCGAGGGGTTGACATGGTGTGCTTCAAGCACCTCGTGGATGAGTTGCACGATGGCTTTGTTGGAATCGTCGGCGTCGCGCCCGCCCTTCAATACGCAGGCGTTGCCACATTTGAAACAGAGGGAGAAGACGTCGAAACTGACATTGGGACGTGCCTCATAGACCATGCCGATGACACCGAAGGGTACGCTGACGCGGCGCAGGTGGAGCCCGTTGTCAAGGGTTTTGTCGATAAGGGTCTTCCCCAAGGGGGAAGGCAGGGCGGCCACGTGGCGCATGTCGCCGGCAATGCCAGCCAATCGCTTCTCGTCGAGCAGCAGACGGTCGTAGAGGGGGTTGCTGCGCTCCATGCGTGCCAGGTCGCGGGCATTGGCTTCCAAGAGTTGGTCTTTGTGGGTGAGGATGGCGTCGGCCACGTCGAGGAGCACCTCGTTCTTTCGCTGGTCGTCGATGAGTGCCAGTTCGCGGCTGGCCGCCTTGGCGCGCTCGAAAATGTCTATGAGTTGAAGTTCCATGATGGTTGATGTAAATGGGTTGGGGAGTGTTTACTCCAAGTAGAGGTAATCGTAGTGGATGATGGGTTTCTGGTCGTGTTGTCCCATGAGTTGGATAGCGGTGCCGCTGTCGTAGGCGGTGCGTCCGATGGCCAAGCGTATGCCGTGTTCATCGACGATGCTCACCAAGTCGCCTTCCTCGAAGTCGCCCTCCACCTTGGTCACGCCGACGGGCAGCAGACTCACGGCGCCGTTGCCGCAAAGTGCCTCTGCGGCGCGGGCGTTGATGGTGAGGCGGCCCTTGGCGAAGCTGTCGCTGTGGGCAATCCATTTCTTGATGCCGCTGACGCCCGCCGGCGTGGGGGTGAACTCAGTATGGGGGATGTTGCCGGGCTGCTCCACAAGGTCGATGAGGATGTTGTCGCGCTTGCCGTTGGCGATGATGACGCGGATGCCTTCCTCCGCCACCTTCCGGGCGATGTTGTATTTCGTCACCATGCCGCCGCGTCCGAAGCCGCTGCGACCGGTTTGGATGTACTCGCCCAGGTCGTTGCCGGGTTCCACATGGGTGATGACGTGGGAGGCGGGGTCGGAGGGAGGGCCGTCGTAGATGCCGTCGATGTTGCTGAGGATGATGAGCGCCTCGGCATCCATCATCGAGGCGATGAGGCCGGAGAGTTCGTCGTTGTCGGTGAACATCAGTTCGGTGACGCTCACCGTGTCGTTCTCGTTGACGATGGGGATGACGCCGTTTTCGAGCATCACCTCCATGCAGGCCCGTTGGTTGAGGTAGGCGCGGCGGGAGTTGAAATTCTCCTTCATCGTCAGCACCTGGCCCACGGGAAGACGGTATTCGCGGAAGAGGTCGTAGTAATGGTTGATGAGTTTGGCCTGGCCCAAGGCGGAAAAAAGCTGGCGTTGCGCCACGCTGTCCAAGCGGCGTGACACCTTCACCTCGCCACGGCCGCTCGCCACGGCGCCGCTGGAGACGAGAATCACCTCGTAGCCCATGGCGTGGAGCCATGCCACCTGGTCAACGATGGCCGACATGCGCGTGATGTCGAGCTTGCCGTCGTTGCGTGTGAGCACGTTGCTGCCCACCTTCACCACGATGCGGTGCTTGCTCATTTGTCTCTCTCCCTGATTTCCACCCTTCTGATCTTTCCGCTGATGGTCTTGGGCAGTTCGTCCACAAACTCGATGATGCGCGGGTATTTGTAGGGGGCCGTCACGCGCTTGACATGGCTCTGGAGTTCCTTGACAAGTTCCGGACCGGCCTTCGCCTTCCATTCCTTGCCCAAGACCACGGTGGCCTTCACCACCATGCCTCGGATGTCGTCAGGCACGCCGGTGATGGCACATTCCACGACGGCGGGGTGGGTCATCAGCGCACTCTCCACCTCGAAGGGGCCGATGCGGTAGCCGCTGCTCTTGATGACGTCGTCGATGCGGCCCTCAAACCAGTAGTAGCCGTCCTCGTCGCGCCAGGCCACGTCGCCGGTGTGGTAGAGGCCGTCGTGCCAGGCCTCGCGGGTGAGTTGTTCGTCGCGGTAGTATTCCTTGAAGAGGCCGATGGGCTTGCGGTCGCCCACGTGGATGACAATCTCGCCCTTCTCGCCGTCCTCGCAGTGGGTGCCGTCGGGCTTCACCAAGTCGATGTCGTATTGCGGGTTGGGCATGCCCATGCTCCCGGGTTTGGGGGTCATCCACGGCATGGTGCCAAGGGTCATGGTGGTTTCGGTCTGTCCGAAGCCTTCCATGAGGCGGATGCCGGTGAGTTCCTTGAACTTGTCATAGACGGCGGGGTTGAGGGCCTCGCCGGCGGTGCAGCAATATCTCAGGGCGCTGAGGTCGTAGTTGGAGAAGTCTTCGCGAATGAGGAAGCGATAGACGGTGGGAGGGGCGCAGAAGGATGTGACGTGGTATTTCGCCATTTGGCGGAGCATGTTGCCGGCGTCGAATTTCTCATGGTCGAAGACGAAGACGGTGGCTCCGGCAAACCATTGGCCGTAGAACTTGCCCCATACCGCCTTTCCCCATCCCGTGTCGGCCACGGTGAGGTGGATGCTGTCCGGGGAGAGGTTGTGCCAGAAGACGCCGGTGGTGAGGTGTCCCAAGGCGTAGAGGTAGTCGTGGGCCACCATCTTTGGCTCGCCGCTGGTGCCGCTGGTGAAATACATGAGCATGGTGTCGCTGTTGGTGTTCACATGCTTCGGACGGGTGAAGGGCGGTGCTTGGCCTATTTCTGCATGCCAGTCGTGGAAGCCTTCCGGCACCAAGGGGCCGATGCTCACCAGCACATCGACGGTGGGGCTGTCGGGGAGGGCGGCGGCCACTTGCTGCAGCACGTACTCCTCGCCTACGCAGATGATGCCTTTCACGGAGGCGCGGGTGTTGCGATAGACGATGTCCTTTTTGGTGAGCATGTGGGTGGCGGGGATGGCCACGGCGCCGAGCTTGCACAAGGCGAGCATGGTGATCCACCACTCCAAGCGGCGTTTCTGGATGAGCATCACCATGTCGCCACGGCTGATTCCAAGCGACTGAAGGTAGGAGGCGGCTTGGTCGCTGCGCTCCTTGATG
The DNA here is from genome assembly GCA_017619755.1 of Prevotella sp. Classification (GTDB taxonomy): domain Bacteria; phylum Bacteroidota; class Bacteroidia; order Bacteroidales; family Bacteroidaceae; genus Prevotella. Next base: position 39,305 of record JAFZRU010000046.1, read on the forward strand.
TCTTTGAATGAGAGGCGTATTTCCGCTCCCTCGTCGTTGGTCCACAACAGGGCGGTCTTGTCGGGCGACGTGGCGGCCCATTCGTCCATCACGTCGTAGGCGAAATTGAAGTTCTCCTTGATGATGAAATGCAGATTCTCTTTGAAATCTTCCACTGAAGTGAAGGAGGTCTGCGACAAAAATCTTTCTACCATTGTATTGAGGTTTTTGGTATGACTGGCGAGCCAGTCTTTAGAAGATGATGGCCAAGAAGCGCACGGGATGGTTGTTCAGGGCGCGCATGCCGTGAGGTTGGGTGGCGTCGAAATACACGGAGTCGCCCTCGTTCAGGGTGAGGGCACGGGGGCCGATGGTGAGTTCCATGGTGCCTTCAAGGACCATGTTGAACTCCTGTCCGCTGTGTGAGTTCATCTCTTTCGGGGTGTCGGCGGGCTTGGGTTCCACGGTGACGATGAACGGGTCGGCCTTCCTGCCCCGGAAGCCGCTGGCCAAGCTCTCGTACTTGTATGCGCTGCGACGCTCCACGTTCATGCCCTGCCCCTTTCGTGTGAGGAAGTAGCTGCTCATCTTTGGCTCCTCGCCAAACATGAGAACGTCGAGTGAGACACCGTATTTCTTGGCTATTTTCTGAAGGTTGGCCACGGAAAGCTCGCTTTCGCCGCTCTCCATCTGCTCGTAGTGCTCCACGGTGATGCCGCAGAGGGAGGCCATTTCGTCGGTGCCGATGTCGAGCACGTCGCGAAGGCCGCGTAGGCGCTCGCCTATTTGTTTGAGTTGTTCGTCCATGAGGTGGTGATGTGTGTGAAGTGAGAATAGATGTGGTGATTATTTTCCCATCCCGGCCTTGATGCCCCTGACGACGGCGGAGGTGAAGCCGGCATGCTCCATTTCGTTGAGACCCTTGATGGTAACGCCGCCAGGGGTCGTCACCTTGTCGATGGCGGCCTCCGGGTGCTCGCCGGTGGCTTGCAGGAGCGACACGGCGCCTTTCACCGTCTGAAGGACGATGTCCTCTGCGTCGTGGGCCTTGAAGCCAATCTCCACACCGCCTTCCACGGCGGCTCTGACGTATCGCATGGCATAGGCGATGCCACAGGAGGCGAGGGTGGTGCCGGCGGGGAGAAGACGCTCCTCGGTGACGATGCAGCGGCCGAGTTGGCTGAAGAGCCCCTCCACCATTTGGGTGTCGTCGGCTGTGGCTCCAGCGGGTACGAGGAAGGTCATCGACTCCTTCACGGCGATGGCGGTGTTGGGGATGGCGAGCAGCAGGCGCGGGCGGTCGCCGTTGCCGTTGTCGAGCCATCGGGCGATGTCTTTCGACGACACGCCGGCGGCGATGACGACGATGACTTGCTCGTTGAGGTTGAGGCTTTCGCGGATTTCTTCAAGCACGCTCTCCACCAACCATGGTTTCACCACCACGATGACGAGATGGGAGTCTTTGGCGGCTGTGGCGTTGTCGGTGGTGAGGCTGATGCCAGTGTGCGCGAAGCGGTTGATGGCGGCCTCGCAGGGGTCGGAGATGGTGATGTCGGAGGGCGGGATGTTGGGGCATTTCAGGAGGCCTTCCACGATGGCGCCTCCCATGGCCCCCACGCCGATGATGGTTGTTTTCATGACAGTGCGTTGTTGAGTTTTTCGATGAAGAGGTCGGCGTCGGCCTGTGTGGCGCAGAGGGGCGGCAGCAGGCGAAGCGTCGTGGCGCCGGAGCATCCGGTGAAGCAGTGCTGCTCATAGACGAGGCGGCTGCGAACGTCCTTTTGGGGGATGTCGAGTTCGATGCCGATCATCAGGCCGCGGCCGCGCACGTCGGTGATGTGGGACTGCTTCTGCTGCAACTCGCGGAGACGATCCATGAGGTATTCGCCGGTGAGGCGGGCGTTTTCCACCAACTGCTCCTTCTCCATGATGTCGAGCACGGAGAGGGCGGCGGCACATGCCAGGTGGTTGCCTCCGAAGGTGGTGCCAAGTTGCCCATAGACGGGTTTGAACTCGGGGGAGATGAGTACGGCGGACATGGGGAAGCCGTTGGCGATGCCCTTGGCCACGGTGATGAGTTGCGGGCGGATGCCAAGCCACTGGTGGGCGAAGAATTTGCCGCTGCGGCCATAGCCGCACTGTATCTCGTCGCAGATGAGCACGGCGCCGTGCTGACGGCAGGCCTCGCTGAGGCGTTGTGCAAACTGCTCCGTCACCATTCTGATGCCTCCCACGCCCTGGATGCACTCGATGATGCAAGCGCAGACATCGCCCTTGGCCAACTCCTCTTCCCATGCTTGTATGTCGTCGAGGGGGAGGTAGGTGACATGCCCGTTGGCGTTGATGGGGGCGATGATGGCGGGGTTGTCGGTGGCTTCCACGGCGAGTGACGTGCGTCCGTGGAAGGCTTTCCGAGCGGAGAGCACCCTGGTGCGCCCGGTGTGGAAGGAGGCGAGTTTCAGCGCGTTCTCGTTGGCCTCCGCACCGCTGTTGACGAGGAAGAGCTGGTAGTCGTCGTACCCGCTCAACTGTCCCAACCGTTCGGCCAACTGTTGCTGAAGGCGGTTGATGACGGAGTTGGAATAGAAGCCGAGGGTGGACACTTGCCGTGAGACGGCTTCCACGTAGGCAGGGTGGCAATGCCCCACGCTGATGACGGCATGGCCGCCGTAGAAGTCGAGGTAGGGCGTGCCGTGCTCGTCCCATACTTGGCAGCCTTGGCCGCGAACGATGTTGACATTGAGCAGGGGATATACGTCGTATGGTGTCATTTTCCTTTTTCTTTGATGGTTGTGGGATGGGCCGGATTCAGAAGGCCGAGGGCTTGAGGCGAAGGCCGGCGGTCTCGTCGATGCCGAGCATGATGTTCATGTTTTGCACGGCTTGCCCCACGGCGCCTTTGAGCAGGTTGTCGATGCACGAGGTGACGAGGAGTTTGTTGCCGTGTTTCTCGCAGTGCACCAGGGCCTTGTTGGTGTTCACCACTTGCTTCAGGTCGATGGGCTTGGCAGAGTAGTGGGTGAAGGGTGTGTCGGCATAGTAGGCTTTGTAGGCGGCCTCTATCTCATCGATGCCGGCCTCGGTCTTCACCACCTCTGTGGCGAAGATGCCACGGGTGAAGTCGCCTCGGTAGGGAATGAAGTCGATGGAGGCATCCAGACTTCCTTGCTCTTGCAGCAGGCTCTGCATGATTTCCGGCACGTGCTGGTGCTGGAAGGGCTTGTAGATGCTCATATTGCTGCTTCGCCAGGAGAAGTGCGTGGTGGCGGAAGGCTTCTGGCCGGCTCCCGTGCTGCCGGTGATGGCGTTCACGGCGATGTCGCCATGGAGGATGCCCATCCGCGCCGCTGGCAGCAGACCCAACTGGATGCAGGTGGCAAAGCAGCCGGGGTTGGCGATGTGGCGTGACGTGGAGATAAGGTCGTGGTTGAGCTCCGGCAGGCCATAGACGAAGTCGTTGCCGGGGGCTGCCAAGCGGAAGTCTTGTGCCAGGTCGATGATGCGCACGTGCTCGGGGATGGCGTGCTCCTGTAGGAATGCTTCGCTCTTGCCGTGTCCGAAGCAAAGGAACACCACGTCCACCTCGTCGAAGGGCATGGCGTCGGTGAAGCACAACTCGGTGTCTCCAAAGAGTCCTTCGTGTACGTCGGAGACAGGGTTGCCAGCGTTGCTCTCACTGTTGGCGAAAGCAATCTCCGCATCGGGGTGGTTGAGCAGCAGGCGTATGAGTTCGCCACCGGTGAAGCCGGCGGCTCCGAAGATGCCCACCCGAGTCATGACAACGGACTTTTAGGAGCCAAGAGCCACAGGAGGATGTAAACGAGAAGGCCGCATCCATATCCTAAGAAGAGGATGACGAAAGCTATTCTCACCAAGAGGGGGTCGATGTCGAAATATTCGGCGATGCCTCCGCAAACGCCAGCCAGTTTCTTGTCGGTGGTGGACAGGTAGAATCTTTTCTGTTCCATGATGTTGTTTATCGTTTTTCGTCGGGGTGTATGCCGTAATAAACTCTCAGCGGCGTGCTGAGCACCTTGATGAAGCCCTTGGCGTCGTCGGCGGTCCATCCACGCTGCATCTCGCCATACTCGCCAAGTTTCGACTTGAGCAGGTCGTCGGCGGACTCCACGCCCACGGTCTCGAAGCCGAGGGGGCGCAGTTGAAGGATGACGGTGCCGTTGACATGGCGCTGCGAACTGTCGAGCATCGCCTCGATGTCGGGCATGACAGGCTCCAAATACTGACTTTCGTGCAGGAACATGCCATACCAGTTGGCCACTTGGTCTTTCCAATACTGCTGCCACTTGCTCAGGGTGTATTTCTCCAAGAGGCGGTGGGCCTCGATGATGAGCTTGGGAGCGGCGGCCTCAAAGCCCACGCGGCCCTTGATGCCTATGATGGTGTCACCCACGTTGCAATCGCGGCCGATGGCATAGGCGGCGCCCCTTTCCTCGATTTTCTGGATGGCGGCCACCTTGTCGTCGAAAGGCTCTCCATCCACGGCGACAATCTCTCCGTGCTTGAAGGTGATGCGCAGCAGGCTCTCCTCCTGGCATGTGACGTGCTTGAGGTAGGCTTCCTCCGGCAGTCCTTGGGCGGAGTCAAGGATTTCTCCGCCGCAGATGCTGGTGCCCCAGATGCCCACGTTGTAGGAGTATTTCAGACGGGTGAAGTCGGCGGCGAAGCCATGGGCGTTGAGGTAGTCCACCTCTTCCTGCCGGGTGAGGGCCTCGTCGCGGGTGAGGGTGATGATTTCCACTCCGGGAGCCATGACGAGGAAGGTCATGTCGAAGCGTATCTGGTCGTTGCCGGCACCCGTGGAGCCATGGGCGATGGCGTCGGCGCCTATCTCGCGTGCGTAGCGGGCGATGGCAAGTGCTTGGAAGATGCGCTCCGAGGAAACGGAGATGGGGTAGCAGTTGTTGCGAAGCACGTTGCCGAAAATCATGTATTTGAGAGATTTCTCATAATACTCCTGGGTGACGTCGAGGGTGACGTACTGCTTGGCGCCAAGGCGGTAGGCATTCTCTTCGTTGCGCTTGAGTTGTTCGGCGCTGAAGCCGCCGGTGTTGGCACAGGCGGCATACACTTCGTTGCCTTCGTTGGCCAGCCTCATAACGGTGTAACTGGTGTCTAAACCGCCGGAAAAGGCTACTACAATTTTCTTCTTTGGCATTGTTATGATGGTTTGGGTGTTGTCTATTGTTCGAGTTGCTTGATGCGGTCGAGCACTTCCTGCGGAATCTTCGCCGGCAGGTGCTCCTCCGGGTCGTAGAGCATGGCGGTGCAGATGCAGTATTTCCTTCCCGTCCGCTTGAGGATGTCCACATTGACGCAGCCCTCGCAGCCGCGCCAGAAAGCCTCGTCGTCGGTGAGGTCGTCAAACGTCACGGGCTGGTAGCCCAACTGGGTGTTCATGGCCATGACGGCGGCACCGCTGGTGAGACTGAAAATCTTGGCGTGGGGCCATCGGGTGCGGGCAAGCGAGAAGGTCATCTCCTTGATGCGCCGCGCCACGCCGCGACCACGGTAGTCGGGATGCACGATGAGGCCGGAGGTGGTGACGTAGTGCTTGTTGCCCCAGGTCTCAATGTAGCTGAAACCGGCGAAGGTCTCGCCGTCAAGGGCGATGACTGCCTTGGCCTCCCTGATTTTGGTTACTAAGTATTCATGGGTGCGCTTGGCGATGCCGGTGCCACGAACCTTGGCGGCGTCGGCGATGGTTTCCAGTATGGTATCGACATATTTCTCATGTGAACTGTCGGCTACCAATACGTTGATTTCTTCCATTCCTGTTCTATGCTGTTTTTGTGTGTCTTTAGAAGTGGTGAGGAACTAACGGATGTTGCCAAGGATGGGTGTGAGCTCGTCAAAGACATGGGCTTGCTTGGCTCCTTCCTTGAGGACGATGAAGATGGTGTCGTCGCCGGCTATCGTACCAATGATGCTCGGAGTGTGGCCATTGTCGATGTTGTAGGCAATGCTGCTGGCATAGCCGGGACGGGTCTTGATCACGCCCATGTTGCCCGAAAAGCTGATGGAGATGAAACCGGAGTTCTGCAGCATCTCGGAGGCCATCCTCGGGGTGGTGACACGCTTGTACATCGTGTCGTTGGGAAGTACATAGACGTACTTGCCGTTCATGCTCGCTGCCTTGGCCACCTTCAACTGTTTCATATCGCGGCTGAGCGTGGCCTGGGTGAGTTTGAAACCCTCTTTCTCCAATGCTTGGAGCACTTCTTCCTGACTGCCCATCTCCATGCTGGAAATGAGCATCTTCAAAGCCTCCATTCTGCTGGTTTTAACTTTCATAGATGTATAATTATTCCTTTTGCGCTGCAAAATTATTGGTTTTTATGCAAACGGCAAAACATTTTTGCGAATATTGTTGCAAAAATCGCATCCATGCAGGATGAAAGGCTCCAAAAAGGGCCAATAAAATGGGGAGACGGCTTGGCCGCTCTCCCCATGGACACGGGTCGGGGTGGATGTTAGTCTCTCCGACCGAAGATGCGAAGCAGATAAAGGAAGAGGTTGATGAAGTCGAGGTACAGGGAGAGGGCTCCCAAGAGGGCCATCTTCTGCGCTGTAGCGTCGGCATACTCGGCACTCATGCACATCTCCTTGATTTTCTGTGTGTCGTAGGCAGTCAGACCGGCGAAAATGAGGACGCCGGCATAGCTCAAAAGCAGGTCGAAACCGCTGCTCTTCACAAGGAAGATGTTCACCAACGACGCGATGATGATGCCTATGAGACCCATGAGCAGGAACTTGCCTATCGCAGAGAGGTCTTTCTTCGTGCTGTAACCATAGAGGGCCATGCCTCCGAAGGTGGCGGCGGTGATGAAGAAGACAGTGGCAATGGAACTCATCTCATATACGAGGAAGATGGATGAGAGGGTGATGCCGTTGATGACGGAGTAAATCAAGAACATCACCGTGGCCACTGTGAGCGACAACTTATTGATGGCTGCCGAAAGTCCTATGACTAAAGCCAACTCGGCGATGATGAGTCCCCACAGAAGGGCACTATTATTAAATAATGTAAAGACGAAGCCGGAGTCGGCCACGTAATAGGCAGCAAAGCCGGTGATGACCAGGGCAAGGGCCATCCAGGTGTAAACCTTGCGCATAAGGGTGCCGAAAGCCAAACCCATGGTGCGCTCGCGCTCCTGGACGTTGATGCCTGCTTCCTGCTGCTTGATCATTGATGCAAATTCTTTTTCGTTCATAATCGTTTTGTTTGGGTGTTACATGTTTCTTCGCCTCAAATTCCATGCCATATTTTATAAATCTTGCTTTATCTATATAGATAAGGTGGAAATATTTCAGCGCTCTTTTCATGCAAAGGTAATGAAACCCCCATACAATACAAAAAATTTTAATCTTATTTTATAAAAAAATGGACATAATAAAAAGGAGATGATAGGAGGAAATAGGAGCTTCCTATAGCTTCCTATCGTCTCCTATCCCCTCCGATAGCCTCCAATCGCTTGATTTTAGTCAAGAATCGCGAAAACTTTCGTGATTCCCTGAAAATTTCGCCCGAAAAGTTTGGCGGGTCGGTTGGGAATGTGTACCTTTGCATCCGCTTTCGGCTCGAAGGCCACTTCGGCTGGACGCGAATCGCTCTTTGAAAGGATTACATGAAGACAGAGAAGTAGTACAAGAAACCCGCCGCAGGCCCGCGCCCGCATGGTGCGAATGGCCGGTCGGCGGGGGGTAGAGATACGAGCCGTTCAATTTTTTTTGAAGGTGCTTTTGGGCTCAAGAGTATGAAGGAGCGTCCTGGGACAAGACAGAACTGCGCGAGCCGCCCGAG
>JAFZRU010000047.1 GCA_017619755.1 Prevotella sp.
ACTTGAATATCGGTGATTGAACCATCTTTTTCAATGATAAAAGACACAACAACCCGTCCCTGAATACTATCCTTTACAACCTCTTCAGGATATTGGGTGTTTTCACGAAGAAACGACCGGAGGGCTTCAAACCCTCCAGGGAAAGAAGCATGTGATTCATAAGGTTCCCAAAGAATTTTGTCAGACACTTCTTTTGTAAAAGAATAGGGGGCACAGTCGTCTGCAATGCCACGTTGAAGATTGGGAACAGACTGCATCTGATAGGAGATGACACCTCCTTGGAGGAGGTCTGCATGCTCAAGATAATTCTTGTCATAAGGCTGTCCGTTGAATGTCATCGTCCCAATGTATCTGTTGTCATCACCATTGTCACGAGCATGGATGACAAGTGTCTTTTCCTGGGGGAGATGGAGCGTCATCTTGTCGAAATAGGGCGTGCCGAGCACATACTGTCCGCTTCCCGGGCATACGGGATAAAAGCCCATGGCCGAGAACACATACCAGGCCGATGTCTGACCGTTGTCCTCATCTCCACAATACCCATCGGGCTGTGCCGTGTAGAGGCGGTCCATCACCTCCCTCACCCAATATTGCGCCTTCCAAGGCTGACCGGCGTAATTGTAGAGGTAAATCATGTGTTGGATGGGTTGGTTGCCGTGGGCGTAATTACCCATGTTCATGATCTGCATCTCACGGATTTCATGGATGACACCACCATAATAACTCTCATCGAAGAGAGGCGGCACATTGAACACGGAATCGAGCATCTGAACAAAAATGTCTTTCCCACCCATGAGACGAATCAGTCTCTCCGGGTCGTGGAACACCGACCAGGTGTAGTGCCATGCATTTCCTTCGGTGAAGGCGTCTCCCCATTTCAGCGGGTTGAAAGGTGACTGGAACGACCCGTCGGTATTGCGTCCGCGCATCAATCGAGTTTCAGGGTCAAACAGGTTCTTAAAGTTCAAAACCCTTTTATAGAAGGGTAACCATTCTGTAACATCCTTGCCCAATTGTTCCCCCAATCGGTAGATGCACCAGTCGTCATAGGCATATTCCAAGGTGCGGGCCACGCTCTCATTGATGCCGACGTCATAGGGTACATAGCCCAACTTGTTGTATTGTTCGTAACCTAAACGTCCTGTCGATGATACTTTCGGGTGCACGGCATTGGCACCGTGAACGACAGCCTCCCACAAGGTTTCGATGTCGTATCCACGCAAGCCTTTCAACCAGGCATCCGCCACCACGGAAGCCGAGTTGTTGCCCACCATGCACCTTCGATGTCCCGGACTTGCCCATTCCGACAGGAATCCGCTTTCCTTGTAACAGTTTATCAGCCCTTCCTGCATCTTCACGTTCATCTCTGGATAGAGCAGGTTGAGCAACGGGAAGAGGGCTCGGAAAGTGTCCCAAAAGCCTGTGTCGGTGAAATAATATCCTGGGCAGACCTCACCGGTATGTGGACTATAGTGGATTGGCTTTCCATCGGCATCCATCTCGTAGAACTTCCTTGGAAAGAGCACAGAGCGGTATAAGCAGGAGTAGAATGTCCTTAAATGGTCGGCATTGCCATCTTCCACCTCCACACGCCCCAGCACTTCGTTCCATCGCTGGCGTCCGTTGGCCTTGATTTCTTCGAAGGAACGGTGGCCGACTTCCTCAAGGTTGCGTATGGCCTGCTCCAGGCTGATGAATGACGAAGCGACCCTCAGCGTCACCTGCTCTCCTCTTTTCATCGGCGGGAAACCGACGACTGCCCCTGTGTGCTTGCCAGATGCCTCTGTCCTGCCTTCCACCAGTCCATCGTCATCAGAATAGCATGCTTCAAAGGTGATGGGATGCGAGCAGTCGATAACAAAATAGTTTTTAAACCCCTCTGGCACACCTCCGGAATTCTTGGTGGTGAAACCTGTCACCCGTCGCCCGTCGGCATCGACGGCCACCTGCGAGCCTCCATCGAACGCATCGATGATGATGCGTGCCTCGGACGTTTCAGGAAAAGTCAGCCTGATGATAGCGGCACGTTCCGTAGGTGTGATTTCGGCCGTGACGTCCCAGTCGGCGAGGTAAACCTTGTAATAATACGGTGTGGCCACCTCGGCCTTGTGGGAGAACCACGACGCCCGTTCATCCTCGTTGAATACGGTGCGTGTGGTCGGCATGATGGCAAACTGACCATAATCGTTGATCCAAGGCGAGGGTTGGTGTGTCTGTTTCAGTCCGCGAATCTTGTCTTCCGTATAGACATATTGCCAACCATCACCCATCTTGCCCGTCTGGGGTGTCCAGAAATTCATCCCCCAAGGCATGGCGATGGCAGGATAGGTGTTGCCAGTGGAAAGCGACTGTTTTGACTGCGTGCCTACAAGGGTGGACACATGATCCACAGGTCCGGCGACAAGCACATGGCACAAGGCGGACACTGCCATCAAGAGAAGGAGCCTTGTTCTTTTCATAAGGTTTGGTAGATTCTGCATACAAAAATACAACATCCATGGAAAATATGCAAAGGATTATCCCAAAAAAATTCACGAAGTTAATGAAATTAACGACAATGGTTTTCAATTTCTTTCAAAGGTGTTTTCTTGTAATGCTGCATCTTGGAATAGTCCTGCTTCCAATCATCCAATATTCGTTCTGGTGGTATAATATTGATTGTGTAAGGATGGTGTAGTGAATAGGCCCTGAGTCAATTTGACAACCACGTTCTCTTCAACAAGTTTTGCAAGCACATTGCCTACAAATTCTGCATTGTATTGTGGGAAGTCCTGAAAATGCTGCGCATTTCAATTTTCGACAACACGCCTAATTTGTATAGGTTGGTTGCTCCGCTCTTTCGTGAGGTATGAGAAGAAATCAGTTTGTATTTTGGGCGTATCACTTCAGCGAGTTTGTTGCGTTCCTATGATGGAGAACCATTCCGCGTTATAGAGTGATGCCTCTCCTGACGGTCGCTGATGTTGGTATTGTGATTGCGCCGACAATTATTTCAAATCGGAGCATTTCGACAGTGTTTTTGGTACTTTTAACGCCAATATCATACGATAATTCAATATAAATTAGTATCTTTGCAACCAAAGGCAGTGAGAACGGGCTGCGCCTCAGCAATTCAAGCAAGTTTAATTGCATTCGGCTTGCACTGTCCTTGCAGTTGTAAACATACAAAATATTAAAAAATATACATCCGTATGTCACGCGAGCAGATTATAGAAAATCATAAAAGTCTCTTTTGGTACACGCCCGAGGCGGACAAACAGCACATCAGCGATGCCCTGCTTGTGGAACGCATTCTCAACGATGGTACGCTCGACGACTTCCGCGAACTAATGGCCACACTTGGCGCTAAGCGTGTGGCTGAGGTGTTTTTCTCCGCCACGGGTCGTCAGAAGCAGAACTACTATCCCGAAATCTACCATTTCTTTTCACTCGTCTTGAAGAAATATGTATAACGAGATACTTAGCGACCGACAAATCGAGCTGCTACCGCTTATGGGACAGTTCCGCCGTGAGTACTACCTCGTGGGTGGCACGGCAATAGCATTGTATATCGGTCACCGCCGCAGCATCGACTTCGACCTGTTCAAACCGTCGCCTATCAACCATAAACGTAATCTCGACAAAATCTCGGCTGTCCCCTTCGCTCATACAGTCACACGCCGTGTTACTGAGCAGATGAACCTCATAGTCAATGATGTCAAGGTCACTTTCTTCCAATATCCTTTTCCTGTAGAGGCCTCTGCCAAGTTCGAGACTTATTTCCGCTTACCTTCGTTGCTTCAGCTTGCTGCCATGAAGGCGTATGCCCTTGGCCGTCGTTCCAAGTGGAAGGATTATGTGGATCTCTATTTTCTGTTGAGCAACCATTTCACCATCGCTGACATCACTATCACAGCCACACAAATCTTTGGCGAACTCTTTTCCGAAAAGATGTTCCGTTCACAACTCTGCTACTTCGATGATATCGACTACACCGAGACCGTGGATTGGCTCATTCCCAATCCTCCCACAGATGACGAGATAAAGCAAACCTTGACTGAGATTGCAGTGCAAGGGTTAGAGGAAGTGTAAAATATAGATGACATAAAAGGATATTTCGGCATTCTTTCAAATGATGTTATGGAGGAAAATAGTGACAATACCATTGCCTTTCTATTTTCCTCCATCACACATCTTTTCGATGAAGACACTTTCAATTATTCATTACTTGGCATCATCCGTGAATTTCAAACTTCCTCTCTCTGACAAGTTTTCTGCTTGGGCTATGATATTTCCTTGTTCGTCATACACGACAATGTCATAGTATGTACCACTCAGATTGTTATGCTTCATATAGGTTCTTATCGCATTGCATACTCCTTCTTCTGTAAGGAAATGGTCAATCTTTTCCGTTTCGCCATTAGCATTCTTCTCGTAAATTGGAAGATTTTCGACTTCAATAGAACGGATTTCTGGACTGAATTTGAATTGAATAATATTTTTTTTCACCATTTTACTCATTTATTTGATTAATACTTTACTGGTCTTACCATTTGTGTGGCGAATGATGTTGATACCCTTTTTTGCGGATTCCAATTTCATACCGTCCAAAGAATACCAAGTTTTTTCATCATCATTGGTGACTTTCTCCTCTTGAATACCTGTGGGTATCCCTTCTTTCATCCAAATAAATTGCTTCCATCCTTCCGTCGATTTATATTTGTCTTTTGTCCCTTCAGGAACATAGAGTGATGTATTCTTATAATGATCATTGGTAAATTGACTTTTTGTCAAAGCAAAAGGATTTTCAATTAATGAAACAATGATGTATAGACTATTACAATCTGAAAAAGCGTATTGTCCAATGCTCGTAACACTTAGAGGGATGACCACGGAAGTCAGTCCATTACAGCCATAGAATGCTCTCTCTCCTATGTTTGTTACGCAATTGGGAATGTCAATATATTTCAATCCAGAGCAGTTTTTGAAAGTTGAATTCTCTATGCTCTTCACATTGTTACCAATGATTACGGATGTCAGTTTAGAACATCCTTCAAAAGCAGAATTTCCTATGCTTTTTGTACTGTTGGGGATTATTATAGATTCTATACCGGAACAATCATAGAAAGCGAATTCTCCAATCATTGTGACGCTGTTAGGGATGTTAACGGATGATAAACTAGAAAAGCCTGCAAAACATCTTGCTCCAATCTTTTTTACGCCATCTGGTATAGTTAGATTAATTACTCTTTCTCCATTTAAATATAAATCTGGCGCATTAGGGTATGACTCAAAGTTTATGTTACACCAACAAGGGATATCAGTTATGTTTACAGATTTCAGAGAAAAGCCATAGAAAGCCCAACTATATATGTGCTTCATACTTTTGGGAATAGTGATTGACACAGGCCCTCGACATTTGTAAAAACAAAATCTATTGATTTCTTTAACACCTTCTGGAATTATTAACTCTTTCATAATAGTATTTTCGTCGCTATAAAGATATGCATTTGTAACAGCCCAAGGATTACTAGGATTTCCAAATTCGTTTATAGAAAAAGTCACATGGCACCAAGCGGCAATATCTTTTATGATAACTTTTTTTAATTTATCATTATATGTAAAAGCATTTACTCCAATACTCTTTACTCTTTTACCGATTGTTAAAGTACTCAAATAAGAACAACTATAAAATGCTTCAGCACCTATAGTTTTCACGTTGTCTCCGATAATAAGGGTCTTCATTAATTGGTTTCCTGTTCTACAAAAAGCTCTACTTGAAATACTTGTGACTGGACGTGACCTGTTCATATAAGTTACAGAATCAGGTATAATCACATTGTATTTCCCATAATAATCAGCCATATGATTTGAATTATAAAAATTGAAATTGAACCCTACCAATTCCAATTCAGTTCCGTTATTAATATAATTGTAATTTAAGGTTACACTGTCCCCAGAGTTGACAGCGATGTCATATCCAAATACGTTGTTGCTTATCATACTCATAAGTATGGCAAGCAAAATGTTGATATTATTGTGTTTCATTTTATAATAGATTTTGTATTAATGTCTGATTCTGTTTCTGATTGTTGTTATTCTGTCGAGCGATAGAATATTTGCCTTTCGTTAAATTCCCATTTTTCAGCTAATCCAAGTTTATTGTCAGTTATCATAAAGAGAATGTTTTTCTTGTTAACAGTTCCATTTTCTGATAAAAATTGAAGTTGTTTATTCTTAGTGTCGATTTCATATATATAGGTGGTTGTCTTTAAAGAATAACCAGGTTCCTTTATTTCTTCGATAACCGTCCCATCATTATTGAATGTAAGGTTATGATACCCTTTCCCATATTGATTGGATAGTTTTCTGCTCCATTTTCCGATTATGAACTGCTGATTTTGATTTATAAAAGCTTTGTGCGCTTCATCGAGTAATGTCAAAAATTTTTTCATATCAATCTGCATTGACTCCGTATTACCACTATCGTATAGATGGTTCCTAATTTTAACTGTATAGTTTTCTTTCCAATCAAAACTCATTGACCCAGTGGGCTCATAACCAAATGGAAGTGGAGTTTTATAATAACAATACATACTTCCGAACACAAATTCATCTTGGAACCATTCAGAATTAGCAGCATAAGATAAGACCTTTTTATAGTGAGCTTTATATATTTTCCCTATTTCCATTTTTTGAGATCCATGGTATTCGTAGCCATCTAAAAAATATTGTCCATTCTCTTTTACAAGTGCCAAGCCACTAAAGCTGACACTTTTGAAGGCATCAGAGAAATCCCCTTCTTCGCATTGTGCAGCCATTATAGTTTGCTCTTCCGAATATTGTTGTTTTATGTACTGCAAAAAAGATGAGCTGGTATAAAATTCATAAGGTTCTTCTGGTTCGATTTCTTTTTCATCGTCAGAGGAAGAACAAGCTGTGAATATGAGTGAGCCGAGTATAAGGCTCATAAATATCAATTGTTTTTTCATTTTGTTTTATTTTGACTGATTGTCTAAAGATTGGAACATAGCCTCTCTTTGGTCAAGGAATAAGAAGCAAAATTGCTTTAACATTTCACAATTGACAACACCGAGCATTGTTGTCTTTTCATTATGAATGTCTCTAATGTAGAAGAGGTCTTTGTCACGTTTGATGTTGTAGTGTGCAAAAGCATTTCTCAAATGACGGAAGAAGGCTTGAGGTTTGATTTCTTTGTCATTGCCATTCTTGTCCTTGTTGATTGTGAAAAGGATGGTATTTTTGTCCACGTTATTATTAATGTTGTCGCAATCCTCTATTGTTAACTTATTGGCCTCAAGAAATGATTTGATGGTATCATCCCATTCATACATTTTTGATAATTCTGTTAAATTATCTGTCGCAATATCATAATAGAAGAAGCGTAAGTCATCAGGTGTTAAAATCCCTTTACCCCATGGACTATCCCAAGTAAAAGAGTAGTTCATTTTGTTCATAGTTTCATTTTTTTGCTCCTCTGTACACCCGAAAGAGGAATTAAAATGAAAAAGACGTGGGTGCCTCTACTGTCCGCCTATCCCGATGTAGGGCTCTCGCATCGCCTCAGCCAAGGATAAGCAACTCGAGTAGCCCACGCCGTGAGATATGACGGCCTATCACACTGTGGCAATAGCCATAGCGGATGGGTATCATACACCCAACGTGGACGCTCCGTTGCGTATCTTCTTGGCTTTGAATTTGCGAGATTCTACATCAGAAGATAACGTCCGTAAACGTCCTTTTACCAGTAAATATGACCCTCATTCCCTTGCGGGTCTATCGAGCCTTTTGTGACAGTGGTGTCAACCACCATTACAATATGCAAAGAAAAACAAAAAACTCAAACATGCAAATATTTTCATCAGAATCTGAAAAAATGGACAAAAAAGATCAAGAATGGGGTGGAAAGTAATGATAGAATCCACCCTCATCGCAGCATGTCTTTTGTCTTCTCCTTTGTGCCCTGATGATGCTGTCGGTCTTCTGTATGAGGGCTTGCTCATAGGCCTTGACTATTGAATGAATCTTCTGCAGCCTTTTTTCGTCCTCCTTCACGTTTAAGGCATCCGTATTGCTGGAGTCTTCCGATATTGAATTTGACGCCATTTTCTGTTATGTTGCCTATGGCTTCTGCAATTTCTTTCCTTGTTGCTTTGGGATTGGTCTTCAAGTAGTTAAGGATTGCTTTTGGGTAGTGGTTAGTGGTTTTTGGTTATTCCAACGTCACAATACTCACGAAGATAATTGCAAAAGGTTTTCCATTCTTGAATGAAGCCGCATCCTATCCGTTGGACAGCGTTGCTGAAAGAAGGCAACAGGCTTTTGATGGACTAAAACTTCTTGATTTCGACCATGAACAACGGACGGCGACGATAGGTCTCGCGGAAATATTCTGCCAGTTGATGGGCTGCCGGTTTTCCGTCTTTGAGTTTCTGCATGGCCTCCATGGCTTGACGTATGCGTGCATAATGTTTGGCGCCCATGTTGTGAGAGGCGGTGGATAAATCTTTGCAAATCGGTCATCTCTTTTTCTCTGCCTATGATGTCATAAGTCAGGATGTCGAGGATTTTATAATTTTATTCGAAAAAACTCTAAATAATTTGTTTTTTCACTCGTTTAATCGTATCTTTGCATGTTACTAATGGTATGATACCAAAAGGAAGATGAGATTATGGGTAGGAAAAAAGATAATAAACTAAGAAATCCCTTTGTTTATGAGGGTTATGTAGGGCCAGACTATTTTTGTGACCGTACAGAGGAGACTGAAAAAGTCATCTCTAATTTGAAAAATGGAAGAAATTTGACCCTTGTTTCTCCACGAAAAATTGGAAAAACAGGCTTAATCAAGCACGCTTTCCATCGTATTAAAGAGACGGTGCCAGATGCTGTTTGCATCTATGCCGACATTTTTCACACGCACGACCAGTATGAACTTGCACAGACATTGGGAAAGGCCATCATTCAGGAACAGTTGTTCCGTTCTAAAAATGCCATCAACAAGGTTCTGCGGTTTTTCAGTATGTGGCGTCCTACCATCAGTTTCGATCCAATCACGGGCAGTCCTACAGTGTCTGTTAGTATGGAGCGCAGCCAGGCAGAACACACCATCGACAACATTTTCCAATATCTTAAAAATTGCGGCAAGGAGGTCTTCTTCGCTATTGACGAATATCAAAACATTGCAGAATATCGCGAACAAGGAACCGAGGCCCTGCTCCGCTCACATATCCAGTTCATCCATAACACTCACTTTATCTTTTCCGGTAGCAGGCAGCACCTGATGTATGAGATGTTTGGGTCGCCCCAAAGACCTTTCTACCAAAGCACGGCCTTGATGAGCCTACAACCATTACATAAGGAAATTTATTACGATTTTGCCAATCGATTCTTCACGAATAGAGGCGGTAGTTTTTCCGAGCAAGTTTTCAATGACCTATACCAACTATTCGATGGATATACATGGTATATGCAATCAGTACTCAATCGGCTTTACGAACAAGAAAAGCGAGTTACAGATGATGGTCAGGTTAAAGAAGCTCTCCATACCATATTGACAGACAAGGTTGATCAGTATGCCACCCTGATGTCTTTTCTGAGTGTCAATCAACAACGGCTGTTGAAAGCCATTGCAAATGAAGGGAAGGTTGCACAGCCTCAGTCTAATTCGTTCATACAACGATATGGGCTGACGAGTGCCAGCAGCGTGAGGAAAGCCTTAACAACGTTGATTGACAAAGACCTTGTCTATCACACCACAGAGGGTTACATCGTTTATGACCGTTTCTTTGACTTATGGCTGAAAAGGATATAAAACAATAATGACACTACGGATGCGTTGTCCTGACAGACAAGCGGATGGACATAAAGTCCACCCCTACAGCAATCCCGCCCTCTTGGCATTATTGGGAATTACTTGCGGAAGGATGATGATAAGTAACTGACACTAAGTAACGATAAATAAAAAAGTTGGGATAAATAATAAAGAACACGAATTATCCATTAATTCTGACGCACAGCAATTTATGGTTAATTATATGGTAATTATATGTTGACAATCGTACCAAGTTATTTTTTCACTTTTAGTGAATAATAAGTAGCCTTTTCCAATGGTAAATCTGGAGGTGGCATCACTGCGACCTCCAGAATTGTCCCGGGAAACGATTTTAACCTTTACTATACTTGTTTTAATTCAATCTATAGGTTACTGGGAGGGTGTAATAGCATCTCACAGCCTTTCCGCCCTGTTTTCCTGGAGTCCACCGAGGCATTGCGTTGACCACGCGGATGGCCTCTTCATTCAAGGCTTTCACTCCTGCGTTGTGAACTTCGGCATCCTGGCGTTCTTTATCACCCATATAGGTTGTGACTTCTATCGGGGTTGTTTCGCCGATGCCTGGTGATGTTGCCACCACCTCTGGATTTGTCAGGCTGCCGTCCTTTTCGACAATGAACCGAACCAACACCCGGCCTTGCACACCATTCTCTATGGCAGTTTTCGGATATTTGATGTTACGGGCAATGAACTGCATCAGTTCTGCTTCGCCGCCAGGGAACTGTGGCATCTGTTCGCAGATAACAAAGACCTTGTCATCGCCCGGCTTCTTGGTCTGCACCATCACCGCCGTGTCTGCATCCTTGTGCAATGCTTCCTTGATGGTTTCTCTTGTTCCTATCACGTCAACAGAAGCGATGTCTTCATGACGTAAGTTGCTGACCGCTTTCTCCGTGACTTCCTCGTCGTCCACGATATAAATCTTCTTTCCCCTCTCTGATTCCGTCACTATGTTGATCGTGTATTGAGCGGAACCAGTCTCAGTCAGGTGGATTTCTTTTAGCGCCCCTATTGGTATGTCGAACAGAGTAGCTTCGTCCACAGGTTTGCCGTTGACCAGCATCGTGGTCTTCGACACTTCGAGGGCGATGGCTCGGCCATTGGGTATTTTCTCTTCATGGCCGTTACGGAAGAAACTGACACCTGGTTGACAGCGTATCTGATAGCAATCGCCCTTGCCGTTTGTTTTCTCTTTGAACATACGAACAGCGTTGTTGTCTTCCGGTTTGTCTGTCTCATAGACGACAACGGTTTTTGCGGTCATGGCTAACGATGCCATTACGATGGGAACGACATACAGGGCTTTGAGCCATGTGCTTCGTTTTGATTTCGTTTTGAGTATCATGAGGATTCGTTTTTTAGTTTTAGGTGTTCGGATGCCATTGGCGAGGGCGCAGGCCTGAATGCCCGTCGCTTTTTGCATCAACAGGTGGATGTACTGGCTTTCGTTGAAGCCGTGGGAGAGGACGGATGCGTCGGCCTCATACTCGTGGAGGATGCGCAGTTCCTGACGCATAAACCATGCCACGGGGTTGAACCACTGTAGGGCCGTGAGCAATTCTACTACTACAACGTCGTAGCTATGACGATGGCGCACGTGCGCCTCTTCGTGTGCAAGGATTGACGGCGATGGCGATGGCCATTCTGTGGTGGGCAGCACAATGGTTTTCATCCAAGAGAACGGAGCAAATGGGGCATCTACCGCGCAAACCTTTGTGCCAGAGGGCAGCGTGTGCTTTTCGCCGCCACTGATGATTTTGTTCAGTTTCCTGTAACTTTGTGTCAAATGGAGCAGACGAATAAAAGTACCTGCAAGCAGCAGGGCCGCCAGTGCTGTTGTCCAATCAAAACGTTGCTTAAAGGCTTCCTCCAAGGGCAGGGGGGCTGCATTGTCGATGGTGTTGGATGCCATGGGCATGTTGACGACCACCGTGCGATGCAGAGTGACAATGCACAGGGGCAATACCGCAGAGAGGATGATGCAAGAGAGCAGTACCATGCGGTTCAATGAATGTGTCGTCTCTCGTGCAAGCAGAAGCTTGTAAAAGAGGTAAAACACGGCTGTCAGCGTCGCCACTTTCAGGTCGTAGTAAATGAGATTATCCAGCATGGCTTCGGTTTTTCAGAATGGTTAGTATTTCGTTGATGTCTTCTTGCGTCAGCTGGTCTTCTTCGGCAAAAAAAGACACCAGTGATTTCACAGAGCCGCCGAAGAACGTGTCCTTCACGTCGTCCATCACCATCCTGCGATAACGCTCACGGGTGAGGAGCGGGGAAAAGACATAAGTCTTGCCCGTGCGACCTTTGCGCTTTTCGACGAAGCCTTTCTGTTCCATGATTTTCAGAAACGTGGCAATGGTGGTGTAAGCAGGTTGCGGCTCAGGGAACAGTTTCTGGATTTCGGCGATACAGGCGCCGTGCTGCAAGTCCCACAGGATGTTCATCACCTTCATTTCCCCTTTGGTCAGTGCCTGAATTTTCACGTTCTGTCCCGCTCCTCTTTGTGAGGTGCTGTCCGAGCCTGTTCGGCTCTGCTCTTCCTTCGTTTGTCGTTTCATACGCCTTGCTTTTTGGTTTGCATGGCCAAAATTACTAAGAGTTTAGAATACTAAATGTTTAGTAGATAGAAAAAACTCGAAAACGCCCGATTTTTAACGTTCATTCTTAGTAATTGGCGAGGGGTTATTAGTAATTAACGCTTTAGGGTGTCCAATAATATGTAATCAATTTATCGGAAATTAGAGAATTATAGCATTACAATGGCTTGTGTTGTTGGAATCTTGTCACCAATTATCAGAGCCGGCTCGGATAGTCCCACACGGATGTAACTCTCAAAGACCTTTTCCGATTACGATGATTCCATACGTTGATTTTTTCACATTATTCTTTCTATTTTGGAAAATATTTATTAACTTTGTAGTCAGATTATGACAAATGATCAAGAAGGAAAAGGGGTTGGACTTGAAAGATCACATAGTGGAGATTGAAGAGATGGCAAAACTTGGTTCAGGAGCGACACGGCAAGTGAAATCATATCTTCTTTCGCGAACAGCCTGTATTGCCATTGCTTTAAATGCTGACCAAAGGAAGCCTGTAGTGAAAGCGGCCAAGGAATTCTTTATGAACAATATGAGTTCTGCAGAGTTGGCTACGAGCGTTGAAGGAAATGTACTCATCTACCGTTCAAGTACTGGCAAAGTGAACGTAAGTGTGCTTTTCAATAACGAAACATTCTGGTTGTCACAACGTAGGATGTCAGAGCTGTTTGCTGTTGATGTATCTACCATTAACTATCACCTGAAACAGATTAACGAGAGTGGAGAAATCCATTTGTCTGAAGCAATTAGAAAAATTCAAATTCCGTTGGAAAAATGGGAAGAACAGGGCGTCCTGATGTACAATCTCGATGTCATCATCGCCGTAGGTTATCGTGTGAACAGCTATGAAGCCACACAGTTCCGCATTTGGGCACGCGAAGTGTTGAAGGAGTTTATTATCAAAGGCTTCGTTATGGACGATGAACGGTTAAAGGGTAAAAATCCATTTGGTGCTGACTATTTTGAGGAATTGTTGGAACGTATCCGTGAGATTCGTACTTCAGAGCGTCGCTACTATCAAAAGATAACAGACATCTATGCCGAATGTAGCAGTGGCTATGATAAAGACAGTGAGATTACACGGACATTCTATAAGACAGTACAAAATATGATGCACTACGCCGTAACCCACCAGACGGCAGCGGAGATAATATATGACTGTGCTGATGCTGAAAAACCTCACATGGGTCTGATGACTTGGAAGAATGCGCCTGACGGGAGAATTATCAAAAGCGACGTGACAATAGCAAAGAATTATCTGTCGGAGCAGGAAGTAGAGAGTCTTAACTTGTTGACAACGGCATTCCTTGATTTGGCAGAAGATAGAGCCAGAAGGCATCTCGTAATGAAGATGGCAGACTGGAAAATGGTGTTGGAGCGCTATTTGAACCTCCAAGATCGAGATGTTCTACTCGATGTGGGTTCTGTATCGCATGAGGAAGCCGTAGCTAAGGCGTTGGGAGAGTATGAGAAGTTCTGGAGGATTCAAGACCAGAATTTTCTGTCTGACTTTGACAAGTTTATAGAGGATTTGAGCGGATGGACATAAAGTCCACCACTACGGAAACACCAACCTTACCTATGGCGTTGCCATGGGCTGATATCTCGTTGGCCTTTTTATCATCCCAAGCGCATTTTCATTTCCCCGAACGGTATTCGGCGGGAGTAAAGCCGGTAAGCCGGCGAAAATATTTCGTAAAAAACGATGATGAAGGGAAATGCAGTTCGTCGGCTATCTGTGCCACCGCCTTGTCGGAATGTTTGAGTATCACCTTCGCCTCGGTCACGAGGGCACGGTCTATCCACTCTTTCGCCGTGGTGCCGCTCACCTCGCGCACCACATGTCCTAAATAGCGCTGCGTCAAGCACATGCGGTCGGCATAATAGCCCAATTTATGCTCTTGCCGGACGTGGCTGTTCACCAATTGGATGAAACGGTTGAAGATGTCGGTGATGTGCGACGGACTCACCTTCCGCTCTGTTTCCAAGCTAAACAAGTGATTGTAGTAGTGCATGAGTGTGGCCACCTGGTTGTCGAAAGCCTCACGGCAGAAAGGATTGACATGTGCCATCAGCCAGAGGCTTTCGATGAATTGTGAGATGATGGCCTGCTGGCTTGGCTCCACCTGCATCTGGATGTCACGCACACTGCCATTGAAGAGCGCGGGTACCCTGCCCCCCGTGAACGGCAGGTCGTTGAACAAAGCCACGCCCTTGATCTGCAAGTCGGTGGAGATGCTGATGGGCTCCACGATGCTTCCCGGGCCAATGAAGGCTATCGTTCCCGCCGTGATATGCCGTTCGATAAGGTTGATACGCCCTCTTATCTCTCCCCGCACCACCATCCCCATGCGATAGTCGTTGATGAGGAGCGGCACTCTTCGGCTGAAAAAATAGTGGAACAGGCTTGCACCGGGGCCATGCAGCACCGCGAAGTCGGGGTTGAGGAAGAATTCCAATGCAGGGTCGTTATTGTGTTCCATGGCCTCACGTATCAGTGATAGGTCGAAGTGTTCGGGGCGTTGTCCTTTCATTTCCTTTTTCTCCTTTTTTTGGTGGTTTCCAAGCGCAAAGATAGTCAAAAAACTGCCATTTTGTACTTTAACCAACTAAAAATCGTACAAAAAGCACATTATTCGCTCCTTTTGGATAGGCTTTCGGTAAGATTTTAGATGTAATTTTGCCGCCGAGAAACCAATCATCCAAAATATGAGACAACTATTGACCGCATTGGCCATGCTGCCGCTCAGCCTTTTCGCACAGACCATCGAAGAGTGCTGGCAAGCTGCCGAGCGCAATTACCCGCTCATCCGCCAGTACAACCTCATTGAGAAGACCACCGAACTGACGGTGGCCAATATCCAGAAGGGGTGGCTGCCGCAGGTCTCCGCCTCCGCACAGGCCACGTATCAGAACGATGTCGCCAGTTTCCCTGACCAGTTCAGGCAACTCTACCAGCAGATGGGCCTTGACATGAAAGGCTTGAAAAAGGACCAGTATCGTGTGGGAATCGACATCAACCAGACCGTGTATGATGGAGGCATGATCAGCAGTCAGAAGGAGATGGCTCGTGAGCAGGGGATGGTGCAGGCCGCACAGACAGAGGTGAACCTCTATCAAGTGCGCAAGCGCGTGAACGAGATGTATTTCTCTTTGTTGATGCTCGACGATCAGATACAGTTGAACAACGACTTGCAGGAGTTGTTGGCCGCCAACGAGAAGAAACTGACATCGATGGTGAAGAACGGCATTGCAGCAGAGAGCGACCTGAAGAACGTCAAGGCGGAACGCTTGAACGTCGCCCAGCAGGGCACCAGTTTGCAGTCTCAAAAGCGTATGCTGCAGACTATGCTCTCCACCTTCTGCGGTATGGAGGTGAAAAACGCCAGGAAGCCGGTTGTCACAGAGACAGGAGGTACGAACAACCGCCCGGAGATGCGTCTCTTCGACGCACAGCTGCGCTTGGCCGATGCACAGAAGAAGGTCCTCAATGCCGCACTGATGCCGAAGTTCGGCGTGTTTGCACAGGGTTTCTATGGCTATCCTGGCTACAATATGTTTGAGGACATGGTGCGTCACGACTGGAGCCTCAACGGGATGGTCGGCGCCCGTCTGACGTGGAATATCGGCGCGCTCTACACTCGTAAGAACGACAAGGCGAAGATACAGTTGCAGCGTGAACTGACAGAGAACAATCGCGAGGTGTTCCTCTTCAACAACCGGTTGGAGCAGATGCAGGAAAATGAGGAGATGGAACGCTACAGGAAGATGATGGCCGACGACGAGGAAATCATCTCGCTGCGCACCGCCGTGCGCAAGGCCGCCGAGTCGAAACTCTCACACGGCATCATCGACGTGAACGACTTGATAAGGGAAATCAACCAGGAGAATGTGGCCAAGGTGCAGCAGTCGATGCACGAGATACAGATGCTGAAACAGCTATATGAAAGCAAATACACCTCCAACCACTAAGGAACTGACACTAAATAAAGTTTATAAATGAGGTCTGAAACTTAAAATCATTTCGATGAATTATACGAGATTTTTTAACACGAATAACCACGAATTATTCATTAATTCCTTGGTTTCCAAAATTATATGATTAATTATATGGTAATTATATGTGAAAAATCAACGTATGGAATTATCATAAATAGTCTAAACAATTATGAAAAAGATATTCGCACTGGCAAGCCTGACACTGATGGTGGCCGCTTGCGGAAACAAAGAAAAGGAATATGATGCCACCGGCATCTTCGAGGCCACGGAGGTCACCGTCTCCGCTAAATCGACGGGCGAGTTGAAGTTCTTCGATGTCGTGGAGGGAGGAGAGGTGGAAAACGGACATGTCGTGGGGCGCATCGACGCCTATCAGTTGCAATTAAAAAAAGAGCAGCTTGAGACCTCACGAGGGCAGTTGGCTGCCAACAAGAAGCAACTTTCTTCTTCGAGGAAGGCCACTGACAGTCGGCAGCTCGACCTCGAAAAGCAACTGTCGTCCATCAGCCAGCAAATCGCCAATGCACAGCGCGAGCGTCAGCGTTTCAGCGAATTGGTGAGAGACGGCGCCGTGCCGCGCAAGCAACTCGATGACATCAACTACCAGATCAAGGTGCTGGAGAAACAGTTGGAAGCCACTCGCGAACAGATACGCAGCAACAACGTTAGTCTCTCGGAACAGAGTGCAAGCATCGGAGCACAGATGGAGGGCATCGACGCCCAGGCTGCCGGCTTGGAGGCGCAGATACGCCAAATCGACGACCAGATAGCCAACACCGAGGTGGTGGCGCCCTTGACAGGCACCGTCTTGGAAAAATACGTCGAGCTGGGGGAGTTCGTCACCACGGGCAAGCCGTTGTTCAAAATGGCCGACACAAAAAATATGTTCATAAGGGCATACGTCACCTCCGCACAGCTCCAGGAGGTCAAGGTGGGGCAGCAGGTGAAGGTGTTCGCAGACTATGGCAACGGGCAGAAGAAGGAGTATGATGGCATGGTATCGTGGATTTCATCACGCTCGGAGTTCACCCCAAAGACCATCCTCACCGATGACGAGCGTGCCGACTTGGTGTATGCGGTGAAGGTGGCCGTCAAGAACGATGGTTTTGTCAAAATCGGCATGTACGGAGAAGTGAAGTTCAATAAATGATGAAAGAAAAAATATGAACGCCATAGAGGTTAAGAACATCAGCAAGTCTTACGGCAAGGTGAAAGCCCTCGACGACGTGTCGTTCTGCGTTGGCAAGGGAGAACTATTCGGGTTGATTGGTCCGGACGGTGCTGGGAAGACCTCGATGTATCGCATCCTCTGCTCGCTCCTCCTGCCGCAGTCGGGAACCGCCAAGGTGGAGGGCTTCGACGTGGTGGGTCAGATGACGGAAATCAGGAAGCGCGTGGGGTACATGCCCGGCAAGTTCTCGCTTTACCAGGACCTG
The DNA here is from genome assembly GCA_017619755.1 of Prevotella sp. Classification (GTDB taxonomy): domain Bacteria; phylum Bacteroidota; class Bacteroidia; order Bacteroidales; family Bacteroidaceae; genus Prevotella. Next base: position 17,866 of record JAFZRU010000047.1, read on the forward strand.
ACCGTGGAGGAGAACCTGAAATTCTTCGCCACACTCTTCGGCACCACCATTGAAGAGGGCTACGACAGCATCAAGGCCATCTATTCACAGATAGAGCGGTTCAAAAACCGCAGGGCGGGGGCGCTCTCCGGTGGCATGAAACAAAAACTGGCTCTTTCCTGCGCCCTCGTACACCAGCCAAGTGTGCTTTTCCTCGACGAACCGACGACGGGCGTTGACCCCGTGAGCCGGAAGGAGTTCTGGGAGATGCTTGCCTTGCTGAAAGAGCGGGGCCTCACCATCATGGCCTCCACACCCTATTTGGACGAGGTGCGCCGCTGCGAGCGCGTGGCCTTCCTCGACCATGGCAGGATACGCGGCATCGACACGCCGGAGGTGGTTCTCGAACAATTCAAAGACATCTTCAATCCGCTGGGCATCGAGCGCGAGAAGGCTGCGGAGGCCATGGACGAGAACGTCATCGAGGTGGAGCACTTGGTAAAGGCTTTCGGCTCGTTCCATGCCGTTGACGACATTTCGTTCACCGTGAAGAAAGGTGAGATTTTCGGTTTCCTTGGAGCCAACGGCGCGGGCAAGACCACCGCCATGCACATGCTGACCGGCCTCCACCAACCCACAAGCGGCACGGGGCGCGTGGTGGGCTATGACATCCGCACGGAGTATGAGCAAGTCAAAAAGCACATCGGCTACATGTCGCAGAAATTCTCACTCTACGAGGACCTCACCGTCGCCGAGAACATCCGGCTCTTCGCCGGCATCTACGGCATGAATGACAAGGTGATCGCACGGAAAACCGACGAACTCTTGGAGCGTCTGCACTTCGCCGACCATAAGAACACCCTCGTGGCGTCCCTCCCGTTGGGCTGGAAACAGAAACTGGCATTCTCCGTGAGCATCTTCCACGAGCCAGGGGTGGTGTTTCTCGACGAACCCACCGGAGGGGTGGACCCCGCCACCCGCCGACAGTTCTGGGAACTCATCTACGACGCCGCCGAGCGTGGCATCACCGTCTTCGTCACCACACACTACATGGACGAGGCAGAATACTGCGACCGCATCTCCATCATGGTGGACGGCAAGATCAAGGCCATCGGCACCCCCGACGAACTGAAACACAAATTCCACCAACCCGACATGGACCATGTGTTCACCCACTTGGCGCGGCAAGCGACGAGGAAGGAGGGGTGATTTCCGGGATGAAGGGATGGCGGAAAGCCGGAATCACGGAATGACGGAATAACGGAATAACGTAATAACGAAATAACGAAAAACCTCAAAAAAACCACCATGCATCATTTCCACAGCTTTGTCATCAAGGAGGCGAAGCACATCCTGCGCGACAAGCGGACGATGCTGATACTTTTCGGCATGCCGTTGGTGCTGATGCTGCTTTTCGGCTTCGCCATCACCAACGACGTGAGGAACGTGCGCACGGTGGTGGTGACAGCCAATGCCGACCACGCCACCCGGCAGGCTGTGGAAAAACTCTCGCAGTCGGAGTATTTCACCATCGTCAAGACCGTCGCCACGCCAAAGGAAGCCGAGAGTGTCATCAGGAACCAGAAAGCCGACATGGCCGTGGTCTTCGGGCAGCAGTTTGCATCGAAACGCGGCGTGCAGTTCATCGTCGATGGCGCCGACCCCAATATGGCTCAACAGTGGACGAATTACGCCACTCAAGTGCTGCTGAACCCTTCCAGCGGCCTCGTCAACGCGAAGATGCTCTACAACCCGCAGATGAAATCGGCCTACAATTTCGTGCCGGCCATCATGGGCATGCTCTTGATGCTTGTCTGCGCCATGATGACCTCTATCAGCATCGTACGTGAGAAGGAGAGAGGCACGATGGAGGTGTTGTTGGTCTCGCCCGTCAAACCACTGATGATCATCGTCGCCAAGGCGGTGCCTTATTTGGTGCTGGCATTCACCATCCTCGTCGTCATCCTGCTCATGGCACGCTTTGTGTTAGGCGTTCCGCTCGTTGGCTCGCTCTTCTGGATATTCGTCATCTCCACCATCTACATCCTGCTGGCCCTGTCATTGGGACTGCTCGTTTCCAATATGGCGGAGACACAATTGGTGGCCCTGCTCATATCGGCCATGGTGATGCTCATGCCCATCGTTATGCTCTCCGGTATGATATTTCCCGTGGAGTCAATGCCGCGAATCCTGCAGTGGCTCTCGGCCATCGTACCCACCCGATACTACATCTCCGCCATGCGCAAGTTGATGATCATGGGCGTGGGGGTTGACCAAGTGCTGTTCGAACTCACCGTGCTTACGGGTATGCTCGTCGCATTGCTCTTGCTGTCTCTCGCAACATTTAACAAAAGATTGGAGTAAGCCGTATGACACTGAAATATCTCATTTGGAAGGAGTTCACGCAAATTCGACGCAATCCGTTCCTGCCTCGTCTCATCGTTGTCTTTCCCATCATGGTCATGTGCGTCATGCCGTGGGTGATGAACATGGAGGTGAAGAACGTCGTCGTGGATGTGGTCGATCTCGACCGTTCCACTCAGTCGCAGCGGCTTGTCCACGACATCGAGCACAACAGCTATTTCATCTTCCACGGCCAAAAATCTACTTACGCCGAGGCCCTGAGGGACATTGAGCACACCGAAGCCGACGTGGTGCTGGTCATACCGCAGGACTACTCCAAAGACCTTGCCAAGGGACTTCAACCCCAGGTGTTGATAGCGGCCAATGCCGTCAACGGCACCAAGGGGAGCATTGGCACGGCCTATCTAAGCCAGATCGTGACAGCCAACGCCAATCCCGGTGCCGCAGCCATCCAAGCGAAGCTGTCCACCTTATATTTATATAACAAGCATCTGAATTTCAAGTTGTTCATGATACCGGCCCTCTTCGCCATCGTGATGATGCTGATGACGGGTTTCCTGCCGGCGCTGAACATCGTGGGGGAGAAGGAGAGAGGCACCATCGAGCAAATCAACGTCACGCCAGTCTCGAAATGGAGTTTCATACTCGCCAAACTCATCCCTTATTGGGTCATGGCCTTGTTTGTCATCACCGTCTGCCTCTTCTTGGCTTGGCTCGTCTATGGCATCACCCCCGTGGGGCCGCTGTGGCTCATCTACTTGTTGGCGATGCTCTTGGCCATGTTCTTCTCGTCCTTGGGCCTCATCGTTTCCAATTACTCCGACACCATGCAGCAGGCCGTCTTCGTGATATGGTTTTTCGTGGTCATCCTGCTTCTGCTCTCTGGCCTCTTCACTCCTACGCGCTCCATGCCCTCGTGGTCGTATCTCACGACGTACGTCAACCCCGTATGCTATTTCATCGAGGCCGTGCGAACCGTCTTTGTCAGGGGTGGCGACTGGCAAAGCATCTGGCGTCAGGTGCTCGCCCTCATGGGCATCGGCCTTTTCATGGGCTGCTGGGCCGTGCAGAGTTATAAGAAAAACGACTGATGCCTTGCACTCACTTGTCTTTGATGGCTTTCTTCAGTCCGGCCATGTTGCTGCGGGAAACGGGAATGGTTTCGTGGCTGTGCTTGATGAGCAACTGCATGGTGCCGGAGTGGGAGATGATTTGCTCCACCTGTTCGAGGTTGACGAGGAAGGCGCGGTGGCAGCGGACAATCATCGGGTAGTTGTCAAGGTCGTTTTCCATCTGCTTGGAAGTGGCGCGTAGCAAGTCGGAATGCACCTTGCCGTCCTTGTTTTGATACACTTTCACGTAGTTGCCCACAGCCTCAATGTACAGGAGGTCGGAAATCTGTAGCGTAACCGACTCGTTGGTGGTGCCGGTCAAGGTGACTGTTTCAGGCTGTTGGACGACGGGTGAGGGCTTGGGCTGCATATTTTTCAGTTGTTCGTTCAACATCCGTGTTTCCTCCAACTCCGAGGCCAAGTATTTACTTCTGAACTTGAAACGCCAGTAGAGTCCGATGGCGAAGGAGCAGAAGGCGATGATGAGCAGGGTCTCCAAGAAATTGCTCCAAGAAAGCTGGTTCCCCTCCACGCGGTCGCTCAACAAGTAGTGGCGGTAGAGGCAGATCATCAGGGATTCAAGGACGGTGTTGATGATTTGATAGTAAAGGTTGCGGCGAATGAAATAGTTGATGTCCGGCAGGTTGGGGGTCTTGTTGATGTCGGCCATGCTGCGAGGCTTCCGTATGAAAAAATTCATCACGACATCGGTCAGAAGGCATACCAAGATGCCGAGAATGAAAATGATCAGCAGGTGTATGTACGCCTGCCACCGCCATGCCTCAAGGCCGAAAGGCTTGAACACCGCCAAGGCCAGCACCACGAAAAAGGTGCTGATGACACGGATGCGTAGGATGTCTTTTTGCTCGTCTTTCATAAGTGAATCGAACCCGTATGGTTTTCGTTTGTCGTTTCGAGCTGCAAATATACAAAAGTATTCTGTTTTAATCCCTTCATGACGTTAAAAAGTGATGCTATTCATCACAAACCCTTGCAGATTATCCCATAAATTTGTGGTGATGGCGATAGCGTCATAATTTTGCACTGGCAATTCATGCCAAAGAAGTGTAATCAAAAAGGAAAAATATGACAAGAAGAAAAGTTATCGGAATCATTTTCGTGGTGGCCGCACTGATGAAGCTCGCCGACATGTGGGGAATCGTCAACCTTGACTGGTTGTGGCGGCAGCCTTTGACAGCCTATTTCGGGCCGTTGCTGATTCTCTACATCGGTGTGGAACTCATCATCAGCAGTTACCAACACAACTCACACCAATGGTTGAAACGCCCCATTCCGCCCATGGATGAAGGCAAGCGCATCTGCTGTTCCGTGCATTACGGAGGAGACGAGTACGTCTATCGGGGGGAAGTGTTCAAGGGGGCGCGTCTCGACGCCTTTTGCGGCGGCATACGCTTGGACTTGCGGGAAGCTCTCATCACCGAGGACGAGGAGATAGACATCCACACCTTCATGGGCGGCGTGGAACTGCTTGTGCCTCAGACGGTGAACGTGTTGGTGAAGAGTCGCAGCTTCATTGGCGGAGTGAGCAATGAGACAGAGAGAAACGCGAAGTCCGACATCCCTTGCATCCATGTTGTCGTCAGCAATTTCTTGGGAGGAGTGAGCATCAGGAATGAGAAATAAAGAACTGGAGATATAATAAATATGTGAAAAACTCCGGCCCAATGACAAGAATTATCCGAGAAAAGTGCTATCTTTGCGGCTAATAATTTAATGGGGGCGACGCCGCCCCCCGACAACACTATTTCGGACATCGATGAAAACCATTCGCTATCTTACAGACAAGCATCAGCGTACTGTGTGGCTGCGGGCTTTCCGCATGTGGCAGCGCAGGCCACACGAGGTGGCTCCACTTTCGGAAGAACTCCATAAATGCTCGACATGTGGAACGGAGTATCAAGGGAATTACTGCCCTCGATGCGGCCAGGCTGCCGCCGTGGGGCGTTTTTCCTTCAAGAAAGCCTTTTTGCTCTTCTTGGATGTATGGGGGTTGGGCAACCGTGGCATGTTCCGCAGCATACGCGACTTGGCGCTCCGTCCGGGCTATATGATTCGCGACTATCTGAGTGGCATGCAGATGGCGTATTTCCCCCCATTCAAGATGTTCTTCCTGCTCACGGCCCTCTCCTTGGTGGTGGAGCATGGCTTCAGTTTTGGCCTTGATGGGACAGAGAATGAGGAGGCGAATCCCCCAAAGGAGGTGGTCACCGAGATGGAAAAAGAGGATGGAGAATGGGACATGAAACCTAGAGCGGAAGCGGCAGAGGAAGCTGCGGAGGAGGCTGCAGAGGAAGCGGCAGAGAAACAGGCGGCGGGTTCGACAGGGAAAGTGAGTCTCAAAGAGGAAAATTTTAGGAAGTCCTTGTCTTGGGCCGCTATGAAGTTTGCCAATACGATGGATGCACTTAGGAAGAAGAACACGGCCATTTTCGCCCTTTTGACGTTGATGCTCTTCTCCTTGCCTCTTTACATATTCTTCCGCTCCACGCCGGCTATTCCCGACCTCCGTTTTTCGGAGTTCTTTGTGGCTCTTGTCTATACCTCCAATGCCTATAGTATCTATTCCATTGCAGGAAACTTGCTGCATTCCGGCATCATCGGTGCCATCGCCGTGCTGATTGTGTTTGTGGCGCTCAAGCAACTGTCGGGCTTCTCCAAGATGCGTGTGTTCTGGTACATTGTATTGGCTTCGCTGATTACCCTTGTGGTACTGATTGGCTTGATTTCCACAGGAATCTACATTATCTATCTCCTGTCATAGGTGTGTCGTGGACGCCTGAGAGGTCGTAACTCTTTGTATGAACGTCTTATTAAAGAAAACGTTTGGCTCAAAAAGTACAGCAAGGATGGTGCTTGTCGGCCTCTTCGTGCTGCTTGGCGCCTCCGTGGGCGTGGCTCAGGAGGTGCGGCCTTGGGAGGTGTATCTGGGCGAGTTATCTACACAGGACGATGTGGAGAGTACGGAGTGGGAGGACACCTACGAGATGCTCTGCGACTTGGAGCAGCACCCCATCGACATCAACAGTGCCACTCGTGAGGAATTGCTGCGACTGCCTTTCCTCAACGACCACCAAGTGGAGGACATTCAGGCCTACATCCATTTCTACGGCGGGATGAAGTCGGCTGGCGAGTTGGCCATGGTGCCTTCGGTGGATTACACCACGCGGTGCCTCCTCTCGCATTTCATCGTCTGCGGCGAGCAAAAGCGTTCCAATATCCTGCGGTGGAAAGACGTGCTGAAATACGGGCATGGTGACTTGGTGGCCGATGCGAACATCCCCTTCTACGAGCGGCGGGGCGACAAGGAAGGTTATTTGGGATATCCCTACCGCCACACGGTGAGGTGCAGTTACAGCTATTCCGACCGCCTGCGCGTGGGAGTGCTTGGTGCACAGGATGCCGGCGAACCTTTTTTCGCCAACAAGAACGGGGCGGGCTATGACTACTATTCGCTGTATGCCGAGGCGCGCCGTTTGGGCTGTGTCCAGACGTTGGTCGCTGGACGTTACCGCGCCTCTTTCGGCATGGGGCTGGTGATTGGCAACAGTTTCAGCATGGGCAAGATGTCGGTTCTCACTTCTCTTGGCAGCCGCGCCGGAGGGTTGAGGGCGCACACCGCACGCTCGCCAGGACGATACCTGCAAGGGGCGGGAGCCACCGTGCAACTTGCGCGAGGGCTGGAACTTTCTGCCTGGGGTTCCTGGCGCAAGGTGGACGCCACGCTGCGCCACGGCGCCGACTCCACTTATGGCATCTCCTCCGTGGTGACCGACGGCTACCATCGTACAGCAACGGAGATGGGTCGCAAGAACAATGCAAGCGAGGGTGTCGCCGGAGGGCATCTGTCGTGGCGCAAGAACGGCTTCCACGCTGGTGTCACCACCTCCTTCACCTCCTATGACAAGCCGCTGCTCCCTGACACAAGCGTGACTTACCGTCGTTATTACCCCATGGGTCGTCGCTTTTGGAATGTCGGGGCCGACTACGGCTATACTGGCCCGCATTTCATCCTGCACGGTGAGACGGCCACCGGTGACGGCGGAGTATGGGCCACCATCAACACGGTGGCGTTCACGCCCTCGCCGCAACTGTCGCTCATGGCTCTCCATCGCTTTTACGGCAAGCGTTACAACGCCCTCCATGCCAGTGGCTTCAGCGAGGGTGGGGCGGTGCGCAACGAGAGTGGCCTCTATGCCGGGGTGTCCTGGCAGGCTATGCCGCATTTGCGCGTGATGGCCTATACAGACTATGCCTATTTCGCCGCCGCAAAATATCAAGCCTCCGTCTCATCGGATGCATGGGACAACCTTGTTCAGGTGCAGTACAACACCGACCGTCTGACGCTCACCGCCCGCTACCGGCTGAAAATGAGGGGGTATGACAACAGTGAGAAGACAGCCCTGCTCACCAAGACGACGCACCATGCACGTTTGATGGCAACTGTCACGCGAGGGGCGTGGAGGTTCGGAGCCACCACAGACATGGCCCTTGCGCACCACGAGGAAAACAGCAGAGGGTGGTTGGCGGGATGCCATGTTGGTTACAGTACGCGATGGTTGCGATTGACAGGCAGTATGGTATGGTTTGATGCCGACGACAGCGACAGCAAGGTGTATGCCTACGAGCAGGGGCTGTTGTATGCCTACTCCTATCTCTCGTTTCAGGGAAAGGGGGTGAGGTGGTCGCTCTCGGCACGTGCCGACCTCGGGAAGCGCGTGATGCTGCTGGCACATCTCGCCACCACCGACTACTTGGACCGCGACCACATCTCCACTGGATACCAGCAAATAGACAGTTCCTCAAAAACAGACCTGGCCCTCCAATTGAAATGGAGGTTTTAAAAGGCCTGTTATCGCCTTTTTTGCCTTTTTTGCTACACCTTGTAATGTTTTTCTCACTTTTTTTGCCTTTGTGAAGATAATTGTCTAATTTTGCACCCTTGTAGTCAAAAAGTTTATCCATGACAAAAGACCAATCCATTCAGAAGGAGGAATTGCAACCGGCAGCCTCGTCTTTCCTTAGCCGTGCAGAGTGCAACTTCATGCGTGGCTTTGCCATCCTCATCATCATCATCGACAATTTCACCCATGCGCTGCGCGGCGTGTGGCTTGATAACGAATATCGGTATAGTACACGTGCTGTGAATGGTTTCCTCAACAACCTGGCACATCCCGATGGTCTCCTTCCTTATAATTTCATCTCTTTCTACTGCCCCTACGGTGTGATGCTGTTCATCTTCCTAAGCGGGTACGGTCTGACGTTGAAATACGAAAAAGGAAACGGGCAGGGGGTGTCGTGCAAGGATTACCTCTTCAGCCATTACAGCAAGTTGTTCACCATGCATTTGAAAGGCTTTGCCCTCTTCCTCACCATTTTCCTGCTCTTCAACCCAACGGAAACCATAGATGGCTCGTCGGTGCTTTTGCAGTCGCTTCTCTTGATCAATCTCAGTCCCTACCACATGGTTTACCCGGGTCCCTATTGGTTTTTTGGCATGATCTTGGAGATGTATGTCATCTATCGCTTGGTGATTTACCGTCGCAGCGACGTCGTGACGTGGGTGTTGGTGGCGGTCTCGTTGGTGACGATGGCCCTTTTCGAACCCATCAGCGGCCGTATGGTCTATCTGCGCATCAACTGCTTCCTGGCCATCCTTCCTTTCTGCATGGGTGTGCTGGCTGCCAGACACCTCGACGCCAAGTGGTTGTCGCTAAACAAGCCCTTGGCCTGCTTGGGGTGGTTTGTCTTGGCTTTCATTCTCCTCACCTTGGTGAAGTTCAATTTCTACACTTGGCTGATCATGCCCATCTTCGTTGTTGCCACTGCGGTGACGATTGTGAAGTTGATGACCCGCAGCAACTTGCTCAATGTCATTTTTGGCTGGCTGGGTGGCTTGTCGGGCGTGTTGTTCGTCGTCCATCCAACGGTGCGCGAATTCCTTATCCATCGTGTCAACGAGAACGGCCATTACGCCGGGGGGGTGTGTCTATACCTCATCATCACCTTTGGTCTGAGCCTCATACTCAGGCCGGTGTTCAGCGGGAAAAAGAAATAATCGGGTTTCGCGGCCTTCCATACTAAGAAATGGAAGGCCGTGAGGTTTTTTTCAGAGCAGTCCCAGCTCCTTCAGGAATTGTGTCGTGACCACATGGTCGGTGTCGAAGCGCTTGCATTGCTCTTGGCATTTGCGCCCCATCTCCTCTGCTTTTTCCGGGTGACGTATGAGATGCTCCATGGCCTCGGCGAGTTTCTCTGCACTCCTGTTTTGGACGATGATGCCAGTTTCGCCGTCACGCACAATCTCGCTGTTGAGGCTCCAGTCGGTGGCGATGACGGGTAGTCCGGCGATGAAGGCGTCGATGAAGATGCCGGCAAACCCCTCGCCGTAGAAGAAAGTGGGGAAGAGCATGGCGCCGTATCCGGCAAGCACCTCGTAGTTGGACTTGTCAAGCAGGTTGAGGAAACCCTTGTATTCCACGTTGGGCAGGCGGTTGGTCTCATCGGTGAACTTTTCCTTGTACCTGTCGGCCACCGCTCCGTAGTAGTCGATGACGTATTTTCCGGCCAGCCCCTTCTCGTTGAGCAGTTCCGCCGCCCTGTTGATGTATCCGCACCCCTTGTCCTCGTCAATCCTTGAAAGGAAGACGAACCTCATGGGGGCGTCCGGCTTTTTGGGCTGCTTGGCTGGTATGAAGTCGATGGGTTTGAAATTGGGGAGTGTCGTCACGTTATTGAGCCCTGCGATGCGCAACGTCTCCTCCATCCGCTTTCCCTCGACAATGATTTTGCGCACGTTGGCGTAGGGCTTCACGTTCACCAAGTTACAGTGTAACAAGTTGGGGAAGTCACCCCCCACCACCCAGTAGATGACGTCCTTGATGCGCAGCACGTTCATGAGACTCAGCATCTTGTACGCGCCCATCGTGCTTGCCGAGACGATGAACTTTCCCTTGCGGTGCTTGATGATGCTCCACACGGCCTTGGCGGCGAGCCATGGCGACTGTCGGTAATAGTTGGTGTCGATGATGTTGAGTTTGACCGACAGCTTTTCCAACTGCTTGGTGAGGTGCAGGTTTTTCAGACTGTCTCCGCTTGTCATTTCTCCCACCTTTCCAAGTGGGCCGATGAAGTACACTTGTTGGTTCATGGTTGCAGTAGTTTGAGGTATTCGCTTTCGAACTTTCCGGGTGCGAAGAGTTGTACGGCTCTTTCGCGGTTGGCTTCTCCGATGGCTCTGAGCTGACGACTGTCGAGTTGGCAGAATTGTTCGATTTTTGCTTTCATGTCGGCGATGTCGTATGGGTCGAACAGCAGGTTGCCGTTCTCCTCTCCCACGATGAGGCGGTTGTCGCATACGTCGCCGCACACCACGGGGAGTGCGCAGCTCATCGCTTCTCCCACGACGTTGGGGAAGCCCTCGAAGATGGATGGCAGGCACAGCGCGTCGTAGTTGCAGTAGAGCTTCTCCACCTGGCTCGCTGCCGGGTGGATGTGGAGCATGTCGGAGACCCCTTGCTCCTCCATCATATTCAGGCACTCCGTGTGATAAGGCTCAAAATGTTGCCCGTACCAGTCGATGTGGAGCCGGAAGCCATCGTCCTTCACTCCCTTGAGAGCTTGTATGAAGCGTTTGGTGTTTTTTTGCGGTGCGATGCGGGCCAAGACAAGCATGCGTCTCTCCGTGGAGGTTCTGTCGGGTGTGGCGGGTTTGAAATGCGTGGTGTCAAGGTAGTTGTTGATGACCACAGTCTTTTCCGCCAGGAAGGATGCGTTGCGCTTGATGAACTCGGCTTGCGAGGTGGAGTTGCTCACCACATGGTCGGCCAAGCGGTACAGTTGGAAGCGGAGACGCTCCATGGCGCTCGCCTTTTGCGAGGTGTTGCGCTCCGAGACGATGAGGCGGAAGTGTTGCATGGCGCGCAGGACGCACAAGATCATGGAGGATGATTCGGAATAGGAGAAGACGGCTGTTGGCTTCTCCCTTTTCAGCACTTTCCAAAAGTCAGCGATGCGCTTTGCCTTCGACCCCATGGGAAGTTCTACATGGCGGATGCCGCGCCTCTCTAATTCCGGGGCATAGAAATTGTCGTGATAATAGGTGACAAAAACGGGTTGGAAGGTGTTGCGCTGCAGCATGTCCGCCAGGGCGATCAGTTGACGTTGCGCCCCTCCGGCCTCTAAGCTTTCTATGAAGCAGAGGATGGTGCCGCCTGCTGCTTGGTGTGTGCTTTCCATGTTTTCACCTTATATAATTAGCAGCCACAGGCTACCTGTCGATGGTGTAGTGGAGCGATTTGCGTCCAAACATGCTTATAAAGCCCTTGAGGTAGCCTATGCCGTATGCGAAGTGCATGCAGGTGAAGGTGATAGGTATCTGCAATAACAGCAAGGGTTTCTTGCTTTTGAAAGCCTCGATGGCTGCGATGATCAGGACGATGGCATAATATAGCGCCAGTATGATCAACACCAAGGTGAGGATGGTGGAGGAGAAAATGCCGAGGATGAGTCCCAAGACGACGGCGATGACGAAGAGTGGTGGTGCGAACTGCCTGTATGATACCGCATTGCCCACTTTCTTGTTCACCAAGGGCTTCCATAGTCCGTAGTGGTAGAACATCCTGGTCATCTTGCTCAGGTTGTTGCGGGCCATGTAGCGTATCTCCACCTCCGGGATGAGGTAAATCTTTCCTCCCTGGCGTTTGATGCGTCCGTTGAGTTCCTCGTCCTCGTTTCTGAGCATGTCTTCGTCAAACAGCCCCACTTTGTCAAAAAACTCTTTCCTGAAGCAGCCGAATGGTACGGTGTCGGTCTCCGTCACCGTGGGGCACCCTATCCTGAAGAGCGATGGCCCCGTGCCGAATGGATGGCTCATGCAGAAGGCGATGGCCTGGCAAAGGGTGCTGTCGTCGGCTGGGATGGTGATGCACACCCCTCCCACGTTGGCCGCTTTCAACTCAATCAGTTTTCTCACAAGGGTGGACATGTAGTTGACGGGGTAGATGCAATGGCAGTCCATGCGCATGATGATGTCGCCCTTGGCGGCCCTGATGCCTATGTTCATGGCACACGGCACAATGCGCTTCTTGTTTTCCAGCAGCTTGATTCTTGAATCTTTATGACACATGCGCTCGATGATGTCACGGGTGCCATCATCGCTCATACCATCGACGACCAAAATTTCCATTTGGCTCGCCGGGTAATCTTGTGCTGATATGGAGTTGAGGCAATTCTCAACGTGTAGAGCTTCATTCAATACCGGTATGATGACCGACACGAAATGGGCTGTGGTATCGGGCTGCATGTCCATTTACAAGAGTTGTTATGACTATGACCTATTCCATTGTTACCACATCGCCTCCTGTTAATTTGGCAATGTGCTGGAAATCAGATAGAAATGATGCGAAAAGCTATGGTTGACATCGCAAAACTTTCCTATTGGTGTGCAAAAGTAGCAATTTTTCCGCATCAAACCAAAAAATAAGTGTAAAAAGTAAATTATTAAGGTTGAAAATCCATGCCTTTGTGTTTTGGCGTCCTCCTTGTGCGGATTGTTGTCCAGCACACGCTTCAGTGCTTTGTGATGCTATTTTCAAGTTAAAAAACGCTTCAATAGTTAAATAAATTTAAATCTTCGCATCTAATGGGGGTTTGAAATCCATATAATTAGGAATATTCATACAAAGTTAGTACCTTTGCAGCCCAAATGGTGTGCCGGAGGTATGCCATATATTAATGTGTAAACAACAATACAACAATAAATATCAACAAAAAATTAAAAAAATGCCAACAATTTCGCAATTAGTAAGAAAAGGCAGAAAGGAATTGGTTGACAAGAGCAAGTCGCCTGCTTTGGACGCATGTCCGCAGCGTCGAGGCGTATGCGTTCGCGTCTATACCACCACTCCTAAGAAGCCTAATTCGGCAATGAGAAAAGTTGCCCGTGTAAGACTGACCAACCAGAAGGAGGTGAACTCCTACATCCCCGGTGAGGGCCACAACCTCCAGGAGCACAGCATCGTGCTGGTGAGAGGCGGTCGTGTAAAGGACCTTCCCGGTGTACGCTACCACATCGTTCGCGGCACGCTCGACACCGCCGGCGTGGCCAACCGCACACAACGTCGCTCGAAGTACGGCGCCAAGCGTCCCAAGCAGAAGAAATAAACTATAACCGGAGAAGGTTAGAAGAGCAAAAGACGCTAAAAACCATTCATTCACAACTGTTTTGCTGGAGAAATGTCACTAAAGGTTGAGTAAATGCTCTCGTGTGAGCGTTGAAGAACAAGACACAACAACCCAAGCAGAAATTATTTCAAACAATATGAGAAAAGCAAAACCCAAGAAGCGTGTGGTCCTTCCCGACCCCGTCTTCAACGACCAGAAGGTCTCCAAATTTGTCAACCATCTCATGTATGATGGGAAGAAATCCATTTCATACGAAATCTTCTACAAGGCTCTGGACATTGTCAAGGGCAAGATGTCGAAGGAGGAGAAGACCCCCCTCGAGATATGGAAAACGGCTCTCGACAACATCACTCCCCAGGTGGAGGTGAAGAGTCGCCGCATTGGTGGCGCCACATTCCAGGTGCCTACTGAGATACGCCCTGACCGCAAGGAGAGCGTGTCGATGAAGAACATGATCAACTTTGCCCGCAAGCGTGGTGGAAAGAGCATGGCTGAGAAGCTGGCTGCTGAAATCATGGACGCTTACAACAATCAGGGCGGTGCCTTCAAGCGCAAGGAAGACATGCACCGCATGGCAGAGGCCAACAGGGCCTTCGCACATTTCAGGTTTTAACACACACACAGGATAGGTATTTAAGGTAAAAAGAAAATGGCAAAGCAAGACTTGCATCTCACACGCAACATCGGCATCATGGCTCACATCGACGCCGGCAAGACGACGACTTCCGAGCGCATCCTCTTCTATACTGGGAAGACCCACAAGATAGGCGAGGTGCATGACGGAGCCGCCACAATGGACTGGATGGCCCAGGAGCAGGAGCGTGGCATCACCATCACCTCCGCAGCCACCACTTGCGCGTGGGAATGGAATGGCAAAAAATTCAAAATCAACCTCATCGACACTCCGGGACACGTGGACTTCACCGCCGAGGTGGAGCGTTCCCTGCGCGTCCTTGACGGAGCCGTGGCAACCTACTCCGCCGCCGACGGCGTACAGCCCCAGTCAGAGACGGTGTGGCGCCAGGCCGACAAATACAACGTGCCTCGCATAGGTTATGTGAACAAGATGGACCGCTCGGGAGCCGACTTCTTCGAGACGGTGCAGCAGATGAAGGACATCCTGGGTGCCAACCCCTGTCCGGTTCAAATCCCCATCGGCGCCGAGGAGCATTTCGTCGGCGTTGTGGACCTCATCCGCATGAAGGCCATTATTTGGAACGACGAGTCCATGGGTGCCGAGTACGACATCGAGGACATCCCCGCCGAACTGATGGACGAGGCTGAGGAGTGGCGCGACAAGATGTTGGAGACCGCCTCCAACTATGACGACGCCCTCATGGAGAAATACCTTGACGGACAGGAAATCAGCGAGGATGAAATCATCGCCGCCATCAGGAAGGGCACCGTGGCCATGGAAATCACTCCCATGGTGTGCGGCTCTTCTTACAAGAACAAGGGTGTGCAGCCGCTGCTCGACTATGTCTGCGCCTTCCTTCCCTCACCCATCGACGCGGTGAACATCGTGGGTACCAACCCCGAAACGGAGGAGGAAGAGGACCGCAAGCCCTCCGAGGACGAGCCAACATCCGCCCTGGCCTTCAAGATTGCCACCGACCCCTATATGGGACGCCTCGTGTTCTTCCGCGTTTATTCCGGAAAAGTGGAGGCCGGCTCCTACGTCTATAACCCACGCTCGGGCAAGAAGGAGCGCATCAGCCGCCTCTTCCAGATGAACTCCAACAAGGAAATCCCCATGGATTCCATCGACGCTGGAGACATCGGAGCAGGAGTGGGCTTCAAGGACATCCACACCGGCGACACCCTCTGCGACGAGGCTCACCCCATCGTCTTGGAGTCGATGACCTTCCCCGACCCCGTGATTGGCATCGCCGTGGAGCCCAAGTCGCAGGCCGACGTTGACAAACTCGGCATCGGACTGGCCAAGCTTGCTGAGGAGGACCCCACCTTCACCGTGAGGACCGACGAGCAGAGTGGACAGACCATCATCTCCGGCATGGGCGAGCTGCACCTCGACATCATCATCGACCGCCTCAAGAGGGAGTTCAAGGTGGAATGCAACCAAGGCAAGCCACAGGTGAACTACAAGGAGGCCATCACTCGCACGGTGGAACTGGAAGAGGTGTACAAGAAGCAGACCGGCGGTCGCGGAAAGTATGCCAAAATCCTCGTGCAGGTGGGCCCGGTGGACGAAGACTACGACGTCAAGGCCAACGGCGGACTTCAGTTCGTCAACGAGGTGAAGGGCGGCAACATCCCCAAGGAATTCATCCCCTCCATTCAGAAGGGCTTCGAGCAGGCCATGAAGAACGGCATCCTCGGAGGTTATCCTATGGACTCGCTGAAAGTGACCGTCGTCGATGGCGGCTTCCACCCCGTGGACTCCGACCAGCTGTCGTTTGAGATTGCCGCCATCCAGGCCTACAAGTCAGCCTGCGTGAAGGCCAAGCCAGTGCTCATGGAGCCCATCATGAAACTCGAGGTGGTCACACCGGAGGAGAGCATGGGCGATGTCATCGGCGACCTCAACAAGCGTCGCGGACAAGTGCTCGGCATGGACGAGGCACGTTCCGGCGGCCGCATCGTGAAGGCCCTTGTGCCACTCGCAGAAACCTTCGGCTACGTCACCGCCCTCCGCACGATCACATCGGGCAGGGCCACCTCCTCGATGGAGTACGACCACCACGCACCGCTTGCCAGCGGCCTCGCCAAGGAAGTGCTCACCGAAGTGAACGGACGTGCCGACTTGGTATGAACAAACAACCCGTGACGTGCCCGCTACGACTTAGCGTATGACTCTTAAGCCGCTGCCGGCGCGTCACACAACAACCATCAAACCAACAAAATCATGAGTCAAAAAATCAGAATCAAACTGAAGTCCTACGACCACAAGCTCGTGGACAAGTCGGCCGAGAAAATCGTCAAGGCCGTGAAAGCAACAGACGCCGTCGTGAGCGGCCCCATCCCCCTGCCCACGCACAAGCGCATCTACACCGTCAACAGGAGCACCTTCGTCAACAAGAAGGCTCGCGAGCAATTCCAGCTCAGCGACTACAAGCGCCTGATCGACATCTACAGCTCCACAGCAAAGACCATCGACGCCCTGATGAAGCTCGAACTCCCCAGCGGCGTGGAAGTGGAGATCAAAGTATAGTACATTCATATTCACAACAACCTTTAAACAACAATTGAAATGCCAGGATTAATAGGAAGAAAAATCGGAATGACATCCGTTTTCAGTGCCGACGGCAAAAACGTGCCGTGCACTGTTATCGAAGCTGGTCCATGTGTTGTAACCCAGGTGAAGACGAACGAGAAGGACGGCTATGACGCTTACCAACTCGCTTTCGGAGAGGCTAAGGAGAAGAATACCACCAAGCCCCTCATGGGTATCTTCAAGAAAGCCGGGACAACACCCAAGAAGCACTTGGCCGAGTTCAAATTCGACGAGGAATACAACCTCGGAGACACCATCACCGTTGAAATCTTCAACGACTCCACCTACGTTGACGTCACAGGCACGTCCAAGGGTAAAGGTTTCCAGGGCGTCATGAAGCGCCATGGCTTCGGCGGTGTTGGACAGCAGACACACGGCCAGGACGACCGTGCCAGGAAGCCGGGCTCCATCGGAGCTTGCTCCTATCCCGCCAAAGTGTTCAAGGGCATGAGAATGGCCGGACACATGGGATGCGACCGCGTCACCACCAAAAACCTCAGAGTGTTAAAAGTCATCCCTGAGCACAACCTCCTCCTCGTGAAGGGCTCTTGCGCCGGATGCATTGGTTCAACCGTCTTAATTTGGAAATAATGGAAGTCAACGTTTTAAACATCAAAGGTCAGGAGACGGGCCGCACGGCCACTCTGAATGACGAGATTTACGGCATCGAACCAAACGACCACGTGCTCTACCTCGACGTCAAGCAGTACTTGGCCAACCAGCGCCAAGGCACACACAAGGCCAAGGAAAGAAGCGAGCACAAGGGCAGTACACGCAAGCTCGGACGCCAAAAGGGCGGCGGCGGTGCACGCCATGGTGACATCAACTCACCTCTGATGAGAGGCGGCGGACGTGTCTTCGGACCGCGCCCACGCGACTACCGTCAGAAACTCAACAAAAAAGTAAAGATTCTTGCACGCAAGAGCGCCCTCTCCTACAAGGTTCAGGAGGATGCACTCATCGTGGTGGAGGATTTCACTTTCGACGCTCCAAAGACTAAAGAATACTTAAATGTTGTTAAAAATCTTAAAGTCGATGGCAAGAAAGTGCTTCTCGTTTTGCCAGAAGCAAATAAAAACGTATATTTGTCGGCTCGTAACTTGCAGCGCAACGAGGTCATCCTTGCATCATCACTCAATGCTTACAAAGTTTTGAATGCTGATGTTCTTGTTGTGACCGAAAATTCGCTGAAGACCATCGACACAATCTTAACTAAATAATCAAGGAGAAAAGACATGGCATTTATTTTGCGTCCTCTGGTCACTGAGAAGATGACCAAGGTAACCGACAAGCGACCCAACCGTTATGGTTTCATCGTTCGTCCGGAAGCTAACAAACTCCAGATACAGGAAGAAGTCGAGCGTCTGTACAATGTTACAGTGGTCGACGTCAACACGTTGAAGTATGCCGGCAAACGCGTGCAGAGATACACCAAGGCCGGAATGGTAAAAGGCCAGAAACCCGCCTTCAAAAAGGCTATCGTCACTCTCAAGGAGGGCGAGACTATAGATTTCTACAGCAATATCTAAATAAAAAATGGCAGTACGTAAATTAAAGCCCGTTACACCGGGCCAAAGACACAAGATTATTGGTACCTTCGAAGAGATTACTGCATCGGTACCAGAGAAGTCTCTCGTCACAGGCAAGCGCGCCACCGGAGGACGTAACAGCTCCGGTAAGATGACCGTCAGATACAGAGGCGGTGGCCACAAGAGAAGGCTGCGCGACGTAGATTTCAAACGAGAGAAAGATGGTGTTCCAGCAGTCGTGAAGACTATCGAGTACGACCCCAACCGCTCTGCTCGCATCGCGCTGCTCTTCTATGCTGATGGCGAAAAACGCTACATCATTGCTCCCATTGGACTGAAGGTGGGTGACCAGCTCAATTCTGGCCCCGACGCCGTTCCCGAAGTAGGAAACGCCCTTCCTTTGGCCAATATTCCGGTTGGTACAGTGATCCACAACATCGAGTTACGCCCGGGACAGGGTGCCAAGCTCGTGCGCTCCGCCGGAAACTTCGCTCAGTTGACTTCACGAGAGGGTGACTATTGCGTCATCAAGCTCCCCTCGGGTGAAACACGCAAGATCCTCAGCGCCTGCAAGGCCACTGTGGGTAGCGTAGGCAACTCCGACCACGCCCTGGAGCAGTCGGGCAAGGCCGGTCGCTCACGCTGGCTCGGCAGAAGGCCGCACAACCGCGGCGTCGTCATGAACCCGCACGACCACCCGATGGGCGGTGGCGAGGGACGCCAGTCTGGAGGACACCCGCGCTCACGTACCGGACTCTATGCCAAGGGACTCAAGACTCGTGCTCCCAAGAAGCATTCCAACAAGTACATTATCGAGAGAGCTAACAAGAAGAAATAGTTAACAAGAGCATATTATGAGTCGTTCAATTAAGAAAGGTCCATATATCAACGTAGCTCTCGAGAAGAAAATTCTCGCCATGAACGAGAGCGGCAAGAAAACTGTTGTAAAGACTTGGGCCAGGGCATCGATGATCTCACCCGACTTCGTGGGTCATACTGTTGCAGTTCATAACGGAAACAAATTCATCCCTGTTTACATCACAGAGAACATGGTGGGCCACAAACTCGGAGAGTTCTCTCCAACGAGAAGGTTCGGCGGCCATGCCGGCAACAAGAAGTAAGCAGCATCACCATTGAATAAAAAAGAACAACATAATGGGAGCAAGAAAAAAACTCGCGGCCGAGAAAAGAAAAGAGGCCGCTAAAAACCTCTACTTCGCCAAACTGGTAGGGGTTCCCTCATCCCCCCGGAAAATGCGTTATGTCGTCGACATGATACGCGGCATGGAGGTCAACAAGGCACTTGGCGTGCTCAAGTTCTCCACCAAGAAAGCTGCCATCGACGTGGAGAAACTCCTCCGCTCGGCAGTCGCCAACTGGGAGGCCAAGAACGACCGCAAGGCCGAGGATGGAGAACTTTTCGTCTCCAAGGTCTTCGTCGATGAGGGCGTCACATGGAAGAGAATGAGGCCCGCGCCTCAAGGACGTGGATACCGCATCCGCAAGCGCAGCAACCACGTCACGCTTTTCGTAGATACAAGGAATAATGACGATAAAGACTAAAGAGAATGGGACAGAAAGTTAATCCAATCAGCAACCGTCTGGGAATTATAAGAGGCTGGGATAGCAATTGGTTCGGAGGAAAGAACTTCGGAGACAACTTGCTGGAAGACCAGAAGATTCGCAAATATCTCAACGAGCGTCTTGCTTCGTCGAGCATTTCCCGCATCGTCATTGAGCGCACCCTCAAGCTCGTCACCATCACCATCTGCACCGCCAGGCCAGGCAAGGTCATCGGCGCTGGAGGCAAGGATGTGGACAAGCTGAAGGAGGAACTGAAGAAGCTTTCCAACAAGGAAATCCAGATCAACATCCACGAGGTGAAGAAGCCCGACCTGGATGCCACCATCGTAGCCAACAACATCGCCCGCCAGTTGGAGGGAAAGATTGCCTATCGTCGTGCCATCAAGCAGGCCATTGCCAACGCCATGAGGGCTGGAGCAGAGGGCATCAAAGTCCAAATCACCGGTCGTCTCAACGGCGCCGAGATGGCTCGCAAGGAGATGTACAAGGAAGGCAGGACGCCTCTGCACACTTTCCGTGCCGACGTGGACTACTGCCAAGCTGAGGCGCTCACGAAAGTGGGTATCCTGGGCATCAAGGTGTGGATCTGCCGCGGTGAGATTTATGGAAAGGTGGACCTGGCTCCCAACTTCACACAGGAGAAGAGCGGTGGTCGCCGCGAGGGCGGCGGACGCCAGGGACGTGGCGGCCGCAAGAGAAACAATAACCGTTAAAACAAGAAGCTACAATGTTACAGCCAAAAAGAGTAAAATATAGAAGACCTCAGGACGGACGCGGCAAGAAAGGCAACTCCCACCGGGGCACTGAGCTTTCCTTTGGCTCGTTCGGCATCAAGACGCTCGAGCACAAATGGATTGACAGCCGTCAAATCGAGGCTGCGCGTGTGGCCGTGAACAGGTACATGCAGCGCGAGGGTCAGGTGTGGATCAGGATTTTCCCGGACAAACCCATCACCCGCAAGCCCGCAGACGTGCGTATGGGTAAGGGCAAGGGCGACCCCGCAGGATGGGTGGCTCCAGTACAGCCCGGACGTATTCTCTTCGAGGTGGAGGGCGTCAGTTTCGACATCGCCAAGGAGGCTCTTCGCCTGGCAGCCCAGAAACTTCCCGTTAAAACCAAGTTTGTAGTACGCCGTGACTATGATAAAAACGCATAAACGATGAAGATAAATGAAATAAAGGAGCTCTCCACTCCTGACTTGGAGGAGAGACTTGAGGGTGCAGTGGCCAACCTTCAGCAGTTGAAGCTCAACCACGCCATCACTCCACTGGAGAATCCATCTCAGATAAAGTTGGTGCGTCGTGACATCGCACGTATGAAAACCGTTCTCCGTCAAAGAGAGCTTAACAAATAACAATGGTCCAGATGGAAACAAGAAATTTAAGAAAAACGAGAATGGGTGTTGTCGTGAGCAACAAGATGGATAAAACCATTGTTATCGCGTCCAAATTCAAGGAGATGCACCCCATCTATGGAAAGTTCGTGCAGAAGACAAAGAAGTATCACGCGCACGACGAGAAGAATGAGGCCAACATCGGTGACACGGTGCTCATCATGGAAACCCGTCCCTTGAGCAAGACCAAGAGATGGAGATTGGTTCAAATAATTGAAAAAGCTAAGTAATCATGATACAGGCAGAAACAAGACTTAATGTTTGCGACAACAGCGGCGCTCGCGAGGCCCTCTGCATCCGTGTACTTGGCGGCACCCGCCGTCGTTACGCCAGTGTGGGCGACATCATCGTGGTGGCTGTGAAGAACGTCATCCCATCGAGCGACCTGAAGAAGGGAGCCGTGTCGAAGGCGCTCATCGTTCGCACGAAGAAAGAAGTACGTCGTGCCGACGGTTCATACATCCGTTTCGATGACAATGCTTGTGTGCTGCTCAACAACGCTGGCGAGCTTAGGGGAAGCCGTATCTTCGGCCCCGTGGCACGTGAGCTGAGGGCGGTCAACATGAAGGTGGTGTCTCTCGCACCCGAGGTTCTTTAAACATTTTAATTAGCACTACACCAAATGATCAAGTTACATATCAAAAAGGGCGACACCGTGACGGTACTTGCCGGCGAGGACAAGGGAAGGACCGGGAAGGTGCTGAAGGTGGACCGCGAGAAGATGCGCGCCATCGTCGAGGGTGTCAACATTGTCACCAAGAGCGCCAAGCCGTCTGCCAAGAACCCGCAGGGCGGTTTCGTGAAGGTAGAGGCTCCCATCCACATCTCCAACCTCAGTCTCATCGACCCCAAG
Organism: Prevotella sp.; assembly: GCA_017619755.1. Classification (GTDB taxonomy): domain Bacteria; phylum Bacteroidota; class Bacteroidia; order Bacteroidales; family Bacteroidaceae; genus Prevotella. Next base: position 40,118 of record JAFZRU010000047.1, read on the forward strand.
AGCGGCAAGCCCACACGCATTGCCATCAAGGTCAACGAGGATGGCAAGAAAGTACGCATCGCTAAAAAATCAGGGGAGGAGATCAAATAATGAATACAGCACAGTTAAAGAAGCAATACACAGAGGTCATCGCGCCGGCCCTGATGAAGCAGTTCAACTACAAGTCGGCCATGCAGATCCCCACGCTCAAGAAGATTGTCATCAACCAGGGCTTGGGCGACGCCACCCAGGAGAAGAAACTCATCGACGTGGCTGTGAACGAGCTGACGCTCATCACCGGCCAGAAGGCTGTTGCCACTTACTCCAAGAAGGACATCGCCAACTTCAAGTTGCGTAAGAAGATGCCCATCGGTGTCATGGTGACCCTTCGCCGCGAGCGCATGTACGAGTTCCTGGAGAAACTGGTTCGCGTGGCGCTCCCCCGTATCCGTGACTTCAAGGGCATTGAGACCAAGCTTGACGGCCGTGGCAACTACACCCTCGGCATCGAGGAGCAGATCATCTTCCCGGAGATCAACCTCGACACCATCGAGCGCATCCAGGGTATGAACATCACCTTCGTCACGTCAGCCAACACCGACGAGGAGGGCTTCGCCCTGCTCAAGGCTTTCGGTCTTCCTTTCAAAAACGCTAAAAACGCATAAACCATGGCAAAAGAATCTATGAAGGCCAGGGAGGTCAAAAGAGCACGCCTCGTGGCCAAGTATGCCGAGAAGAGAGCCGCCCTGAAGCAAATCATCGCCAAGACCGATGACCCGGCTGAGGCATACGAGGCAGCACGCAAGCTGCAGAGCATCCCTCGCAACGCCAACCCCATCCGTCTGCACAACAGGTGCAAGATCACCGGACGTCCAAAGGGATACATGCGCCAGTTCGGCCTCTCACGTATCCAGTTCCGCGAGATGGCATCTGCAGGCCTCATCCCGGGCGTGAAGAAAGCCAGCTGGTAATGGCATCGAGAAGCATTAACTTTTAATATTGTCGGGGGAGTCCCGATCAATTAAACTTTATATTTTATGACAGATCCAATAGCAGACTATCTGACAAGGCTCAGAAACGCAATCATGGCACATCACCGTGTCGTGGAGGTGCCGGCGTCAAATCTCAAGAAGGAAATCACCAAGATCCTCTTCGAGAAGGGCTACATCCTCAACTACAAGTTCATCGAGGACGGCCCTCAGGGCACCATCAAGGTCGCGCTCAAGTATGACCCCGCGACCAAGGCCAACGCCATCAAGAAACTCAAGAGAGTTTCCACTCCTGGTCTCCGCAAATATACGGGGTACAAGGACATGCCGAGAGTAATCAACGGATTGGGCATCGCCATCCTGTCCACATCCAAAGGTGTAATGACTGACAAAGAGGCCAAGGAGCTGAAAATCGGCGGCGAGGTCCTTTGCTACGTCTATTAATCATGGGAGGAAAGACTTATGTCAAGAATAGGTAAATTGCCCATCGTCATCCCTGCTGGCGTGGAAATCAAGCAGGACAAAGCCACTCACGTCATCACCGTGAAAGGCCCCAAGGGCGAACTCTCGCAGAAAGTGGACCCCTCCATCAACGTGAACATTGAGAATGGCGAGATGGTGTTCTCCATCAACGAGGACAGCCCCGTCAACGTGAAGCAGAAGCAGGCCTTCCACGGCCTCTACCGCGCACTCGTCAACAACATGGTTGTCGGTGTGAGCCAGGGCTTCCAGAAGACCCTCGAACTGGTGGGCGTGGGATACCGCGTTTCCAACCAAGGCAACCTCTTGGAATTTGCTCTCGGTTACACGCACCCCATCTTCATCATGCTTCCACCAGAGGTGAAAGTGGAGACCAAGTCGGAGAGAAACCAGAACCCTGTCATCATCCTCGAGTCCTGCGACAAGCAGTTGCTCGGACTCATCTGTGCAAAGATTCGCTCCTTCCGCATGCCTGAGCCTTACAAGGGCAAGGGTGTCCTGTTCAAGGGTGAGGTCATCCGCAGGAAGTCGGGTAAGTCGGCCTCGGCCAAGTAACTTTAATAATTTACGATTATGACAACGAAAAAAGTAGAAAGACGAATCAAGATAAAGTACAGAATTCGCAAGAGGGTGAATGGTACTGCCGAGCGCCCGCGCATGACTGTTTTCCGCAGCAACAAGGGCATCTATGTGCAAATCGTGGATGACTCCTGGGTGAACACTGAGAAGCCTTTCGTCTCCTTGGTGACGAAGAAGCACCCCAAGCGGAAGGTCGAGGTGAAGAACTATCCGAAGGGCAAGACGCTTGTCTCCGCCTCTTCCTTGGGTATGGAGAAGATGCCGAAATCACAGCAGGCAGAGAAGGTTGGCGAGCTGATTGCCGAGAAGGCAAAGGCTGCCGGCATCACTGCAGTGGTGTTCGATAGAAACGGATATCTTTATCACGGCAGAGTGAAGCAACTGGCTGACGCAGCCCGTAAAGGTGGACTTAATTTTTAAGCGGTTATGGCAATAAATAGAGTAAAAATCAACAGTGAATCAGAGTTGAAGGACCGCCTGGTGGCTATCAACCGCGTCACGAAGGTGACAAAGGGTGGTCGCACGTTCACATTCGCAGCCATTGTCGTCGTTGGCGATGGTAATGGTGTCATCGGATGGGGACTCGGAAAGGCCGGCGAGGTCACCGCAGCTATCGCCAAGGGCGTTGAGGCTGCCAAGAAGAACCTTGTGAAGGTTTCCGTGCTCAAGGGTACCATCCCTCATGAGATAGAGAAGTCTTTTGGCGGTGCCACAGTGTTCCTCAAGCCCGCAGCTCCCGGTACCGGGATGGTTGCCGGCGGTGCCATGCGCGCCGTGTTGGAGAGCGCCGGCATCACCGACGTGCTGGCCAAGTCGAAGGGTTCTTCCAACCCTCACAACCTCGTGAAAGCCACCATCAGCGCACTCTGCGAAATACGCGACGCCTACACCGTTGCCGGAGAGCGCGGCATTTCCATGCAAAAAGTTTTTAGAGGATAAGGAGGTTTAGATATGGCTACTATCAAAATCAAGCAAGTCAAGAGCAAAATCGGTTATCCGGTTGACCAGAAGCGTACCTTGAAGGCCCTCGGCCTTCACAAGATCTCCCAAGTGGTGGAGAAGGAGGACTGCCCGACCATCCGTGGCATGATTCGCAAAGTGCATCACCTGGTGACCATAGTTGAATAATCATCACAACATTATTAAAAGCGTAAGATCATGAAATTGCATACGTTAAAACCCGCTCCAGGTTCCACACACTCGCGCCGCCGCATCGGTCGCGGCCCGGGCTCAGGTTTGGGCGGCACTTCCACTCGTGGCCACAAGGGCGCCAAGTCCCGTTCCGGTTACAAGAGAAAGATTGGTTTCGAGGGTGGACAGATGCCTCTCCAGCGCCGTGTGCCGAAGGCTGGTTTCAAAAACATCAACCACAAGGAGTATTTCGCTGTCAACCTCTCCACTCTCCAGAAGCTTGCCGAGAGCAAGAACTTGACGAAGATTGGCATTGAGGAGCTCAAGGCCGCTGGCCTGACCAACGGCAAGGAGCTTGTGAAAATCCTTGGCATGGGCGAGTTGACTGCAAAGTTGGAAGTGTCGGCTCACGCCTTCTCGAAGACTGCAGAGGCCGCCATCAAGGCCGCCGGTGGTATCACAACTATAATCTAAGTAAATGAAAAAGTTTATCGAGACACTGAAGAACATTTGGAAGGTGGAGGACTTGCGCCAGCGTGTCCTCATCACCATCCTGTTCACGGCTATTTATCGTTTCGGTTCGTTCGTCGTGCTTCCCGGCATCGACCCGGACAAGTTGAAGAACCTGCAGGCCCAGACCGAGGGTGGCTTGATGTCGCTCCTCGATATGTTCTCCGGTGGTGCTTTTTCCAACGCGTCGATATTCGCGCTTGGAATCATGCCTTACATCTCCGCTTCGATTGTCATGCAGCTGCTCGCCGTGGCTGTGCCTTATTTCCAGAAGATGCAGCGCGAGGGTGAGAGTGGCAGGAAGAAGATCATGTGGTACACCCGTCTTCTGACGGTGGCCATCCTTCTCTTCCAGGCTCCCTCTTACCTCATCAACCTGAAGATGCAGTCTGCCGGAGCGTTGAACCCGGCCATCTCCTGGAACTGGTTCATGTGGACGGGCTTGATTATCCTCGCCGCAGGCAGCATGTTCATCCTCTGGTTGGGAGAGCGCATCACCGACAAGGGTGTTGGCAACGGCATATCGCTCATCATTATGATTGGCATCATCGCCCGCCTTCCGAGTGCTTTCATGCAGGAGGTGACCAACCGCTTCACTGAGGCAAGGGGCGGCGGCATCGTGATGCTCATCATCGAGTTGCTCATCCTCTTCGCCGTGGTGTGTGCGTCCATCCTGTTGGTGCAGGCAGTGCGCAAGGTTCCCGTGGAGTATGCCCGCCGCGTGCAGGGCAACAAGACCTACGGTGGCGGCGCCCGCCAGTACATCCCCCTGAAGCTGTTCGCCGCCAACGTGATGCCTATCATCTTCGCCCAGGCGTTGATGTTCATCCCACTGGCTCTCGTGCAGTATTCCACCAACAGCACCAACTATGTGATGCGTTCACTGCTCGACCACACAAGTCTGCTGTACAACGTGATTTTCGCCATCCTGATCATCGCGTTCACCTACTTCTATACAGCTATCACGCTCAACCCGACGCAGATGGCTGAGGACATGAAGCGCAACAACGGGTTCATCCCCGGCATCAAGCCTGGAAAGCCGACGGCCGACTACATCGACACGATCATGTCGCGCATCACACTTCCCGGTTCGCTCTTCATCGCCTTCATCGCCGTCATGCCGGCGCTGGCCAGCCTTCTGGGTGTACCCCAAGGCTTTGCCCAGTTCTTCGGCGGCACCTCGCTGCTGATTCTCGTTGGTGTGGTCATCGACACGCTGCAGCAGATTCAGAGCCATCTGATGATGCGGCACTATGACGGCCTGCTCAATTCCGGGCGCACTCGTTCCAACGGCGTGTCGGCTTATTGACGCACATGAACATATTTCTGAAGACAGAGGACGAGATAGAGCTGATGCGGCGGGCCAACCGGCTGGTAGGCCTCACGCTCGCCGAATTGGCACAACATGTGAAACCTGGTGTGACCACGCAGCAACTCGACAAGATTGCTGGCGAGTTCATACGCGACCACGGAGCGACGCCCACCTTCAAGGGGTTCCCCAACCCCTACGGTGGGCCGTTCCCCGCCAACATTTGCACGTCGGTCAACGACGTGGTGGTGCATGGCGTTCCCGGTGCCTCCACCGTGCTCAAGGATGGCGACATCATCTCCATCGACTGCGGCACGTTGCTTGACGGCTATAACGGCGACTCGTGCTACACGTTCTACGTGGGCGAGGTGAGTGCTGAGGTGAGACGCCTGTGTGTCACCACCTATGAGGCTCTTTACAAGGCCATCGATGTGGCCGTCGCCGGAAACCGCGTTGGCGACATCGGCGCCACGGTGCAGGACTACTGCCAGGAGCGTGGTTACGGCATCGTTCGAGAGCTGACCGGCCATGGCATCGGTCGCAAGATGCACGAGGACCCCATGGTGCCCAACTATGGACGCCACGGCAACGGCCCCCTGTTGAAGGCGGGCATGTGCATCGCCATCGAGCCAATGGTGACCATGGGCAACAAGGCCATCTACTTGGACGATGACAAATGGACGGTGCACACACGCGACGGGTTACCCGCGGCACACTACGAGCACACGATTGCCATCAGAAGGGGCAAGTCGGAAATTTTGTCTTCTTTCGAGGAAATAGAGTCAATAGTAGGAAAAATCAGTTAGCAATATGGCAAAGCAAGCTGCAATAGAGCAGGACGGCACCATCGTGGAGGCTCTCTCCAACGCGATGTTTCGTGTCGAGTTAGAGAATGGATGTCCCATCACGGCCCACATCTCGGGCAAGATGAGAATGCACTACATCAAGATTTTGCCCGGCGACAAGGTGAAGGTGGAGATGAGCCCCTACGACCTTACGAAGGGAAGGATAGTGTTTAGATACAAATAATACGTGAGTTATGAAGACAAGAGCATCAATCAAGAAGCGCACTCCCGAATGCAAGATCGTACGTCGCAAGGGTCGCCTTTTTGTCATCAACAAGAAGAACCCTAAGTACAAGCTTCGCCAAGGGTAAGCATCAACTGGGCTACAGGCCCATTAACCAATCAAACTTTTTTTAATCATCAAACAGTAAAATGGCAATAAGAATTGTTGGAGTAGATTTGCCCCAGAACAAGCGTGGCGAAATCGCATTGACCTACATCTACGGAATAGGTCGAAGTAGTTCAGCAAAGATATTGGACAAGGCTGGCGTAAGCCGTGACCTGAAGGTCAACGAGTGGTCTGACGACCAGGCAGCTAAAATCCGTGAGATCATCGGCGCTGAGTACAAAGTTGAAGGTGACCTCCGCTCGGAGGTTCAAATGAACATCAAGCGTCTCATGGACATCGGCTGCTACCGTGGCGTGAGACACCGCAACGGTCTTCCTGTGCGCGGACAAAGCACGAAGAACAACGCTCGCACTCGTAAAGGAAAGAAGAAGACTGTCGCTAACAAGAAAAAGGCTACCAAGTAATCAAAAAGAATCGTTTAGATCATGGCAAAGAAAACAGTCACTTCGAAAAAGAGAAATGTCAAGGTGGATGCTCTCGGACAGTTGCACGTCCACAGTTCTTTCAACAATATTATCGTTACATTGGCCAACGGCGAGGGTCAGGTCATCTCATGGTCGTCTGCCGGAAAGATGGGCTTCCGTGGCTCGAAGAAGAATACTCCGTACGCCGCCCAAATGGCCGCAGAGGACTGCGCAAAGGTTGCGTTCGACCTCGGTTTGCGCAAGGTGAAGGCTTACGTCAAGGGCCCCGGAAACGGTCGTGAGTCCGCCATCCGTGCCGTCCACGGTGCCGGCATCGAAGTGGTGGAGATTGTTGATGTCACCCCGCTGCCTCACAACGGCTGCCGTCCCCCGAAGCGCCGTCGCGTGTAACATTTCATCGCCCGCGCCCTTCTGATGGCCGGGCATATCCAAACAAGATACATTTTCAATAGTATGGCAAGATATATAGGACCGAAATCAAAAATTGCGCGCCGCTTCGGAGAACCGATCTTCGGCGCCGACAAAGTTTTGTCCAGGAGAAACTTCCCTCCTGGACAGCATGGCAACAACCGTCGCCGCAAGCAGTCGGAGTATGCTGTCATGTTGGCAGAGAAGCAAAAGGCCAAGTACACCTACGGCGTGCTTGAGCGCCAGTTCCGCAACATGTTTGAGAAGGCCGCCAAGGCTGAAGGCATCACTGGTGAGGTGCTCCTTCAGAATTTGGAGAGCCGTCTCGACAACGTGGTGTTCCGCATGGGCATCGCCCCAACTCGCGCTGCTGCCCGCCAATTGGTGAGCCACAAGCACATCGTCGTTGATGGGCAGGTGGTCAACATTCCTTCATATTCAGTTAAGCCCGGACAAGTGGTGGGCGTGCGTGAGAAGGCCAAGTCCCTCGAAGTGATCGAGGCCTCCCTCGCAGGGTTCAACCACAGCAAGTATGCCTGGATTGAGTGGGACGAGAGCTCCAAGAGCGGCAAGTACCTGCACAAGCCGGACCGTGCTGACATTCCCGAGCAAATCAAGGAGCAGTTAATCGTTGAGTTGTACTCCAAATAATCATTAAATTAATGGCGATATTAGCATTTCAAAAACCCGACAAAGTCGTAATGTTGGAGGCGAACGATAAGTTCGGTAAGTTCGAATTCCGTCCTCTCGAGCCAGGCTTTGGCGTTACCATCGGCAACGCCTTGAGGCGAATTCTTCTCTCCTCCCTCGAGGGCTATGCCATCAACACCATCAAGATTGGTGGCGTTGAGCACGAGTTCTCGTCGGTGCCCGGAGTGAAGGAGGATGTGACCAACATTATCTTGAATCTCAAGCAAGTGAGGTTCAAGCAAGTAGTAGAAGAATTCGAGAATGAGAAAGTTAGTATCACCGTGGAGAATTCCACAGAATTCAAGGCTGGTGATATAACCAAGTATCTGACTGGATTTGAAGTGTTAAACCCAGATTTGGTGATTTGTCATTTGGATGTCAAAGCGTCGATGCAGCTCGACATAACCATCAACAAGGGTCGTGGCTACGTTCCTGCTGATGAGAACCGCGATTTCTGCACCGATGTCAACGTAATACCAATCGATTCTATCTACACCCCAATCCGCAACGTCAGGTATTCTGTAGAGCCCTACCGTGTCGAGCAGAAGACTGACTACGACAAACTCGTATTAGAGGTGTCGACGGATGGTTCCATTCACCCGAAGGATGCGCTCAAGGAGGCTGCGAAGATCTTGATCCACCACTTCATGCTCTTCTCGGACGAGAAGATCACGCTGGAGAGTCCCGAGACCAACGGCAACCAGGAGTTCGACGAGGAGGTGCTTCACATGCGTCAACTGCTCAAGACCAAGCTTGTGGAGATGAACCTCAGTGTTCGTGCTCTCAACTGCTTGAAGGCAGCCGACGTGGAGACGCTTGGCGACTTGGTGCAGTTCAACAAGACCGACCTGCTCAAGTTCCGCAACTTCGGCAAGAAATCGCTTTCAGAGCTTGATGATTTGCTCGAGAGTCTGAATCTTTCGTTTGGAACCGATATTTCAAAGTACAAACTTGAAAAGTAAAACGAAAAATGAGACACAATAAGAAATTCAATCATTTGAGTCGTACTGCAGACCACCGCAGCGCCATGTTGGCCAACATGACCATTTCGCTGATCATGCACAAAAGAATCACTACGACTCTGGCCAAGGCCAAGGCGCTGAAGAAATACGCCGAGCCGCTGATCACCCGCTGCAAGGACGATTCCACGCACTCACGTCGTGTCGTCTTCAGCTATCTTCAGAACAAGGAGGCCCTCAAGGAACTCTACGGGCCCGTTGCCGAGAAAGTGGGCGACCGCCCCGGTGGCTACACCCGCATCATCAAACTCGGTCACCGTTTGGGTGATGGTGCTCAGACCTGCTTCATCGAGCTTGTTGACTTCGACGAGAACATGGCCAAGACCCCGAAGGCTGCCAAGAAGACACGCCGCAGCCGCAGGTCTTCAGCAAAGGCAGAGAACGCCGCAGAGGCCACTCCCGCCGCAGAGGCCGCTCCCGCAGAGGAGACAGCAGCTGAGTAATCACCATTAACTTCATATCAGGAAGCCCCCGGCAATGCTGTCGGGGGTTTTCTGGCTCATGTCGTCTTCTCCGAACTAAATGATGAGCGTGTCTTTTAAAAACTTTTTCATCTCCAGTTTTCCTATCCCATTTTATATTCTTCTAATATAGAAATTTTTCTTCTATCTTTTCAAAGAAAAGGCCACCTATTGGTGGCTTTTTTCATAGAAATTCGAAGCCCACTCCTTTTTTCTTTCCACAGACGTATGCGATGGGCGCACGACCTTCTTGGACGAGATGGTCAAGATAGAGAGGCTCTCCTTCTATCACTAAGCTACACTGAAATGTGTCACCAGGGTGGAGGCGGGTCTTCTCTGATGCCACCACGCGAAAGTCGAGACCTCCCATATATTCAATGTCGCAGATCCTCCCCGGCAACCAAATGAGACGTACACGGTCACCGGGATGAAGTTCTTCTGTCACGCTGAGCCTGCGGCTATACACGGGGTCGCTCTGCTGCTCTTCTGGCAGCATGGCGTTTTGATGATACTCATTCCAGTCGTGATATCCTAAGAATTTTGCCAGGATGTTCAACGTGCTGCTGCGTGGCTGCCCCCCATTGGAAAGGTAGCCCCAAAGACGCTTCAGTGTTGTGGCACTTAGCATAATATGAAGCCGTGCATAAATACGTTTGCTAAGATAGTCAAAGTCTCGGGGGGTCTGCATTTGGCAAGCCAACGCATTCTCTATGTCTCTCCGAAGTTTCTCTATTTCATTCATCTTATCACCGTTTTCCATTTTTTTGAAGCGAGATCTTTTTGATGCTGGTTCAAGGCAATCATTATTTCGACGATTTCATTTTCTTCAAACTTCCCCCTCAAGGTCTCTTGATATTTTATTTTCGCTTTATCCAAAACCGCATTGTTTTCGACAATCCCGATATACATTTCAGGATTGATTTCTTTATAAATCATCGTGCCAAATTTCCACATCGCCTCATCCACAACTAAAAAGCCTTTTTGCTTGGCATCATCAATTCGCTGTTTTCGCTCGGATTCGACTTTTTCCTTTTCTTGCATCCGGATGTTTTCATTGGTCAAAATCGTCAAGCTGTCTGTTAGTTTCTTGACAGTTTTTCGCTGTGCAGATTGCTCGTTTTTTGCCAACCGGGTTTCCTCCTCCAAAATGGTCATCTTTATCCGTTGTGCATCCATTTCCTTGTCCTGTGATTCCAACAACATTTGCTGGCTTTGGGTGATTTGGCGTTGGATATGCCATTGCCAAGCCATCCAACCTACAGTGGCCATCAACAGAAGGAAAGGAAGTGATATGGTGAAGAATAACATGCGCATCCGTCTCTTTTTGAACCTCTGGATGTCATCCCTTATTTCATCTACATTCTGGTATCGTTCCTCTGCCGGTCTAAGGCATCTTTTGATTACCTTCTGATAAATGCCTCCAAGATTCATCTGCCCAAGTATGATTCCCAAACTATATATATCGTTCCGAACATCGGCTTTCGAATATTGCTTCTGTTCCGGAGACATGTACTTGGGTGTGCCAGCAGGCTGTTTGAACACACAATGGCTATCTGAGTCCGCAAGACCAAAATCCACCAGTTTGATATGACCACCATTGGCTGTCACCATAATGTTCGAAGGTTTGAGGTCTCTGTGTATGATACCCTTGGCGTGGATATGTTTCACGGCCTCCAAAAGTTCTTCTGCCATTCTTCTACGTTGGTGAAGCAAAGTGTTTCTTTTGGCCAATACTGTTGCTAAGGTTTGACCCTCCACATACTCCATCACGATGCATTCTCCCAAACCATCAACGCTCTCCAGTCCGACAACCGTCACGATGGCAGGATGTTGCAACTGGGTCATCAACTCAAATTCTTTTCGTAGTCGTTGTCGGAAGTTTTCTTGTTGGGCCAATTCTGGACGCAATGATTTTAGCAACCACCATCGTCCATAGCGTTTAGCTTTTGCCACTACATTTATTTCCGATTCATGGATGATTTCCATATCGGTGAAAGTGCGGCTAATCCCTTCAAAAGAATCAATGATATAGCCAGAGTCTGAAGAGTCGAAAAGGTCGTTCATAATGTTCAAGTTAATCTTACTCTACTTTGGTATTCACAAATATAATAATGTGGCTTTTATTCGATTTTTCCGTGCGGAAAGGTTTCCTATCCTCTTTTCTTACTGCGAAGATAGTACATTTATGTTAAACCGCCAATTAATTTTGCCATAAAAAATGAAAAGAACCAATTTGGACTAATCTACATCTGCATAAAATAGTTATTTTTGCCGCAATGTAAAAAAAACAGCTCACAATGAAACAACTTTCAAAAACTTTTGCTATCTTTGCAAATGCGGAAGTGAGAAATCCTTCCCTACGGCCATCTGCGTATGCGGGTGGCAGACATCGAGGAGAGCAAACAGGCTTTTACCCGTCTGAGAATCTGGAAAATTCAAGTGAAAGGGGAAAAAGACTGAAAGCTGTTCCTCCTGTAGAATGTATCTACCGTGTTCCCAAGAATGCGGCTCATATACATACCTACAGGTGTGAGCTGATTTTCATTCTTTCTTTCACGGGTATTCCAGAACCTTCAGACGAGGAATGTCATGAAGGCCCACACCTCTTGTGTTGTGAAAATAATCTTAAATGTTAATGCAACAACCAGCTTAATGAAGAAAAAAATGATGAAAATAAACGCATTCATATTGGTGCTGGCTACCTTGATGGTCTCACCACATGTCTCTTTTGCCCAACCTAATGCATCATTACAAGATATAAGGGTGGAATGTCTTGGCGTGGAACATGATGGTTCTCAGACACTTCTTGTACAGGGAATGGGGCATAACAAGGCCGATGCCAAGGAACAAGCCAAAAAAAACGCTGTCATGGCGGTGCTCTTCATTGGAGTGAGAAGCGGACTTGGCGGATGTGAAATTAGACCCTTGATAACAGAAGTTAATGCCAGAGAAAAATATGCACGTTATTTCGACATCTTCTTTATGGACAAAGGAGAATATGTCAACTATGTGTCAATGGAAGACACACGACCACACAGCCAAACAAAGAAAAAAGGAAAGGAACAAAGAAAAATCACTATTACCGTACGCGTTCTGAGAAGCCAACTTGCTGAAAGATTGCAAAACGATGGCATCCTAAACGAGGAGAAATCCAACATTGAATATTATTAACCAAACATATCAACATTATGAAAAAATCGTTAGTTTTATTGGCTATACTCTCTTTTTTTGGAGCAGCCAAAGCACAGGATGAATCCAACATGCTCACTACAAGGGCAACATCACTTACAAGAGAATACCTGCGGCCATCACTCACCAGAATTTATCTCGTTGATGGCTCATCGAATGCAATGGCGGGGGTAAAAGCCATGGAAGATGTGGCACAGAAGAATATGAAGTTTGACATCAATCTCATTGAAAGCCGTATCTTTCAAATGAATGCCATACCCGAAAACGCCAACAAGGCACAACGTGACTTGCATGTGAAAGCAACTGCGGAAAAAATCATAAGAGAGAAGAAAATTGGCAATCAAGTGATGAAGGTATGGTTTCCCGAATTTATCAATGGTAGTTATTCTGTGGAAAAACTACTGCAACGAGGGCAATATGCAGCCACCGACAATGACGTGCTAAAGCAAAACGCCAGTGCCAGACAAAGTTTGATGTACGAACTGGGAGAGAAACTAATAGACCGCTCATACGTCATTTTTTATTTTGTGCAGGACAAAACACGAAATAACGACCCTCAAGTTTCTTACATTCCCTATGTTTACAAACTCGATTTCAACGAACTGGTTCGGACCAATTTCTATAACAACTATTTCAATGTGAAGGATGGTATCGATCAGTGTGAATTCCCTCTCAAATTCATCACCAACGCACATGATGGAGAAATCAAAACCATCAGTAATTTTAGTGAGGATGATGACGAGGAAATCTTCACCAGAATTCGCAAAGTAGCAGATTTTCAGGCCAAGGTGCCAATCATCGCAACCCACCCTGTCAGGGCAAAGATTGGCATAAAAGAAGGTGTGAAGAAAGGTAAACGATACGTGGCAATGGAGAACAAACAGATGGAGAATGGCAGCATCATCTCAAGGAGAATAGCCACGCTTAGAGCCGGGTCAGTGGCAGACAACGACAAGAGAGCCACTGGCGACAGTCAAGACCTCTCCAGCTTCTTTTACATCAAGGGAAGCCCCGTGCATGAAGGAATGACATTGGTGGAGAACCCAGACTTCGGTACGTCCATTGAGGCACAATACAATCTCTCTGAAATCAGCGCAACTTTGGCACTACGTATTTCCGGCACCAAAGGCTCGTTTATTTATCTCAAAGCGGGTATGGTGAACAATGAAGATGGCAAGATGATGAAAGTGCATGCCGTAACAAAAGGGGACAAAAACAATTACAAGGAGGAGAATGTCAACGTACTGAAAGCAGGTCTCGGACTTGGTTGTGAGTTGAATTTCGGAAGAATGTTCTGTTTCACACCATGCATCGGTGGTGGCATTCTATGGCCTTTAGGAGCCCAAAAACTCAACATCGAAGGAGGTTCTGTTACTGTAGAAGACAAAACATCAGTGGAATCCTATTATGTGGAGGGGGCTGTGAGACTTGGCTACTATATGACTCGTAACATCCAAATCTTTGGCGAAATCGGCTATAACCTCTATCTACTTGGTGATGAATTCAAGTATATGCGGGATTGGTATTCAAAAGAAGAGAATATTGAGGCAAAAGACCCTATGGCCATACGCCTTGGAGGAGGTATCAAAATCTGTTTCTAATAAAATGTGGAAAGTTATGAAAAAAATAGTGACATTATGCATCCTTTTCACCATGATTGCCTGCGTTGCTGCCATAGCCGGAGGGAAAAAGACAAAAGAATATAGATATGAAATAGTTCCTATGGGCGTAGGAAGCCAAGGAACCACACTGATAAAAGTATATTCGTATGCTAAAAGCGAAAAAGCAGCAGTGGAACTTGCAAAAGAGAATGCCGTTCATGGTGTGATGTTCAAAGGAGTGGTAGGGGGGAATGGCTCCTCCGCTCAGCCACCTCTTGTAAAACCTGAAGAGAAAGAAATGCATCAAGACTTCTTCTACGACTTCTTCGAGAATGGTACATATTTACAATATGTCAGTTTGTCTTCTGATGGAATAGTGTCCTCAAACGACAGACTAAAAGTGGGAAACCTATATAAAATAGGTATCATTGTGTCTGTCAACAAAGCCGAATTAAGAAAATATCTTGAGAACGAAGGGGTCATCAAGAAATTTGGTTCCATATTTTAATTCAGCGATGAAGGAAAACCCAAGCTTGATTGAACTATATTGAGAGAAAACTATCTATAAAACGACTTTTAAAAACGAAACAGAATGAAATATTTTCATAACCTTTTCTTGGTTATCGGCCTGCTTATGGTTTCCATACAGGCCTTTAGCCAAGCAAAAAAACCACAACTCGTAGTTATTCCATCAGATGCACTGATGAACCAAATGGGGCTTCTTCAGTTGGCTGATGATATGGGAGAGGTCAATTATGTGCAAAACTATAAGCAAGCATTCCTTGATACGGATTTGAAAGCATGTATTTCGAAAATCTCCGAGATGTTCAACGACCGTGGATTTCCTCTCACCATGCTCGAGGCTCAACTCCGTAACGCACAGGGACGCAGCATACCCATTACCATCGATTTGAGGTTGGAACTCAACTACAAGATAAACAAGCAAGGACCACGTGACATCCTTTATTTCGAACTATCCGCCATTGATGCCTATAGTTCAAAACAGGTGGGAGCCACCAGTGGGCAAAGCAAGCCTGCCATAGGTGAAACTAAAGTCAACCTGCTACAAGAAGCCGTTATCGACAAAATCGACAAGTTCGCTGCAGACCTCGACTCCTATTTTGAGTCATTGGCACAGTCGGGGAGAGAATCCAGATTAACAATTGAATCGGAGAACCCATTACCTGATGATCTTATCGACGTGGTGGAGGAATGGCTCTCTGCAAATTGTGTCAACGGCGTATTCTCCACAGACAACATCGATGACAACATCATTCAAGTGTCACAAGCGATGATGCCACTCTATGGCCCCAATGGCAAATCCCTGGACGCTCGAAACTTCTACCGTCCTTTAAGGAACGTACTAACCAACCAAGGTCTCAACGTCAAACAAGTGGCAAGCAAGAATGCTTCTTTCTCAGTAGGGGGTACGCTTGGTGACGGACATTTCGTTATCGAATAATGTGAACAAATATGAAAAGATTAAACAAAACTGTGCTATTGTGTCTCATGATGTGGTGGACTATGTTTGCAAGTGGGCAAAGTCTTAACGTTGCGCCAGCGCACCTGATGTGCGACTATGATGTTCCTGAGAAACTTGACACACAAGTGAGGACAAAATTGCAGCGAGCACTCTCAAAATATGACATCAGTTCGGAAACGGGAGTGTCTCGATTCGCCATGGTGCCGTCGGTGGCAATCATCGACGAGCGTACAACAGCTACAGTTCCCGTATTTTGCGATATGGATTTTGATTTTGTCATATCTTTACAAGATGCATATAGTGGAAAAGTCTTCGCTTCTTTCACAAAGCAAATCACCAGCCGAGGCACCAACAAAGCAAATTCCATTGCAAAGGGTATTTCTACCCTCAGACTCGAAACACCCGAATTCACAAGATTTTGTAAAGAAGCAAAAGATAAGGTTTTCGACTATTATGAGAGCCAAATAGAATCCATTATTGCCAAGGCAAAACAAGCTGCTGGACAGCGGAATTTCGAGGAGGCCATTTTCATTTTGGCTGAAGTACCTGAAGACAGCCCCTCCTTTAATTCTATAATTCTCCCAGTAATGACGCAATATTATATGCAGGAAAGAGATCTTTTTGGTGAGAAAGTTCTTGCTGAAGCTCGTGCAGCATGGGCGGCAGCTCCCAATGAGCAGGGTGCAGCCCAAGTAGCAGAAATACTCGCCAATATGCCCCCCTCATGTGCCTCATCGGCATCTGCAAGACAATTCGTCAGCCAAATAACAAACAAAGTAGAGGCAATAGAAAATTGGGAGCGCAGATACCTTGATAGGGAACAAGCAATGAGACATGATGAGCGAAAAGCTACGATTGAGGCTGCTCGCGCCGTTGCTGTTGCTTATGCTAATAGCCAACCACGATATGTGACAAAGGTGTATCTATGGAGATAATTTTCCAATTTATGGTAACATTGCACAAATTCCGTCAAACACGTCTGCAAAATAAGCTTTTGGCAAAAGATGAAATAATAAACCTATAAAAACATAATAATGAAAAAAGAAATCTTTTTACTATGTGTCTTGCTGGGTGTTTTATGCTCATGCCACAAAACCACGTATATCATACCTTCAAAAGACACATTGGCGTTTCCCATCCAAGGAGGGGAAATTCTTGATACCATCCATACTGACGGCGATTGGGAGGTGACCCTCAGCCCAGATTGGGTGCAGATAGATATACAAGACAGCATTTTGAAATGCGTCGTGACCGAAAACAAGGTGGGAAAGAAGCGCGATGGAATAATCACCCTGAGAGGGGATGATACTCAGCAATCCATCACCATCACCCAAGCGTATATCTGTACACACATCACTCCAGAAAACACCTCATTGACCTTTGAAAAAGAGGGTGGCACACAAACCATAGGCATCGACACTGATGGTAGTGACATCAAGGTGGATGTGAGCGGAAACTTCACCACAAAATATGACAATGGCAAACTGGTGGTGGAGGCACCTGCTAACAACACGGTTTCCTCAACAGGCAAAATCGTACTGACTTGCGACTCACAAGTTGCCGAAATCAATGTCGCCTTGAAAGGGTTGATTTGTCCCAAATGCGGAGGAAAGGGCCGGTTGATATGCACCAAATGTGGTGGTTCAGGATATGTCTGGATGGAAAACGATGACATGACCTATGGGTGTACCAAATGTGGAGGTGGTGGCTGTGGCTATCTCGCAGAATATTATAATGATAATGCGGACGATTTGAGAAAAGGTTCTGGCCAGATGGTATGCCCCGTATGCAATGGACAAGGAAATTGATATGCCTAAAAAATCGTAAAGATAATATTGAATACCTAACAAAAAAAGAAAAATGAAAAGCTACCCAAAATTATTAGCTGCGGTTTTTTGCCTTATAGGTATAACCGCATACACCTCTGATGACCCGAAAGCAGAGGTAACGGCACTCGCCAACCGCTTCGCTTCTTATGTGGCACAAAACCAATTGGACTCCATCCGTGCTATTTATCCCGATGCAGCGGAGTGCGATTCTTTTGCTATCAGCTACATCACTGATAGTTTGAAAGTGGAGGCCGACTCACAACCTGAAACATTCAAAGTGAGTGTGGGCAATAGTGCCGATTTCGTGATGACAAGAGACAAAGACGGAAAATGGAGCGTTACAAGTTCGCACGGACTGGTGGCGTTCAATGCCGACGACCTTGCTTTTGCCAAGAGCGTAGGACAATACAAAGAAGGATTGACCGATGTCCAACTGGCACGACGGATGAGCGTGAAAGAGTTCAAGGAGAGTCTGGTGTTCAATTTTGTCAAGGACCTGCAGTCGAAAGTGAAGACGGGACGAATCAACAGAGATATCCATTTCCCGGAATTTATGGCTGACGAAGGGATAGGTGCTGTCACCGTGACCAATGCAACGGGGAAGACCATCGATGGTAAAGACTATGTGATTGACATCTTTGCCGATGGGCAACACGGCTCTGGGTCGTATCAGGAAAAAGGGAAGAACATTCCTGCCAATGGCTCCACCGATATTCGTTTCACCTATGCCGGCAATAGTTACGTCACCGGAGCCCTGCTGACTTTCGTCATCCCCGACCAGCAAATATTTGTCAAGTATTTCGACGCTAAGGGAAATGAGTTTGATGAGTATCTCAAGGCTAACAATATTGACCTCGATGTCGTGACAAAAGAACAGAAAACAGATGGCGTTGAAACAGCCTCCACCACGGAAATCCCTGCCGAGGAGGATGCTGCCGCAGAGCAATTCATACGCAAGTTCTATATGACCTACGTGCTGTCAGATACCGAGTTCGCCCCTGTGGCAAAGAAATACTGTTCACCGAAACTCTTGAAGAAACTGAAGGCCGACTATGACTTCGATGATGGTGGCTATGCCATTTGGGATTTCAGAAGCGGTCAGCAAGATGGAACTGGGGCATCGGAAGTGAAGAGTGTAAAACGGGTGCATGACGGACTCGTTTATGAGATCGAAATTCTCGATATGGGGCATCCACACACCGCATTGGTGTCACTGGTGACGTCTTCGGATGGTGCCTTCCTCTTCGATGACGTGAAATGAAATGTATTTGATGATATTAAAAAAAAGAATTATGAAAAAGAAATGTTCATTGTTGTTTTTCATATTGGGCATTATTGTCAATATGAATGCACAGAAAAATCCAGTTCATCTATCTGTTTATTATACTAATAAGGCAACGACTATTAAATATACGGAAACCGATTATAATCAACGTGTAATTAAAGGTTATGTTCTTGCTGAAGTTGTAGATGGTGGTGGTTGTGAAACAACTGTTACGGAAAATGGAAGTAAATATTTGATTGAAAGAGTTTTTGGTTCTGAACCTGAACTATTTCAAGTATCAAAAGCCGATGTTGATATTAAATTATTTGAAATATCCCCTTTTCCTGTGTCAATGATAGGAAATGGCTTGAATTTCGCAACAAGTGATGGGCTGAAAGCACGAGTGTTTAAATCCAATTCCAATGGTCATAAATATATGGCTTCTTCGTATTCAAAAGAATTAGGCACAAGCCTAAGTTCTTGTTATGTGTTATGTATGGAATGCATCAATGAATATGATGGGAAAAAAAATTATGTAGAGAATCCTGTCGCGGTAAAGAATGGCAACATTTTGAATGATGGTATTTTCCCTATCGTCTGGGCGTCTGGATTAGGATCCGAACGGTCGTCTTATGATAAAACAGGAAAGTTACTCTATAACCAAAGATGTGATTTTGATGGACAAAATTTAATTGTTGCCTACATCGGCTCTGAGAAAGCCTTGTACTTTGATGGAAAGTTTTACTATCTTGTTGATTCTTCCACTCAATCGACTGCAGGGGCAAGAAACGAGTCTTCAACTGCTCAAACACTTGATGACCTGCCCATCTCTGACATTTTGAAACTGATAGAATATGAGGGTGATTATGGGGATATTCTCAAAAACAATGGATACAAGTATGTGGGTGAATATTCCACCGCAGCATGTCGTTGTGCTATCTCTACTTGGTGTAGGAATTGCACAGCTTCAAAATCAGGAGATGTCCTGCAATTCCAGAAAGGCACATCCTGTATCGTCTGTCATTGTATGGCGATGGGTGATTACCCTACACTCACCATTGAGGTGTTCAACATCAATGCAAGGGATATCATCGTCAACGAATTGAGAAAAATTGGATTCGTTGAAAATGGAGGAGATAGCAATCAAAGATATTTTAGCCGTGAAAATGTCGATTATGGAACTGATGCTACCTTGGTGAAGACCAAAAAGGGGTGGAAGTTCAGTCTCTACCCTGTTGCATCTTAAACACAATAATATGATGAAAAAACTATTTTTGATGTCAGCAGCCTTGTTGTGCTGTTTGGCTATATCGGCTCAGAGTATGAAAATGGTGGTTGACACAGGAGGAAATGTAGTTGGGCGTTATGTTCGAACCAATGCCAACACCTACACGGTGGAAGTGCAGGATACTTACGACGTGCCAAAGGCTGGTAAAAAGGTGGTCACCTTCAGCGCAGCCAACGGTCAAGGCATCTGCTACCGAAATCAGGACCGCAAGGGCAACATCAACGTGCGGAAAGGTCCATCACTTAATTATGCCGTAGTGGCCAAGATTCCCGATTTTGACGATTTGCCGGAATGCTATCCTTGCCTGGGTGAAACCAATGGATGGTACAAGATTAGCATCAATGGCAAGGTTGGGTATGTCCGCCAAGACATGGCCAATTGGGATGGCATGTGCACTTTCTGATAAACTTTTGACATAGACCTTAATTATATTTATATAATGTGATATTGCCCTTTGTTAATCAAGGTATGTCTTCGGGTGGATTTGCAAAGAGCAAGTCCGCCCGAAATGGCTTTCTATGCTTTCTAGGATTTCTAAACTGAACAAAATAATAAGATATGAGGCTGCAAAGGTAAAAACTTCTTTGCAGCCTCATAATACGTCTTATTTCGGATGGTTTTGGAAAACTATTCCCTTTCATAGGGTTTCCCCTATGCTCTTTTGGGGATTTTCCGATGGTGGTGTGTCGTGGTTTGCATACCTTTGCAGCGAAAAATGACATCTGTGCTGCCATACTACGGCGGGAAAAATAGTCAAAAAAGGCTGAATTGTCGCTTTGTGACGCACAGTGTCGGAAAAAAATGCTATATTTGCACATTCAATATATTACGACCATGAGAAAAGTATTCATCTACACCGCATGTGCAGCCTTCTTGCTTGCCGGCTGCGGAACATACACTGGCTCCGGTGCGTTCACTGGCGCACATTTCGGAACAATCCTGGGTTCGGCCATTGGAGGCATCTCCGGCGGACCACGTGGCAGCGACGTGGGCACCATCATCGGCATGGCCGGCGGTGCCGTGGTAGGTGCGGCCATCGGCAGTGCCGCCGACAACGCCAACCGCCGCGAGGTGCACGAGCGCTATGAGCAGGTGCAGCGCAACAAGCAGCAGCGTGACAACGGCCGTTACAACGACAACAGCCGTTACGATGACAGGGATTATTATGACCCCACTGGTTCTGGCGACGATCGTCTGTATGATTTCAGCAGCTCCGACTATACGGGCGACTATTCCGCTTCGAGCGCCCGCGTGATGTCTCCGGGTTCGTCGAGCATCGAGGAAATCAGCTCCGGCTATTCTGTCAACACCCAGATAGAGGTGCGCAACCCTCGCTTCGTCGATGACAACCGCGACGGCTATATCAACTCCAACGAGGTGAGCAAGGTGATTTTCGAGGTTTATAACAACTCCTCCCACACGCTCTACGACCTGCAACCTATCGTCGTCGAGTCGTCGGGTGTGAAAAATCTCTACATTTCTCCTTCCGTCCACGTGGAGCAGCTTGCTCCAGGCAAGGGCATCCGCTACACCGCCATGGTGAAGACGGGAAGGATGAAGAATGGCAACGCCACCTTCTGCCTCTCCGTGCTGCAAGGCAACCGCGTGATGTCCAACGTCACCGAGTTTACCGTGATGACCACGAAATAGAGGCATCTTACTTATCTGTCTTCCCCCATCTCGTCGCCCCATGGGCGGCGGGGTGGGGGATGACTTTGTGTACCTTCAGTGTATGTTGGATGCCGTGTTTGTGGTGCAAAAATCTTGGTGTGAGCAAACAGAACCGTTAAAAGATTTTAAAAATTGGCTTATTTGGCGGTTGTGCGCGAAAAAATCTTTCCTCTTTCTCACGTGTTTGGAAAACTTTTCGTATCTTTGCGGTCTAAAGAGAGAAGATCAGCATTGTTTTGAAGAAGAGTATTTCTGCATTAATAGAATATATGGTATTTTCCTTGTGCAGACACATGATGACAGTCGTTCTGATGCTCCTCCTCGGTGGTGGGGCGATGGCGTATGGTTGTGGCGGTATGTTTTCCGCGACAGTTTTTGTGATATGTGTATGCATTTTCGGGGCATTGCTTTCTTCTCGACATGATAGGAATATTTTCACACAACTGACATGCTAAATATACTACAGATGTCGGGACGGTCAGCGGACTGCCCATTAGGAATATACATCGAAAAAGGTAAGAAGTTAATAGTGAAATAAGTGACCTTTTTTTTAAGTTTTGAATGAATGGGGGCTGCGGCGATTGGTTCGTCGCAGTCTCGTTTTTTATGCCCGTCGTCCATGGGGCATCAGCAGCGCAGGCAGTTCGCTGATGCTGTCGATGCGTGCGATGTTGCTATGGTCGAACTCCTCTGTCTGTTCGTGAGCCCATGTCACCTTGAATGGAATGTGTACGGCCATCCCTCCCAAACTCACCACAGGCTCGATGTCCGACTTGAAGCTGTTGCCCACCATGAGCAGTTCGCTGATGCCGATGCCGAACATGGCACATAGTTCGCGGTACTGCCTCGGTGTCTTGTCGGCCACCACCTCCACCCGGTCGAAATAGTCCCACAGGCCGGAGCGCAGCAACTTGTTCTCCTGGTCGAGGATTTCTCCCTTGGTGAACACCACCATCTTGTATCTCGCCATGGCCCTGATGGCCTTCAGTGCCTCCTCCACCCCTTCCAACGGCGTGGCTGGCAACCTCAGCAGGCTTCTCCCTAACTCTTGTATCTGGAGCAGGGTGTGGGCGCTCACCCTCCCCTTGCTCACCTTGACGGCGTTCTCCACCAACGAGAGGGTGAATGCCTTGCTGCCATAGCCCAGTTCGGGCATGTTAGCCGTCTCTGTCTTGAACAGTTCTGCGGAGATGTGTGCTGCGTCTCCGTATGGCGCGAGCAGTGCGCAATAGTCGCGCTCCACGGCCTCGAAATGCGATTGGCAGTCCCATAGTGTGTCGTCGGCGTCGAAAGCCACGAGTTTCGTTTGTTCGGTTGTCATGCTTCTGTTTCTGAAATGCCTTGCAAAGATAGTGCATTTCTTTCACCCATGTCTTTGCCATAAGGGAAAAAAATCGTATTTTTGCAAACAAAAAAGAAAAAAAACTACGATTATGGCAAAAAGTAAGAAAAAGAAGCCGCAGCAGGAGTTCCTTTCCCCGGAGAGGTTCATGCGCGAGCGTGTTCGCTCCCTTCAGCTCGGCCCGTGTTATTTTCCCACAGAGATGGATGAGCGTGGCGAAGGCATAGCCATTGTTTCCCGCGTGCATACCGGCGGCCGTGTGAGTTTCGCTGTTTATTTGATTGATTCTTGGTGTACGGGTGTGAAGGACACCTATTTCCGCCTTCGCATGGAGGAGGATGAGTTCCAATCATACGTGGAGAGGATGGGCGACCATGTGAGGCCGGCGAGTTACAACGAGGTGCACAACCTGATTTACGGAGCCTTGGAGTTCGCTGAAGAGGCCGGCATCCCTCCCCACAAGGATTTCGCCGTCACCAAATACATGCTGGAGGAGGACACCGATGACATCCCCCTCATTGAGTATTCCTACGGCAAGGACGGCAAGCACTTCCTCGTGGTCACTGGCAAGCTGGAGGCCAGCCGCTACCTGCAGTTTATGCGCCGGCATCTGAAGGAGGGTGAATACGACTACATCATCGCCCTTGATCCCGATGAAATGGACTTCTCCCCGGAAGAAGACGAATAAGCATCACATCCATTAAAAGACATACCACGACAAGACAATCATGGCCAACTTGAGATTTCAGGTGGTGGAGGAGGCGTTCAAGAAGAAGCCCCTCGACGTGACAGCGCCGGCTGAGCGCCCCTCGGAGTATTTCGGGAAATATGTGTTCACCCGCGACAAGATGTTCAAGTATCTCCCTCGCGACATTTACATGAAGATGGTGGACGTCATCGACAATGGTGCGCGTCTCGACCGCTCCATCGCCAATGCCGTGGCCAAGGGCATCAAGCAGTGGGCGGAGGAGAACGGTGTGACGCACTACACCCACTGGTTCCAGCCGCTCACGGAGGGCACGGCGGAGAAGCACGATGCCTTCATCGAGCACGACGGCAAGGGTGGCATGATAGAGGAGTTCAGCGGCAAACTGCTCGTACAGCAGGAGCCCGACGCCTCGTCGTTCCCCAGCGGCGGCATCCGCAACACCTTCGAGGCCCGCGGCTACTCCGCCTGGGACCCCACCTCTCCCGTCTTCATCATGGACGACACGCTGTGCATTCCCACCATTTTCATCTCCTACACTGGAGAGGCTCTTGACTACAAGGCTCCGCTCCTTCGCGCACTCCGCGCCGTGGGGACCGCCGCCACGGAGGTGTGCCGGTATTTCTATCCCGATGTGAAGAAGGTGACGTGCAACTTGGGATGGGAGCAGGAATATTTCCTCGTGGACGAAGGGTTGTACAGTGCCCGTCCCGACCTCATGCTCACCGGTCGCACGCTCATGGGTCACGACTCCGCCAAGAACCAGCAGATGGACGACCACTATTTCGGCACCATCCCCGACCGCGTGCAGGCTTTCATGAAAGACCTTGAGGTGCAGGCCTTGGAACTTTCCATCCCGCTGAAGACCCGCCACAACGAGGTGGCACCCAACCAGTTTGAGTTGGCTCCCATTTACGAGGAGACCAACCTCGCCGTGGACCACAATATGTTGCTCATGTCGCTGATGAGGCGTGTGGCGCGGAAGCATGGCTTCCGCGTACTGCTCCATGAGAAGCCTTTCGCCGGCATCAACGGTTCGGGCAAGCACAACAACTGGAGCCTCTCCACCGACACCGGCGTGTTGCTCCACGGGCCGGGAAAGACACCGGAGGACACGCTGCGCTTCGTCGTCTTCATCGTGGAGACGCTCATGGGCGTCTATCGCCACAACGGACTGCTCAAGGCCTCCATCATGAGTGCCTCCAATGCTCACCGCTTGGGAGCCAACGAGGCACCGCCGGCCATCATCTCCTCCTTCTTGGGGAAGCAACTCAGCGAACTGTTGGAGCATATAGAGCGGTCGGACAAGAAAGACCTCTTCACCATGGCGGGGAAACAGGGCATGCAGCTCGACATTCCGGAGATTCCGGAATTGCTCATCGACAACACCGACCGCAACCGCACGTCGCCCTTCGCTTTCACCGGCAACCGCTTTGAGTTCCGCGCCGTGGGTTCGGAGGCCAACTGCGCCTCGGCGATGATCGCCCTCAACACGGCGGTGGCGGAGGCTTTGGCCGATTTCAAGCAGCGCGTGGACGCCCTCGTGGCCAAGGGTGAAGACCAGACCAGCGCCATCATCGACGTGGTGAGGGAGGACATACGCACGTGCAAGCCCATCCATTTCGATGGCAACGGCTACAGCGAAGAGTGGGTGGAGGAGGCCACGCGCCGCGGCCTCGACGTGGAGAAGAGCTGTCCGGTGATTTTCGACAACTACCTCCTGCCGGAGAGCGTGAGGATGTTTGAGCGCATGGGGGTGATGAACGCCAAGGAACTGGCAGCACGCAATGAGGTGAAATGGGAGACCTACACGAAGAAGATACAAATCGAGGCTCGCGTGATGGGCGACCTGAGCATGAACCACATCATCCCCATCGCCACGCAATATCAGAGCCAGTTGGCGCAGAACGTACTCAACCTCTTCGAGGTGTTCCCGCATGAGGAGGCCTCCACCCTCACCGCCCGCAACAAGGGCATCATCCGCGAGATTGCCGAGCGCACGCAGGCCATAGAGACCGGTGTGGAGGAACTTGTCAACGCCCGCAAGGTGGCCAACAAGATTGAGGACGTGAGGGAGAAGGCCGTCGCCTACCACGACAACGTGGCCCCCATCATGGAGAAGATACGCTACCAGATAGACAAACTTGAGCTCATCGTCAGCGACGAGTGCTGGACGCTTCCCAAATACCGAGAGCTGCTGTTCATCAGGTGAGGGCTGCCATGACATCCTCCGATTGTTGAATGATACGACAAATTTCAATGAATATGAGAAAGGTTTTGCTGCTGTTGAGTGTGCTTTGCTGTTATGTCACAGTCGGAGCACAGGAGTATATTGTCCCTTCAACCAACATCAATGCCAAGGGATACCCACACGTCTTGCCGGACAATAGCGTGGAGTTTAAAATCCGTTCCAATGAGGACTTGAGCCAGATGAAGGTCTCTCTTGACCCGTCTTGCCGGTTTGAGAAACAGGCGGATGGCACATGGATGGCCCATACCAAACCCTTGGTGTCAGGCTTTCATTATTATTGGTTCAACTTGGGTGGGATGGACCTGTCCGACCCTGCCAGCAAGAGCTTTTTCGGTTGTGGCAGGATGACCAGCGCCATCGACATTCCCGAGGAAGGGTGTGACTTCTATGACATCAAGGACGTGCCTCATGGAAGAGTTGGCATACTCACTTATTTCTCGAAAGTGAGGCAGGCGAACGCCACGGTGTATGTCTATACGCCAGCCAGTTATTCCGATGGCAGCAGGCACTATCCCGTGCTTTACCTGCAACATGGAGGTGGTGAGGATGAGTCGGGATGGACGTTTCAGGGTAAGACCAACTACATCCTTGACAACATGATAGCAGAGGGCGAGGCAAAGGAGATGATTGTCGTCATGTCAAACGGAAACATCACTGTTCCGGGGACGGGCTTCGGCTATTCCATCGAGGGAATGAAAGGCTTTGAGGAAGAACTCACGAAGGTGGTCATTCCTTATATAGACCAACATTTCCGAACCATCCCCGACAAGGATCACCGTGCGCTCTCCGGCCTTTCCATGGGAGGTGGACAGGCGTTCTTCGTTGGGTTGCAGCACACCGAACTTTTCAGTTATGTCGGTGTGTTCAGCACAGGCGTTTTCGGTGGCATTCGCGAAACCAAGTCGTTTGATGCAGAGGCGGCCATGCCCGGACTTGTCTCTCAGCATGACAAGTACAACGAGGCTTTGAAACTGTTTTATATCTCCGTCGGCACTGATGACCCACGTTTGTCATCTACCCATAAAGCCGTAGCCGATATGAGGCAAGCGGGATTGGCCATCACCTTCAACACCTTCCCCGGCGACCATGAATGGCAGGTGTGGCGGAAGTCACTTCACGACTTTGCACAGAAATTGTTCAAGTGAATCATTGTGATGCAGGCACAAGGTTGACAATCGGTCAAGGATTATTTCCAAGACCATGAAAAAGTAATGACAATGCATATCAGATTAGAACAGCCCAAAGATTTTCGGGAGGTGGAAAACCTCACGCGAGAGGCATTTTGGAACGTTTATCGTCCAGGATGCACGGAGCATTTCGTACTCCATCAGTATAGGACAAATCCCGATTTCATTCCAGAACTTGACTTCGTGATGGAAGATGGCGACAAGGTCATCGGCCATGTGATGTTCTCGAAAGCGAAACTCATTTGCGACGATGGTTCACAAAAAGATTCTTGGACTTTTGGTCCCATCAGCATCCATCCCGATTACAAGCGCAAAGGCTACGGCCTGAAGTTGCTTCAATATGCGTTGGAGAAGGCACGGGAAATGGGTGTTGGCTTCCTCTGCATGGAGGGAAACATTGAGTTTTACCGCCACGCCGGTTTCGGCCTCGCCAGTCAGATGGGTATCCATTATCACGCTGAGCCGAGGGATGCCGAGGTGCCTTATTTCCTTGCTCAGGAACTCATCCCCGGTTGGTTGCAATCGAACGGCATCACCGAAGCCACCTATTGTCCTCCCAAGGGCTATTTCGTGGCCGACGAGAATCCCGAAGCTTTCGAGACCTACGAAGCCACGTTCCCTCAAAAGGAGAAAGCATTGATGGAGGGGCAACTACCTCAGTTCTGTCAGAGTTGCGGCATGCCCCTGACTCGTACGGAGGATTGTGGAACGAATGCAGATGGCAGCACAAACTTTGACTATTGTCAGTACTGTTATCAAGATGGCCGGTTCCTATAGGACTGCACGATGGAGGAGATGGTGGAGCACTGCGCCCAGTTTGTGGATGAAGTGAACAAACAAATGCCAAAACCTATGACCAGGGAAGAGTACAAGCAGATGATGCGTGGCTTCTTCCCGATGCTCAAGAGGTGGCGTTCTTGATGATTGTCAGAAATTATTTCCTCCACAGTGTGGCGGCACAACCCCTTCGTTGGTCCTTGATGATGTATAGCCCTGCTGGAAGTCTTCGGAGGGTGTCTTCTCCGCGTCCGAGCATCACTCCGTTGGTGGAGTAAACCACTATGTCGGTGGTGGAGAGGGTGTCTGTCGATGGCAAGGGAATGTCCGTTGCATTCACCACGACGGAAGCGGGGTGGGAGAGAGCCGACTCCGTGGTGCCATACATCGCCGTGACGTGGTAGCGGTGTTGCCCGTCGGGCACGTTGGTGTCTGTATGCTCCATCGTTCCGGCATCCATGGTTGCCACCAGTTCCTCGTCGCGATACACGTTGTAAGCAGTGACCATCACCTTGGCAGCCGGCATCCTGGCCATTGTAGGATAGGCGGTGAAGGTGATGTCATCCATCATGAGGCCCGCCTTTCCCTGCGAAATAGACCGCAAGGCGAAATATGTGACCCCCGTGGGCAAATCAATCCTCACTTCACGCCAGTCGGTGCTGTTGGCCGTTCCCTCGTATGCTTTTAGGAAATGCTCTGGCTTGTCGTCCGTGGTGGAATACAACACCTCGTATGCTACCTCTCCGTCGTTGTCCTCCGTTGCGCTGACGAAAAAGCTGATGGTCTGTTCCGTTTCACTAAGATGAGGCGAGATGAGCCATTTGTCAGATGCTTCCCCTAAGAGCGGGCACATGGCGATGAGGGCTTGCTCACCCGAATATGCCGCCATGGTCTCCACCACGTGGTGGTCGGTCATGTCGAGGCCGGCGTGGTGTGCGTTGAACACCATGAAAGCCATGGGGGCGCCCATGTTCTCGCATGTGTCGCATCCCTCTGGTGCATACGTGGGACCGCCGTTGTAGTCATGCAGTTTCCATTGCCCCAAGGCTCCCTGGTGGTTTTCATCAGTGACACCTCCTAATGACATAGGCGGGAACACCTCGGCGTCCTCGAACTCCTCTGTGATGACAAATCCGAAGTCCGAGGGGTCTTCCGGCATTTCCCACTGCAGGTGCACGTCGGATGCTTGCACCCATGCAGTGAGGTTGGTAGGTCTGGTCACTGAGGGTTGCCTGACAGTAGCTGTTGCGGTGGCGGTATTGTTTTCCGATGTCTCGTCTTCACGGCACACCACCTTGGCCGTCAGTTCCAACTGTGTGCCAAAGAAGATGGTTGGCACGAAGTCGAGAGAGCAAGTGCCCTCCCCCTTGAAGGGAGACATGTCGCTTTCTATGGATGCGAGGCCCACCTCTTTCCCGTTGATGATGAAGGCCACGGCACAACTTCCTGTCTTCACGGTGTTCAACCCGTTGTTGCGCACGGTGGCGGTTATGGTGGCTTGTTCGCCCACTTTCACCGACTTGGGCAATGAGAGCGCCAACAGTTCGATGTCGCAGTCTGGCACGTCCCTCACGCAGATGTCGTCCAAGCAGACGGATGCCGCGGCCTTTTCAGCCTCCACCTCGTAATAGAGCACCACGTAGTCGTCCTCGGCGAACGTGTTCAGGTCGATGGCCTCCAACACCCATGAGCCGTCCGTCGCGTCGTCAGGCATCATCGTCTGCAGACATGTCGGTTCTTCGGCGTCCTGTCGTGAAGCCATCACTTTTACTTTCAGTCCGCCACCTGGATGGATGAGATATTGGAAGATCAGCATGGGGTGTTGCGCCCCTTTTAACTCGATTTTCTGCGTACCGGCCTTTGCCGTGGCATGGTTGTCCAACGCCACGAACATCGTGCTGCCCTTGTCGTTGTCGGCAGAGAGAGAGGTGTTGTCCCACCTGGCATTCACCTCCTCCTCTTCCCACCAGTATCCGTCTCCACTGGCTTTGGCAAACGAATGGGTATAGGGCAGTGTGGCGGGGTTTCCTATGATGAGTTGACTATGCCTTGGCTCGCCGGCTTTCTGAGCGAAACGAGGCTCCACCTCCACGGAGAGTGTCTCTGCGTAGCCCCAGTCCCAGTAGGAATAGTCAAATTCGCACCTCGCTTCTCGCGTCGTGCCCACCAATTCATCGCGTCGTCCCTTGCTGTCAAGCACATAGACGCGGTATTCCACGTCCTCCGGGTTGACGTATCCCCCGTTGGCACCTTCCTCGCTGTCCACGGCCTTCCATGAACAGACCATCCGTCCGCCGCGCAGGTCTTGGCAGTTCACGGAACCTTGCATCACCGGTGCGTCTCTTCCGATGTATGCTTTGGCTGTCAATGGAAGGCTTTCCCCCACGGCATTGGCGACCACCACCTCGAAGACGTGGATGCCGTCGGTTTCCACCGTCGTCTCCATATGCTGTTCCGCCCCGGGTGTGGGATGGAGGATGGTTTTCAGGACTTGCCCCGAACTTTTCACCTCTATTTTGTCGATGCTTTCAAGCGGTTCGCCACCCATCGTCGTGGAGGGTGCGGTGAAGGACACCTCCGCCGTGAGGGCGCCTTTTGCTCCGGGTGTCACGGTCAGTCCTTCCACCTGCGACGGTGCTCCGCTTTCCACCATCACGGTGAGTTTCCATTGCGTCAGTGTGAGGTAGAAATGGTTTTTGGGGGAAATGGCGTGGAAACCCACGCGGAAGGTCTTTCGCTCCTGGACGGAGAAAGAGGCATGCCACTCCACCGTGTCGCCTCCGGCGATGTCAGCCGGTTCCATCAGCATGGTGGTGTAGTTGGCGTGCGAGTCGCCCTCTCCCAACTTCACCTCCATGCGCTCGGAGTATGACTTTCCGGCTGTCGCGGTGAGCGAGAGTTGGTAAACCCTCCCCGGTTCCAAGAGGATGTCGGGCGAGAGGAGCCAGTCGTCGGCGTCGTTGCGTGTGGAATATGAATACCTCACCAGTCCATTGGAGTCCATCCCCCAAGTGCGGTCGTCGCCGTTGGCATCCACGACGGTATATTGCTCGAAGGCTTCCAGGACGGCCCAGTTCTCTTCAAACGGAGGGATGATGGCATCGCCGTCTCCGTTGGCTGGCAACGCGGTGGAGGATGTCGTCAATATGGCAAAAGCGGCCAGCAGGAGTCTCTTGGATGTGCTCTTCGGTTTCATCTCACCATTATTTTCACGGTGGAGCCGTCGGAGCGTCTCACGATGTTAATACCCTTTTGTGGATGTGTCACCATCCTTCCGTCAATGGTGTATCGGGCCACTTCTTGCGGGGCGGCATTGCTGCGCCGGTCGAGTTCCCGCACTCCGGTGAAGTCAGTCACCCTCGTCCTCACGGCATTGGCGATGCCTCCTTTGGCTTCCACCACGAAGACGTTGGCGTTGACCAGGTCATATCTGATGGCCTGCAGCAGCTCCTTCTTGACGGGCATGGCGATGGTGGTTGTGACTTGCGTCGTTTCAAATGGTTTGATGTTGTCCAATGGGATGTCAAACTTGTTCCCCTCCTGATAGGTGGCGATGGCCACGTCATTGTAAATCCATTCAAAGGAGTTGCTTCCCTTTGCGCCTCCTATGCCAAACTGGCTGAGGTCGTCGGGCAACTCAGATGATTTGTAGTTGGCGTAGTAGTTGGACTGCCTCCATGCACTGCCCTTCCCGGCGAGGCTGTCGGCTGTCAGCACGAAAGCTATGGAGGCACCGGCAAGGTCGATTTGCGTCGTCACCTGTGCTGTGATGTCCACCATCGTCCGGGCTTCATTGAAGGTGGCTGATGCCGTAATGCCCACGAAGGCTCCCTTCTCCATCTCCTTCTCGAAATCGACGCAGACGTCCTCGCTCGAACCGTAGTAGGGGTCGATCAGTTCTTGTCGGTCGATTTTGCATGACGGTGCACCGCTGAAACCTATGTTCTTGTATGCGACGGGGTACATGGGGTCGGTTTTGTTGAAGCCATGGATGGCAATACCCACGAAGCGGTCGCCGTATTTTTCGTGCAGCTTGTCCATTCCGACAAGTCCCCTGGGGCACCATCCGCATCCCGTTCCGGTGAATTCCTCCACCACCGGGTTGCGTGGCAACCGCATGGCCACCGTTGTGCCGTTGTCCTCCGGCGTGCTGTCTTCGCCTCCTGCTATGCGCGTGGCAGTCACGGTCAGTGGAATTGACAGCCCCACGCCGGCAGGCACGCCGTCAAGCTCGGTGGTTACCTCCGTGGTCGTTCCGCTGACGATGGGTGTGGTCATGGTGAGCACGTAATGATAGCCTTGCGAGTCGAAGGTGAGGTCATACTCCTCTGCGTCGTGTGTGCCATGGTTGGTGATGCTGATGGCGATGGACAGCACGCCCTCTGCCATCTGCATGCCGGTGGCTCCGTTCAACTTGAGGTCGTAGGGTGGCATGTTTTCGCCCCCCACTAAGAGTTCCAGGCTGATGACGCCGTCGGCGGAGATGTCCTGCCACTCGGCATTCTTCGCCGTTTGCAGGAAGGATGTGGCCGGCAGCGGGTCACCCACTATGGAGACGGCGGCGTCCTTGTATCGTTGGGAGTAAGTGTAGCCGATGTAGAAACTTTTTCCCTCAAGGGGTAGTGACGTGTCGAAGAGCAAGTCGTTCCACCCTTGCACGGCCACCTGTCCCTCGTTTCTCCTGATGCGTTTGGTGGCGAGGTTCTCTCCGTCGAGTGTCTCCCTCACCCACACGGTGAGCGAGTCGCAGTATTTGGCGGAGGCCAGTCCCACCCTGATGCCGGTGATGTCGCAGTTGGCATACTTCTCATACACCTCGGGTCGGATGTAAACGGCTGCGCTCACATCCTTCTTGCCGGTGATGGTGTAAGGGCTGTCTTCCGACACTTGTCCGTTGCTGTATCCCAACGGCACGTTATGGGCGAATGCGGTGCCTGCCAACAGGGCGAGGGCCGCCAAGAGCATTGTCTTT
Organism: Prevotella sp.; assembly: GCA_017619755.1. Lineage (GTDB taxonomy): Bacteria > Bacteroidota > Bacteroidia > Bacteroidales > Bacteroidaceae > Prevotella. Next base: position 72,852 of record JAFZRU010000047.1, read on the forward strand.
CTCATTATTATTCTGGGTTTTCTTAGTGGGGCTTGTCGCTCCGTATGTTTATTATTCGTTCCCTGTCGTTCCTTCCGTGATGGGGATGACCGGGCATTTGGTCACCTGGCACACTCCTCGGTCGTCATAGACGAAAGCCACGACCGACATGTTCTCGGGTTTCCATTCCTCGTTGAGTTTGTATGAATATTTTTCCGACCAAGAATCCCCCTCTTCCACTGTGATGTCGGTGCCCCAGGTGCCATTGACGGCGCAGCGCAGCACATGGTTGTGCACGTACTCGTTGTCGCGGCTGCCGTCGGGCATGAACTGGAAGTCGATGATGCCGTCCTCTATGAGCCATATTTGCAGCTTTCCGACAACGTGACCGTCCACACCCCGGCCATAGCAATAGACAAAAACCTCTCTTGTTGCCTCATCGTAGATGCATTTGGCCTCTATGGACAGTGGTGCGTTTTTCGCCACTTCCTCCCTCACGACAGAGCCCCATAGGTTGTAGTCGCAGGTGCCGGTGCGGTCGATGACTCCCATGGGCTGCGACTCCACCTTCCAGTGGTTGTAGTATTCGTCTCCCACGGCGGTGTAGAGCGAATAAGGCACTCCCCTGAGCGTCTTGGCGAAGGGGCCGCTATGTATTCCCACGGCGATGATGGTGTCGGCGCCGTAGAATTGCTGCAACTTCTCGATTTCGAGCGTTGCCGTGGGGCAGTTGACGCACCGCTGCCCGGTGAAGTCCTCTATGAGCACCTTGCGACCCACTGGCTCGGGCTTGACGTATATCAGCCGGTCGGCCTCTTCGATGTCGCTGCATGCCGTGGCGAGCAAGGCGAGCAGGAGTGCAAGGATATGGATGGGTTTGAGTGGTTGCATGGGTTTAGAAATTGTAGTTGTATGAGAGGGTGAAGCCTTTGCTTGCTGGAACGTATCTGCAGACACCTCCGGAGCAGTTGAAGCCGGCCCTGGTACGGCCATAGCCGGCCTGGATGCGGTGTGAGCCCATGTTGCAGGTCACCAGCCCTTGGTAGTAATGTAAGTCGGTCTCGCCGCAGTTGTACATGTCGGAGACGGTGAACATGAGGTGTGGCAGCACGGAGAGTTCGAGTAGTGCGAAGGCCCAGTCGCCCTCGTCGTCGGGGGTGGCAAGGTATTGCAGTTCCCCTCGCAGCGTGAGTTTTTTGTTAATCTTGTATTTTCCGTCGGCCACGAAGATGTTGGAGTGTATCATTCCACCCTCTCCCTGCACGATGGTCTGGTTGTAGAACTGGTTCATGTACATCAGGTTGAGCTTGAAATCTCTGGTGATGCGCTTGTCCACCTGGATGTTGAGGTCTTGGTAGTAGGTGCCGTCGCCCCATTTCCAGAAGGCGGAGCCATAACCGTCAGTGGCGTGCGGGCTGTTGGGGGCGTAGTTGTTCCTATCTACAGCGTGTACATGTGAGAAGTTGAGGCGCACGTTGGTGCCGTATTTCCCGCCTAATAGTGTGTTCCGCTTGAAGTTGTAACCCAGTTCCGCCTGGTATGCCCACTCTCCCTCGGGCTGTGTGGCGTAGGGGTATAGTGCGGCGAGTGCGTAGGTGTGGTCCAGGGTGAACGCGGGCATGTGGTTGATGAAAGAGGATGTGCCTAACTGCGTCCTCCTTGACCGGAAGGCCATGTTGTCGCTTCGCTTGGCCTGGAGCAGGAGGCTCATGCCACGCTTGGAGTAGGATGCGGAGAGCATGGCGACGTAGCCCTTGCGGTAGATGAAATTGTTGTCAGCCGAAGGGTCCTGCGTTTTTTGTGCGTATTCAGCCAGCAAACTGACGTTACCCTTCTGCAACCTTGCCCGCAGGTCGAAGGCGTTGACGTTCTCTGGGAACTTGTATAGGTGGGTGGCGTCGTACATGATGGGCATTTCCTCCTCCTTCTCGTGCTTGTTGACAAAGGAGGCTCCTATCGAGGCGTAGGTGCCGTTGTCCTGCATGGCCTTCGACCACTGGTCGAAGTTGAGTTCCACGTCGGCGCCGGAGACAAGGGCGTTGTTGTAGCTCCAATAATGGCGCTGCCACCCGGAAAGGGCCTTCACGGTGACGCCCTTGACGGGTTTGGCCATCACGCGGGCGCCGAGGAGCGAGTTGTCCACACCGAGGCTTCGCTCCTCATAGGTGCGGAGGATGAAGCCGCTGCCAAACTGCTCATAGAAGTTGCCGAGGGTCACCTCCAACTTCTCGGTGTGCATCTTGGCGTAGATGTTGGCCAGTCCCCAGCCTTTGAAGTCGTTCTCGAAGCCGGGGAGTGGGAAGCGAAGGAACTCCACCCTTGCCCCGGCGTCCACGTTCTTGCTCAGCACGTGGATGTCGGCATAGCTGTTGGTGAGCGCCCACTCGTCCTGCTCTTGTGCGCCGATTTTGGTGTCTTCCTGTGGGAAGAGGACATCGCTCTGCACGCTGCCGGTGACGGTGACTTTCTGCCCGTCGTCCACCTGGGCGTGGAGAAGCAGCGGTGTTGTCAACAGCAGTGCGGTAAGAAAAGATAGTTTTGTCATGGCCTATTTCACCAGTTCACGCACCTTGTCTATCAGTTCCTGCTCCGCTCCCTCGGTGTAGCCGTTGTGGCGGTAAACCACCTTTCCCGTGCCATCGACGATGAGGGTGTAGGGAATCATCTGTATGCCAAGGGCTTTTTGGAATTCGCTGTTGGTGTCGAGCAGCACGTCGTAGGTCCATCCGTGATTGTCCACAAGGGGTTTCACCTTGTTGATGTTCTGGGCTTGGTCCACGGAGACGGCGAAGATTTTCACGCCGGTCTCATCCTGCCATTCCTCATACACCTCGCTGATGGCATCCAACTCGCGGTTGCACGGCTTGCACCAGGTGGCGAAGAAGTCGATGATGAACGGCTTGCCGTTATTGGAGAGGGTGTCGGTGCGCACGGTCTTTCCCTCCATGCTCTTGATGGTGATGGCGGGGAGTTGTGCTTTTACTTGGCTTGACAGGCTGGCGAATGCGATGACCAGCATGATGAAAAATTTGTTCATGGTCGTATTGTTTTGCAATTTTACTGCAAAAATAGCGAATAATACCGCAAACACGGCGCATGGACTGTTAATTTTTCAAAACACCGCCTCGGAGGGGTGGTTTCTGTTGCAAATTATTTTACCTTCCACACGTTGAGCGTGATGCCCCCTTGCGACCCGCCCCATGCTGGTTCGCAGATGAAAAGTGCGTTGTTGAGCCATGCGTATTTGCTGTCGGTGGGTGCCTCGAACTGTGGTGCCGCCTTGAAATAGAACGAGGGCTTTCCTTCCGGGCCGCTGGTATTGTAAATGATGCCTCTGTTGCGCACGTGGATATAGACTCCGTCGTCGGTCTTGATGCAGTAGATGGCTTCCAGTTCCGTGCGTCCCTCGCTGTTGGCCAGTTGGTAGTCGGCACCGCCGTTGATGATGGTGCCTTTGATATTCGGCCCCTCGAAAGTGCCTCCTGTGATGGGGATGATGGTGCGTCTGCCGTGTTGTGTCATGCCTGCCGAATAGACTTCGCCGAGTGTCACTCTCAGTTGCAGGGCAAACTCCAGTTGTGGTGCCTCCGTGGGTGGAAAGGCTTGTGCGCTGACGGTGAGAGTCAGCATTGTCATCATGACAAGGGAAATGATTTTTTTCATGTCTTTGTTGATTTTGTTGTTGACAAATGGTTAGTTTATTCTTTGATAAGTATGGTTCTCCCCTGTGCCACTATGTAGCCAAGGCAATAGCAGCCGCCCTTCACTTCAGCAAGGCAGACAACAGGTAATGTGAGCCAAAGTCCTTAAGAGCACTTTGTCGGCAGTCAAGTCCTCGCGCGTCATTCCATTGCATCGTCCAAAATGATGTCGATAGCTTCCAAGATGTGCTGGGTCTTGAAGTAATCTGCGATGGCCTTTCAAGCCGTCTTTGCACAAAAACAATCCGTACAGGTCAAATTATTTCACCTTCCACACGTTGAGCGTGATGGTGCCATTTGGCCCATCCCATTGTGGCTCGCAAATGAAAATTCCGGTGTTGAGCCATGCGTAATTGCCGTTGGTGGGCGCCTCGAACTGTGGTGATGCCTTGAAAAAGTACGGGTTGTTGACGACAAGGCCCTTGTTGCGCACGTGGATATAGGCCCCGTCGTTGGTCTTTATGCAGTAGATGGCTTCCAGTTCAGTGCGGTTGCCGTCGGCGCTGGACAGTTGGTAGTCGGCTCCACCGTTGAGGATGGTTCCTTGGATATTCGGCCCCTGGAAGGTGCCTCCTGTGATGGGGATGACGGTGCGTGTGCCTTTCGGTGTCGGAATTGAAAAGCTGTTGCCAATAGAAACTCTTAGTTGCATGACAAACTCCAATTGGGGGTTTCCCGAGGGAGGATAGGTTTGTGCGCCGACGGTGAGGGCCAGCAGTGTCATCATGACAAGTAAACTGATTTTTTTCATGTTGGTTGTTGTTGAATGGTTATTATTACTCTGCAAAGTTAGATATAATTTGGGAATTATAAGCCAGTCGATACAAAGAATCTTCTTTTCTTTAGGGAAAAGTAAAAGAAAAAATGACTTTTAGTAACGATTAAATAATGATTGGGGATGATTTTCAACATAAAATGTATCATCATTCATATAATAGCCATAAATGGCTGCAAATAAAATGGAAGGTTAATTCTTCTCCTTTTTGTTCCCGCCTTCAGGCGTTTTCCTAAGCGTCCAGCGTTTCGGACTTCGGATAAATTATAACTCGTCCGAATCTCGTTTTAAAACCGCGTTTCGGACTTCGGATAAATTATAACTCGTCCGAATCTCGTTTTAAAACCGCGTTTCGGACTTCGGATAAATTATAACTCGTCCGAATCTCGTTTTAAAACCACGTTTCGGACTTCGGATAAATTATAACTCGTCCGAATCTCGTTTTAAAACCGCGTTTCGGACTTCGGATAAGACAATTTTTGTCCGAATCTCGTTCAAAACCTCGTTTCGAGCAGCGAAAATTTGTATATTTCACGAAAAGTGTTTATCTTTGCGGCATTCATACCAAAAAGAAAGTCCATGGCAGGCAATAGGATCATAGGCAGGGAATATGAGCAGCATATCCTAACGAACATCTGCGAGGAACGTGAGGCTCGTTTGGTTGCGGTTTATGGCCGCCGTCGGGTAGGTAAGACCTATTTGGTGAAGTATTACTTCAATGAGCAGTTCGATTTCTTTTTCACCGGCAGTTTTGAAACTCCGATGAAAGTGCAGCTTGCATTGTTCAGGGACGCACTACGTCAGCATAGCGGTGTGGAGCGTCCTATGCCAAATAATTGGTTTGAAGCCTTTAACCAACTGAAAGAGCATTTGCAGGGATTGCACAAGAAGCGCATGGTGGTGTTTCTCGATGAGTTGCCATGGATGGCCACGCCCAAGTCCAATTTCCTTGCCGCCTTCACTCATTTTTGGAACACCTGGGCTTCCACGTGCGATGGTCTGAAATTAATTGTTTGCGGCTCGGCCACCTCATGGATGCTTGACAAGATCATAGGCGACAAGGGCGGGCTTTATGGTCGCTCGTCGCGCTCCATCTACGTGGCCCCATTTCGTTTGAATGAAATGGAGAAATTCCTCAAACTCCGCAAGGGGATTGTGTGGAATCGCTACCAAATCTTGGAAGTGTATATGATATTGGGTGGCATTCCTTATTATCTTGACATGCTGGAGAAGGGCTTGTCTTTCACACAAAACATCGACCGCCTTTTCTATGCCGAGGGGGCGCCTCTACGTATGGAATATGACTTCCTCTTCCGTTCACTCTTCAAGTCGGCTGCTACGTACCGGCAAGTGGTGGAGGTGTTGGCTGCGAAGAACAAAGGTCTGACCCTCAAGGAAATCAAGAAGGAACTTCAATTGAAGGATGGCGGTAGTCTGTCGAAGGTGCTGGGTAATTTATGCAAATGCGATTTCATTCGTGAATATGCCGTCTTTGGCAAGAAAGGCAAGGGTCGCCTCTTCCAGATTACCGACCTTTTCTCGCTGTATCATCTGAAATTTTTGAATGGCAGGAAGGGTCTTGACCCGAGTTTTTGGTCAAATATCAGTGACTCGAAGCGTAAGGCGTGGACTGGCTATGCATTTGAGCAGGTTTGTCTGCACCATGTCGCACAAATCCGTGAGGCATTGGGAACAAAGGGCGTACTCACCCATGTGTGCTGTTGGTCTTCTCCAAAATACACCGATAAGGATGGGACCGAATGGCCGGGCGTGCAAATCGACTTGTTGCTTAGCCGTAACGACCATGTCATCGACATTTGCGAGATGAAATACTGTCAGGAAAAATATGTGGTGACAGGAAAATACGAAAAGTTGATTAGGGAAAGGAATGCTGTCTTCGCACACAAAACTGAGAGCAGCGACGCCCTCCATAACATACTGGTCACCACATACGGCCTGAAGTCCAACCTCTACTCCGATGTCTTCCAAAACACCGTCACCATGGAGGACTTGTTCAAATAACGAGAGGGGGAGTGTTTAATGAGAACATATAGAAGAAAAAATAGAGAATGAGAGGAAAAATCGACTGTTTTTTGCCCTGTGGCGAGCCGCAGTTGGCAGAAGCCATGGTGAGCCAGTTGCGTCAGGACAACTGTGTCCGGCATATCTACCTGTTGGTGGATGGCAGCCGTGAGATGGAGGAAATCCCGGAGGGCTGCACCCCTCTTCCGGTGGACCGTCTGCACTCCACCTCCACCGTTCTTGCCATTGAGCAACACGTCACGGCCCCCTATCTGCTCCTGTTCACCAAATCCACGTCCGTCACCTTGGGCTTCCGTGCCACCGACCGCCTCCTGCATGTGGCATCTGACTCTGGCGCTCTTTGGGTGTATGCCGACCATCGCTCCGTGGAAGGAGGCGTGACGTCGCCCCATCCCGTCATCGACTACCAGGAAGGCAGCCTTCGCGACGACTTTGACTTTGGTTCCGTGGTGCTTGTCCGTTCCGACATCTTGCACGACTACGCCCGCCAGTCCTCCCTTCCCGCCTACGAGCATGCCGGCTTGTACGACTTGCGGCTCTTCATCAGTCGGCAAGGGCAACTGCTCCACCTCAACGAATTCCTCTATACCGAGAAAGAGTTGGACCTCCGTGCCAGCGGTGAGAAGCAGTTCGACTATGTGAATCCCCGCAACCGTGAAGTGCAGGTGGAGATGGAAGCTGCCGTCACCCACCACCTCCGTGAACTGGGTGCGCTTGTGGACTCCACGTCTTACAGCACTCCCGACTTCGGCGAGCAATCTTTCGCCTGCGAGGCCACGGTGGTCATTCCCGTCTTCAACCGCGAGCGTACCATCTGCGACGCCGTGGACTCCGCCCTTTCGCAGCACACCACCTTCCCATATAACGTCATCGTCGTGGACAACCACTCCACCGACGGCACCACGCGGCTTCTCTCCGAGTATGATGACCCACGGCTCATCCACCTCATCCCCGAGCGCACCGACTTAGGCATCGGCGGCTGCTGGAACATGGCCGTGCTCGACGACCGCTGCGGTCGCTTCGCCGTCCAACTCGACAGCGACGACCTGTACTCCTCACCCGACACCCTTCAGCGGGTGGTGGACGCTTTCTACCAACAGAAAGCCGCCATGGTGGTGGGGTCCTACCGCATGTGCGACTTCCATCTCAACACCCTTCCTCCCGGTCTCATCGACCACCGTGAGTGGACCGATGACAACGGCCCCAACAACGCCCTGCGCATCAACGGTCTCGGAGCGCCGAGGGCTTTCTTCACCCCCCTGTTGCGACAGACGCTATTCCCCAATACCAGCTATGGTGAGGACTACGCCATGGGGCTTGCCTTTAGCCGCCGCTATCGCATCGGTCGCATCTTCGACGAGCTGTACCTCTGCCGCCGTTGGGGTGGCAACAGCGACGCCGCCTTGAGCATCGAGCGCGTCAACGCCAACAACCTCTACAAGGACCGTCTGCGTACCGTCGAACTGACCGCCCGGAAGCAGTTGGCAGGTCAGCAAGACACCGACACCGGCGAGGGTTCGCTTAACCGCTTCTTCAACCGCCAGCTCGACCGTTGGGATGACGCCCGTCAGCGATACCGGGACCTCCACGACGTGCAGACGCGCCAGCTCGACCACGCCGACCATGCCCTGCCGCTTACCTTGCAATGGAACCCGGCGCGCATCGTCTCCACCGGAGCCAGTGTGAAGCCCGCATCCATCGAACAGCGGCCCTGCTTCCTCTGCGAGCGCAACCGCCCGGAGGTGCAGTTCGCCAAGTCATTCGACGGGAAGTTCGACATCCTTGTCAATCCCTTCCCCATCCTCCCCACCCATTACACCATCGTGGCCAAGAAGCACCAGCCACAGCAGATACGCGACAACTACTACGAGATACACCGCCTCTTGGAGTTATACCCCCACCTGACCGTTTTCTACAACGGCCCACGGTGCGGCGCCTCCGCTCCCGACCACCTGCACCTGCAAGCTGGCACCACGGGGGTGCTTCCCCTCCAGCAGGCATGGCCCCGCCTGTTGCGCGAGGCCACCCCCTTGCATCGTGTCAACGACAGCGAGGGCCTCTTCCTCCTCCACGACTACCCCTGTCCGGCCCTGTTTGTGAGAAGCAAGAACAAGGACACCGGCCAGGCACTCTTCAAAAAGCTCTACGCCGCCCTCGACAGCGAGGTGGCCGACAGCGAGCGGGAGCGTGGCGAGGAACCCATGCTCAACATCGTGGCCTGGGTGTATGAGGGCGAAGTGGTGAGCGTCGTCTTCCCACGTCGCCGACACCGCCCACGTAGCTACACAGCTCCGGGCGACAGTCGGAGGATGGTGAGTCCCGGCGCCCTTGACATGGCCGGTCTTGTCATCACGCCCCTTGAGGCCGACTTCCGCCGTCTCGACGCCGCAGAGGTCACCGGCATCCTTCGCGAGGTGGCCATTGGCGACGACGATCTCCAGCGCGTGGTGTCCGTCCTTCGTGACGGGCAGCAACAGCCCGTAGTGAAAGCCATGGAGCGTGAGCCTTCCGTGTCCGTGGGGATTGTGGCCGGCGACAACATACGTTTCGCCCTCAACAAGCCCTATGTGGCCAAGGGCGAAATCCTTGAGGGTACACAGGAGGTGGAGTTGTCGGAGGGATGCATCAAATGGAACGGGAGTCTCTACCGCGAACTCCTCTTCACACCCAAGAGTCCCGACGCGACGTTCTCCCTCTTCGAGGTGACCATCGGCCTCGACTTCCACTGGGAGCGCCGCGAGACACAAGTCTTCCCCGGTGCGCTCAAATTAGTGGTGGAGGCCGACAAGATTCACGCCATCAACCTGGTGCCTGTGGAGCAATACTTGGCCAGCGTCATCTCCAGCGAGATGAAGGCCACCTCGTCGCCCGAACTGCTCAAGGCCCATGCGGTCATCTCCCGCAGTTGGCTTCTGGCCCAGATGGAGCGTCGCCGCCAACACAAGGAGGCCACCGACAGTTTCTTCTCCTTCATCAAGAAAGAGGACGAAATCATCCGATGGTACGACCGCGAGGACCACACCATCTTCGACGTGTGTGCCGACGACCACTGCCAGCGTTACCAGGGTGTCACCCGCGCCACGGAGAAGCGCGTGGTGGAGGCGGTGAAGGCCACCCGTGGCCAGGTGCTCTGCCATGGCGGTGAGATTTGCGACGCCCGTTTCAGCAAGTGCTGTGGAGGTGTCACCGAGGAGTTCCAGTATTGCTGGGAGAATGTTCCCAAGGCTTATCTTCGTGCCGTGGGTGACAGTCCGGAGGCGGTGCTGCCCAACCTTCGCGTGGAGCAGACTGCCCGCAAGTGGATCATGGGCCGTCCGTCGGCTTACTGCAACACCACCGACTGCAAGGTGCTGGCCCAGGTGCTCAACGACTACGACACGGAGACCACCGATTTCTACCGCTGGTGCGTGGAGTACGGCCAGGAGGAACTGTCGGCCTTGGTGAGCGAGAAGTTGAAGATGGATTTCGGCGGCATCAAGTCGCTTACACCAATGGAGCGTGGCCGCAGCGGACGCATCAGCCGTCTGCGGATAGAAGGTGAGAAACGCTCTCTTGTCATCGGCAAGGAACTGGAGATTCGCCGTGCGCTCAGCACCTCCCACCTGCTCAGTTCCGCCTTCGTCATCGACACGGAGGGCGACGAGGGCGGTCTGCCCGCACGTTTCATCCTCCACGGAGCCGGATGGGGCCATGGCGTGGGCCTGTGCCAGATAGGAGCCGCCATGATGGGCGAGCAGGGAGCCGCCTACGACGAGATACTCCTTCACTATTATCAAGATGCAGAAATAAGAAAACTTTATAAATAAGCAAGATGGAAAAGAAGAGAAGCCCATGGGCTTGGATACCCACGTTGTATTTCGCCGAGGGACTGCCCAATGTGGTGGTGATGACCGTGGCGGTGGTGATGTATATGGAAATGGGCATGACCGACACCGAGATAGCCCTTTATACGAGTTGGCTGGGACTGCCGTGGGTCATCAAACCGCTGTGGAGCCCCTTTGTCGATTTGTTCAAGACAAAACGTTGGTGGGTGCTTGCCATGCAGTTGCTTTTGGGCGCGGCGTTCGCCGGTGTGGCTTTTACGGTGAAAACGTCTTTTTGGTTTCAGGGAACGATGTTCTTCTTCTTCCTCATGGCCTTTTCGAGTGCCACCCACGACATCGCCGCCGATGGTTTCTACATGCTCGACTTGGACAGTCACGACCAGTCGTGGTTTGTGGGCATACGAAACACCTTCTACCGCATCGCCGTCATCTTCGGACAAGGCGTGCTTGTATGGTTGGCTGGTGAATTGCAGAAAATATACCCTGACAGCAAGGCTTTTACTTGGAGCCTCATCTTCTTCGGCCTCTCTGCCATCTTCATCGCCATCTGGTTGTATCATCGCTTTGTCATGCCGAGGCCTGTTGACCGAAATAATGAGGGGCTGACGGCACGTGACGTGGCCAAGGGCCTGTGGCAGATGCTCTCGTCGTTCTTCACTAAGGTGCCGGTGAAGCAGGTTGTGTTCGTATTGCTCTTCCTGTTGCTTTATCGCTTCCCTGAAGCCATGCTCACCAAGATGGCAAGCACGTTCTTGCTACGCCCGATGGAGGAGGGTGGCCTGGGTTTGACCAAGGAGGCTTTCGGCCTGGCATACGGTACGGTAGGTCTCATCGGACTGCTCTTGGGCGGCATCGTGGGTGGCATATTGGCCAGTCGAGATGGACTGAAACGGTGGCTTTGGCCCTTTGTCTGCGCCATCACCTTGCCCGACATCGTGTATGTGTATCTTGGTTTTGCACAGCCTGACAGCCTGTGGCTCATCAGCACGTGCCTCTTCATCGAGCAGTTTGGCTATGGGTTGGGATTCACCGCACTCACGCTCTACATGCTCTATTATAGCCAGGGTGAGTTCAAAACATCTCATTATGCCATTTGCACGGGGTTGTCCTATCTTGGTTTGATGCTTCCGGGCATGGTGTCGGGATTGATCAAGGACGCAGTGGGGTACCAGACCTTCTTCGTCTTGGTGATGTTCTTCTGCATCATCACCTTTGTCGTAGCGGCCTTCATCAAGATCGACCCTGAGTTTGGCAAGAAAAAGTAATGACCCTATGAGGCAGAAGAGAATGCAATCGACAACTGTGGTGACCGACGGTCGCTCGTGGCTGTGGCCGCCCCTCTTGGGTTTTGCCCGCGGCATGGCCGTGGTGGCCTTGTTGTCGGTGTCGATGGTGATGTTCAAGCGCCTTGGCATGAGCAATTCTTGGGCATCGTGCGGCACGGCCTTGTTGGCTGTGCCATACGTGTGTCGGCAGTTGCTGCGTCCTTTCGTGACGGCCATGCCCCACCGAGGGTGGTGGATGGTGGCCATGCAGTTGCTCTTCGCCTTGTCTTTGCTGGGCGTCGCCTTGACGGTCACCCCCGGAACGGAGGGCGGTGCGTCGTGGTGGTGGTTGGGGGTCGGTGCCTTTGCCGCCGCCTTTCACGACATTCTGGCCAGCGACTATTGCAATGCGCTACGGGGCAACCGCAAGCCCGGCCGCACATTGGTGTTGGCCACGCTGCCACTGCTCGCCGTCGTGCTGGGTTTGGGCATCACCTTGGTGATAGCGGGCGACATGGAGGTGCTCACGCGTGACGTGGCGTACTCCTGGAGTTTGGCTTTCGAGGTGTTGGCAGGTATGGCGTTCGTCGTGGCCTTGGTGACGGCTTTGGCCAAGCCTCGCCATGTGGGTGGGGAGGTTATGCCGCTGAAAAAGGCGTGGCGTGTTCAAATGAAGGAGTTGGAAAGGTGGTGGTGCGCCTCTCACCAGTGGACTTTCGCCGCTTTCATCGTGCTTTTCACCTTGCATGAGTGTTTCATCTTGAAGGGCGTGTTGCTCTTCTTGGTTGACCCGGGGAGCATCGGCGGTTTGTCGATGGGACCGCAGGAGGTGGCCTTCGCCCACAGCACGGTGGCGGGGATGGCCATGGTGGCCGGGTGCGTGGCGGGCTTCACCATGATGCGTCGTGACGGTCTGCGCCGATGGGTGTGGCCCATGGTGCTTGCCATCACCGTACCAGACATCCTGCTGCTCTATTTGGCGTACGCCATGCCTTCCGAGTTGTCGCTTGTCACAGCATGCCTCGCCGTGGAGAGTTTTGGTTGCGGTTTCGGCTTGGCGGGCTTTGTGTGCTACCTGCGTTATTATGGTCCGCGTCGCGGCTTGCCGGCCTACGGTGACTCCTGCCTCGCCCTTGTGGCGCTTTCCGCTTGTTTGTCGGGAGTGGTCACGGGATTTTTGCAAGACTATTTCGGCTATCGCCGCTTCTTCCTCTTCGTCGTCTTGATGGCCATCGTCGCCGCCGCCTCCTTGGCCTTGCTGGGGAAAATTCGGTCTGGTCACAAGAAAAGCAGCTGAGCAAATTGGTAGTGCTCTCCCGCTTGCTCTCGTCATGACACCTTGTTGTCATGACGTTTTGTCGTTATCCCGTTATCCCGTTATTCCGTTATTCCGTTATTTCGTTATTTCGTCATTCCGATTCCGTCATTCCGTCATCCTGTTATAACGCCCCATCATTATCCTGTTATAACGTCATGATGCAGTCCGTCATGCGCTTCAACAGCCAAGCGCAGGGTGTCTTCAATTGTGATCATCCACATTTGTAAGTATCATTATTCAGGGTTTTTCAAAATCATCGTCACAAGTTGGTATTCACTTCATTACGATTAAGTATAAGTCATTTTTCGGTATCGTCAAAATTACTGAATTTTGGGTATTGTCCACATCAATAAAAGGTTGTTATTTTGCATCCGAAAAAATAGACGACAATCATCCATTCAATGAAAGGATTATCACTTACAACCATTCTTACACTGTCAACCCTTTGTGTGTCAGCCCAGGAAATAGACGACAAAAACGTGGATACCACTACAGGAGCCACACGACAAGTCATTCAAAAAGAGAGGAAGACAGACATCGTGTCTCACCTCCACATTGGCGGTTATGGCGAAGCTGTTATGAGCAGAAACTTCTACAGCCAGAGTTTCAACCGCTACAAGAAACCAGAGAACTATGTCGATGACAAGAGTCACGGACGCTTCGACCTTCCACACGTATGCCTGAACATCGGCTACGACTTCGGCAAGGGATGGACAATGGGTTCCGAGATAGAGTTTGAGCATGGCGGTAATGGCACTGCCGTGGAAATAGAGGCTGAAGAGGCTGGTGAATATGAGGCAGAGGTGGAGAAAGGCGGTGAGGTGAACATTGAGCAGTTCTGGATCAACAAGGAGTTCTGGAATGGCAAGTTCAACATCAAGGCCGGCGAAATCATCGTTCCCATAGGCTACTCCAACGCCTACCACGAACCCAATCAGTTCTTCACCGTTTATCGCCCGGAAGGCGAGGCAACCATCATGCCCAACACCTGGCATCAGGTGGGACTGTCGTTGTGGGGACGGCTGAAAGACTGGCGCTATGAGGTCCAACTGCTCTCGGGCTTGAATTCCGAGAGTTTCACGGCAGAGAACTTTGTGCATTACGGTGCCACAAGCCCCTATGAGTTCAAGGTCGCCAACAACTACGCTGGTGCGCTACGTATCGACAATCATTCCTTTAAGGGACTGCGACTCGGTCTGAGCGGCTACTATGGCTACACCTTCCGTAACACCCTTCGTACGCCGGGCAGCAAATACGATGACGTAACGGGAGCCTTGGGGATGGTGGCCCTCGACTTCTCTCTCAACCGCTGGAATTGGATAGTTCGGGGCAATGTGGATTATGCCCACTTCAGCGATGCTGACGAAATCTCGGCTTACAACCAAGCCAACTGGACGCACCACAAATACCAGGATGGCAACCCGCACCACTATTCCAACATAGGCAGCAATGCACTGGCGTATGCCATCGAGGCCGGCTACAATGTCTTTTCGCAATTTCCAAAACTGAGGCAGGAAAACGAAAAACTGTTCATATTCGGGCGATTTGAACATTACGACACCATGGCATCGGGTACCTATGAGTCGATGTACAAGTACACCAAGAAATACAGGTGCGCTTTCGGCGTGAACTACTCACCCGTGAAACAAATCACCATCAAGGGGGAGTACTCCTATCGTTTCTTCGAGAAGCCCGACAACCACGGCCTTGCTTCCGACAGTCCGCTATACAAACAGCCCTACAACAACGAGCCAAGTGTCAGCTTGGGCGTCACCTACTGTGGGAAATTGTTGTAAGATGGAAAATGGATAATTAATAAAATAAAACACCAAGTAAAATGAAAATCAAGAATCTTTTGAAAATGGCAGCCATTGCTGCCGTCATTCCCTTCGGTTTCGCATCTTGTTCAAGTGATGATGACAATGACACAACAACTGTTACAGGTTCCCAGGCTGCCGTGGACCAGGCATGCAATGATTGGAAAACGGCTCGTGCCAACTGGGAGAACACCGAAGCCTTCCTCTTTGGAGCAGCCGACGTTTACTCCATCGACCCTCACACCGACACTTGGCCGGTAGCCGCCAACGACCTGGCCGACGTGCTGCGTGACGAGAAGGCGATGTCGAATCTCGACAACTTCATCAAGACAGCCAATTCCGGTATCCTGGGTTATCACGGTTTGGAGTATGTGCTCTTCCGTCAGGGACAACCCCGACAAATCAGTCAAATCACCAACTTGGAGTATGAATACATCTGTGCAGTGGCCAAGGACCTCTACAACGCCACGGCAACCCTGGAGGCTGCATGGGACTCACGTGAAAGCAATGCCGAACGTCATAAGATTGCCATCAACTATGTGGCAACACACAACGCCATCAATGACGACGGCGATGCCGAAGGTTCCTTGGGCTCGTTCCAAAACTTCGGCAAGGCCTTCAAGAACCCTGGTACCGGCGACTGGGAAACGGCTCTCGACGCCACGCTTGAAATCATCTCCGGCTGCCAGGACATCATCGGCGAGGTGGGTGACTCGAAAATAGGACTTCCCTACACGGGTGAGGATGCCACCTACATTGAATCACCTTACGCCTACAACTCCATCACCGACTTTTATGACAACATCGTCAGTTGCAAAAACGCACTCTTTGGACAGATGGGAGCAACATCACCCATACAGCAATCGCTGATTTATTTCTGTCAGAATGCCGGCAATCCGACGATGGCCAACCAAGCCAACATCGTGGTGACCAAGCTTGATGCTGCCTTGGCAAAAATCAAGGCAATGAAACATCCGTTTGCCCTCTACTATTCCGATGCCTCGTGCAAGGTGGCCATCGATGCGCTGGGCGAATTGGACGACGCTCTTGGTGCACTCTCCGAGACATTGGCGGGATATGGAGGCAACAAGACCGTGGAAGCACAGTGCCAAGTCATCAATGAGAACTATGTGGACAACGTGGTGGTGGCCACCTACCACACTCTGGCCGACAACGCACAAAAGCTCTATCAGTCAATCGTGAATATAAAAAAGTAAGATGAAATGAACAAACCATTCCTTTTCGGTCTTGTTCTGATGGGAACCTTCATCGCCGCCGGTTGTTCCGACGACGATGATGCCACAACCACAACGTGGGAAATAGGCGACCCGACAACGACGGACTATCCGGAAGACTACTACGCCGGGGGACTGCTCGGCACTACATCGGTGAACACCGCCACGGCTTTCGAGCAGCCCTCCAAGGCTGTGGAAAACGCTGGAATGATGACGGCCTTCAACGAAGGCGAGTATCTCTTTGAGAAAGACTACAACACCAACACCGATGGTGCCTTCCATGGACTGGGGCCTGTCTATGTGCGTCGAGGATGCCTTTACTGCCATCCCGGTTACGGCCATGGCGCACGACAGACGGAATACAAGGCCGACACACACCGAAACGGCTATCTGCTCGTCATCTACGACAAGACCACCAATGCTTACATCCGCTCCGTGGCCGGCATGCCGCAGACCGGTGCCGTGAAACCTTTCAAGGCCCCTGTTGACGAGAATCAAATCAGCATCGTATGGAACAACTACACCGACGAGTGGGGGAACAAATTCCCTGACGGCGAAACCTATTCACTCATCTACCCAGAGGTGACCATCCCCTATAGTGCCCATTATGCTCCAGTCGTCGTTGCTCGTGGAGGTTCCGACGTGACACTCACCGAAGCAGAATACAACAACGACATCGGCGTGTTGTTGGAGTCAACCATAGGCATATATGGCACTGGACTTACAGATGCCATCCCCGACGAAGACATCACCGCACAATGGAGAGCTGAAAGTGAGTATTTCAACAGCATCGGCCGCACCGACGCACTGAATCCTGCTATGTGGAACCAAGCGACAAACTCTTGGAACAGCTATTACAGCAACTCGCTGCAAGGCGACGGAACGAAGTATGTGCGCCGCTACACCTACGCCATGTCGCGTGGACCCATTCTTGATGCCGCCGGCGCAAATGCCATATGGAACATCACCAACGTGACACGCTCCGACCGCCGATATCATTATCTCGACCTCGCAGGTGTCTATTATGCCACGAAGGCGTCGCAAGACCCGGAGGTGCAGGCAGGCTTCACCGACTACATCAACCGCATGGACCCCGCAAAGGCGCACCCCGAATGGCATACTGGCGACCTGCAGAAAGACATTTACACCTATCTGACCAGCAAGTCGCTTGATGCTGAGATGACCGATGCACAGTATAAGAACCTCATGATCTGGCATCGTGGACTGGCTGTTCCCGCGGCACGCAATACCACCACCACGGATTTCCAAGAGGGCAAGCGTCTGTTCACCGAAATCGGTTGCGCCGCCTGTCACCGTCCCTCGTGGCAGACTGGCGAGGACCACATCCAAGACCCTGCCAGATTCTTCCTCTCCGACAGCGACATGCCACGCTATCCTCGTCAGAAGATATGGCCCTATACTGACTTCGTCCAACATCGTCTGTGGATGAAGAACGACATACGTACAGGTTGGTGCCGTACCACACCGCTGTGGGGACGCGGACTGGCCGCGAAGTGTGGCAGTGGGGTGGAACGTCTGCACGACTGCCGTGCCCGCAATGTCATGGAAGCCATCATGTGGCATGGCTGCAAAAACGAGGGAGGCACCAGCGACGCCTACCATTCCGTCGTGAAGTTTCGAAACCTGACGAAAAAGCAACGTGACCAGATGATTTATTTTATTGAATCCATCTAAAACAGTATTGGTGAACAAAAAACTCATCTTCGCCCTATACACACTCATCGTGGTGTGTATAGGGTTTGCCACCATCATAGAGAAACATAGCGGCACTGGTTTTGTCAATGAGCATGTCTATGGTACCTGGTGGTTTGCCGGCCTATGGGTTGTGCTTTCCGTGGCAGCCTGTGCCTATGTGATAAGGCAACAACTGTATAAGCGTGCTGCCGTCATGTTGTTGCACGTGGCTTTTGTGGTGATCCTGACAGGTGCCTTGGTCACCCATCTTTTCGCCCGTAGTGGCACCATCCGACTTCGTACGGGCATCCCTTCCAGGACATATATTGACAAGGATGGACACTATCAACAGTTGCCCTTCTCTTTGACACTAAAAGAGTTCAGCATTATCTATTATCCTGGCACTGATGCACCACTCGACTACCAAAGCGTCATTCAGCATGTTGGTGGAGAAGATGTCCTTGTCTCCATGAACAACATCGGCCACATCGATGACTACCGCTTCTTTCAGTCAAGCTTCGACTCTGACGGCAAGGGCGTTTCACTTGGTGTAAGCCATGACCCATACGGTATTGCCATCACCTACTTCGGCTACCTCTTGCTGCTGGCTGGCATCATCGCCACGCTGCTGTCACGCAAGACACGGATGCATGTACTTTACCGCAAAGCCACGCAATCCCTTGCCATTCTCTTGCCTCTTGCCTTTTATGCCTCATCTGTCCACGCTGACGACGGTTTGCCCGTTGTCGATAAGGAAATTGCCCACCGTTTGGGAGCCATCAATGTGCTATACAACAACCGTATCTGCCCGCTCAACACTGTGGCGACAGACTTCATCACCAAACTATCGGGCAGTGCTTCATGGGAGGGCTATTCAGCAGATGAGATTTTCGTCAGTTGGATGATATACTATTCCCCATGGGAGAAACAGAAACTGATTCGTGTGAAGAACCATGAAGTGCAACAGTTGTTGGGCATCAACGGACAGTGGGCTTCCTATTGCGATTTTCTGGATGAGTACCACGAGTACAAGTTGAAAAAAGCCGTTGAGAAACAGAAGAAAGGTGATGGCTCCCATGGCGGGAAAGCTTTGATGGAAGCTGATGAGAAATTCCATGTTGTTGAGATGTTCTATCGTGGACAGTTCATCAAGATGTTTCCATATCGCAGTGGAAAGGCTGTCAACTGGTATATGCCAGGCGGACAGTCGCTACCCAAGGAAATCCCCGTCAAGGAGCAGTTCTTCATCAAGCAGTCCATGGACTACCTCACAGAGAGTATTGTGACAGGACAGCGTGACAGGGCATACGAGCTCATTGCAAAAATCAAACTCTTTCAAAATGAAATGACAAACAATCAGCTGCCCAGTGGGAATAAGACCAAGGCAGAGATTTTCTACAATACGATGCGTTGTCAGAAATGGCCTGTTTTCTTGGCTCTCACCCTCAGCCTGTTGGTGTGCTTGGCATTGATTGCAACGACATGGAGAGGAACGTGGTTCAAGGTTTTGACTCTTTCATTCATCGTATTGTTGGCAACGTATGTCATGCTTCTACTCGGCCTACGTTGGTGGCTGAGCGGACACATACCCGTGAGCAACGGCCACGAGGTGATGCTGTTCATGGCATGGGTGTTGCTCTTGTTGACCATCCTTCTTCGACACCAATTTCCCATTGTCTCGGGGTTCGGCCCACTCATCGCTTCTTTTTGTCTGTTGGTGGCCATGTTGGCGGGCAGCAATTCGCAGATAACTCCGCTGATGCCCGTGCTACAATCGCCACTACTCTCCATTCATGTGATGACAGTGATGTGCGCCTACGCTCTGTTTGCTCTGCAATTGTTGTTGGGTGTGCAGGCTTTCCTCTTGATAAGGAAAAAAAGAAATGATGAGTTGGAGAGGGTCACCGCACTGTCGCAATTGTTGCTCTACCCCGCCGTCTTCCTGCTTGCTATCGGCATCTTCCTCGGAGCAGTCTGGGCAAATGTGTCGTGGGGCAACTATTGGTCGTGGGACCCCAAAGAGTCATGGGCTCTCATCACCCTGATGATTTATGCCGTGCCATTTCACATAAAGTCAGTCGGGATATTCCGTAAGCCCTGTTGCTACCACATCTACATGGTGGGGGCCTTCCTTGCGGTCATCATCACTTATTTCGGTGTCAATTATATTTTGGGAGGGATGCATGGGTACATTTAGTAAAAATATTCGTGCAGTGCGGATGGAAAATTATCCTTGTTTTACAATTGGTTCGATGATGGAGAGTGCATTTTCGTGTTTGGCCACAATTCTCCAATGCCCGCCGGCACGGCCACGTTTGAGGTTGTGGCAGAGGTCGTTGTATTTCACGTGGATGGCGATGCTGTTTCCAGACTTGGCGATACGATTCACGTAGTCTTCGTATGACAGGTCATCGGTATGCGTCAGTAGCCGCAGAGCATCCACGATTTCTTCATCCACCCCTTTTTTCAGGAGGTCCTCGAACGTAAATTTGGTGTCCTCCACCACGTCGTGCAGCAGTCCAGCTATGATTTCCTCACGGTTGCGACCGGCCAACCCTACTGCCATCGGGTGCAGGATGACGGGATTTCCATCAAGGTCTTTCTGACCGTCATGCGCTTCAACAGCCAAGCGCAAGGCATCTTCAATTGTAATCATCTTTTTCTGTTTCTTTGATTTTCTTTGCAAATTTACATCATTCTTGCCTTATATCGTGGTACAAGTTTGGTTTTTTTGACATCACTTTAAGATTATTTCAACAGCATAGGTCGAATCTTTTTTCGCCCATATTAAAATGACATAGTCTTCGCTGCAAAATGGCATATCTTTGCAGCATGAAAATCAACAATGACTTCTTGAGGCAATCGGCAGACACGGTGGAAGGAATCACCCAACTGCTCTCACGCTTTGACGACAAGCGCGAAGGACTGACGTGGATTTACCTCCTCTCCCTCGCCGACGATGAATGGAAGGTGAAAAGCAGCATCAACGCTATGGCATTACAACTGAACATGCATCGGCAGACATTGGCGCGACTCATCAACCGCCTCTGCGAGAAAGGATATGCCGCATGGGAAATCACCCCCGGGATGCGACGGCCAAACTTGCTTCGCTTGACAGCCTGTGTGACAGAGGGTGTGACAGGGAGTGTGACAGAGGATGTGACACAGAAAGCCCACTCTGATGATGCCGTAACACCCATTGAACCAAAGGGATGCGAAAACCCTGAAAAACCATCTGTGACAGCAGCTGTGACAGAGATGGTGACAAACAAAAAAGAAACAAAACAAAAGAAAGAAGAAAATCCCCCTGCACTCCCTAAAGAAGAAATAAAACAAAAAAAAGAAAAAACAACACACACAAACGCGCATGCATGCGAGAAAAAACAGACTGAAAATCTCGAAGAGCGACGGCTGCAGTTCCTCGCCTCGCTGACACCCTACCACGAACGCTATGGCCAAGAGATGGTAACGCAATTCGGCGACTATTGGACCGAACCCAACCACTCCCTCACCAAAATGCGCTTCGAACTACAACGCACATGGAGCACGAAACTACGACTCGCCACATGGGCAAGAAACGACAAAACCTTCATACATCATCACAACAACCATGACAA
>JAFZRU010000048.1 GCA_017619755.1 Prevotella sp.
GCGGTTCGGAAATGCAAACAAAAACTTTGTTTTTTGTTTTGCATTCCGCCCAGCATTTGTTATCTTTGCAACACCTTACCAAACCATCACAGCTATGGGAATGTTCATCAACAAGGGAAGTAAAGCTTTCCAAATGAGTCGCAACGACGAATATGTGGATAAGTCAGGGCTGATAGCCGTTGTCAACGACACACTGTTCAAAGAACGTCGTTTCACCTGTGTGAGTCGCTGCCGCCGCTTCGGAAAGTCGATGGCAGCACGGATGCTTTGTGCCTACTATGACAAGTCGTGCAGCTCACGGGAGCTTTTCGCCGACTTGGAGACAGCCAACCACCCGTCGTTTGAAACGCATTTGAACAAATACCCGGTCATCTACCTCGATATGACCGACTTCGTGGAGACTTACAAGGATGACAGCATCGTGGCTCACATCAAGGAGGAACTGCGAACGGAAATACTTGAGGCCTACCCTCAGGTGGAGGTTCGCGAGACTGACGACTTGATGCGCTGCCTTTTCCGCATCGCCCAAGCCACGGGCGAGCAGTTCATCTTCATCATTGACGAGTGGGATGCCATTTGCCGTGAGTTCCCTAAAGGCACCCAAGCGATGGATGACTATGTGGGTTGGCTTCGTAGTATGTTCAAGAGCGGCAACGCCCTCAATGTTTTCGCAGGAGTGTATATGACCGGTATCCTGCCCATCAAGAAATACCAGACGGAGTCGGCCTTGAACAATTTCCAAGAGTATTCCATGGTGAAGCCCGGCGGTATGGCCGGCTATTTCGGTTTCACCAAGGAAGAGGTGAGGTCACTGGCCGACAAGCACGGCATGGACTTCGACGAGTTGGAAAAATGGTACGACGGCTATCAGATAGGCGACGAACTGTCGATATTCAACCCCAATTCGGTGATGACTGCCATACGTGAGCATAGATGTAGAAGCTATTGGGGCGCCACCGGTGCCTTTGGCAGGGTGTCCGACTACATCCAGATGAATTTCGAGGGTCTAAAGGATGACATCATCGCTATGCTCGCCGGGGAGCGATGCGCCGTGGACCCCACCAGTTTCCAAAACGACATGTCGGTCGTCAACGGTCGAGACGACGTGCTCACCGTGCTCATCCACTTGGGCTATCTCTCTTACGACTGGAATAGGGAGGAATGCTACATCCCCAACCGCGAGGTGGCCGGAGAAATGGTTAATGCAGTGAAGGTCACCAAGTGGAAAAATGTCGCTAACGCCTTGCAAAAATCCGAGAGGTTGCTCCGAGCCACCCTCGACGGCGACGCGGAGGCAGTGGCGCGAGGGGTGGAGGCCGCGCACGATGAGGAGACAAGCATCCTCTCCTACAACAATGAGAACTCCATGGCGTGTGTGCTAAGCATCGCATATTACTATGCCAAAAACGATTATATCATCCACAGGGAATTGGCGTCTGGCAAGGGCTTCGCCGACCTTGTGTTCATCCCGAGGAAAAACGTCGATTCCCCCGCCCTCGTCGTGGAGTTGAAATACGACAAGGACGCCGACACCGCCATCGACCAAATCAAGAGGAAGAAATACCCGGCCAAGGTGGCACAATACACCGAAAACTTGCTCCTCGTGGGCATCAACTACGACAAGGAGACAAAGACCCATTCGTGCGTCATCGAAAGGTGGAACGGCGGTGACTGAGAGACTACAATCTGCACGTGATACCAATCTTGGTTTCAAAGGTTCTGGCATGCACCGTACTGTTCTCACGCAAGATCAGGTCTTTGTCATAGTAATAGTTGTAGTGCGTACGACGACCATAATAAGAACCTGAGAGGGTGAGAGACCACTGACGGGTGAGGTGCATCTCAATGACGGGATTGATAACCAACAGTGCTGCATTGCCGTTGTCGCCCTGCACGCTCAGGTAGCGCAAGTCCTTGGTGCCATCGACGTAGGCCTGCAGGTCTCTGTCTTCGTAGCCTTTCCAAGTCCAAAGTCGGAAGTACTTGGCATTGAGCATAATACGTCCGTACCTGCCGAAGTCGAGCTGGGTCTTCGACTTGATGCTGAATCCGCTACCCATGTTATAGTCGCGATCAATGACGTTGAAGTAGTCACTTTTGGTACCACCCAGCAGAATACCACTCACGAAGAAGCGCTGCTCCATCTTCGACAGGTATCCCATTTGTGGCAATGAGAAGATGAAGCCAGGACCGAAACCGGCAGCCTCGCTGATGCGGTAAGGTGTAAGGCT
This sequence comes from Prevotella sp., assembly GCA_017619755.1. GTDB lineage: Bacteria > Bacteroidota > Bacteroidia > Bacteroidales > Bacteroidaceae > Prevotella. The sequence continues at coordinate 2,232 of JAFZRU010000048.1, forward strand.
GGAACCGTCTTCGATTGGCTTGGCATCGTAGTAGTTATAGTGTTGGTAGATACCGAACTCGCCTGCCATATCCTTCTTGTCCAGAATAGGTGTACTCCAAAGACGTCCCACAATGTTCAGCGTATTCAATATAGGCTGTCCGCCACCAAAGGCGGAATTTGCCTCTAAGTCAAAGAAGTCGTAAGGGGTGGTATGCTTGTCACCATCTACTGCCGTACCATACGTCAGCGTCATGTTGATATAAGGCGCATGAATCCCACGGAACAATGCGCCATTATCGGCCAGATAGCGCCAACCGACGGAGAAAGAAACGTCAACGGGAGTCTCATTGAAGTCATGGTAGCGATAATGCTTGCTCTTTACACGCCAGGCATCACCGCTGATGATACGGTGCAACCCCTGAATGGGATTGATGATGGCAGCAGCAGCCTCACGCAAGAAGCGGGGGAAGCCACGGTCGCGATCATCAAGGATGGTCAGACTTAGGCGATGAGACATTTCACCGATGGCCACACCGCCACAGGTGGTGGCAAAAATATCGTTGATGGCCGGCGGATCCTTTTCACCCAAGAACTCCCACATTGCCGAGCCGAACAGCGAGAAGGGTGCCGACTCCCAGAACGTCATCCCATTGGTGCGGGCTGCGTTGAAGTACAGGTTGCCATGAAACGGGTGGGCAAACATATTGGTGTGGAAAAAGTCGTTATCCCACACCATGCCGTCGGTGAAGTTATGTTTCAGCGTATTCAGGGTGGTCTGAGCGAAGTCCTCATTCAATGCCCATCGGTCGAACAGTTGTACTCCAATGTTGATGCCCGTCACCTCGGCAAGAGCCTGCCAAGGCCGTTTGGGTGTGGGGAGTGCCATCGTAGAATCGGCAAACACCAACTTCGAACGCTTCTCCTCCCAAGCCCGTTTCCAGGAGTCGTGCTGATTGCGAGGTTGGCGGTAAGTCAAGCCAAGCTCTACCAATGGTCGGTTGCGGTAGGTCTCGTTGCGGTCGTAGTAGCGAGTCAGTCCCCAGCCCACTGATGCAAAGGCACCATATTTCTTACTAAATTGGTAGTCGGCATTCAGTCGGGCCTGCAACGAGTACAGACGTTCGGGCTTGTCGTTGCTATTTTTCGAGAATGTCTCCACATGATAGTAACCTACATCGCCACTCAGGCTCCATTTTGGCGACAGTTTTTTATAAAGGCCTATGCGATAAAAAACAGCACCCGAGAACTTCGAGTCGAGTCCCATGAAGTGTGTGCCTACACCCATGATGCTATAATTGCTCTTGTTGCGATAGCGTACAGCGAGGTTCGCCTTAGTTGAAGAACCGGCATAGAGCATGTAGTCGATGTCGGTCTTTGGGTCGATGTTCACCAAGCCTATCTTATGGCCAATACTGTCGTAAGACAGGTTGACGAGTCCAACTTGCCAGCCCTTTGGATGCTTGCGTGCAATGTTGAATACGCCAATCTGAGCACCGTTGAGTGAATCGCTAAAGTTGATGGTACCCAACTGCAAACCACGCTGCATGGCCGAAGAGACATTCAAAATACCCGACAGCTGCATGCCCTTGTCCATGCCTGCTGTGATATTACTGATACCGCTCAACTGCAATCCATTTAACTTATGTGCCGTTGTGTTTGAGAGACCGGACAACTGCAAACCGTGGCCGCCATCAGCAGCAACGGATGAAATGACGCCAAACTGAACACCCTTTACCGAGTCTTGTACACTGACGATGCCTACAGGAGAGTTTTGTGCCTGTACGTTTATTAATGTTGTGAATACAGCAGCAGTAACTAATGTTGTTATTTTTTTCATAAACGATGGAATTTTTCTTAAATACTCAACTCGTCTATCACCGTGATGAGACGCTTGTCGAAACGTTTGTCAGTACGGATTCACTCCGAGAAGGACACGTGGACGATGTCGTTGTTGCGTAAGCATGCCATCACGCACCGCTGACCCTGCAAGATAGCCTCATGAAGAAGATGCGCTTTGTCTTTTTTTCAAGTTCCGCATGCTCCACATTCTTTAATTATTTCTGCAATCTCGCGGTGGGCTTTGCGACCCTCGGGGCCGGGCCAGAGGGGATAGACGTGCCCCATCTTCTCCGCGACGTGCAGGCGGGCATCGACACCAGCGTTCTTCATCTTGTCGTAGGTATTGCAGACATCTGTGTAGAACACTTCCCATGTACCCGTAAAGAGGTCGGTAGGCGGCAGACCTTCCATGTCACCATATAGGGGCGAGATAATAGGGTTGGAAACATCCATCTCTCCTGCCCAAGCGGTGCCATACTTCTGCAACACGTCAATGGTGAGCCAGTTGTCGCGTTCCTGTATAGAAGGATCGCCGCCCATGACATCGACCCAGGGCGAGATGAGCACCAGGTGGCGAGGCAGGTCGAGCGAGTCATTGCGTATCTGCTGTGCCAGAGCCAGTGTAAAGCCGCCCCCTGCGGAGTCGCCCATGATGAGAATACGACTGGCAGGAATACTCTTCAAAAGTTTACAATAGAGTTACATGATGAGCGGATGAGCCTCGGCGGCAGTATGGAGGGGCAGAAGGGGGTAGTTTGGAGCCACGATGCCACAGCCTGTGGTCTTGGCCCACTTGGCCATTGCCTTCCAGTGTTGAGACATAAAGTTATGGACGTAGGCACCGCCATGAAGATAGATTACTACGGGTTTCGTGTCATTCTCAGCAGGCACCTCAAACACTTGCATGTTTCCGATGGTATATTGAACGACCTCACGAGGAAAGACCACGTTGGCTGGAATTTCCGTTTTACTCTTGTCGGTCTTGTCGGCCATGGCCTTGTCATACGACTTCGTGTCCATTTGGTGCATTACACTCTTCACAATGATGGCCATTGGTGAGCGCCCGGTAATCAGCCAGGCACCCCCACCGCCGACTATGAGGGCAATGATGACCACTGCCACTATACGTAGCATTTTCTTCATTTTCTTGTCCATAACCATGTTTTTTTATTCTTGCTTTTCCACGAACGCCTTGATGCGGTCGGCGACGTTCTGTTTGATGTTGTTGAAGAAGAAGCCGTAATCGTGCATATGGTAGCTCTCGGGGCCGAACATTTGTGCACCGTCGGCGGGGATGGCGTAGAGCTTGGCGTCGGCGGTGGTGACAACGACGGAGCCGCGAGCGGTGTCAACGCGGGCATCAGCAATGCCTGGAGCAACGAGCTTCCCTTCGACGGTCAGCGAACCGATGTTTTCCTTGACATTGGCATAGGTGTCATCACGCTTCCAGTTGATGGGGTTGATGCTGATGCCGCCCGGGGCAAGAGTCATGTTCTTTTCCTTCAGGTTGGAGAGACCTTCGGTGTTCCACGAGACGATGACGCCCGTATCGGTGGCACCCTCGGCGAACTTCAAGCCGGTCTTCGCGAGCCAGTCTTTGGTCACGGCAAAGCCTATCGGGTAGGCGGCGACCATGCGATTGAGGGCCTCGGGATGCTTCGTCATGTAGTTTTCGAGCAAGGCTATCAGAACTGATGCTCCCTGCGAGTGTCCGGCGAGTATGAACGGGCGGCCTTGGTTCAGCTTCGTGAGGTAATAGTCGAGCGCGTCGGTAGCGTCGAAGCGGGAGATGTAGTCGATGATGGCGCGGTAGTCCGAGCCGGGCTTCGGCATGGATATCTGACGGTAGATGGGCATGAAGACGTTGCAACTCTCGTCGAACACGGCGGTCTGTGTCCGCCGTACCATCTGCGCGCCGGAAATCATCATCGTGTCGGTCATTTCGCACACTTCGGTCTCGGGGCGGAAACCGGTCACGGTGGGATAGATATAGAATACATCGACAGTCTTGAGACCGTCGGCAGCGGTGGCGTCGAGCACACCGTCCTTGACCATCGCGGTGGGTACGTCGAGCCAGTTCTCTGCCTGGCTGTAGTCAATCACCGAGTCGTACTTCTCGATGCCGACGATGTACTGCACGGCCTCAGGGATTTCGCCAATCCTCGAAGTCTCGGCGGATTGTTTATTACTACTCTTGCATGAAGCAAACACGATGACTGCGAGCATCACCGATGCCAAAAGTGAATAATAGTTAAGTTTTTTCATTTTTTTATTTGGTTTTGTTATTCTTTGTTTGCATATTTCTTCATTAACCGGAACTGATAACGGAAGACGAGGCAGGCCATACCGAGATAGGCGGCTGCCTGAATCCAGAGAATGCGGATCTCGGGCAGTATCTGGCTGACGCTGGCACCCATGCTGTTCACTCGGATAAAGGCGCGCACACCGAAGGTGCTGGGGAACAACCAGGATACACCTTGCCAATAGCCAGGGATGCTGGATTGAGGCCACGACACACCTGTCATGAACAGAAGGGGTACTGATACGAAGACCATGAGCAGCATGACGTTTTCACGGTAGCGCACCAGACACGACACCGTCAAACCAAAGAAGACACACGCCATCGTATATGGTAGGAGCATCCAGAAGAGCGTCCAGCCAGTGCCCAACTGTGGGAAAGAGAACATGGCAGGAACGGCCATCGAGAGATAGGCTGCTGCTACTGTGCCAATCATGCCATAGCAGAGCACCTTGCCCCAGACGATGCGGTAGGCACCGCGGTAGTGCGGGTCGTCATCGGGAATTAGTTGGCCATTGCGGTGACGCTCACGAGCAGTACCGGCAGCCATGCCGATGCCAAGAGCAATGGCCTGCTGCAGGATGAGCATAAGCACGGCAGGCAGCACACATGAGCCGTAGCCACCAGAAGGATTGAACATGGCTACATCGTCAACAGCCAGAGGTTGCGCAGTAATGGCGTCTTCACGCTTGGTGTAATTACCCGCTTTCTTGATGTTCAGGCCTGCACCAAGGCGTCCAGCCTCGACCATGGCGGTCTGATAGACGGCCTTGTAGGCCAGCATCAGCGACATGTCGCAATAGACGCTCACATGAGCCTGCTCGCCACGGTTGACGCACTTGGCAAAGTCGGAAGGAATCAGGTAGATGCCACGTACCAACTGGCGACTGACAAGTGAACGTGCCTCATCGAGGTCTTCGGCATAATACTTGATGTGCACGTCGGGAGAGGCGTTGCAATCGTTGATAAACTGGCGCGAAAGTGCGCTGTGCGACTGGTCCACAACCACCACCGGCGTTTCGTGCAACGTCTCGTTGTTGTAAATCCACGAGTAGAGCAAGGGGTAGCCCAAAGGCACGATGACGAGGAACATCAGCACACCCTCATCCTTGACAACCTGTAGCAGTTCCTGCCGAAAGATATAGAGCACATCGGTGAAATGCTCGTGTAACCTTTTAAGGAATGTAAACATAATTCAGCATTGCGTTTTTTACTTTACCAAGTACGAACCAAGGCAGCAGCGTAAAAGCTACGAGTGCCACGAGATGGAACCATACATCGATGACGGGGAACCCATTGAGCACAGTGGCCTGATAGATCATCCAGTAATGACGCAGAGGGAAGAGCCACGACATGGCTTGCAGCGGCGCGTCCATGCCCGCAATGGGGAACGCCGAACCGCACATCGAGATACTGAGCACCGACCACAGCGATGAGATACTCATCGACATACGCAACGACGGCATCAGACCGAAGGCGAAGATGCCGAAGCCAAGACCGGCAGACACATGCAAGAGGGTAAGCCGCACGATGTTCCACACACCGCCGAGATGGGGGAAATGGAGTACATGGAAGATGTAATATTGATAGAGGAACATCACGAGCAGGAACACCAACGCATGAACAATATACTTGCCGATAATGGCCACGACAATATTGCCGCCGGCGACGGCAAGCCATTCCTTACCAGTATCAAACTTCATCTCCATGCCAATGGCGTAAGCTGAGAGCAATGCCATAAAGAGCATCAGGATGCCTGGCACAAAGACAGTGGTCAGCGAGTAGTTGTAACTGCCTTCGGGGTTGGCAATCATGTGAGCATCTACCGATATAGGCTGCATCGCCGCATTGATCTGTTCCTTTGATGCACCTTTGGCAAATAAGGTGGCCTGGCCGACTGCTGCCGAGCCGAGTGTGCCGATGGTCTTCATATCCTTCATGGCCATGGAGCCGGCCGTCATGCACGTCATCGTGTAATAGTACGAAATCTTCGGCTGACGACCTGCGAGCAACTTTGCCGACGTACCTTTAGGAATATAGAGGTAGGCATATACCTTGCCTTCCTGCATGGCGTTGCGAGCCTCGGTGACGTTGGCGAACCAATAGGCGACATGAGAGCTTTGCATGGCGTCGAGATTGCGGATGAGACTACGAGAGGTGGCACTGTTGTCTTGGTCCACCACCCCTACGGGTAGGTCTATCGCCACACCGTCGTCAAGCATCGTGGTGAAGAAGGCCACCACCACCAGCGGGAACACAATCATGCAGAATCCGTATATGTGGTTTTTCCGTATGATAATGTTGAGTTCGCGCAGGGCTACAAGGCCGATATTTTTGAGATATTTCATTGAAAATTATTTCCTGAGTATCACAGACATTCCTGGGCGCACACCTTTGACTTTCTCCGAGGGACGTGCCCTCACTTCGAAAGTCTTCTGGTCGTACTGGCCGCTGGCCTTCGTGGCTTTCCATACGGCAAAGGAACCTTTGTCCTTCACATAAAACACCTTCATTTTCAGTTCCTTGTCAAGCGCTGGTACGAAAACCGTCATTTCCGACCCCACTGCCAACCCTTTCAGCTGGTCCTCTCGTATGCTGAACGTAGCCCATTGTTCGTCCATCATCGAGACGGACATGATGGGGGTGCCGGTGCCGACAAGCTCGCCCACCTTGGGATAGACCTCGCTCACCTCTCCGTCCATTTGGGCTACCTGAACGGTCTCATTGAGATAGCTGTTCACTTCCATGATGGCTCCACTGGCTTGGCTGACTTGTGCTGAACTGGCCTTGCGCTCTTCCTGGCGCGTTCCATTTCGAGCCATGTCATACTGGCTTTGAGCGGCCATCACCTGGGCCCGGGTGGCTTCCACGGCAGCCTGAGCTTCGTCACGCCTCTGGGCGGTCACCACTCCCTCGTTGAAGAGGTTGTTGACACGCTCATAGGTCTTGCGGGCGATGTCGTTGGCAGCTTTCGCCTGTTGCAAGAGTTCGAAGGCACCGCGTATTGTCTCCTCACGTGCCCCATTGTCGGCCATCTCATGCAAGGCGGAGGCTGCATTACGGGCACTCTCGGCCTGTACCTTCTTGGCTTGCACATCCGGTGCATCGATGATTGCGAGGACATCGCCCTTATGTACGAAATCACCCTCCTTTGCACGGAGTTCAAGGATGCGACCAGGAACCTTGCTCGACACCCGGTATTCATCTACTTCCATCTGCCCTTGGATGACCTCTGGGTCACGGTCGAGTGCGAGAAAACCGATAAGGGCCACGATGATTACTACTGTTGAAAATCCTGCAACGGCGAGCAGGATGTTGTTGTGTTGTTTTTTTGCCTTGTCTGACATATTGATTGATTATAATTGTCCCATGGCTTTGCGCAAGCCTAAAAGGGAGAGTTGAACTTCTATTTCTGCATCAATTTTCTGAGTGTGGGCGGTTTCCCATGCGGTTTGGGCGGTCATCACATCGGAGAGATTCATCACCCCTTCACGGAAGCCAAGTGAGGCGCAACGGAGGTTCTCCTCAGCGCTGGCCGCATGTTTGGAAGACAGCTCCAGACGGCGATAGGCCTCGCGAACCTTAAAACGCTCCTGCTCCACCTGAAGGTTGATTTTCTCCTCCATGTCGCTGTGCTCCAGTTTTGCTATCGTTGTTGCGGCACGTGCGGCGGCGAGTTTGTAACGCCCGTCGTGCCAGTCCCACAAAGGCATGCGGACGAGGACACCCACGTTCCATACTCCGGAGAATTTGCGCTCGAAGCCATTGAACGTATTGGGATTGGTCAGGAGATATCCACCTGTCAAGGCCACCTGGGGGCGGAAATGGGTGGCTGTGACGATGTGCTGGGTCTGCTCCGTAATGCCGACGGTTGTCAGCAGCATGCGTAGTTCCGGACGATCGACAGTCGCCGCGTTCAAGGTGGGCAAAGGCTCGGTGGTGGAGCTGAGCTCCCTCCCCTCGTCGGAAAGGGTGAACTCCGTATCCATCGGAAGACCACAAAGCTGACACATGAGCATCTTGGCCAAGGTGAGGTTGTCATCGACACGCATCTTGGCCATCTCTGCCTCATTCACGCGGACGTTCATGTTCAAGCCGTCGGCCCGGATGGCAACCCCCTTGTCAATCATCTTGTACACGTCGTCATGAAGCTTGGTCACCAAGTCGAGATAGTTTTGGGCCAGTTTCTGCTTCTGTCGGAGAGACACCACAAGCCAGTAAGTGGCATCGATTTCATAGAGTACGTTCTGCTGCAACATGTCGTAGTTGTTGTCTGCCAGGGTGACATTGAGTTCGGCCACCCGATTCATTGCATTGATGCTGCCGCCCATGTACAAAGGTTGGGTCACCATCACTGAACCAGCGAACATGTTGTGGGTGTTGGTGCGGAAGGCCTTGCGTATGGTGGATCCTAACTCATCCCCCATGGTGGCAAGCGACGAGGAGAACACTCCCATCTGCTGGCCAAACTGCTGGGCCATCTGAGGAGTGATGATGCCATCCTGGACCATCCCGTTCATGATGTCCGTCACCTTGGCGCCCATCCCAGACACTGCATTGGTGCCAAGATGGTTCAGCGCATTTTTTTGTGACTTTTTCAATAACGACATTTCCTTGCTCATCAGCTCATAGCCTGCCATGGCATCCACATGGGGAAGGTATTTGGTCCGGGCAGACATCACGTTGTATGAGGCCATGTCTTTTTGAGTGCGGGCCATGCCAAGTTGCTTGTTGTTGGCGATGGCCAACTGGCGGCATGAATCGAGCGTGAGTACCCGCTGTGCCTTTCCCGTCGCAGGCAAAAGCATCAACAGCACAGGTAACGCCACTTGTGCCATCTTTGCCATTTTCTTTTTTGACTTGTTCATGTTATGCTTTACTTAAAATATTAGAATTCATATCCGAGATTGATGAATAAATATGCTTTCTTGGTATGGTTGCTATAGCCCAAGGTGGCGCCAACAGGGCCAAACATTGTATTGTAATAGTAGGCGCCCTGGACACCAAACAAGGTGCTGTGGTCAAAGAGTTCCTTCACCTTGTTGGTATGTTGGCCGGCGGCCACACGCAGCAGCACGTAATGGTTGTCGCCCATTCGCTGTTGGGCTTGTATCTGGGCAGCCACGAACTGCTTGTATAAGTACTCCATGTTGCCGATGCCGGCGAATGGCATCTGCTGCTCGACGTAGTGACCGAACCACTCACCACCGACGGTGTTGCCGAAGACGGCGGGAATATATGAGCCAAAGAGCAAGCGACCATAGACCATGGGCTGGAGGGTGAATCGACTGCCGAAAGTAAACGACATGCGCCAGTTGGCACTGACATCACTCATGCCCGTGGTCTTGCCCTGTTTGTTGCCCTCTGCATCAAGGATGTTGAGCCGGGCGAAGTCGTTGGTAAGATAAGCGTATTCAGCGTTAAAACGGGTTCCACGAGTGGGGAAGTTCCAGTTGTCCTCGCTATTATAGGCCACACGTGCACGGTAACTGAAGTAATGTTCGTTTTTGAGTGTCACCTGTTTGGCCGATTCTGACCCGAGTTTGTTGCGGTAGTGGAGAAAGTCCCAGCGCAGTCCCATCCGCAGGTTGAAATGGCGCAGGTTGAAATTGATAGGCAGGAATTCTGCCTGTAACTGGTTGTAACGGATGTTATAATCCAAATCGCCTTTGGTATATACGTCAACATCATTTCTATGGAACGTATAGCTGAATGACGGGCGAGTAAAGAATTTGGGGTGGGTGGTGATTTCACCACGAGCCATCAGTCGCTTGCCGAGACGCAGCGTGAGGTCGATTTCGACCGGGATGTCCGTCTTCAGCGGTATGTCGCGTCCTAACTGCACAACGGCATGTTCTTCCGAATCGTAGCGCACACCGGCATGGAGCTGTGCAGACTTGCGGTCGCCTGCCAAGAGGACGACACGCACGCCATCGCCTTCTGGCACCAGCCGGCACTCTGCAGTCTGATAGAAGAGATCTATGCGCATGCTCGTTGTTAGTTCCTGCTCCTTTTTGGCATCGATGCTGTCAAGCTTGTTCAGATGGAATTTTTGTCTCAAGAACCGCTCTGCCTGCGGGGTCATGTTTTCGAAAGTAAAACTGGTGACACGCAGGCGCTCTGTCATGGCGTTCGGGCGCAGGGGATGATAGATGGTGGGGCGGAAAGAGTCGTCGATGCCTATGCGCTCCTTCAGGGCGATAATCTCGTCCCAGTGGCGCATGGCTTCTTCCTCGCCATAACGTATCAACGAGTCAATGGCCTCTGATGTAAAGCTGGCGGTGGAGTAGCCATGGGGGTCCACATTCATGTACAAATCAGTAATGGCTTTGTTCTCTTTGTACTTGTTCACGCAGTTCACATCAATAATCTGTCCAACGATTTTCATGGTGCCGGTGACATCCTCTGCCGTCTTCGGCTTGCCCGACAGCGTGATGCCAATCACGATTTCGGCACCCATCTCGCGGGCCACGTCAACGGGATAATTATTCTTCAAGCCGCCATCGACCAAAACCATGTCGCCAATTCTCACGGGCGAGAAAGCGGCAGGGATGGACATCGAGGCGCGTATGGCCCGCGGCAGTCTGCCACTACGGAGCACCACTTCGCTGTTGTCCATGATGTTTGTAGCCACACAGGCAAAGGGTATGCGCAGGTCTTTGGTAAAGTCGAGCGAGTCGGTGTAGCCCACAAAGAGCTTTTGGAACAGTTCGGCCAGGTTCTTGCCCTTGATGATGCCTCCAGCGTTCAGGTCACGCTTGCCGATGGTCAAGCCCGTGGTGAAAAAATAGGTGTTCTGCTTCTTTCGGTCGAGGAGGCTCTGGTTGCGCAGGTCTTCCTTGTCGGTAATGACATAGGTCCAGTCTTGCGCCCTCACCATCGAGTCGAGCGAATGGGCATTATAGCCGATGGCATAGAGTCCGCCGACGATGCTGCCTATTGAGGTGCCGGTAATGATATCGACGGGGATGCCCGCCTTCTCCAACACCTTCAGCACACCGATATGCGCCATACCCTTTGCGCCGCCGCCACTGAGCACGACGCCTACTTTTTTCCTTTTTACTGTTGTGCTGTCTGTCTGAGCATTTGCCGCGCCAATCATCAGCACACCAACAATCATCAATAAAATCTTTTTCATTTTCCTTTATGATATTTCATTCGATATTCCAACGGTGTCATCCCCAAGTGTTCTTTGCAGTATTTGCCAAAAAACGAGGGATTGGGGAAATTCAAGTCGTGCGAAATTTCCTGCATCGTCATATCCGTGAAACGCAGACGGTATTCAATAGCTTTCAATGTATAGAGCTGTATATAGGTACTCGGTCTGCGGTTCATCACTTCCTTGAGAATGGTAGAGAGATACTTCGGCGTGATGTTCAGTTGGCTGGCAAATTCATCCACCCTGCGGATGCGGCCGTCGCTCTCTTCCACCAACTTCATGAAATTGTCGATAATCCGTTTCTTATGAAGACTGGAATCGTTTTTTTCCTGCTGATCTTGCTCCGTTTTCCGCTCCGCATTACGCCGCATGATGGACAGTAATTCCAGCATCATGGTGCCCAAGAGTGAACGTACGATATAGGTGGTAAGCACAGATGTCGATGACTTTATCCTGCTGCACAGCAACTGGAAATAAGTGTCACAAAGTATGGCATCGTCATTGGAAAGATGGACAACAGGATGCAGTTTGAGCAACGACATATCTGCCACACTAATCATATTATAGGTTTCGATATTCCAAAGCTCACCACGTGAAAACCAAATTTGTCGGCAATTAAAATCCGATGACGCCATAAAGTTTCTGGCCGTGCTGTGTGCCATATAGAGGAACAGGTCGTTCTTTTGTAGCTGAATCACAGCGCCATCGTATTCGAACTGTGCCCTGCCTTCAGTACAAAAGAAAATAATGCCGTGATTTTGCAAACAAATGTTACCCGAGGGTACGGAGCCAATATTCTCCATCACGACCAGCTCATCGCTATCACCTATCCTGTAAGTGTCGTCCCCCCTGCGTGGGGTTAAATCATGTATATCCATGATGGCAATATATTATTAATGTTCGTTTTTTCTATTTTCGAATGCAAAATTAAACATTAATAATCCTTTTTTGCTGTTCTATTTGTCGTTTATTCTGCTCCGTGTCATAAAAATGCCTCAATAATACGGGAATCGGTAATAAATGAAGAAATAAAGAACATTGACCAAATGGCTGGCCGGGCGAACGGATGGACATCAAAACACCAAGGAGCGGACGAATGCCGCTCCTTGGTGTGATAATGATTTCAGTTGTCTTTATGTCTTATTATTTGATGACAAACTTGCAGGACTTGCTGTGTCCGCCCTCGTCCGTCACGCGGGCGATATAGCATCCGTCAGAGAGGTGGTTGACTGGCACTTCGGCATAACCACCTTGCAGTTGGGTCTGGAGTTGACTCACCGACTGCCCAGCCAGGTTGTACAGTTCGACGTGGACGTTGCCGGGTTGCTTGCTGCGGACGATGAGGCGTCCAAGGACATAGCGAGCTGTCAGGTCGTTGTCGGCAAGCAAGGTCGTCGTCTCGATGCCCGTGGAGAACGGCTGCTCCACGTTCACCGCATAACTGCTGGTGATGTTGGTCTTCTCGATGGTGGGGTAGTTCATCACCTGTACCGTGTTGCTGCCATCTGGGTATCTGCCCACTGTCTCGTCCTCCTGGTGCTTGGGATAGGTGAAGATGTCGCTCCATGAGTCGTCTTGGGCGGAGAGCATCATGTCGCCACCATCGGCGTCCAGTTTGAACGATGCGTGCAACTGGCTGACGGGGCTCAACTTGTCGCACCAAATGATGAGATGTCCGTGCGGCGGGATGACGGTGTTGGCCGTTGTCTCGCCTTTCTGTATCTGGTATTTGTGTGGTTTGTTCAGGTTGTCGGTGAGGTACATCCCCTCCACGTCGATGGGTGCGTCGGTGGTGTTGTAGAGTTCCACCCAGTCGTTGCGCTTCCAGTATTCGTTGACATAAACATTGTTGGCGGCACTCACCTCGTTGATGCGGACGGGCGTGATGCCTTGTTCCAGTCGTTCGTCCTCCGTCATGGGAGTGAAGTAGGCTGTTAGCTTCACACTGTTGTCGCTGGGCAGGTTGATGACAGCCTCCGTGGAGTAGATGTTGCTGGCGTTGCCCTTCTTCCATCCGGCGAAGACGTAGCCGGCGGGTGCTTTCGCCTCTATCTTTACGGGGGCGAAGAGGTAGCCGTTGAAGTATGCGCAGGGCACCTCAAGACCGTTGACGTACAGGTTGGCTCCTTGAGTGTTGGTGGAAAGTTCCACTTGTTGCCTTCTCACGTTGGAGAGTTGCATGGGCTTGAACTCCTTCATGCGTGTTGTCACCGATGCGGTGCGTGTCTTAAGTTGCGATTTGATGACGTTGGCAGAGCCGTCGGGCGTGTGCCATCCGTCGAGTTGCATCATCGGGCGCACCCGGTCGGCCAGTTCATCGACGATGGCCGTGCCGCGCTCCGTCTCGAAGACGCTGCCGCAAATGAGGCAGTAGGTGTCGATGAATTTCTTGCGGAACTCCTCGTTCTTGAGCATATTGAGGAAGAAGGTGACAATCTTGATTTCCTCGTACCGTTGTTCTTGGGTGTCGAAGATGAGGTTGAAGGTGTGCCATTGGTCCTTGGCGAACTCGGCGAAGGGGTCGTCGTACTTGAAGGCGTAGTCAAGGTCGAAGGTGACGAAGCGGTACCTGCCGTTCTCCTGGCTTCGGAACCCCTTGATGTTGTTGTGAGGCCAGTCGTTGGAGCCGAGGAAAAGCTCCACGGCCATGTAGTTGAGGAACTCGTCGATGTCGAGAATCTGCTTGAGCTCCTCGTAGGCTGCCGGGTCGGGAGCTGCCGCCCCAAGTTCGTAGATGCGTTCCAGCACCTCGCTGTTGCCCACCATGAAGACGACGTTGGAGTCGGCGCTCATCTCGAACATGTCGATTCTCTCGTCGTCATAGCCCCAGTTGGACTCCACGAACTTCTTGTTGTTGGGCTCCCTCATGTTGAGCACGCCCTTCATCTGGCCATTGACATATTCGATGACGGGGACATAGGATTGCAGGTCGAGGTTGATGCCGGCTCGTTGGATGATGGTCTGCAAGGCGGGGTCCATGAAGCGGCTGCCGCCATTCTCCCACACGTCGTTGCCGCCATTGCGAAGGAGGATCACCTTGTTTTTCAAGTAAGGCTTCTGTGGGAAGAACACGTAGTTGAGGCTGTTCTTGCCGTCAAATTCCTTGCCGGACTTGAGCTTGAACGACCGTGGGTTGGCCGAGCGCGTCCATCCTCCCGAGACGGAGATTTCCACGTCCTGGTTGATGGTCATCACGCCTTCCGGGGTGATGAAGGAGAAGTTGACGGGTCGTTCCCAGTCCATGTTGTAGTTGCGAGGCTGCGACTGTCCGTTGCCGGTTCTGCCGTTGTTGCCGTCGGTGTCGATGCCCCATTTGCTGTCGGAGAAATATCTCTTGTCGCCGACGATGGAGACGACGGGTATGGTGTATTTGTCGTTGGTTTTGATGAAGGAGCGTGTGACGGGTACGCTGGGGAGGTAGCCGTCCTGGAAGAGCCGGAAGCAATAGTTGGTGGTGTTGCTGACGGTGAACTTTCCGTCGGTGCTGATGTTGCTACTGGGGAGATCCTCACCATGGAAGGACTCCCATGAGATGTCGTCGAAATAGAAGTTGTTTTCCGAGCCTCTCATCTCGTTGAGGTTGAAGGCGATGGTCTGCAAGGTGCTGACGTCGCCGCCGCCCCACCACCATCCACCTCCTCCGCCGCCGGTCTGCTCCTGGGAGATGGTGCCTTCATAGACGATTTCCTGCCATTCGGTGCTGATGTCGTATCCGTTGTCGAGCATCTGCCATGTGATGTAGTCGCCGGGAGTGGAGTGTGCCTGGGCGGAGATGTGCGTGGCCTTGTCGGCGCGCACCTTCATCTTGAAGCGGAATTTCTCGTTGGCCTTCCACACGTGGTCGGGGGTATAGACGAAGAATTGGGTGTCCCAATCCTGCTGGGGGTTGGCGATGGCGTGAACTTTCACCCCTCGCGTGCCATTGTAGCCCACTCCGTCGATGATTTTGGTGTTGAATACCCCATGCTCGTCGCCGTCCTTCCCCACGAGGCTGGTCACGTCGTCCCCCTCGCAGTCGCCGTTGATGACGTAGTTGGTCCATTCGTTGACTTCCTGGCCTTGCTTGGGGCGTTGTGGCAGGCTGCCGTCGGTGGTGTATGCCAATGTGGCGCCCTCCGGGATGGTGACTTGGAAGGAGAAGGAGTTGGTGAAGACCTTGCTGTCCATGTTGACGACGGGGGCTTCAAGCCGTTGGTTGGAAAATTCCGCCGTGGCGTTGGTCTTCCCGGGGGTGGCGTCGGCTGTCCATCCCCATTCGCCCGTGCCGTCGGTCTTGCGGGCCCATGCGGTGCGGCTCATGGCCTCCGGGTATTCCTCGTTGGTGACAAGTTGTCCGTTCTTGTCGTACAGGTAGATGGTGCCGCCGTCGCAGTCGAGTTTGAAGGGAGCCTGCGTGGTCTTGATGTTGTTGGAGCCGAGCCACACCACCTTGAAGCCTTTGGCGGGGACGCTGCCCATATCGGCGGGCATGTGCCAGAGGGTGGGGTTGGAGGCATCGTCGCTGAGGTACATGCCTCCCAGTTCGACGGCCTCGTTGCCGGGGTTGTAGATTTCAATCCAACTGTCGAAATTGGTGGCGGGACTCATGGCCGTCCCGATGTTGGAGGCCATGATTTCATTGATGACTAATACTACTTCTAATAACGTTGATAATAGCATGGTGGTTTTACTTTGTATTCTTTACACAAACAGGGTGCAAAGGTATGGAGATTTTGGGTCTTCATCCCCATGCCTTGTAACAAATGTTATAGTTCATGTATCTGACATCATTCCTTTCCAAAATATCCCCTTGGATATTGGCTACATTTCCCGGTTTTTCGCGTCTTTGAATAAATCATCCACCAAGAAACCCATGAAGAAGCAAGCACTCTCCATTTGTGTGATGTTGCTCTTGGCATCCACAACTTTCGCTCAGTACCCACAGCTCACTGACGAGGCCAAACACCTTATCGACTCCCTTGAGACATGCTGGAAAGCCCATAGCGATTCCGCATGGGCCAAGGCTTTCCCCATCGTCATTGAAGAGGCGAAGGCCGGAAGGCCATACGTGCCATGGGCGGCACGACCCTACGACCTCCGACAGGCGAAAATACCCGCATTCCCCGGTGCCGAGGGCGGCGGCATGTACACCTTCGGCGGACGTGGGGGCAAGGTGCTCACCGTCACCAACCTCAACGACGACGGCCCCGGTTCCTTCCGGTGGGCATGCGAGCAGGGCGGGGCGCGCATCGTCGTCTTCAACGTCTCCGGCATCATTCGTCTCAAGTCGCCCATCTACGTCCGGGCGCCCTACATCACCATTGCCGGGCAGACCGCTCCGGGGGAGGGGGTCATCATCGCCGGAGAGTCCTTCCAGGTGGACACCCACGATGTCATCGTCCGTCACATGCGTTTCCGCAGGGGGGAGACCCTCGTGTGGCACCGTGAGGACTCCTTCGGGGGAAATCCCGTGGGCAACATCATGATCGACCACTGCTCTTGCGAATGGGGGCTGGACGAGAACATCTCCTTCTACCGGCACATGTTCGACCTCGGCGACGGCAAGGACAAGCGGAAGGAGCCCACTGTCAATGTCACCATACAAAACACCATTTCGGCGAAAGCCCTCGACACGTGGAACCACTCCTTCGGCTCCACCATCGGAGGGGAGAACACCACGTTTATGCGAAACCTCTGGGCCGACAACACCGGGCGCAACCCAAGCATAGGGTGGGGAGGCGTGTTCAACTTCATCAACAACATCGTCTATAACTGGGTGCACCGCACGGCTGACGGAGGGGAGTACACCACCATGTCCAATTTCATCAACAACTACTACAAGCCCGGCCCCCTCACGCCCAAGGACGGAGCCGTGGGGCATCGCATCATCAAGTCGGAGAGCCGAAGCGTCAACCTCTTCCCCTTCAAGCAGTTCGGCAGGATTTACGCCACCGGGAACGTTATGGAAGGATACCCCGAAATCACCAAAGACAATTGGAACGGAGGCATACAGACCGCTGACAAGGACGGGGAGATGGATGCCACCGAACTTGCCCTCATGCGCTCCAACGAGCCTTTTGAGATGCCTTTCGTCACCATCATGGGGGCGGAGAAAGCCTTCGAATGGGTCCTCGCCAACGCGGGAGCCACCATCCCGTGCCGCGACATCGTGGACCAGCGCATCACCGAAGAGGTGCGCACGGGAGTGGCATACTATGTGGACAAGTATGAGAAGAAGGTGAAGGACAATCCCTACGGCGACATGTGGGGGCTGCACAAGAAATCGCAGGACGAAGACGGCCTCTTCAAGTACCGCCGTCTCGACAAGGACTCCTACAAACTCGGCATCATCACCGACCCCAGGCAGATGGGAGGATACCCCGTCTATGGGGAGTGGCAACCCAGGGTGGACACCGACGGCGACGGCATGCCCGACGAGTGGGAGAAGGACAACGGCCTCAACCCCAACGACCCTGCCGACGCCAACCAGGACTGCAACGGTGACGGTTACACCAACATCGAGAAATACATCAACGCCATTCCCACGCAGTCGAAAGTGGACTGGCGCAACCTCAACAACAACTACGACACCCTCGCCGCCAAAGGCAAGGTGATGTGAGAAAAGGAAAGGACATGAACAACAAAGAACTTGTTTTATTGGCCGAACGCAACCGCAAGCGCTTGGTGGAGGTGGTCTTCCGAGCCAAGGCAGGACACATCGGCGGGGACCTCTCGTGCCTCAACGTCATGACGGCCCTCTATTTCCACGTCATGAGAAACCTCGACCCCGAAAACCCGAAGGCACCGGCGCGGGACCGCTTCGTACTCAGCAAGGGGCATTGCGTGGAGGCGCTGTATGTCACACTTGAAGCCAAGGGCTTCCTCAAAAGCGAGACCCTCGACACCCTCGGGAAGTTCGGCTCCATTCTCTCAGGCCACCCCACCATCGAGGTGCCGGGAATAGAGGTCAACAGCGGCGCCCTCGGGCATGGGCTGAGCATAGGGGTGGGAATGGCCCTCGCTGCCAAGATGGACGGCAAAGACTACCGCACCTACGTCCTCATGGGCGACGGCGAGCAGGGAGAAGGGTCCGTCTATGAGGCTGCCATGGCGGCGCACAAGCACCATCTCGACAACCTCGTGGCTGTCATCGACCGTAACAGGCTGCAAATCAGTGGAGACACGGAGGACGTGATGCCCTTGGAGAACATCAAGGAGCGGTACACGGCTTTCGGATGGGAGGTTTCCGAGATGAACGGCGACGACATGGACGACATCGTGAGGACTTTCGACGCCATCGACTACCACAACGAGAGGCCACACCTCATCGTGAGCCATACCACCAAGGGCAAGGGCGTGTCTTTCATGGAAGGAGTGGCCAAATGGCACCACGGCGTGCTTGACGAGAAGCAGTGCCAACAAGCCGTGGAGGAGATAGAAAACAGAATCAAGCAGCTGATAGGCTGAGAAAACACAATACCATCAACATGATTGCATGTAGGAAAATGTTCACCGACACGCTGCTCCAATTAGCGCGGCAGGACAAGGACATCATTGCGGTGACAACAGACGCCAGGGGGTCGGTGACTTTAGGAGACTTCGCTGCACAACTGCCACGGCAGTTTGTGGAGTGCGGCATCGCGGAGCAGGATGCCGTGGGCATCGCGGCTGGTTTGGCGCACAGTGGAAAGAAAGTGTTCTGCTGCGGGCCGGCGTGCTTCTACGTCGCCAGGGCCCTCGAACAAGTGAAGGTGGATCTGGCATACAGCCAAAACCCCGTCACCATACTCGGTGTGAGCGGAGGGGTGGCCTACGGGGCGCTCGGAGCCACGCACCACTCCTTGCACGACATCGCCGCCTTGGCTTGCTTCCCGGGGATGAACATCTGTCTTCCAAGCGACTGGAGGGTGACTAAGAAACTGGTGGAAATGCTGGTCGATTTCCCACAACCTTGTTATGTCAGGGTGGGAAGGGCCGCCGTTCCCGATGTCTATCCCGATGACCATTTTGACTTTCAGATAGGAAAGGCCATCCACGTCATGGACGGCGACGACCTCGCCATCGTGGCCACCGGGGAGACCGTCTATCACGCCTGGCAGGCGGCGCTCCTCCTGCGAGAGAAAGGTGTCAGCGCCAGGGTGCTCGACATGTCCTGGCTCAAGCCTTTCGACAGTGAGGCTGTCAGAAAGGCCGCGAGGGAGACCGGGAGGGTCGTCACCGTGGAGGAGCACAGCCGTCATGGAGGTCTCGGGGCTTTGGTCTGCGAGGCATTGAGCGAGCAGCCCGTGCCGGTGCGCATCATCGGAATACCCGACGAAAACGTGGTGCATGGCAGCAGTTTGGAAATATTCCACCACTACGGCCTTGATGCCGAGGGCGTGGCCAAGGCCGCCTTGGATTTCATCAACAACAAATCATAAGAAGGATAGTGACATGCACAAAATCATAGCCATCGACCAAAGCACTTCATCGACCAAGGCCATGCTCTTCGACGAGCAATGCCGCATGTTGCAACGGTGCCATGTGGACCACAAGCAATACTACCCCAAGGCCGGATGGGTGGAGCACGACCCGGAGGAAATATATCACAACATGGTGAAGACCATCGGGCAGCTCGTGCCAACGCCGGGGGAGGATGAATACAGTATGGCCATCACCAACCAGCTGGAGACCGTCGTCGTGTGGGAGAAGGCCACCGGGCAACCCATCTACAACGCTCTCGTGTGGCAGGACAACCGAGGGGCGGAACTGTGTGCACAACTGCGGAGGCAGGGATGCCAGCAAATGGTTAGCGACAAGAGCGGACTGCTCATCGACCCCAATTTCTCCGCCACTTGTGTCAGATGGGTGCTCGACAATGTGGAGGGAGCGCAGCAGGCGGCGGAGGAGGGAAAACTCGCCACAGGCACCATCGACACCTGGCTCGTGTGGAAACTCACCGGAGGGAAGTCGTTCCTCACGGACACCACCAACGCTTCGAGGACGATGCTCTTCAACATCCACACTATGCAATGGGACGAGGAGTTGCTGCAACTCTTCCGAATACCCCGCACCATGATGGCCGACGTGCTGCCGTGCGACGCTGTTTATGGAGAGACCACCGTGGAGGGGCTCTTCGACAAACCCATCCCCATCGCCGGCGTATTAGGCGACTCCCATGGTGCGCTTGTGGGGCAGATGTGTTTTGAGAAAGGTTCTGGAAAGGTCACCTACGGCACCGGCTCTTCCGTCATGGTCAACATCGGGGAGCAAGCCCTGCCGGCACCGGAAGGATTGGTCACATCCGTGGGGTTCTCCGCCTTCGGCAAGCACTTTTACGGATATGAAGGAAACATCTACAGCACCGGCGCCACCCTCAAGTGGATGGCCGACCAACTGCAATTAGTGAGCCATCCGTCGGAGATGGAGGCCATCGCAGGAACCGTGACAACCACCGAGGGGGTGTATGTTGTTCCTGCTTTCGCAGGATTAGGCGCTCCATGGTGGAAGCCGGAGGCCAAGGCCGCCATCGTGGGCATGACATTCGCCACGACAAAGGCGCACGTCATCAGGGCCGCCTTGGAATCCATCGCCTACCAAGTGAGGGACCTCGTGGGGGTGATGGAAAAGGCCACCGGCGGAACGCTGCGGGAAATATGCGCCGACGGAGGCCCCACAAAAAACCAGTTGCTCATGCAGTTCCAAGCCAACCAACTCGACACGCCCGTGGTGTGTACGGAGGTGGAGGATGCTTCGGCCATGGGAGCCGTCGTCATGAACGGCTTTGCCAGAGGGGTGTGGACGGACTTCTCACAAGTGGTCGGAATGAGAAGCATCACACAGGTCTTCAAGCCGGAACACTCTGCTGCTGTTGACGAGTGCTATGCGGGATGGCGGAAGGCCGTGGAAATGATAACGCGATAGAAGAACGAAATCAACCTATAAAGATATGAAAAACGGAAAAACTTGTTTTGGCGTGATCATCGGGACACGCGCCTATTTTAATTCGGAACTTGCGCGTGACGTGCGCAAGCAACTGCTCAAGAC
The DNA here is from genome assembly GCA_017619755.1 of Prevotella sp. Lineage (GTDB taxonomy): Bacteria > Bacteroidota > Bacteroidia > Bacteroidales > Bacteroidaceae > Prevotella. The sequence continues at coordinate 23,515 of JAFZRU010000048.1, forward strand.
ACTCGACAACCTCGGATATGAGTATGTCATCCTGCCGGAGGACGCCACGCCCACGGGGAGCAGCAGCATCGAGACAAGGGAGGACGGACTGAAGGTGGCAAGGCAGTTCCGCGAGCATCGCGACGAAATCGACGGCATCATCGTCTCGCTGCCCAACTTCGGTTTTGAAATCGGTATCATCAACGCCATCAGCGACGCCGACCTCAACGTGCCGGTGCTGGTGCAGGCTTGCGACGACGAGAACGACAAGGTGGACCTTGACAGCAGACGCGACGCCTTCTGCGGAAAAATATCCGTGTGCAACAACCTCTACCAGTATGGCATACCGTTCACCGACACCACGTTGCACACCTATTCCATCTACAGCCCGCTGTTGGAAAAGGACCTCGTGAAATTCGCCGCCATCTGCAGGGTGGTCAACGGGTTGCGCCACTGCCGCATCGGGCAGATCGGCACAAGGCCCTTGGGATTCAACACCTGCCGCGCCAGTGAGAAACTCTTGCAGAGGAGCGGAATCACCGTAGTGCCGGCCGACTTGTCGGAAATCCTCTTCGCTGCGCAGAAAATCAAGGACGACGACCTCGCGTTCCTCGACATGTGCAAGAAGGTGGAGGGCTATGCAGAGGTGCCTGACAACTACCGCGAGAAACTCAAACTACAGGCGAAATTCGGTGTGGCCGTGGAGCAATGGATAGAAGCCAACGACGTGCAGGCGGTGGCCATCCAGTGCTGGGACTCGTTGGAGCAGAACTATGGCTGCGCAGCATGCGTCACCATGTCCATGCTTAGCGACAAACTCATTCCGGCGGCTTGTGAGACCGACATCGCTGGGGCTGTCTCCATGTACGCCCTCGCCCTCGCATCGGAAAAGGCACCGGCCTTGCTCGACTGGAACAACAACTTTGCAGAGGAGCGCGACAAGTGCGTCTGCACACACTGCGGCAACTTCCCCAAGTCGTTCGTGAATAACAACCTCCGCCTCGGGCCGCTTGGCGTGCTTGGCCGTACGTTGGGTAAGGTGAACACCTTCGGGGCGGTGTATGCCAAGGTGACGGCTGGCGACTTCACGTTCTTCCGCATCTCCACCGACGACCCGAAGGGGTGCATCAAGGCATATCTCGGAAAGGGGATTATCACCGACGACCCATACGGCATGGACGGGTGCATCGCCGTCACAAAGGTGGAACGGTTGCAGCAGTTGATGAAATATATCTGCAAGAACGGTTTCGAGCATCACGTGGCCATGTGCCGCACCGATGTCGTGGAGATTGTGCAGGAGGCACTCGACACCTATCTCGGGTGGAACCTCTATGTGCATGAGTGACACACCGACCATACCTTTTGAAAAATCGCCCCGTCCACATTCGGTCGGGGCGATTTCTGTTATGGGTGTGATGGCTGGTGTCAGTTGCTGCCGGCAAGCACGATGTCCACGACGCTGGTCACGTCGCTGACGCTGATGACGTTGTCATCGTTGATGTCGGCTTGGTCGATGAAGAATATGGAGGGATTGTTGCCAAGAATGTATTCCACCAAGAGTGAGATGTCGGTGGTGGTCACTTGACCGTCATGGTTGACATCGCCCATGAGCCAGTTCTCTTTCGAAGCCGTGGTGGCCTCGCCCAGACCACCCATCTCGTTGGCGGCGCGAACCGACCAAGTGGCGTCGGCGTCGTCCACCTCGTAGGTAGGTTCAATGGTGAAATCCACCACGCTGCCGTCTTTCACGATGGCCCAGCAGAACACGTGGTTGCTGTCGTCCCACGTCAGTGTGTTGCCGGAGAGCGTCACGTTGGTGGGGGCGCTCGCCTGCTCCGTGTAGCTGGTGGGATCCCATTCGCCATACATGTTGGTCATATCGGCGGCCTCGGCGGCTTCGGCGGCGGTCAGCACGGGGTTGTTGGTGTGGTCGCCACCAAAGACAGTTTTGCGACCGCTCAGGTCAACGCTCTGGCCGGAAGTGGTGGTGGAGTTATACTCGGCGAAGCGCTTGGGATAGCCGCCGCTCATCTCGCTCCAACCTTCGGCAGAAGGCACAATGTCCATCTTCGTGTCTATCCACAGCGCAATGGGCGTGCCTTGACCCCAAGGACGTCCCAAGGTGTATTTCCCGTTGAGTGCACTGCTCTCGCCCTTGATGGTGCAGTCCTTGAACACATAGCCATAATTGATGCTCTTCGATGGCACGGCGATGTAGCCGCCGGTGTTCATGCACACTTGGATTTCCACGGCGTTGAAATAGGAGTCGCCTTTGCCGCAGAGGAAATCGGTGCGGCCGCGCACGAGGCCGTTCTCGAAGTAGTAGAGGCCGTTGTCGTTGTTCGAGGTCCATGTGTCCTGATAGCCCCAGAGGCAGGTGTTCTTGTAGATGGTGTTCGAACCCCTGTCTTGGACGGCGATGTTGCGGCCGCGGGCGTCTTCCATTCCGCTCTTCACGGTGAGGTCTTGGAAGTAGGTGTTCTTGACACTGTTTTGCAGTTGCAGCACGTCGCTCTTGCTGATGCCGTCATAGACGCTCGTGGTGCCGTAGGTGCCGGCGTAGGTGGCGTCAGCAGGGATGTCGTTGGTGATGACCACGCCGTCCATGCTCTCGCCGATGAACGAGATGTTGGAGGCGGAAATCTTGGTGATGGGGCTGGGATAGGTGTTGCCGTCATCGCTCACGATGGTCTCCGTTGCGTTTTGCGGCAGGGTGTAGGTGCCGTTGTGGAGGAAGATGCGGTAGCGGGTGGTCTTGTCGCTGCGGCTGTTGGCGGCGTTGATGGCGGCCACCAAGTCGGCGTCGCTCTTCACATAATAGTCATACAGACCCTTGGCAATTTCTGGCACGCTGCGGGTGGAGAAACTGATGGTGACGGCCTCGTCGAGGGTGTTCCCCGTGAGGTCGCTCACGCTGTTGGCTGGCAGGGTGAAGGTGTAGTTGGTGGAATAGGAGAGACCCTTGTATTCGAAGACCACCGTCTTGCCGCTGACCGTACCGGTGAGGGGTTGTCCGTTGAGGGTGGCCTCGGCACCGTCGGTAAGCATCACTTTCTCGTCGAAGGTGAGCACCACCTTGCCATTGGCGGAGGCATTGTCGGCGCCGTTCTCTGGCACGGTGCTGACGAGCACGGGTGCCGTGCCGTCGTCCTGCAGTTTTTCGGTGCCGGTGATGAACACCATGGCGATGGCGTTGCCGTCGTTCTTCGACGACGCACCTTTCACCTCCGATGTATAGTCGGGAATTATGCGCAACCATAGGTTGGCCTGATTGTTAGCTTCGGCGGTCAGCTGTCCGCTGTAGGAGCAAAGGGCCTTGGCACCGGTGAGGCTGATGCTCCCGTTGGTGACCCAGTTTTCGCCGTCGGTGGAGTATTCCACGTTGTATTTGGTGTAGGAGTTGTAGTTGTAGAGCATGTCAAACTGCACCTTGATGTCGGTGAAGGCGGTGGCGTTGACTTTCGTCTGCCAGTAGTAGTGTCCCACGTCGCCCTCTGTTTCACCTGTTTTCCAGTTGACGGCGGCGCCGGCCATTGACTCGTAGCCTCCGGCGGCCTCCGTGCTCTTGTCAAGCCAGGAGGTGGTGTTAGTGCCGTCGGTCAGGGTGAAGGCGGCTGTCTCGTTGTCTTCGGAGGCGAAGTCGGCCACGCGACCGCTGTTGCCCCGGACATAGAAGTCCCAACCGGCGATGATGTCGCTCTGCGAGAAGAAGGCGGTGAGGGTGACATCCTCCGTCATTTTCACGCGAATCTCCCGGGCGGTCTGTCCGTCGCTCCAGTTGCTGAAGTTCACCAAACCCTCGTATTGGTTGGCGGTGAGGGTGACGTAGGTGTCCTCCTCATACATGTTCTTCCCATCCACCACGGTGGGGGCGGGGTCGAGCTTCACCATGTAGTCGTTGCTCCCATCGACGGTCAGGGCAAGCGAGTAGGTGTTCACCGCCTCGAAATTGGCGGTGAGGGCGGCCTCGCTTTCCACGGTGTAGGTGAACTTGGCGTTGGTGGAGACCACGGAGCCGCCGGCATCGGTCCAGTTGATGAAGTGGTAGCCGAAGTTGGGGGTGGCGGTGAGGCTCACCTCGCTGCCGGCCTCGTAAACCTCGTCGTTGGGGTAGGCACTCACCGTTCCGCCCTCAGCCGGGTTGGCGGCGATGGTGAGGGGATAGGTGACGACGGCCTGAGTGATGCCGTTGAACGTGCCGCTCACCACCACGTTGCCAATGCAGATGTTCTTGTTGTTGGCGCAGTCGGAGATGTAAATGCGGAAGGTGAACTCGTCCACGCCGCTCGCGCTGATATCGTGGCTGTGGTAGAGTTGGGCTTTATCAGCGTTTGTTCCGTTGTTGCGCAATAGGTCGTTCTTCGGGTCGTTAATCTTGGTGATTGTGCTCTCCACACCGTCGAGGGTGTAGCTCCAGCTGTAGGTGGCGTTGTCGGTGCCTACTTTCACGGCGGCATACGACACATTGGTGGGGGTGAATTTCACCCCTTTGGTGGCCTTCACTCGGTATTCAATCATCACGCCCTCCACGTTGCCGGCATTGCTGTTCTTCGGGGTGTAAATCACCATGGGAGTCTCAAAATAGGTGGCGTTGTCCCAGGTGAGGTCGCTGCCTATGCTCATCGACGCGCTGCTCACGGCCTCGGCGATGTTGCTGGCGATGTTGGGCGCGGCTTCGTTGCCCACCGGCCAGGTGATGGTGCCGGCCACGTTGTCGAAGGTCACGCCGCCACCTTGGATCTCCACCACAGGCAGCACGGCTTGGATATAGCGGTAATAGCTGCCCTCGCTGCCAAAGACGATGTCGATGGTTTCCGCAGAACTGCCCACGGTGTAGGAGATGGTTTGTCCGCTTGTGTAGTCGTTTTGGCCGTCGATGGTCAGTGCCGTCAGGGCGTTGTAGGCCTCTACTGAAACGACGGCTCCCTTGCAGGAGGGGATGGTGAACGTGGTGCCTTCGTTGATCTGGCACCAGTCGGTCCAACCACCATTGTTCACCTTGCCGGGGCTTGTGGTGAAGTCGCATTTCACGTCAATGGTGCTGCCGTTGACGGTAGCTTGTGTGACATAGATGCCCGGCTTGTTTTGGTAATTGAGGGTGGGAGCGCCGTTCTTGCGCTGGAAGTCCCATTTCAGGGTGACAGCCGATGTGCGGTCGCCGAGGGCCACGCTGTTGGCAGTGAAAACGGGGGTGAGGGCCAAGTCGCTCTCAGGGGTCACTGAGGCTCCGGGTGCCCAAGTGTTGGTGCCGTCAGTCCAACCCGTGAGGGTGAAGCCGTCCTTGTAAAGCGTGCGGTTGAGAGGGATGGTGACGCCTTCGCCGGCGGTCACCTCCACGCCGTCGGGGGCGACGCCCTCGGCACTTTCATTGCCCAAGGAATAACTCACGGCATACTTGGTGGGAGTGGTGTTCACTGCTTCCACCGCGACGTAGGGGCAGTAGCTCATACCGCTGATGGTGAGCGTGGTGGCTGGGCCGGAGTAGTAGAGTTCATCAACGTTGCTGCGGTTGTTTTTCCAGCAGGCGGGCGTAGTAGGTGTCTTCGAGGCTACTGTCTCGCCATCGCTGTTGGTCACCTTGATTTCATTCGTGCTGTAGGTGCATTGGCCCACGGTGATTTTCACTGCACCTTCTACAGGCACCACGACGCGTAAGCCCGTGCAGCCGTGGTCGCTGTGATAGGTGCCGCTGACGGTGGCCACGGAGGAAGCATCGTTGGCCTCCACGCGGCTAACGGTACCATCGGTACCGACGGTGATGCCGAAATTCACGGCAGTTCCCAGCTCTTGCTCGTTGTTGGTGAGCAATGTGCCGCTCTGGTTGTTCACCACAACGCTGAAATCCTGAAAGGAGGCTTTCGCGTACTGCGCCATTCCTACTAATACAAGGAGGAGCAGGGTGAGGGTTTTGTAGGTTCTTGTCATGTTTGATTTGATTTAAATAATGTGATTAAAGTAGATGTCATTGTGATTGATGTAGATGTAAGTCAGAGTGTAAAACAAGTGGGCATGCTCTTCGAAGAGGTGGAGCGCCCGAAAGAATGTTGATGTCAAGTAGTTTGATGAGATATGGGTTGCAAATATACAAATTTTCCTGCAATCTGAAAAGGTTTTCCAACAAAAAATGGAGAAAATGTTGCAAAGACTTGTCCTATTGTCACTTCCCCTCATCATAAATGGAAACTTCTTTTGGGGTTTCATCCTTTGTTCTTACCTTTGCAGCAATAAACAACAAACTACACCCAATGAGATTTTTACGCATCACCCTTCTTGTGGCTTTAACCGCGTTGCAAGCCGCCCTCGCCACAGCGGCTGACTTTGAAACCGCCACCAGTGCAGTGGCCAGAATGAAAGTGGGATGGAACTTGGGAAACACCCTCGATGCCAACTCTGGTTCTTTGGATAATATGTGGATTGAGGCATGGACAGACCGCACCACCTCCGACTATGAGACGGCATGGGGACAACCCGTCGCCACACGCGAACTCATACACATGATGAAAATGGCCGGCTTCAACGCCATCAGGGTGCCTGTCACTTGGTGGCCGCACATGGAGGCTACTTTCAATTCCGTCACTTGGAACAGTCAAACTCAATCTCTGAATCTGTGGGATCCGGAGACCGACCCCATCGGCACACAGATTGATGAGGTATGGATGGCAAGGGTGCAAGAGGTCGTTGACTATGTCATCGACGAGGGCATGTATTGCATCCTCAACGTGCATCACGACACAGGAACCTACAGCACTTCGTGGATCAAGGCTTCCATGGATAACTATTACAAGAAAAAGGACACTTTTGCAGCTATTTGGACCCAAATCGCCAATAGGTTCAAGGACTATGGCGAGAAACTCATTTTTGAGGGGTACAACGAAGTGCTTGACCCATACGACTCCTGGTGCTACTCTTCCTTGGGGATGGGATCGTATAACGCCACTGTGGCCAATGACGCCTACAATGCCATCAACAGCTATGCACAGTTGTTTGTCAACACCGTGAGAGCAACGGGAGGAAACAACGCCCAGAGAAACCTTGCCCTCTGCACCTACGCCGCCGCACCCGGGGCTGGCACATGGAACTCACACCTCCAAGACCCGCTCAAAAACATGGCCTTGCCCAACGACAACGTCAGTGGACATATCATGTTCGAGGTGCACAGTTATCTCGAAACAGACAATATCAATAACTGCAAGGCCACCGTGGACCAGATGCTCAGAGACATCAACACGTATCTGGCACCGAAGGGGCCCATCATCTTCGGAGAGTGGGGTACTGCTGACGGTAAGGACTATTACAACGACTACAGGAGCAACACCCTCGAATATTGCAACTATTTCGTCAAGAGGGCAACAGAGTATGGCTTCTGCACCTTGTACTGGATGGGACTTTCCGACGGTCAAGACCGCACTGTGCCGCAGTTCACAAAGCCCGACATGGTCAGCTCCATCACAAAAGGATACTACGGTGACAACTTCGACTACACCAACTACACGCCGGTGGACAACAGTAACGTCACATACGCCTTGAAGAGTGGTGAAACCTTCACCTCCGGACAGACAGTGCCCGTCTATAACGGCGAGGATGGACAGGTGGCCACCATCACTTACGGCGAGAGTGGAGGAGCCGATTTCAAGGCTGCCACGTCCAACGGCACTGTGAGCGGATATGTTGCGTTCACAGAGGGTAACGGCACCAACGGCAACGACGCTGGTGGCACCTTCTACACCATCACGCCGGCATACGACGGAACCATCTCCGTCGCTGTAGTGCTCAATGCCGGAAAGGCCTTCTATATCGAGGAAAATGGAGTTGCCATGGATGGCTACAATGGCATCAAAGTGAGTAGCAAGTATTATGGAACTTACACTTTCGACGTGAAGGGAGGCAGGAAATACAAAATCTATTGCAGTGGCTCCAAACTCGGCTTCTACGGCTTCAACTACACCTACGAAGTTGGCAAGGTTACCAAAATCAGGGGAGACCTCAACTATGACGGTATCATAGGCATTGTTGATGTCACCCTCTTGGTGGACATCATCCTCAATGGAGGACAACCTGACTTGGAGGTGGCGGATGTCAACCAGGACGGCATTATCAGTATCTCTGACGTTACCAAACTCGTCAACATTATTCTTGGCGTGGTGGAACTCACCACGGAACCCACGGCAGCACCTAACAAACCGACCACTGCCGCCTCCGACGTGCTTTTGTCTGTCTTCAGCGACACATACGGCTATCCCATCCCTAATATAGATTATATGTACCCGGGTGGATGGTATCATTGCACGGTGACGCAAAATCCCATCGATGGCGTCAATATCGTCAAGGCCGTCTATGAAGATGCCGATGACACCTGGACAGGTCAGGCCGGCTTCTGGCAGACCAATCAAAACTCCCAGGCCGCCGGGGCGAAAAAGGTTTATCTCACTGCATTCTCCGCTGATGAGACGCAACTGACCATAGAAATCATGACACCGGATTACAATGATGGTAATCCTACTGAAGTGTTGGCCAAAATCGTCATGCCAATGGAAAAAGGCAAGTGGAATTATCTCTCCGCTTCTGTCGAGGGATACGACCTCAGTATCATCGGAAACGTCAGCGTCAGGGCCGCTACCGGCACCTTATGGTTTACTGACCTGTACTTTTCAAAGTGATTTCAAGATGATGGATATAAAGAGGTGCGGCAGGAATGTCGCACCTATTTTGAAATTATTCCACTAAGAAACAAATTGTGATTGTTTTCTTGTTGAAAAGATGCGTAATTGAAAAACATATTGTATATTTGCACAGTGAAATAAAAAGAGTAGGAAATGGCAAACGAAACTACAATTGTACCCAAAGAGGGACAGATTTTGGTGAACATTGAAGATATGTCAATGCTCAAAGATATCAAGCGGGCTATCAGTATGCTGAAAGGCGTGGGGAAAATCACTGTGCCGAGGCGTAGAAATAATCTCTCTGGTTATGAACGTGCTTTGCGCGACATCGAAGAGGGAAGAGTGTATGAATATGATAGGTTGGAAGATTTGATAAAAGAAATTGAAGGGTGAAATACCGATTGAAAGTTACCGGTGAGTTCAAGAAAGACTTGAAACGCTGTCAGAAAAGAGGTTTGCCCCTCAATGAATTATGGGATGTTGTGAAAATGTTGCTCGATGGAGAAACACTTGATGCTAAATACCATGCTCACATCCTTCAAGGTAATCGTAAAGGACAATGGGAGTGTCATATTAGGCCCAATTGGTTGCTTGTTTGGGAGCAGTATGAAACGGAACTTGTTCTAGTAATGCTAAACACTGGTTCACATTCTGACTTATTCGGGAAAAAGAAAAATTAATTCTCCTCAACGAAGTCCACGTATTCACCTTCGTCGTCGGCGATGATTTTCTTTTGCGACCGTTCACGGGCTTTGGTGTCGGTGATGCGCTCGCCATATTCTCCTTGGGGGGCGTCGGAAAAATCTTGCTGTCGCTCGCGAAACTGCTGCTTTGCCTTGCGGATGGTGAGATAGATGCGCACGGCAAATAGAACCAGGGCGAAGACTCCGGCGAGAAAGATGAAAAGGATGAATTTCAAAAGGAACACCATAGGGTGGAACTTTTAATGTGAACGGCTGTTGAAATACATCGAAAGCACGACATACCAGGTGATGGCAATAGCGATGCCCGATACGCCGAGGATGGCCACCAAGGGGATGCAAGAGAGGATGAACACATATTTCACTTCGTTGCCGCGCCAACCCCATTGCTTGAATTTCAAAGCAAACAGTGGCAGTTCAGCCACCAATAGCCAACAGGTGAGAGCCACCAATGCCAGCACCACCACCAAGGAATAGGAGAGTTGGGTGAGACGGCTACCGCCACCTACGATGAGCGAGCCCCAAAACAATGCGTTGGCAGGGGTGGGAAGGCCGATGAACGAGGTCGTCTGACGCTCGTCCAAGTTGAATTTCGCCAATCGAAGGGCGGAGAAAGCGGCTATCACAAATGCCACGTAGGGGAGGATGTCACGAAGGCCGTCGAGCCAAGAAGGGTAGGGGAGTTGGTGGAGCAGCGTGAACACCATCGTGGCGGGAGCAACGCCGAAAGTCACATCGTCAGCCAAAGAGTCCAACTCCTTGCCGATGGGGGACGAGACGTGCAACAGGCGCGCACTCATGCCATCGAAAAAGTCGAAGATGGCACCCAGGATAATGAAGGTCAAAGCCAGAGGAAAGTTGCCCTCGAAGGCATACGACGTGGCAATGCATCCGCAAACAAGGTTGCAGCAAGTAATCGTGTTGGGAATCTGGCGGATGATGGCTTGCATGACTGCTCTTATTTCAAACGGGCGATGATGGTCTGGTCGCCAGTAGTAGATTGCCCCATGCGCACGCATACCTCGGTGCCCAAGGGAAGATAAACATCCACCCGGGAGCCAAACTTGATAAAGCCGAGGTGGTCGTCGATTTCGCATTCCTCACCCTCTTTGGCGTAGGTGACGATGCGGCGAGCCACCGCACCGGCTATCTGGCGGCAAAGCACTTGCACACCCTCGGGGGTCTCTATCATCACGTCGGCATGCTCGTTCTCCTCGCTCGCCTTGGGAAGCCAGGCCTTGTGGAAATTGCCATCTTGATGCTTCACCAGGGTCACACGTCCATCCACGGGAAACCAGTTGGCATGCACGTTGAACAAGCTCATGAAAATGGAAATCATCAAGCGGCGGTCGTGGAAATAGACATCCTCGTCCACCTCCTCCACAACCACTACACGCCCATCGGCTGGGGCTACAACAAGCCCCGTGGTGTCGTCAACGTCCAATATGCGGACAGGGCAGCGGAAAAAATTCAGCACAATGCCGTAAATGACACCAAAGACAGCTGCAAAGCACCAAAAAGGAACCTTGCTATCGAATGAACGCCAAAGGATGACGCCTATTGCTATCAGGATGAGCATGCTGAAGAAGAGCGTGTCGTTGCCCTCGCTATGCAGACGTTGCTTCTTTAGCTTGCGGATTCTCTTTCCCATTCTCGCTTTCCACTTTTTCATGCAAAGGTAATGCTTTTTCACCATTTACACAAATTTTTTGAAATTATTCTTTGGACTTTCTCTTTGCCGTCTCAACTTTTCTTCGTAACTTTGACGCTCAATTTGCATTTATGAGAGATTTCGTACACCTCCACGTTCATACCTATTTCTCCATCCTCGACGGACAGTCAAGCATCAACAAACTGGTGGACAAGGCCGTTGCCAACGGGATGAGAGGGATGGCCATCACCGACCATGGCAACATGTTCGGAGTAAAGGAATTGTTCAATTACTGTAACAAAGTCAACGGCAAACTCAGGAAAGAGGGGAAGCCGGAGTTCAAGCCTATCTTCGGATGCGAGATGTATGTCGCCCGAAGAACGAAGGCCGACCGAAGCAAGGACCATCACGACCAAGGTGGATGGCACCTCATCGTATTGGCGAAAAACTATACGGGGTATAAGAACCTTATCAAGCTCGTTTCCAGGGCTTGGGTCGATGGTTTCTACATGAGGCCAAGGACCGACCGCGAAGACCTTGAAAAATACCACGAGGGGCTGATCGTTTGTTCGGCGTGCATCGCGGGAGAGGTGCCTGACAAAATCCTCAAGGGAGACATCGCCGGCGCCAGGGAGGCCATCGAATGGCATCAGAGGGTCTTCGGGGAGGACTATTACCTTGAACTGCAGCGACATGAGGTGCGCGACCCCAGCATCAGGGCCAACCGTGAAACCTTCCCGCTACAACAACAAGCCAACAAGGTGCTGATTGAACTCTCCCGGGAATATGGCATCAAACTCGTTTGCACCAACGACGCGCATTTTGTGGACAAAGACAATGCCGAGGCGCACGACCACCTGTTGTGCCTATCCACCGGCAAGGATCTCGACGACCCTTCCAGGATGCTTTACTCCAAACAGGAGTGGTTCAAGACCAAGGAGGAAATGTACGAAATATTCAGCGACATCCCCGGGGCGCTCGACAACACCTGCGAGGTGCTCGACAAGGTGGAGACCTATTCCATCGACCACGCCCCCATCATGCCCTTCTTCCCCATTCCCGAAAGTTTTGGAACGGAAGAGGACATCAGGAAGAAATACACCGAGGAACAGCTCTTCCAAGAATTCACAAGAGATGAGAACGGCAACGAAATCATGTCGCGGGAAGAGGGAGAGAAGAAAATCAAGAAACTGGGAGGAATCGACAAGCTCTACCGCATCAAGTTCGAGGCCGACTATTTGGCCAAACTCGCTTACGACGGGGCGAAAAAACTCTATGGGGAACCCATCCCCGAAGAGGTGAGGGAAAGGGTCAACTTTGAGTTGCATGTCATGAAAACCATGGGTTTCCCCGGGTACTTCCTCATTGTCCAGGATTTCATCAACGTCGCCAGAGACCAACTCGACGTCATGGTGGGGCCGGGACGTGGGTCGGCAGCCGGTTCCGTGGTGGCATACTGCTTGGGCATCACCAGGATAGACCCCATCAAATATGACTTGCTTTTCGAGAGATTCCTCAATCCCGACCGTATCTCACTCCCCGACATCGACACCGACTTCGACGACGACGGAAGGGGAAGGGTGCTCGAATGGGTGGAGGACAAATACGGGCACGAGAAGGTGGCACACATCATCACATACGGCAGCATGGCCACCAAAAACTCCATCAAGGACGTGGCAAGAGTGGAAAAACTGCCCCTCGACGAGAGCAACAGGCTGTGCAAGGCCATTCCCGACCGTCTGCCCGACGGCTTGAAGATGAACCTCGACAACGCCATCAAATGCGTGCCGGAACTTAGGGAGGCAGAGGTTTCCATCGATCCGAGGGAGAGAAACACCATCAAATACGCCCGCATGTTAGAGGGAACCGTCAGAAACACGGGAATCCACGCCTGCGGCACCATCATTTGCCGTGACGACATCAGCGACTGGGTGCCAGTATCCACTGCCGAGGACAAGGCTGACCCGGGACACAAACTCCTTTGCACGCAATATGACGGGCATGTCATCGAGGAGACCGGGTTGATTAAAATGGACTTCCTTGGACTCAAGACATTGTCCATCCTCAAGGAAGCCATGGAGAACATTCGACTCTCCACCGGACAGATTGTCGATATCGACAACGTACCCATCGACGACCCGCTTACCTACAAACTCTACTGCGAGGGGAGAACCATCGGTACGTTCCAGTTTGAGTCCTCCGGCATGCAGAAATACCTGCGTGAATTGCAGCCTTCTGTCTTTGAGGACCTCATCGCCATGAACGCCCTCTACCGACCGGGGCCCATGGACTACATACCCGACTTCATCGCGAGAAAAAAAGACCCTTCCAAAATCTCCTACGACATCCCTTGCATGGAGAAATACCTCAAGGACACCTACGGCATCACCGTCTATCAGGAGCAGGTGATGCTCCTCTCCAGACAACTCGCCAACTTCACCAGAGGACAGTCGGACACCCTGCGAAAGGCCATGGGAAAGAAGCAGATAGAGAAGATGAACGAGTTGGAGGAACTGTTCTACAAGGGAGGGACGAAAAACGGATATGAGCAGAAGACCCTCAATAAAATTTGGGAGGACTGGAAGAAATTCGCCTCCTACGCCTTCAACAAAAGCCACGCCACCTGCTACTCATGGGTGGCATACCAGACGGCATACCTCAAGGCCCATTTCCCGGCGGAGTACATGGCGGCTGTCATGAGCCGGAACCTCGACAACATCACGGAAATCACCAAACTGATGGACGAGTGCAAGGCCATGGGCATTCCCACTCTCGGACCCGACATCAACGAGAGTAGGCACAAGTTCAGCGTCAACAAAAACGGAGCCATTCGCTTCGGGCTCGCTGCCATCAAGGGCATGGGGGCGGCGGCTGCGGAGGCCATCATCGCAGAGAGGGATGCCAACGGCCCCTTCGCCGACATCTTCGACGTGGCCAAGAGGGTCAACCTCTCAGCCGCCAACAAGAAATCATTTGAGAGCCTTGTGCTCAGTGGCGGCTTCGACAGCTTCGGGATTGACCGAGAAAGATACATGGCTGCCAACAACAAGGGAGACGTCTTCCTCGACACACTCGTCAAGTTCGGACAGCTCTACCAGGCGGAGAAGTCAAGGGCGCAGATGTCGCTCTTCGGAAGCGATATGATGGACGTGCCCAATCCTCCCATACCACAGGGAGAACCTTGGAGTAACATCGAAAAGCTCAACAAGGAGAGAGACCTCGTGGGAATTTACCTCTCGGCGCATCCCCTCGACGAATTCAGCATGATCCTCAATCACCTGTGCAACACCCATTGCTCAGAATTGGCAGACAAGGAAGCCCTGGCAAAAAAGGAAACCATCACCTTCGGGGGAGTGGTCACTGCCGTCAGGTCACGATTCTCAAAAAACGGTTCTCCTTGCGGCTTCGTCACCATAGAGGATTTCAACGGGTCGGGGGAACTCGCACTCTTTGGAGAGGAATGGGGAAAGTGGAGGTCCATGCTCAACGAGGCTTGCACCGTATATGTATCGGCCAAGGCTGTGCCGCGCTTCAGAGGTTCCAACATGCTTGAGATCAAGGTTGCAGATGTGCAATACATGCAGAGCGTCAAGGAAAAGGCCATTGAGAGCATCACCATCATCATCAACACCGACCGAGTGGACACCACCATGGTGAGCGACCTCGTTGCGGCCATCGACGATTGCCCGGGCGACACTTCTCTCTTCATTCAGTTGCACGATACCGCCGGAAACATTCATCTCAGAAGCAAGGCAAAAAAGGTGGAGGTGAAACACCAGCTGCTTTTGTTTGTCGAGCAGACGGAGGGCATGTCATATTACATCAACTGAAAAGGCTATGGCACGGTATTTGCACTATGATCCATAGACTACCATGGTCTCCATAGTTTCTATAGCCACTATCTATCATTAATCATAAAAACCAAGAAAAAATGGAAGTAACAATCACAAGTGAGAATTTCGAGAGTTATTTGAAGGGTGACTTGCCACTCGTTGTTGATATTTGGGCCACTTGGTGTGGACCATGCAAGGCCATCGCACCTGTTATCTCCGAACTTGCAGAGCAATACGACGGGAAAATCGTTGTGGGAAAGTGTGACGTTGAGGAGAACGACGAGGTCGCCATGGAGTTTGGGGTGAGAAACATTCCCACCATCCTCTTCTTCAAGGACGGAAAGCTCGTTGACAAAATGGTTGGAGCAGCCGGCAAGGTCAAGTTCCAGGAAAAATTCGAGGCACTCCTCGCTTGAGGAGTTTATTGGGGCTATAGGGGCGAAAGCCCCTATAGCTTTTATAGCCTCTATAGTCTCTATAGCTTCTATAGCCTCTATAGCCTTTATAGCCGCTATTTCCTTTTTATTTTTTAGAAAGCATTCGGGCTGCCTCCACCACCCACAAGACGGGGGAGGTGCCGAGGATGATGACTAACCAGTCACGGAGGGCAAGATGGGTCACGTTGAACATCTTGCCGCCTATTTCCACGATGATTATTTGCCCGACGATGATTACCAGGACTATCAGCAGGAAGCCACGGCATGTCTTCAGGTGAGAGAAGGCCGACTGGCCTGACATGAAAGCCTTGGCGTTGAAGATGTTCCAATACTGAAGCATCACGAAGATGGTGAAAAACATGCTCTTCTCATAGTCGTTCAAACCGTTATGATGCTTGTATTGGAAATGAAACAAGTCCCACGTGGAGGTGATGTCGGCATGTTGCATGGCGAAAAGCAACAGGAGGAGCAGGAGGGTGAACAATCCGCCCATGCCGAAAATGTTGTAGGCCATGCCGGGGGTGATGATGGAGGAGGTGACGTTTCGAGGCTTCTCAGCCATCACTGCCGGCGATGGGGGAAGGGAAGCCAAGGCGATGGCGGCGAACGTGTCCATGATGAGGTTCACCCACAACATCTGCGTCACCGTCAAGGGAGACTCCGTGCCGGTGAACGCACCAACCAGCACGATGAGGCACGCGGCCACATTGATGGTCATCTGGTACATGATGAACCGCTGGATGTTCTTGTATAGGGAGCGACCCCACATCACGGCGTTGGCTATCGTGCTGAAAGAGTTGTCCAATATTGTCATGTCGCTCGCCTCTTTCGCCACTGCCGTACCGTCGCCCATCGACAGTCCCACGTCGGCGGCATTCAGGGCAGGGGCGTCGTTCGTGCCGTCACCCGTCACCGCCACTACTTGTCCTTGTTTGCGAAGCAACCTCACCAACCGCTCCTTGTCTTTCGGACGGGCGCGTGAGAGGATTTTCAACGAGGACAGGCGATTTTTCAACTCCGCATCGCTCATAGCGGAGAATTGGGTGCCGGTCATCAGGTTGGAATCGTTGTCGGCCTCCGTCCACAAGCCCGTTTGTCGGCCTATCTCCTTGGCTGTGCCAGATGTGTCGCCGGTGACGATTTTCACGTCGATGCCCGCGTCCAAGCAACTGTGGATGGCCTTGGGCACGGTAGGGCGGACTGGGTCGGAAATGGAGAAGACCCCGGCAAGGTGAAGGTGTTCGACATGCAGACGCCCACCGTCAAAGACATCGGGAGAGGGGGTGTCTGCCCATGCCAGTGCCAGTGTGCGCATGCCCCTTCCTTGTCCGGAGGTGAGTGCGTGTTCGCAGGCTGTGCGTTCCGCAGGGGAAAGGTCGCACATCGAAAGGATGATTTCAGGCGCTCCTTTCACGAAAAGGACAGGACACCCACGAGAGGGGGAGAAGGCCACGGTGGCCATGTATTTGTTCTCCGTGCTGAACGGCAGACGGTTTGTTACCTTCATTTTTTCACGCAACTCGCGGTAGTCCACATCACGTCCGAGGAGCCACAGCAGCAATGCACCCTCCGTGGGATTGCCGATGGCCTTGGGGGCATGCTTGTCGGAGAAGTCCAGGTTGGCGGTGCTGTTGGCCGCCACCATTTCCGCCACAAACGCATCGTCGTGTTCAAAAAGGAGGGTTTCTGCCACTTGCATTTGGTTCTGGGTCAGGGTGCCGGTCTTGTCTGTGCATATCACCGACGCGGCGCCCATCGTTTCACAAGAGTGCATAGTGCGGGGCAGCGTCTGCTCGCGCATCAGTTGGCGCATGCTGAAAGCCAGGCTCAGCGTCACGCTCATGGGCAAACCTTCAGGCACCGCCACCACGATGAGGGTCACGGCTACCATGATGGTCTGGAGGAAATAGGACAGGAGCGAGAGCCAGCCGTCGGTGTCGCCCAAGCCGGGGGTGTCGGAGGAGGTGGCGTACATGAACATGCGCCCTATCACTATGAGAAGGGCCACGAGGTAGCTGATGCGTGTCACGATGAGGGCCAGGGCGTCGAGCTTGCGGTTCAGCGGGGTGGGGTTGCCTTCCTTCACTTGTGCCGCCTCGAATACCTTGCCGCTCTCCGTGGCATCGCCCACGCGAAGCACACGGGCGGTGCAGTAGCCTTCCAAGAGCATCGTGCCTTTGAGGATGTGGTTGGAGGGATAGGTGGCTTCCAAGTCGAAATGGGCTTCCACGGTGGTCTTGTGGGCGTGTGGCTCGCCGGTGAGCGACGACTCGTCAACGTTCAGTTGGAGGGCCTCCAATAACTCGCAGTCGGCCGGCACTTCCTCCCCTGCTTCCAAGATGACGATGTCGCCCACCACGATGTCGCGGCGGGGCACTTGGCACACGTTGTCGTTGCGCACCACCTTCACGGGCGTGTCGTCGTCCACCTCGTTCAGGCTTTGGAAGGTTTTTTCGTTGCGCCGCTCCAAGAAAAACGAGACGCCAGTGGCCAACAGCAATGCGACGATGATGCCCACCGGTTCGAAAAAGACCGAAGGGCCGGCGTCGCGCCACTCATATTCATAGATGGAAATGCCCATCGACAGCACGAAGGCGGTGATGAGGATGCGGAAGAGAGGGTCGTGGAACGCACCGAAAAACCCCACGAGGAGGATGAGCAGCGATGAGACAAGAAGCATGGCCGGCATCATCCAGGGGGCGGCGCCTCCTTGCCATGACAGGATGGCGGCAGCCACGAGGGATAGCACTACCAACACCGCCATGACACGCATGATCCAATGGTTGGCAGTGGAGCGAAGGCGGTCCCAGAGGGTCTCCTTTTGGGGAGGGGTGAGCACGTTGGTGCCATGGAGGCGTCGGCTCTCCAGCACCTCGGCGTCGTTGAGACCACTGTAATGTCTTGTCTGGTTCATCACCTAATCAAAGGGGCATCTCACCATGAAAGGGTCATCTCACCGTCCACTCGAACACGCCGGAGGAGTTGTCGTCGGGAAGCGTCACCTCTAATTTCATTCCCATCGTCTCCACGGGGTCGAAGGCCACGGTGCAGGGTTCGCCCTTTGTTACAGGGTAGGTTTTCACACCCGTCACCGGCGACCACTCCCCGGAGGCGTCCTTGTAAAGGAGACGCCACGACTTGGGTACGCGGCAACCGCCCCAAGGGCCGTCGTCAAACCAATACACCGTCGCACTTTGCACATGCGACTGTCGTGGGAACTCGTAGGCGAGCCATTCCGTACTCTTGTTCTTCGGCCACCAATGGAAATAGGGGATGGAGCGGTCGTTCTCGTCCTTGGGAGTGAGACGGTCGTTGATGGCACCCAAAGAGGCCGACTCATAGGAGGTGCTGATTTTCGACTCGGACGCCAGCGTGGCCGGTTGGCCGGGGTTGGTGGCGCTCAAGTCCCAAGCCTGCCACACGCGCATCTTGCCCGAACCGCGATGGCACCAAGCGTAATAAGGAATGAGGCGCAGCTCGACATCGGTGACTGTCAGTCGGCCCGACTTGTCGAAGTCGAGCGTCTGGGCGTTGGTGGACAGCATCTTGATGGGCGTGTCGGCGATAGTGGTGTTGCTGATGGTGAATTCCGGCTTCTGGTTCATCAGCACGCTCATCACGTCGAAGTCATTGTCTGCCCACTCGGAGCAATACACCAAGGGGCCGCGCTCCACACATACCATGCCGCGGTCGGCCTCCACCTTGCGGTTGGCGCGAACCGTGCGGGGCTGCATCTCGAAATGGATGCGGACAACATCGCCCTTGCGCCATTTGCGGTCGATGGTGAGGTAGCCGTCGCCGGACATCTCGCCCGACACCTTTTTGCCGTTCACCGTCACGCGGTAGCCCGGGCGCACGTCGTCGGCATACTCGTAGAGGCTGCCGGGAGTCACCTGGCCCAGCACCCAACCGGGGATGCGTAGTTTCAAGGCGAAGGCACCCACGTTGTTTTTCTTCACGGTCAACTCGATGTCGCCGTCCCAGGGGTACTGTGTCGTTTGGGATAGTTCCACGCGCTTGCCAAGCACGTCCAACTCGCTCTCGTTGGAGAGATAGAGGTTGACATATACCGAACCGTCTTTCACTGCATACACGTAGCCGGGCAGTGAGGGGATGAAGCGGCAGATGTTGCTGGGGCAGCAGGCGCAGCCAAACCACGGTTGGCGTTGGTGCTGGCCCATCGATTCCAACGGGTTGGGGTAGAAGAAGCCGTTGCCCTCCAAGGACACTCCGGAGATAAGGCCGTTGTAGAGCGTGCGCTCCAACACGTCGTAATATTTCGATAAACCGTGCAGCAGGAAGAGACGGTAGTTGACATACACATTGCCGATGGCGGCGCAGGTCTCACAGTAGGCGCTCATGTTGGGCAATTCGTAGTTCTTGCCGAAAGCCTCTCCGTTGGAAGTGGCGCCGATGCCGCCGGTAATGTATAGTTTCTTTTCCACGATGTTTTCCCAGATGCGGTCGATGGCGCGGATGTAGGCGCTGTCGCCCGTCAGGGCTGCCACGTCGGCCATGCCGGCATACATGTAGGCGGCGCGAACGGCGTGCCCCACGGCCTCCGACTGCTCGACCACGGGTTGGTGGGCTTGTGAGTAGTCGTGCTTGATGGTTGTCTTCCCACGGTAGTCGAGGAAGAATTTCGCCTCGTCGAGGTATTTGCGCTCGCCAGTCGCCAAGTAGAGTTTGGCAAGAGCCATCTCGGCTATCTGGTGACCTGGCACCACGCAGGCCTGTCCGGCGTTGGGACCCACCTCGCGCACCACACAGTCGGCATAGCGGATGGCGATGTCGAGGAACTTGCGGGAGCCGGTGGCTTGGTAGTGGGCGATGGCGCCTTCCACCATGTGCCCCAAGTTGTAGAGCTCATGACTAAGGTCCTCTTCCTTCACCCAACGTTTGGGTCCCGACCATTCGTGTGGCTTGCGGGGGTTCTGCGTTCGGGAGGTGTATAGGTAGCCGTCAGGCTCCTGGGCGGCGGCGATGATGTCGAGCACGGAGTCGATGTAAGCCACCAACTTCTTGTCAGGATAGGTCTGAAGGAGATAACTCGCCCCCTCGATGGTCTTGTAGGGGTCGGTGTCGTCAAATGACAGGCCACCTACCTTGAACGTCTTTGAAGGGTCTTGTAAGTGGGCGGCGGCATTGACAAAATTGGTGTAACGACCCGTCTCCTCGCACTTGGAAAAGGCAAGGGGGATGGTGACGTTGCGGCTGGCTTCCAAACGCTGGCCCCAGAACGTGCCGGGGGTCACTTTCACCTGGGTGAATGGAACGGGGGTGATGGGATAGCCGGCATCGGGGGCTTTCTGGCCTTGAACAGTCAAAAGGCTGAGGCAGAAAAGCACGGCGGAGGCGAAGATTAGTTTTCTCATTTTTCTTTGTTTTGGATTCTTGGGGTAAGGAGCCTTAGAGCTTACAAAAGTAACGCTTTTTTCGCAAACCACCAAAAAAAGATGCAAAATGTCGCCACACCCCTCCATATTGCATTCATATTGGCGTCATTTGCATTTATTGCATCCCTTTTTTGGTCAAGTCGTTTTTTATTGCTAATTTTGCCTTGACTTTCATTGACCACAACAATTAGGACATGTATTTGAAACATCTGCTCACCGCATTGGTCGCCTTCTTTTTGGCAAACGGACTAAATGCTCAAAATCCTTTCGACCACATCAGGGACGTCCTTCAGGATGCTCCCGTGCAGGAGAAGGTGTATCTTCACATCGACAACAACTGCTATTTCAAGGGTGACACCATCTGGTACAAGGCATACGTGGCCAATGCCGACGACCTCAGATTCACCGACCAAAGCCGCATCGTGTATGTGGAGTTGCTGTCGCCCGACGGACTGGTGGTGGAGAGGCAGACGCTTGTCGTTTCGGAAAAGGGATATGGTGCGGGAGACTTCCTGCTCGCCGACACCCTCTTCTCTGGCTTCTATGAACTGAGGGCATACACGCGGTGGATGCTCAATTTCTGCGTCACCAAGCATCCTTATGGAAGGAAGGACAGGGAGCAGTTTTACAATCGTAAGATGGCAGACGACTTCTTCCGGAAATACGGAACGACATACAGCCGTGTCATACCCGTGTATGAAAAACCCGAGGTGGAGGGAAATTTCGCAGCGAGATATTTCCTCAGCAGGCCAAAGACTCGATACGACAAAGAGGAAAAAGACCGCCTCGTCGTCAACTTCTTCCCGGAAGGTGGACACCTCGTGGAGGGAACGACGTGCAAGGTGGCGTTTGAGGCAAGGGATGTCGAGGGAAAGCAGGTGGAACTGGAAGGAAACTTAGGTGGGAAAACGTTGAAGACCCTCCATGAGGGAAGGGGGCTTTTCGACTTGCAGGTGGGTGAATCGACACCGAAGGCGCATTTCGAATACCATGGCAAACAATATGATTTCGACCTCCCGAAGGTGGAGAAAAGGGGATGTGCACTCGCCGTGGAGGTGGGTGAGAACATGGTGAAGGCGGACATCCACGTCAGGGGATTGGAGACAGGAAAACATTTGGCAGCGGTGGTTTTGTGCAGGGGGATGATGCAGGATATGCAGGAGTTCGTGACAAATGAACAGGGCAGGGCTGCTGTCTGCATCGACAAAGGCAAACTGACCACCGGGGTGAACAACCTTGTCATCATCGACGAGCAGGGCAGGCCCATGGCCGACAGACTATTCTTCATCAACCACCATGAACTCGACAACCTCATTATCGAGGCTGCCACCGACAAGGAAGAGTATCTGCCATTTGAACCCATCCATCTCACCATACATGCACCAGAGGGCGCGGAACACGTTTCCATCGCCGTGAGAGACAAGGCTTCCGAGCAATACTCATACGACAATGGAAACATACTCACCGACATGCTCCTTTCCAGCGAGGTGAAGGGATTCGTGCCTTTCCCCGGACAGTATTTCATGCCCGGGGAGGAACATGAAAGACATCTTGACCTCTTGCTCAGGGTGCAGGGATGGAGGAGATACGACTACAACGAACTCACGAACGGTCAGACGTTGAGATATACGCCGGAGCAAAACTTGTCTGTGGAGGGCGGGGTGTATAAAACCGTTGATTTTGAACCCATACGCAACTGCGAGATGAGATATTGGACCAACGGCATCTTCGGCGTTTGCGACGGAGACGAGGAATTCGCCGACCCGAACAACCCGGAAGTGACAGGACTCGTCAGTCAGGAAAACGACCTCTCGTTATCGGGGTTGGAAATGGAAACCATCGGACAGGAGGCGGTCGAGGAGGATAAGAAAAGCGTGGACGACCCCAATTACGGTGTCAACAACAGAGGACTGGGGTACGAGGTGACCCTGGAAGGCGAACTCGTCGTGGGTAACGACATCGCAACCGTGGAGCAAGAGACAGACAACGGAGGGCATTTCAAGTTCAACCTCCCGCCTTTCTATGGTGACGCCATCCTTTTCATGCAAGCACACAAAAGCAACCTCTCTGAGGAGAAAATGAAAAAAAGAAGGGTGGAGTGGGCCAAGGAGGATGCATGGCCAGATTATTATGTCAAGAGAGACCTCTTCTTCCCCATCTTCGCCGACAAATATGACTTCTATCAATGCCATTTCCCTGAGCAGAGAATGGTGGCGAAAGAAGGGTATGAGGGATTGTCAAAACAGGAAAGACTGTCGTCCATGGACGCCGACCTTGATGACCTTGAGGTCAAGGGGAGGAGAAGAAGGGGGAAAAGGGGCATCGACTACACCAAACCCGTCTTCGTCGGCGAGGCAGGAGAACTCTACAATCTTGTGACAGACTACGGCCTCTCATTTGGAAAACTCAACTTCAGGAGATTCCCACAGCAACTATGCATGCTGCTCTTCGGAAACTACAACAGCGAAAGGCCCATTCTTGTGGATGCGAAGATGAACGACTACCTGTATTTCAGAAATTACAAACCTGACGAAGCCACCCAACTGCTGACGGAACAAAACAGGAGCGACTACGCCATTGCCAAAGACCTTGTCCTGGCAAGGCAGGACGAAATACGCTTCTTCACGGATTTCGAAATGAGAAACGAGGACAAGGACATCGGAAGAACATCGGCCACGGCTGACGTCACACTCGATTTCGTCACCTTGCCCGACGAGGGCCGGCGTCCCACATACCGCGACCGCAGAATCATCTTGCACGGCATCTATGTACCCGATGCCTTCTACCATCCCGACTACAGCCGGCAACTGCCGCCGGAGGATGTGAAGGACTACCGTCGTACGCTCTATTGGAATCCCAACGCACCCATCGGGGAAGATGGCTCCTTCTCCACCACCTTCTATAACAACAGCAAGGAGACACAAATCACTGTCGATGCCGCCGGCCTCACCGAAGCAGGTCTGCCCATCCACACAAAATGACAGCGGAAAGTCATCCCGGGATAAAGGTATTACGAAATGACGTTATAACGTTATTCCGGAATCCCGAAATAACGAAATCCCGAAATAACGAAATCCCGGAATAACGGGATAACGCCCCTAAAAAATCATTGCAAGCTATCAATCACCAAGCGGTCAGGCTCGACGAGGATGCGGATGCGGTGCATCCCGGACAAGCCCATGTCGTAGAAGGTGTATTTATACCAATGGTCTTCCTCCACCGTGATCTTGCCGATGCAATAAAGGTCGCCCTCGCCGTCCTTGTCGCTTCGGAAGTCCCAGTAGGCCAGGCCTTTGCCCTTGTATTTCGTGCTATAGTCGGCCTTCAGCTTCTCCATCACGGCATCGGAACAGTGGTTTGTCAGGAATGTGTCCTCCTGGAACAGCATGCGGTTGTACATATCGGAGAGAAAGTTCTTGATGCTGTCGTTCATCGCTTGCTCCTCCTCTGCGGTCAGCGTGTCGGCCTTCACCGCTACGCTGTCGGCCTTTGTCTCACTGCCGTCGCCCTTCGATCCTTGGCAACCGCCGGCGATGCCGCATAGCAGCACCGCCAGCATGAAAAACATGCTTTTTTTCATAAGATTATGTGGTTTTGGTTATTTCACTGCCAAGGACACGACCTTGTCAACAGCAGCCGACAGGCCATCGACATCCTTGCCGCCGGCGGAGGCGAAATGGGGCTGTCCGCCGCCGCCACCCTTGATGAGCTTCGCTGCCTCGCGAACCAGTTGGCCGGCATGAAGGCCTTGCTCTTTCACCAAGTCCTCGCTCACCATCACGTTGAGTATGGGCTTGCCGGCGTCCACGGCACCCAAGACACACACAAGGTGGTTGGGAAGCTCCTGATGTATCTTGAACACCAAGTCCTTCGCGCTGGCGGCGTCGATGGGTAGCACGGCCTGGATGACATTGATGCCGTTGAGCAGCACCACCTTGTCCAACAAATGCTTCTTGGCCCGCTCCGTGGCTTGGGCGCGGAAACCCTCTATCTGCTTGCGCATGCTGTCGTGTTCGCTGATGTATTTGTTAATCACGCCGCGAAGGTCTTTGGCGTTGTTGAACAATTCGCGAATGGACTTCATCATGTCTTCCAACATGTAAATCATCTCCTCGCTTTGCTTTCCGGTCTTCGCCTCCACACGGCGGATGCCGGCGGCGACGCTGCTCTCGCTCACCAACTTGAAGAAGCCGATGCAGCCTGTGGACTTGGCATGGATGCCGCCGCAGAACTCGCAACTCGGACCAAAGCGCACCACGCGAACCTTGTCGCCGTATTTCTCGCCGAAGAGGGCGATGGCTCCCATTTTCTTCGCCTCTTCCAATGGGAGGTCGCGGCGTTCGTCAAGGGGGATGTTCTGGCGGATCATATCGTTCACCAAACGCTCCACTTGGCGCAATTCCTCGTTAGTCACTTTCTGGAAATGGGAGAAGTCGAAACGAAGGGTGTCGGGGGACACCAAGGAGCCTTTCTGCTCCACATGGTCGCCCAAGACTTGCTTCAGGGCATAGTCCAACAAGTGGGTGGCGGTGTGGTTGGCGGCACAGGCCTCACGCAGGTCGGTGTCCACGCAGGCCATGAAGTCGGCTTCTGGCACCTTGGGGAGGGCTTTTACGATGTGTATGCTCTGGTTGTTCTCGCGTTTCGTGTCTATCACCTCCACGGTCTCGTTCTCGCTCACCAGTACGCCACGGTCGCCCACCTGGCCGCCCATCTCCCCGTAGAAGGGGGTGTAGTCGAGCACCAATTCATAATAGGTGGACTTCTTCTGCGTCACCTTGCGGTAGCGAAGGATGTGACATTCGTATTCCGTATAGTCGTAGCCTACAAATTGCTGCTCGCCGGGGCGAAGTTCCACCCAGTCGGAACTCTCCACCGTGGCGGCGTTGCGGGCACGGGCCTTTTGTTTCTGCATCTCCTCGTCAAACTGCTTCTCATCCACGGTAAAGCCGTTTTCGCGAAGGATGAGTTGCGTGAGGTCGAGCGGGAATCCGTATGTGTCGAACAGACGGAAGGCTTGCTTGCCGTCGAGCACCTTTTCTCCGTTGGCGCGAAGTTCGTCCATGTTGCCGTTGAGCAGGCTGATGCCCTTGTCGAGCGTGCGCAGGAAAGCTTCTTCCTCCTCCTTCATCACACGGCTGATGAGGGTCTGCTGGGCCACTAATTCCGGATAGGATTCGCCCATCTCCGCCACCAATGTCGGGATGAGGCGGTAGATGAAGGCTTCTTTCTGGTTGAGGAAGGTGTAGGCATAGCGCACGGCGCGGCGGAGGATGCGACGGATGACGTAGCCAGCTTTGGCATTGCCGGGAAGTTGGCCGTCGGCGATGCTGAACGACACGGCACGGAGGTGGTCGGCGATGACGCGCATTGCTACGTCGGTATCTTCGTTGCTGCCGTATGTAAGGCCGGAGAGACGCTCGATTTCGCGGATGATGGGTTGGAAGATGTCGGTGTCATAGTTGGAGTGCTTGCCTTGCAAGGCGCGGACGAGGCGCTCAAAGCCCATGCCGGTGTCGATGACGTTCATCGACAACTTCTCCAAACTGCCGTCGGCCTTGCGGTTGTACTGCATGAAGACGAGGTTCCATATCTCTATCACCTGGGGGTCGTCCTTGTTCACCAACTCGCGACCTGGCACAAGGGCTTTTTCCTCGGCGGAGCGGGAGTCGAGGTGTATCTCGGAGCAGGGGCCGCAGGGGCCGGTGTCGCCCATCTCCCAGAAATTGTCGTGCTTGTTGCCGTTGATGATGTGGTCGGCGGGAACATGGCGGAGCCAGAAGTCGGCGGCCTCGTCGTCGCGGGACAATCCTTCGTCGTCAGAGCCTTCGAACACGGTCACATAGAGGTCCGCAGGGTTCAGTTTCAGCACGTCCACCAGATATTCCCATGCCCAGGCGATGGCCTCGGCCTTGAAATAGTCGCCGAAACTCCAGTTGCCCAGCATCTCGAACATCGTATGGTGGTAGGTGTCATGACCCACCTCTTCCAGGTCGTTGTGCTTGCCGCTCACACGGAGGCATTTCTGCGAGTCGGCGCGGCGACGTGGCTCCGGCGCCCGAGTGCCGAGGATAATGTCTTTCCATTGGTTCATACCGGCATTGGTGAACATCAGTGTGGGGTCATCTTTCACCACCATCGGAGCGGAGGCCACGATGGCATGGCCTTTCGACTCGAAGAATTTTTTGAAGGAGTCGCGGATTTCGTTGGCTGTCATCATTTTTTCTTGTTTTTGTAGCTTTGGGCGTGCGCTGGCGGCTCTCGTCGCTGGCACTAATTCATAAAACGTTGCAAAAGTAACGCTTTTCGGACAAATACCCAAAACCTTTCACGCTTTTTTGAGGTTCACCATTCCTTGGCGTGGTCTTATGATGTCCAAAACAAAATCAAAAACAACAAATGATAATGTAAACATACAAAAAAATCGGGCGGATATTTCATCCGCCCGAAATGGTTTTTCGCGTTATGAACGCTGTTTGCTTTCTTAGTTGTTCACGAAGCCGTAGCCGTTGGTGAAGCCGCCCGTTGACATCGTGTTGGGTGAGAACGGGAAGAGGTAGATGGGAGCCTTCTGGTAGTCATACTGGTAGAACATGTAGAGAGAGTACTCGTCGGCGTTGTCAACGATGCCCTTGCCCCAGTCGGTCTTCTTGTAACCGTCGGCCTCCAAGGCTGCAATCTCTTCATCGCTCAGCTTGGAGAAGAGGCCCTTGATGGCCACGTTGGTGGCGGTGTCGTTGCCATAGTTGGCACCGTAGCTCTCCCATGCGTCGTTCTGACCGCGCCAGGAAGGATAAAGCACGGGGTCGCTCTCTTGGCCCTTCGGGCATTGTGCCGTCAGACGATGACCATAAACGGCTTTGGCATCCACCATTTTCGTCCACACGTAGAGAGAGATGGTGTTGCCGTTGGCGAAGGTGTAGTAGCCGTCGTTGGTAAGGCCATTGATCATGGCCTGGGTGAGTTCCTTGATTTCGCGTATCTTCTCGGCGATGAGGCCGGTGCGGATGAGGGTGAAGCGGCGGTCGCCTTCGCCAGCGAACTCAAAGCCGCGCTCGTCAATGACGGCTTTCAGCAGGGAACCTTCCTTTTGCACAAACTCGTCCACTCTGCCGTCTCCGCCAAAGGCACGGTCGCGAATCACCTTCAGGTTCTGCAAGGCGGTGGCGTTGTCGCCAAGGGCGGCAGCGGCCTCGGCCAAACCAAGGTACATCTCCGACATGCGCATGTAGGGGGCGTTGATGCCCGAACGACGCTGGTTCTTCGTCCATACGGTGGCTTGGCGGTTCTCGTCAAACTTGTTGCAGGAGATGCCACCGCCGTTGGCTGTGGAACCCGGGGTGAAGGGGATCAACTTCTCATAGCCCTTGCCGGTGGAGCCGGTGACGGCGCACGACACATCGCGGCGAAGGTCGTTGGGGTCGAACTTCCCATAGTAGAAAGCTGGGTTGATGCGTCCCTGTCCGTAAGCCTTGCAGGGGTAGTTGTTGCTGCTACCGCCGGCAGAGGGACGGCCGAGGGAGTAGGAACGTGGGTCGTTGCCTGAAGCTCCCTGCTGGAAAGGCTCCTCATAGATGGACTCGTCGGCGTAGGCGGCATCGTCGTCGTGCAGCTGCTGGAAGAAGTATTGGTATGGGTTGCCAAACTGACGGCCGTTGGCTGCGGCGCGTGGGTCGGCAGTCACCAGTTTGGCCGTTCCTGCGTGGCTGATGGCAGCCTGGAAGAAGGTTTTGGCCGTGGCGTAGAGGGTCTGCCAGTCGGTGCGGCGACCGTAGGTGGCGTCGTTGTTGGACGTGCCAATCGTTTCAAAAGACAGGGCGTTGCCCTTGCCGTCCACGTAGGTGATGTCACCGCGGCGTGTCTGGTAGCCGCCGGCCTCCAAGGCCAGTCGGCCAATCAGACCGTCCACGTAGGTCTGCGAGAAGAAGCGCTTGTCGGCACCCACCGGCTTCATCAGTGGCTCCACACGCTGGAGGTCGGATATCAGCACGTCGTAGATGGAGTCGCGAGGAGACAAACCTCCGGCGGCCTGGCCCATCACGCTCTGGTAGGGCACGTCGCCATAGTATTTGATGAGCTCACGGTAGCAGGTGGCACGAAGGGCCACGGCTTCGCCGTAGAGTTGGCTCATGTCGGTGGCCTCGCTTCCCGACATCATTGACTCGAAGTCGGAGCGAGACTCGATGGCGGAGGTCACGGCGTTGGCCTTGCCGATGACAGAGAAGAGCACGCTGTAAGGACTGTTGGGAGCTTCCTTTCCGTAGCCCACGGGGTCGTAGCCGCCAGCGGCGGTGCCGTTGGTATAGAAAGTCTCCGGCACATGGCGCAGAGGTTGGTTGGCGTATTTCTCCGGGTGGCGCATAATGTCGCTGCCAGCCACGTCGAGGGCGTAGAAGAGGCCGTCGCCGTAGATGTGGGAGCTTACGGCACCGTGCCACTCGCCATAGGCGCCGTCCATGGCGGCACGGGCGGTGGTCATCGTGGAGAACACGAAGTCGGCATCGGCGTTGGAGAGGGTGTTGGTCTCAAGAAAGTCGTCGCAGGAAGTCAGGGCAAGAGACCCGCCGACGATGATGGCTATGGATAAT
Source organism: Prevotella sp. (assembly GCA_017619755.1). Classification (GTDB taxonomy): domain Bacteria; phylum Bacteroidota; class Bacteroidia; order Bacteroidales; family Bacteroidaceae; genus Prevotella. The sequence continues at coordinate 52,760 of JAFZRU010000048.1, forward strand.
ATCTTGGTTTTCATTGATTCTGTCTCCTTTTTTTAGAATGTTACGTTAAGACCAAAAGTGTAGGTGCGTGACTTCGGGTAGGAGCGGAAGTCGTAGTTGGGAGTGGGGAAGCCGCTGTAGCTGCTGTCGGCGCTGGGGCTTACGTTCACGTCGGGATCCAGACCGCTGTAGCCCTTCAGGCAGAAGACGTTGCCGGCGGTGAAATAGAGGCGGGCGCGGCTGATGCCGATGGTCTTGGTCAGCGAGGTGGGGAGGGTGTAGCCCAATGTCAGCGTCTGCAAGCGCAGATAGGAGGCGTCCTCGATGAACTCAGAGTTGACAATGCCGTACTCGGAGTAGGGGAGGGCGTATTTCGCATGGGCGTTGAGGGCCTTCAAAGCGGCTGGTTCCGTCACGGCTACCAACTCACCGTTGGCATCCACGTCGAACATGCGCCAGGTCTCACCCAGTTCGGCCAGACGTCCCTGTCCAAGGGCAGTGTCCTTGTTGCCCATCATCGAGTGCATCACGTTGGCATTATACACGTCGCCGCCAATCTGGTAGGTGAAATTGAGGGCGAAATCGAAATCCTTGAAGTTGCCGTTGAAATTGAAACCGCCGGTTAGTTCGGCACGGGCGCGACCCACGATGGTGGCATCGTCGGTGGTGATTTTGCCGTCCTTGTCAGTATCCTCGAATTTGGCCATACCGGGGAAGGCCTTCTGGCCGGTGGGGATGTTGTAGTAGCTGCCGCCAACGTAGTTGCCCACTTCGCAGTCGGGCACGCCGCTCTTCAATGTCCACACACCGTTGGCTACGTCGAAGTCGTCAACCGTGTAGTAGCCTACACTCTTGAAGCCTTGGATGAGGCCGATAGGCTCGCCCTCGGTCACGAAATAGTCGTAGTTGGGGATGCGCATCGTGGAACCCCAGTTGGTGTGGGCGCTGGCAATCACGCCGTCCATCAGTTCGTCCACATTGTTGTGGTTGAAGTTCAGTGTTCCGCCAAAATTCAGGTTGAAGTCTTTTGACTTCACGATGTCGTAGGCAAGCGAGAGTTCTATACCCTTGTTGGAGGTCTGTCCGATGTTCTGGTATTGGTAGGAGAAGCCGGTGCTCGGGTCACAAGGAACGCGCATGAGAACGTCTTTTGTGGTGTTCCAGTAGAACTCGATGCTACCGCGAACACGGCGGGCAAAGCCGAAGTCGATACCGAAGTTGCGTGATACGGTGGTCTCCCATTTCAAGTCAGGGTTGCCAAGGCATACACCGGGTTTGTAGGTGTTGACCGTCTTGCCGTTGATGGTCGTGGTGCCGGTGCCCCATGTGGTTTTGAAAAGTGCAGCGTCAATGCCGTCGTTGCCTGACGTACCGTAGGAGAGGCGAATCTTCAGGTTGTCAAGCCAGTTGCGGGTGCCTTCCATGAAGGGTTCTTCGCTCAAACGCCAAGCTGCTGCTGCGGCGGGGAAGTATCCCCAGCGGTTGCCCTCGGCGAATTTTGACGAGCCGTCGGCGCGGAAGGTGAAGGTGAGCATGTAGCGGTCATAAAGCGAGTAGTTGGCACGACCGAACCAGGAGAGGTTGTGTGCTGGCTCGCCAATGTTGCTATATACCTCGTCGCCGGCTACTTCTGTGTTGGATGACTGGATGTTGGCAAACACGCGTGCCATGTCCCACTCCAATGGATAGCCGGTGCCTTGGATGTATTCGTAGGATGACTTGCTCGATTTCACCTCGTTGCCCACCATCACATTGAGCTTGTGGTCTTCGCCAAGACCCTGCACGTCATAGCTCAGGGTGGTGTCCCAGCGGGTGTTGTAACCGTTACCGTCTTGCAGTTTGGCCAAATTGTAACTCTGTCCGTTGGTCTTGCCGCCCTGCCAATTCTTTTGCTGGCTCCAGTTGCGACTGAGGAAGAGTTCCGTCTTGGCAGTGAGCCCCTTGATGATTTTCCAAGTCAGCGCGTTGTTCACGCCGATGCGGTTGCGACTGCGGATGTTCTCATAGTCGTTGAGCACGTTCACCGGGTTGTATTGTGCTTCTGCGCTCGCGCTTCCCATGCCAAGGTCGGCAGGGTCGCCCGTGCCAAGGGGATTGTCGATGGGGTTGAAGGTGTAGGCCTGGGTGGCATAACCATACTGGCTGCCCTTGAACTCCATCTCGGTGTAGCGGGCGTCGAGATTCCAGGTGAGGTTCTTCGTGATGTCCTGGGTCAGCTTGAAATTGCCTGACCAACGGCGGAAACCGGAGTTGATGAGGATGCCCTTGTCGTGCATGTAGCTCACACCGCCGTATATCTTCGTGTGTTCAGTGCCGCCATTGATAGACACGTCGTGGTTCCACACGTCGCCCGTGCGCATGACGTCGTCCATCCAGTTGTGGGCCTCTTGGTTCTTGTAGTCGTTGATGTGGTTGCCGTAGGCACTGCCAAGGCCATAGAATTTGGCCACGTTGTTGGCGTAGGTGCTGCCAAGGGCGGTGGCATAGCTCCACTGGTGGAGCACATGGTCGTAGGCACTCATCACGTCGAGGTTTTCAGGATTCTTCTTCACCTGATAGTACATGTTGTACTTCACGGTCACTTTCCCTTCCTTGCCGCCTTTCGTGGTGATGAGGATGACACCGTTGGCACCGGCTGCACCGTAGATGGCGGTGGAGGCGGCATCTTTCAGCACGTCGATGCTCTCGATGTTGTCGGCTGGGATGTCGTCGATACTTGACACCTGCACACCGTCAACCACGAATAGTGGTTCATTGGATTGGGTGATGGAGCCACCACCGCGGACGCGGATGGAGGTGGAACCGCCGGGACGGCCGTCCTGAGAGATGACGTTCACGCCGGGCAACTGGCCCTGCAGGGCCTCGGCCACGGTGGAGACAGGGTTCGCGGCGAGTTTCTCGCCTGTCACAGAGGCAACGGCGCCGGTGAGGTCGCGGCGGCGCATTGTGCCGTAACCCACCACCACCACCTCGTCGAGTGACTTGTCGTTGCTCTCAAGCACGATGTTGTAGGTGGCTTGGTTGCCCACTCTCACGGTTTTTGTCTGGTAGCCGATGTAGCTCACCGTCAACGTGGTGCTGTTGTTCACGCCGGTAAGCGTGAAATTACCGTCGATGTCGGTGATGACACCGTTGCTGCCGCCTGTGGAGACGGTGGCGCCGATCAGCGGCTCGCCGGTCGCATCTTTCACTGTGCCAGTTATCGTCTTCTGACCAAAGGCCAAGACGCAAAACAGGCTCATGCACAGGGCCATGACGACCCTCTTGATTGGTAGATACATAAACGTTTGTTTTAGTTATAACTTATGATGTTAGGTTTTAATGGACTTTATATGATAAGGTGCAACTGTCATGCAACCATGCCTTTGTTTGCTCATCATTGATACGGTAGTCTTTTGTAGTTTGCTTTCAGGCTTCAAAATTACTCATTTTTCCTAATTCTCATTTCTCCAATGATGTAAATTTGAAAATTTTAGGCTATTTTTTATAATTTTAACCACCCTCTTATGGCTTCCACGTGTTGTCGATGCTGAAGACGCGCTCCATCGTGATGCCTTGAGCCTCCTTCTTGGTGAGTTGTCGGCTCCAGGGAGCACGTTGCTCCTTGGCAGCACCTGGACCGCTGTTGTCGTATTCCTCGTAGCGGGCGGTTTTTTCGTTGGCTTCGTTTCCCCAGTTGTGCCAACCCTCGGGTCGGATGTGCGAGCCAAGTTCGCAGTGCATAAAGAGCGTATGGGCGTATGGGCGCCAGGGGCGACCCAGATATACTTTGTCCACGCCCTCGTCGGCGATGAGGCGGCAGCGGTTGAACACATATCCGAAGGCGATGTCGGCTGGCGTGGAGGCAGCCGTGACATAGGAATTGGCTTTGCTCTTGATGGTGCAACCTTCAAACCAGACAGTGGAGGGGCCGAAGATGAAGTCGGTGGTGCCTTCGATGTAGCAGTCGCGGAAAAGGATGCGTGTGCCGGCCTTCCCAGTGTAGATGGTGTCCTGGTGCCCTAAGAAACGGCAGCCGATGAACTGTAGGCGGTCGCCCTCGGTGTGAAGGGCCACGGCCTGCCCTAAGCGGGCGGAGTTGTTCTCTATGGTGATGTTTTTCAAGACGATGCCGTTGCCCTCTATCTTCATCGTGTAGGTACGGAAGGTGCCCATGGCGTGTTCCGTGCCTTCTAAGCGCACGTTGGCGTGGTCGTCAAAGGTGATGATGGTCTGCTCCACATCCTCACCCACGATTTCGATGTTGTCCAACCATGAGGGGATGATGATTTTCTCCTTGTAAACGCCTTTTTTCACGAAAATCACCTTGTGGTAGTCCATAAAGGCCCGGCACACCTCCACTGCGTCGCCTACGTTGCGGAATTCCCCTGTACCGTCGCGGGCAACAAACAGCGTGTCGGGGTTGTCATACTTGTTGGCGGAGAAGGCCGCCATGCTGCATAAAAGGGCGAGGGTGAGCAGGGTGGTGCGCATGGTGATGGGATGGGGTTATTTGATTTCCTTGATTTCTTCGAGGTCTTTGATGTTTTTCAAGGCTTCGATGATGACTTTGATATCCTTTCGGTCATAGACTTTCAGCTCAATCATGCCTTCGAAGACGCCGTCTTTTGTCGTGATGGTGATTTTCTGTATGTTCATGTTGAGTTGCTGGGAGAGAACGCCGGTCACCTCGTTGAGAAGACCGATGCGGTCTATACCGCCCAACTGGATGGTGGCGTCGAATTGTGTGCGCCGGTGGGTGTTCCATTTCACGTCGATGATGCGGTTGCCGAAACTCGACTTCAAACGGTTGGCTACGGAACATTCGCGCCGGTGAAGCTCGATGTGGTTCTTGTTGTCGATGTACCCCAAGGCGTCGTCGCCGGGGATAGGATGGCAGCAGGAGGCGAAAATCAGGCGGGACAAATTGTCGTCGTCCACGTAGAATGGCTTCTTCCGGTTGAAATCCTTGCCCACGACGATGAGACGGGGAGTGGTCTCCTCTTCATCGGAAGGAGGAGTGTCTTCTTGGCGGCCTGTTGTTCCAAGGAAAGGCACGTATTTGAGCCAGCCTTTCTTGTCAGACTTGCGGCCCAGCAGTTCGTCGATGTCCTTGTCGCCTAAGATGATGGTCTTGTTGCCGATGGCGTGGAACAACTGGTCGGGCTTCTTGATGTCGTGGATGCTGCAAAGGCGGTTGACGGTACTTGTGCTCATCTCCATGTCGTGCTGTTCAAGGAAGGCTTTCAGGGTGTCCTCGCCGTGTTTCTGAACCTCACGCATCTGCTGTCGTAATAGGGCCTGGATTTTGCCCTTCGCCTTGGCCGTCGTGGCGAAATTCACCCAAGAAGGGTTGACGTGTTGGGCCTTGGAGGTGAGGATTTCCACTTGGTCGCCGCTCTGAAGGCGGTGGCTCAGCGGTACCAGCTTGTGGTTCACCTTCGCTCCGATGCAGTGGCTGCCCACGAAGGTGTGAATCTGGAACGCGAAGTCGAGAGCCGTGCACCCGGAGGGCATCGTGCGAATTTCACCCTTGGGGGTGAAGACGAATATCTCAGAGGCAAAGAGGTTGAGTTTGATGGTGTCGAGGAAGTCCATCGCGTCGGGCTGTGGGTCGTCAAGGATCTCCTTGATGGTGTGGAGCCAGTCGTTGAGCTCCGTGTCTTCGCCCACTTCGCCCTCCTTGTATTTCCAGTGGGCGGCGAAGCCTTGCTCGGCGATCTCGTTCATCCGCTCCGAGCGGATTTGCACCTCTATCCACTGCCCGGTTTGCGACATCAGGGTGACATGCAGGGCCTGGTAGCCGTTGGCCTTCGGGTGGTTGGCCCAGTCGCGCACGCGGTCGGGATGGGATTTGTAGAGTTTGTTGATGGCCACGTAGATTTTGAAACACTCGTCTATCTCCGTCTCGCGGCTCTCCGGGGTGAAGATGATGCGCACGGCGAGGATGTCGTATATCTCGTCAAAAGTCACGTGCTTGTTCTGCATCTTCGACCAGATGGAGTAGGGGGTCTTCACCCGTGCGCGGATCTCATAGCGCATGCCCATCTTGTCCAAGGCGGCGCGGATGGGGGCGGTGAATTGGGCGAAGAGGATGTTGCGTTTCTCCTCCGTGTTGGCCAGCTTCGTGCGGATGCTCTCATATTCCATCGGGTGCTCGTAGCTGAAGCTGAGGTTTTCCAACTCGTTCTTGATTTTGTTCAAGCCCAGTCGGTTGGCCAAGGGGGCGTATATATATAAGGTCTCTCCTGCAATCTTGTACTGCTTGTTGGCCGGCTGGCTGCTCAGCGTGCGCATGTTGTGCAGACGGTCGCAAATCTTGATGAGAATCACGCGGATGTCATCGCTCATCGTCAAGAGCAATTTCTTGAAATTCTCCGCCTGGGCCGATGCTTGGTCACCGAAGATGCCGCCGGAAATCTTCGTCAACCCATCCACGATTTGGGCCACCTTGGAGCCGAAGATGGTCTCAATGTCCTCCACGGTGTAGTCCGTGTCTTCCACCACGTCGTGAAGAAGGGCGGAGCAGATGCTCGTCGAACCTAAACCCATCTCGGCGGAGGCGATGAGAGCCACGGAGATGGGGTGCATGATGTAAGGCTCGCCGGAGAGGCGGCGGACACCCTTGTGAGCCTGCCGTGCGAAGTTGAACGCCTTGTTGATGATGTCCACTTTCTTGCGGTGAGGTGAAGAAAGATAGCTGGCGAGCAGCTGGTCGTATGCGGCATTCACCATCTCGTTGTCGGCGGCTTCGCGCTCGGCGTCTTTCAGGGATTGTAGATTCTCGTCCATAGGATTTGCTTTCTAAAGGTGACAGCGCACCGGGATTTTCCCGGCGTATATGGGGAGAGAGTGGCCGTCAGAGGCTTATCTATCAGCCTCGGCGGCTTTTTTTGCTGCGGCTATAGGAGTTGTTGCTGCGGCTGTATGAGTTGTTGCTACGGCTATAGGAATTGCCTCGACTGCTGCGACCATACCGGGAAGTGTTGGTGTTGGTGGTAGTGGAAGAGGTGGAGGTGGAAGTGGAGGCACTCTTGTAGTGGTTGTAGCGACCGGAGTTGCTGTATGAGCGATGGGAGTAGCTACGTGAGGAACTCCTTGAGGATGAATTGCTCTCGTCGCTCGCGGTGTAGGAGCGGCTGCTGTGGTGCTCCGCGTCGTAGGCAAGGATGGTGTCCTGCTGCTCCACAAAGCGGTTGATGGCGCTTAGTGGCATGCGGATGGTGGAGGGTTCCGTCAACCCGTTCACCAAGTCGCGACGGTACTGCGGGTTGAGTTCGCGCAAGAGGTTGAGGTCGATGTCGCAGAATTTCGTCAGTGTGGAGAACGACACGTTCTTGTTCACCACCACTGTGTCGGTGTGCTCGGGCAAGTCGGTCAGCATCGGGCAGATGTTGTGTTGGCAATAGTAGGTCATCGCGTAGTTGGCGGCGATGAAAGCCGGCACGTAGCCTCGGGTCTCCGCAGGGAGGTAAGGGTAGATGGTCCAGTAGTCGCGGCTGCCTCCACTGCGACGGATGGCCTTGTTCACATTCTCCGGGCCGCAGTTGTAGGCGGCGATGGCAAGCGTCCAGTCACCGAAGATGTGGAAGAGGTCGCGAAGGAAGCGTGCGGCGGCGTAGGAGGCGCGGATGGGGTCTTTGCGGTCATCTACAAGGGAGTTGACACGAAGGCCATATTGCTTGCCGGTGGCGAGCATGAACTGCCACAGGCCGGTGGCACCCACGCGGGAGACGGCACGGGGATTGAGGGCCGACTCTATCACCGGGAGGTATTTCAACTCATTGGGGACGCCGTATGACTCCAAGGCATCCTCGAAGATGGGGAGGTAGAAGTTGCTGGCACCCAGCATCACGCTCACCGACTTGCGCATGCGGTTCACATAGCGGTCGATAAACTGCTGCACGATGGGGTTGTAGGTCATGGCGATGGTGCAGGGCATGCGGCTGAGGCGCTCGGCCACCTCCTCGTTGGTGTAATAGGGACTTTCGCTGGTTGCGTTGCAGTCCTCGTCGAGTGAGAGGTAGTTCAGGTTGTGGTAGCTGGCAAGCAGGCTGTCCAGCTCCATGTACATCGCCATGCCTGTTGGCACGTCGATGACTTGGCGGTTGTTGCCCTCGTCGGTGAACACGATTTCATAGTCTTCCATGTTTTGAGCCGTCGTTGTCAGCGACAGGCAGGCCAATAGGCCGGCGATGAGGGTCAGATACGTTTTTTTCATGCTTTTTTCTTTCCTTTTGGGGTGACAGGGGTGTTAGAAGTTCAAACTGCATTGCAGGCCAACGCCACTCGAACGGAGGGGGTTGCGTTCGGCTTGCGTGGTGATGATGGTCGGAGACACCCGCATGGAGAGGTCCTTGCTGATGTCGAAGTCCGACAGGGAGGCATCGACATAGGCGTCGATGACAGAGAGGGCGTAAACGCCGATGAGGATGAAGAAGCTGAGGTCGCGGTAGCGGCGATAGTAGTCCTTTCGCTTCTTGAAGAGGTTCTTGTAGTGGTCCTCGTTGTAGCTGTTGATGGTGGTACCAAGGTGCATGAACTGGTTATAGCTCTGCGTGTTGGGGTCGTCGTCCATGATGTCGAGGTAGGCTTGGGAGTAGTCCCGGTACATCATGTTGTTCCATTGCATGGCGTATGCACAACCAACAAAGCCACCATAAACGATGGGCAGCTTCCAGTATTTGCGGTTGTAGATCTGCCCGCCGCCGGGCAGCACGATGGCCAGCCACAATGCGCGCTTGGGGTCGGGGCGCCACGTGCTCCAGTCACGGCGCAGGCGCTTGACGGCGACACCGGTGAAAGAGTCCTCTACAAGGCTGTCCGCCTTCACCAAGAGGGCGTCCTCGTCGTCGAGGAGGATTTCGGTCAGCGTGTCGCCTGTGGCGGTGATGACAACGCCGTGAGGAAGCGTGGCCTCCGGGAGGTCCGACAACTCGGTTTTCAGGCTGTCGGTGGGCTGCTGGGCATGGCTGCCGACAAGTGGAGCCAGCAGCAGCATGGCGCACAAGGCCAGCCGGACGAGAGGTGGATGTGCCTTTGCCTGTGAAGTCATTGCTTTTTCAGGTTGTCAAACAGGCTCATGATGTGCTCCAGCTCCTCCTCGCTGTTGAAGGGGATGCTGATTTTCCCCTTGCCGTCGGGGGAGATGCTCAGCGACACCTTTGTCTGGAAGAATTGCGACATCTGCTCGCGCAGAATGTTGAAATCCTCCGGGAGGCCGCCGCCTTTCTTCCCTCCAAGGGAGGCTTTCTCGCCGTTCTTGAGCTTCTTCACCAACTCCTCCACTTGGCGCACCGAGGCTCCCGTGCGCAGGATTTCCTCAAAGACCTGCAGCTGCTGGGTGGGGCTGTCGAGGGAGAGCAGTGCACGAGCATGGCCCATGTCGATGGTGTGCTTCTGAAGAGCCATCTGCACCTGGGCGGGAAGCTTCAGCAGTCGCAGGTAGTTGGCTACTGCCACGCGGCTCTTCCCCACGCGCTCGGCCACCTTCTCCTGCGTCATTCCATCTTGCTCCAACAGGTGTGCGTAGGCCAGGGCGATTTCTATCGCATTGAGGTCCTCGCGCTGGATGTTCTCCACCAAGGCCATCTCCATCACACTCTCATCGTCTATCGTCCGGATGTATGCCGGGATGGTGGTCAGTCCGGCTTGCTGGGAGGCGCGCCAACGACGCTCGCCGGCCACGATCTGGTATCTCTCGCTGCCGGTCTGGCGAAGGGTGATGGGCTGGATGATGCCCAACTGCTGGATGCTCTCGGCCAACTCCTGAAGGGCGGTGGGGTCGATGGCACGACGGGGCTGGTTGGGGTTCGCCTCTATCTGCTCCAAGGGAATCTCGTTGATAGTCGAGCTGCCCTGAGGCCTCACCTCCTCCGTGGAGATGAGTGCGTCGAGGCCGCGGCCCAGGGCGTTGTATTTCTTCTTTGCTGCCATGATGTTTACACTATGACTTCTTCACCTCGTTCTTGTTGATGATTTCCTTGGCCAAGGCCAAGTGGTTCTTGCTGCCGGTGCTCTCTGCGTCGTAGAGGATCACAGGGATGCCGTGGCTCGGGCTCTCGCTCAGCTTCACGTTGCGCTGGATGACCGTCTTGAACACCAGTTCCTGGAAATGGCGCTTCACCTCGTCATAAATCTGGTTGGCAAGTCTGAGGCGGCTGTCGTACATCGTCAGCAGGAATCCCTCGATTTCCAAGCGGGGGTTCAGCTTGCTCTTGATGATTTTGATGGTGTTGAGCAGTTTTCCGATGCCCTCCAAGGCGAAATACTCGCATTGCACGGGGATGATGACCGAGTCGGCGGCGGTGAGGGCGTTCACCGTGATCAGACCCAAAGAGGGCGAGCAGTCGATGAGGATGTAGTCGTATTCTTCGCGAAGGGGGGCCACTAATCGGCTCACCACCTTCTCGCGGTTGGAGATGTTGAGCATCTCTATCTCTGCTCCCACCAGGTCGATGTGGCTGGGGATGATGTCGAGCCCCTCTATGTCGGTGGTGTAGATGGCCTCGCGGATGTCGCTCTCGCCAATGAGGCTCTCATAGAGCGAACTCTCCAGGTCGTGGATGTCCACGCCGAGACCGCTCGACGCGTTGGCCTGGGGGTCGGCGTCTATCACCAGCACGGTTTTTTCCAACGTGGCCAACGAGGCGGCAAGGTTGATGGTCGTCGTCGTCTTGCCCACGCCGCCCTTTTGGTTGGCTAATGCTATGATTTTTCCCATGTAAGTTATTGTTACGGTGGTGCAAAGCCGTCACGGCGATATGCCGGAAAGTGATGCCTGAAGTGGCTCGGATGGCTTCGCAATGCCATTTTCGCCCACAAAGGTACATATTTTAGGCGAGAATCTCTTATTTTAAACCTTTTTTCGTACATTTGCACCCGAAACTAAAGATTATTTATGAAATTTAAAAAACCGTTAATACTTATTTCCAATGATGACGGCTACCAGGCGAAGGGTATCAACTGCCTTGTCGACATGGTGCGCGACTTGGGCGACATCATCGTCTGCGCGCCCGACGGTCCGCGTTCGGGGTACGCCACGGCGTTCACTGCGGCCAGCCATCTCAGGCTGTGGCTCCAGAAAAAGGAAGAGGGGCTGCAAGTGTGGTCTTCCAACGGAACGCCGGTGGATTGTGTGAAACTTGCCCTCAACCAGTTTTGCAGCGACCGCAGACCCGACATCATCATCGGAGGCATCAACCATGGCGACAACGCATCGGTCAACGCCCATTATTCCGGGACCATGGGGGTGGCTCTTGAAGGGTGTATGAAATACCTCCCTTCGGTGGCTTTCTCCCTCTGCGACTACGACGAGGATGCCGACTTTTCGCCGCTCAAACCGCTCATACGCCTCATCACGAAGCGTGTGTTGCAAGAGGGACTGCCAAAAGGGGTGTGCCTGAATGTCAATTTCCCAAAGGGGGGAGGCGACGGCGTCAAGGTGTGCCGTATGGCGCATGGCACGTGGTACGACGAGTGTGTCAAGCAGCATCACCCAAGGGGGTACGACTATTATTGGATGGTGGGCCGCTACCGCAATGACGAGCCGGAGGAAGAGGATACCGACAACTGGGCCTTGCAGCACGGCTACGTGGCCATCACCCCCACACGCATCGACCTCACACACCATGAGATGGTGAAGCGTTTGCGCGGGTGGGATTTCACCACGGAGGAACAGCCATGAAGTATTATTTGGTCGTGGGGGAGGCGAGTGGAGACTTGCATGCCGCTCACCTTATGAGGGAGTTGAAAAATGTTGACCCAAAGGCCGACTTCAGGTTTTTCGGGGGTGACAATATGTCGGAGGTGGGAGGAACGCTCGTCAGGCATTACCGCGACACGGCATACATGGGCTTTTTCACCGTCGTCACCCACCTGCCTTCCATCTTGCGCAATATGGCCTTATGCAAGGAGGACATACGGCAATGGCGCCCCGATGCCGTTGTTCTTGTGGATTATCCTGGCTTCAACCTCGACATTGCAAAATATGTGCATGCCAATAAGTTGGCAAAGGTGTTCTACTATATCTCTCCCAAAATATGGGCTTGGAAGGAGCATCGCATCAAGAACATCAAGCGTGATGTCGATGAACTCTTTTCCATCCTTCCTTTCGAGGTGGATTTCTTTGAGAGAAAGCATCATTATCCCATCCATTACGTGGGAAATCCCACCGCCGACGAGGTGGGGGATTTCAAGGGGAAATATGATGAAACATTCTTACAATTCTGCCAAAGAAACCATTTGCCCGAGAAACCCATTGTGGCCTTGCTCGCCGGGAGCAGGAAAACGGAAATCAAGGACAACCTTCCAAAGATGATGAGGGTGATGGACTATTTCCCCGAGTGCCAGTTCGTGCTTGCCGGGGCGCCGTCCATCGACGATGACTTTTATACGCAGTTCATCTCCGGGACCTCGCTTTCCATGGTGCACAACGACACCTTCGCACTCTTGGCCAACGCCACGGCGGCACTTGTCACCAGCGGGACGGCGACACTCGAGACGGCGCTCTTCAACGTGCCGCAAGTGGTGTGCTACGCCACGCCGGTGCCGCATTTCTGGGGATTCCTCAAAAGGCATCTGCTCAAGGTGAAATACATCTCTCTTGTCAACCTCATTGCGGACAAGGAAGTGGTGCCGGAACTCGTGGCCGACAGTTTCACCCACCAGAGGTTGGTGGAGGAGTTGGGCAACATCATGCCGGGGAAACCGGGGAGGGAGGCCATGCTCGAAGGGTATGGGCGCATGAGGGAGGCCATAGGAAAACTTGGCGCACCGTCCAACGCGGCACGCCTCATGGTTTCCATGCTTTCTCAGTAACTTCGCTCGCCAAAGATGGTGGTGCCTACGCGAACCATCGTCGAGCCGCATTGGCAGGCGATGGGATAGTCGTGGCTCATTCCCCAGCTGCGCTCGCAAAAATAGGGGGCGTCGGGGAAATAGGTGGCCTTCACCTCGTCGAAAAAGTGCCAGGCAGTCGTCATCTCGGTGCGAATCTGCTCCTCGTCATCGGTGTAGGTGGCCATCATCATCAGTCCGCAGATGCGCACATGGGATAACTCGCGCCACAAGCCCTCGGCGAGGAGGCGGCGGCAAGCGTCGAGTGTCAATCCGTATTTTGTCTCTTCCTCGGCGATGTGCAACTCCAACAACACGTCGATGATGCGGTCGTGCTTTTCGGCCTGACGGTTGATTTCCGAGAGGAGGCGAAAAGAGTCCACCGCCTCCACCATTGTCACGTAGGGGGCGATGTATTTTACCTTGTTTGTTTGCAAATGCCCGATGAAATGCCATTCGATGTCGGAGGGCAGCACTGGCCGCTTCGCCTGCAGTTCCTGCACGTGGCTCTCGCCGAAGAGGCGTTGTCCCTCGGCATAGGCGGCGAGGATGCTCTCCGCTGGGTGGTACTTGCTCACCGCCACCAAGCGAACGTCGGGGGGCAGGCTGTTGCGCACACGGAGCAGGTTGGAGCGAATGGCCTCCGCACTCATGCCTTGGCGCCTTCCTCCGTGCTTGCCACGGCCTTGTGCTCGAATACGTCCATGATCAGCGTTTCGGCGATGCTGGCTATCACGTAGTCGATGGCGGTGGCACCCATCACCTCCTCGATGTGCTTCACGGCGACGGGGAGCGAGGAGGCTTGCACAAGATAATACACGTTGGAGCGCTTCTCCTTCTGGCTCTTTTCGTCGATGGTGATGAACTGCAGTTTCGCTTTGTACCAACGGTCGTCGCTGTCGGCCTCGCTGAAGAACACTTCCTTGTAAGCGGCTTTCTTGATGTCGGCCACTTCATACTCGCCATTGATGTAGGAGAGCATCTCGTCGGTGATCTGTGACTCCGCCTCCGTGAAGCTCAGCGCGTCAACAGTGTATTGCTCGGTCACTTTCTTAGGCAACCCGTCTTCCATTGTTTTTTCGTAACGAATTTTGGTTTCAAACCAGTCTGCTGTTCTTGATCTCATTTTTAGTTTTTTTTATTTTAATCTTTTAATTTTTTAATCTTAATCTTTAATTTTTCATCTTTCATCTTTCATCTTCTTCACTCCTTTCCCCACTTTCACGCCTTTGTACCCCTCGGTTTTCACCGGGATGCCGTCCACGCCATAGAATTGTTGGTCGTCGATGTCGTCGTTGTTTGTTGTCGGCATGGCGATGTGGTTGGTGGCGGCGTTCATGGCAGCTTTCACACCCTCTTCGTCGAGAGCGTGGTTGTAAATGCGGATGTCATCGAGATAGGCTTTGAGCATGGAGGTGGAGCCTTGTTGGCTGCGACCCACGTAGTTGAGTGTCGTGCTGATGTCCGACGGGTGGATGGTGAGGCTGGTGGAACTCCCCACAGGTTCGCCATCAACGTAGAGGGTGGTGGCGTCTTTGCCGATGCTCACTGCCACATGCTTCCAACGAGTGGAGGGGAGTTTGGTGGTGCTTTCCACCTTTTGCTCGCCAGTGCCGTCGTTGATGACGAAGGCCAAGCCGGTGCCGTTGCTGGGGGTGAGGTAGGCGTATTGCTCACCACCGTTGCCGAAGTCGAAAATCCTTTGGTTGGGAACGCTCGTGTTGCGCCAATAGACCCAGGCGGCGAAGGTCATTTCCTCGCTCGAAGCCACCTCGTAGGGCAGTTGCACATATTGTGTCGTACCGTTGAGGTTGAGCGACTTGTCGCCCTCGGCTTTCGTGGAGGTGAATGTGGGTGAGCCATAGGAAGCACCATCCATCTGATGCGTGGTGGAGTCAAGCAGGTCGCCGTTGAAGGGATAGTGGGCGGTCAGTCCAGGCGCACAGGTGGGTGAAGCTTCCAAGGATTCGCAGGGGGCTGACTGATTCTCGCTCTTGTCGATGGCCTTTAGGCGGTATTCGTATTGCTTGCCTTGACGGCATCCGTTGTCAAGATATTTCGTTTCCTTCACCTTGCGGGCGATGGTGTTCCACTGGCCGGTGCCTTTCTCCGATCGCAGCACCATGTAGCCGTCGAGGTCGCTTTCCGTGTTGGCCTCCCATTCCAACAGCACGCCGGCGGGGAGGGGGGTGGCGGAGAGTCCCATGGGGGAAGCGGGGGCGTCTATCTCGCAGGAGGCGTCAAGGGGCAGGAAGCGCCACAGTTGCCTCGAAGGGTCGTCGAGCAGCGACTGTTGGTTGATGTTGATGCCTTGGATGCGGTTGTTGGACGTCAGCGTCAGGTAGAGTGCGCTCTCACGGTTGCGGATGTAGTAGTAGCCGTCGCCGGCATATTCCAAGTACCATTGTTGGTTGGTCGAAGGGGTGTCGGTGCCGAAGGAGATGACATTGGCGCCACTTGAAGTGGAGAAGTTGAGAACGTCCCAGTGCTTGCCATCGTTCACCGACTTGATGTCGTAGAAACTGAAGTCGCCATCGACGCTCGACCCCACGGGAGTCACCTCCCATTGTGTTGTTGATTTGCCGGTGTCGCCTGTCTGGGCGATGTTGGGGTTGCCGTTCAATTCGCCGTGCTCGGCCACTAACATGCGGGTGGCCTTGTTCATGATTTTGTAGGTGCCGTTGATGGCGCTCGGCTGAACATCCTCACCCCATGTGACGTCAATTACGCGCTCGGCGTTCTTTTGGCCTTTCTGGTAGCCGGTGCCGCCGTGCATCGTCAGCTGGATTTCGCGAGTGGGACCCACACCGTCGTAATAGACTTCGTGGTCGTTGCAGACAAACTGGTAGGTGGTGGTATAGGCCTGGCGCTCGCTGCTGCCCATGAAGGCTTTCACACGGCCATCGTCGTGACGATAGACGGTGGCGGCGGTCCAGTTGTTAGGATGGTCGGCGTAGCCAAGGCGTACACCGTGGCGGCTGATGTCGCAGAACTCACCACGAGCGCGACTGTCGAAGCCCCACCAGATGCCTACTGTCATACCGTTTTCCAAGCCGATGAAGGCCTCGGCCACGTTGTGCATTTCATCGTTGTAGCCCACTTTCCCGTCGCTGGAGAGCAATTGGTAGAAGGCTTTGTAGTTGTCCATCGAACCAGCCAACTGGTGGGTATTTCCCCAGTCGTAGTAGTCCTTGCCGGCGTTGTACCAAGAGGCGGCCTTGTCGTCGTTGAGCGTGTTGCCGCCTACGATGTTCACGTCGCTCATCACATCGTAATCGCTCTTCAGTTTCTTGGCGATGTCGCGGCTGTTGGTGGTGCTGGCGCCCTCCTCTGTCCAATAATCGGGTTCGTTGAAGATGGAGACGCCGCTTACACGGTGCTTCGTGTTCTCCTTCAGCCATTTCACATGGGCGGCGATGTTGGCGGCCCAACGGTCCACGTTGGCAAGGGAGCCGTTGCGATAGTAATCATCTACACCGGCTTCCTGGTCGCAGGTGAGCACGAGGGCGAGGGTGTCGCTGAGGATGTTGAAAATGCGGTTGCGGCGTTGCAGGTAGTTGATGGGGTCGGAGGCCAACTCGCTATCGTTCGACAACGCCTTGGTGTTGCGGAAGCAGGATCGCGCGATGCCGATGTTCGACGCACCCATGTGGTTGACGCCCTTGCGGAAGTTTTGCTCGCTGATCCAGGCTTGGTCCAGGCCCCAGGTGGGGTGGAAGCGAACTCCTTCGCCATAGAGCGAGAAGGACACCACGCCGCCGCTCGGGGCGGTGGGAGTGAGGTGGTTGCTCGTGGATGTCACACGCTCCGACTGGGCTTGGCTTAGCAAGGGAGCAAAGGATATCGCTATCGCAAGTGTAAAAATATTTCTGACTTTCATAAGGCTGGGATGATGATTTTCTCCCCAAAGTTAAACATTTTTCCTCTTCACACATCATTTCTGCTTACTTGCCACCCTCCATTTTTGATTTATTAACATTTTACGCAGCCTCGTAATTATTCAGCAATTCTTTTATGGGGTGCCCTAATGACGACCGTTGGTTCTCGCCGAAGGCGACAACTTTTGTGATTCGCTGAACAAATAATAGCGTATTTCAACCGCACAGCAATATAAAAACATTCTAAACGATGAACCATTCGCCAAGATGGCCGTTGCAACAACCTCCCTTTGGCGGATTTCGCCCTGAGGGGCGAGCGGATGGACATAAAGTCCACCCCTACAGCAACCCCGCCCTCTTGGCGTTTTGGGGAATCACTTGCGGAAAGATGCGGATAGTCAGATTTGTTTGTATTGTCTTCACCTTGCACTATCATATAATAAATGGTTCCATAACTCCTGTTTCTATTTGGCGGGCAAAGCCCGATAAGAAATCGCAACTCTGTTGCGTAAAAAAACACCACGACCCTTTGATGGGTCGAGGGTACCTTAGTGTCAGAGCGACGAGTAGGAGCGGTTGAGCCCCCTCCCGATGTCGGGAGGGGTACGGGGGGAGGGTAGGTACCCCTCCTTAGGAAAAGGAGGGGGCGGGGTGGTTGTGACC
>JAFZRU010000049.1 GCA_017619755.1 Prevotella sp.
ATGGGCATCGTCCTGGGTGAAGCAACGTACACGGGTAAGGCCGTGGAGCTCACCGCTCTGCTCATAACGGTAAACGGTTCCGAACTCTGCGAACCTCAAAGGCAGATCCTTGTAAGACCTGGGTGCAGAACGGAAGATCTCGCAGTGGTGAGGGCAGTTCATGGGTTTGAGCATGTACTCCTCGTCCTCCTCCGGCGTGTGGATGGGTTGGAAGGAGTCCTTGCCATAGTGGGCGTAGTGCCCCGAGGTGACATAGAGGTTCTTGCCTCCGATGTGCGGCGTGATGACCTCCTGATATCCGAAACGCTTCTGTATGCCGCGCAGCATGTCCTGCAGGCGGAGTCTCAGTTCCGTGCCTTTGGGCAGCCAGATGGGCAGACCCTTTCCCACTCTCTCGGAGAACATGAACAGTTCCATCTCCTTGCCAATTCTGCGGTGGTCGCGCTTCTTGGCCTCTTCGAGCATGACGAGGTATTCGTCGAGCATCTTTTTCTTGGGGAAGGAGATGCCGTAGATGCGTGTCATGTCCTCGCGGTTGGCGTCGCCTCTCCAGAAGCATCCTGAGGTGCTGGTGATTTTCAACGCCTTGATGAGTCCTGTGTTCAAGAGGTGGGGACCGCTGCAGAGGTCGGTGAAGGCACCCTGGGTGTAAGTGGTGATGGTGCCGTCCTCCAAGTCGAGGTCGATATGTTCGCATTTGAAGGTTTGTCCGTCAGCCTTGAACTCAGCCAGTGCGTCGGCCTTGGAGATTTCCCTCCGCACCACCGGCTCGTTCTTTTTGGCCAGTTCCATCATCTTGGCCTCAATCATGGGGAAGTCGGCTTCAGAGATGGCCTTGCCGTCCTTGAGCACCACGTCGTAGAAGAAGCCGTTCTCGATGGCAGGTCCGAAGCCGAACTGAATGCCGGGGTAGAGTTCCTTCAACGCCTCCGCGAGGAGGTGTGCGCTGGTGTGCCAGAAGGTGTGCTTGCCTTCTTCGTCCTCAAACTTGTAGAGGGCGATGGTTGAGTCACTGAGGATGGGTCGGTTGAGTTCGACCGTCTCGCCATTGACCCCGCAAGATACAACGTTGCGGGCGAGAGCCGGCGAGATGCTCTCTGCGATTTGTAGTCCGGTGACACCCTGCTCGTACTGACGCACGGTGCCGTCGGGGAAAGTGATGTTGATCATGATGACAAATTTACGAATATTTGTGAAATTGTCGGCAAAGGTAGTGAATATTTCGCTCTTGGCAAAACAAACGTGTGAAAAATGGTGTCCGTTTCTTAGTCGGAGTATTTCTTGATCATTCCGTAGGCGCTGTAAAGCCCCAGTTCTCCCGCTTTGCTAAGGTCCACCACTCCCTCCTGCCGCTTCCCGGACTTGGCGAGTGCCAGTCCCCTGTTGTAATATGCCTCCGACACATTGGCGTTGAGTTTCAGGCATTGGGTGAAGTCTTCGATGGCCAGGTCGTATTCCTCCCGTGCTAAGTGGAGCGTTCCCCGGTCGTAGTAGATGTATGGGTTGTCGGGTGCGAGGGCCGCCGCCTTGTCCAAGTCGTAGATGGCGCTCGCCGCCTTGAGTTTGGAGTCGTTTCCCCGTGCCTGGTTGAACTCATTCTGCATGGCGGAGCACACGCCTCTCTGCCACAGTGCCAAAGAGAAGTTGGGGTCGATTTCCAAGCAGGTGTTAAGGTCGTCGATGGCGTCTTGGTAGTTTTGCACGACGGTGTGGGCCACCGCCCGCTGGAGGAGCAGGTTCTTGGTGGTTGTCATGTCGGTGGTGGCGAGGAGGGTCTCCGTGAGCGTGTCAGCGGCGGCGAAGACCGCCTTTCCCTGCTGCTCAGTGAGGGAGTTGGGGTTGCAGTTGACATATACCGTGTGCAGCGGTCGTGCTTTCTGGTTGAAGGAGTCCACCGTGGCAACGAACACCTGGTATGCCTTCACCACGTTGTTGTACCTGATGTATGAGAGGTGGTACAAGGGCATGTTATCTACTTCGAGTTTTCTGTGTTGCACCTTGCCACGATACACGCTGGCATATTCCTGCTCGGTGATGGCCGGCAGCTCTTCCTCCTTTTCATCCTCCACGACGATTTGGTTGTATTTGGAGAAGTCTATCTCGCTTCGCTTGCGCGTCTGCAGCACCTTCGCCCGCGTCCATCGCGGCTGTATGCCGATGTGCTTGTCCATCTGCGCCTTGAAGATCCTGAACTCGTCCAGTTCTGCCTGCTGTGTCATCCCGAGGCGTCGGTAGCATTCCGCTCGTGCTTGGAGACCCGTCCAGAAGTTGGGAAACTCCTCGATGATGCGGCTGTAGTCCTGGATGGCCCGTCGCAAGTTGCCGGTCTTGTGCAGCAGCACAGCACGGTTGTAGAGGGCCATGATGTTGTTGGGCTCCATGCGCACCACGTAGTCGAAGTCCTCGATGGCTCGGTTGTCGTCGCCCACCTGCACCCTGAGGATGCCCCGGTTGTAGTGTGCGAGGAAGTTGTCGGGGTCCAGTTCTATGGTCTTGTCATAGTCGGCCATGGCCCCTCGTAGGTTGTTGATGTTCAGCCTGACGAGGGCGCGGTTGAGGTAGCAAGCCACCATTTTGGGTTTGAGGTGGATGACCTCGCTGAGTTGTGCGTCGGCATCGAGCCACTGGTTCCTTGAGAGGCTGATGTTGGCCCTGGTGAGCCATGCCTCCCAGTCGTAGGGGTCGAGTTGGTTGACGTGGTCGAGCCATTTGGCCGCCTCCAAGGTGTCCTTCTGTATGAGGCAGATGCCGGCCTTGATGGAGTATGCCCTGGCGAAGTTGCTCCATTTCTGTATGATGGTGTCCAAGTCGAGTTGTGCCCGTTCGTAGTCCTTCAGTTCCACGCGGCACAGCATCCTGTTCACCCAGAAATTCTGAGCCGACGGTTCGTCTTTGAGCGCCCTGTCGTAGTCGGTGATGGCTTCCTCGTATTTTTTCACCTTGATGCGGCACAGCCCTCTCAACTCATAGATGCCGGTGATGTATGGGTTGAGTTTGATGGCCTCGGAGCAGTCGCTCTCGGCTCCGGCGAAGTCGTCGAGATAATATTTTGCCACACCTCTGTAGAACCATGGTTCGTAGAGGTATGGCTTAGACATGATGGCCCTGTTGAAATGTTGGATGGCGAGCACGTAGTCTTCATAGTACAATGCACTTCTGCCACTCATGACGAGCCTGTCCACATTGAACTGCGCCGCCGCCGTGAGTGGCAGTAGTGAGAAGAGTGCTATGACCAACCGTCTCGCCATGTCGTTGATGTGAGAAGTGGTTCAAGCGTGGGCTACTTGACAGCAGCCTTGGTGCGGTATCCGCAGCGGTATCTTCCTTGCAGTAGTGCCTTCAGCTTGCTCTTGATCATCGTCTTTCTGAAGGGTGAGATGCGGTCGGTGAACACCTTCCCGTCGAGGTGGTCGAACTCGTGTTGCATGACCCTTGCGAGGTATCCGTCCACCCATTCCTCGTTCTCCAGTCGCTTCTCGTCCTCATATCTCACACGGATGCGTTTGGGTCTGGTCACCCTCTCGTGGATGCCCGGCAGGCTGAGGCAGCCCTCTTCCATGCTGTCGGTCTCGGAGTCGTCGTATTCCAGGATGTGCGGGTTGATGAAAGCCTTGTGGTAGCCCTTGTACTCCGGGTAGTCCTCTGCCAGTACGTCGAGGTCGATGACCACCACTCGTATGTCCTTTCCCACTTGTGGTGCGGCCAGTCCGATGCCCTCTGAAGCGGCGAGCGTCTCATACATGTCGTTGATGAACGCTTCGAGTTCGGGGAAGTCCTCGGGTATGTCGCGTGCCTCCTTGCGAAGCACGCCCTGCCCATAAATATAAATAGGTAATATCATTTGGCTGTGATGGTTTTGTGTTCAGAATTTTCTTGCCTCCATGTAGCTTTGGAGGATGATGGTGGCGCTGATTTCATCCACCAGCGCCTTGTCCTGCCTTGCCTTCTTTCGCAGTCCCCCGTCAATCATGGCGCGGTGTGCGAGGGTGGAGGTGAAGCGCTCGTCGTAGAGTGTCACGGGGATGTCGGGGAAGCGTTTCTTGAAATTCCGGACGAAGGTGTTGACCCTTGCCATGTTCTCGCTTGGCTGTCCGTTGGTCTGCTTGGGCTCCCCCACCACCACCAATTCCACCTCCTCCTTTTGGAAATAGTCGCCGAGGAAGTCGAGGAGACGGTATGTAGAAACAGTCGCCAACCCGCCGGCGATGATTTTCAGCGGGTCGGTGACTGCTATTCCCGTTCGTTTCCTCCCGTAGTCTATGGATAGGATCCTACTCACGAAGCATCAATAGCCGTAATAGAGCAGCCATGCGTCGGGGAACTGGTTCCTGAGCCTTGAACGGCTCTGCACAGCACTCGACTTGTCGGCGAAGGTGGTGGCGACGACGCGATACATGTTGCGGGCGGAGTTGTAGGCCAGCTGTGCGTCGTATCCCTGGGAGCGGAGTCTGGAGACGAGTCCCTCGGCGTTTGCCTTGACGGAGAAGGAGCCCACCACGACGCTGTAAGCCTTCAGGCCCGAGCCGTTGACGACGGTGACGTTCTCCTGGGTGACAGCAACGTTCTCCGTGTTTTGGTAACCTGAGTTGTCAGTCACAGGGGTATCGACAAACGGTGTGACAACGGGGGTGTCGTCGTAGTCGTTGTTGTCATTGTTGTCGTTGCCAGCTGTCTCTTGAGCCTTTGCTTTGTCGTAAGCCTGCCTGTACATGCTTTCCTTGGATTTGCAACTGCTGAATGCGAGGGCCACGCTCAGCCCCGCACAAATAACCAGATATTTGTTCATGTCTTTAAAGAATTATTGATAAAAAATTGATATGGTCACACGATATTCTATTTCACGTGCGAAATTACGCAAAATCGGCGGAAAAACGTTACATTAACCCTATAAAGTTTGTTAAATGGGCAAAAAGAGACATTTTTTCAAAAAATGAGGCGGAAAATTTGGCACATATCGAAAGAATGACTATATTTGCTTTCGAAAAGACGGCATGCCGTCAACAGTCAAGAAGCATTTAATCATTCATTACCTACAAAAAATTTTCATCATGAAGCAACTCACTTATTTTGGCGCTTTCATCGGCGGTGCGATCGCCGGCGCCGCCTTGGGTATCTTGATGGCTCCCGACAAGGGAACAGACACCCGCACCCGTATTTCCGATGCCGTTTCCGACTTCTGCAAGAAGCACAACCTAAAGGTTTCGAAGGAGGACATGGAGGACTTGGTGGACGACATCAAGGACGCCGCAGCGGAGGTTGTTGATTAATATCCCTCCCCATGATTTCCAGCGACAAGAACATAGAGACCATCGCCCAGTTGGTGGAGGCCACCAAGCACTATGTCGGCGTTCAGTCGGAGTACGTGAAGCTCGACATTATAGAAAAGGTGGTGAAGCTGCTCACCGTAGCCACCGTCTCCTTCTTAGTGCTTCTCCTCGCCTTGCTCACGCTCACCTACCTCTCGTTTGCCATCGCATACGGGGTGGGGGCGTACATCGGCATGCCGTGGGCCTTTGTTCTTGTCGCTGGCATTTACCTTGCATTGCTTGTCCTCTTCCTGCTGAAGCGTCGCCAATGGATAGAGAAGCCCTTGGTGAGATTTCTTGCCGACTTATTACTCAACAACTGACACATGGCCACCCAACCTCTGCTAACATACAAGTCTCTCGATGACATACGCGCTCGCAAGGAAGCCCTGCGAAAGGAGCTGCAGCGCGAGAACACCACTATGAAGACACATTGGAACACGCTGTTCCACAAGGAGGAGAGCAAACTTCCCTCCCATCGTTTCGCCAACGTCATGACCACCGGTGCATCAGTGTTCGACGGCATCATCTTCGCATGGAAAATATACAACCGTTTCGGCGGAAAAAAGAAAAAAGCCACACGTAAGAAAAACAAGGGCCTCCTTGCCAGCCTCTTCTCAGGATGGTGATTTTCCGCCTTTCATCTCTCATTCTTACGTACTGTTCGGTTGAAAACGGCCTGCAAGGCCAAAAGCCACGGCATAGCGAAAAAAATGACCTACGGTTGAAAACGGCCTGCAAGGCCAAAAGCAATCAGCCCAGGGCAAACGCCCTGGGGAAGAGAGTAAGCCAATTAACGCCCTGAAAGGGCAAAAGCACTATAATATCATAATGCTTTTGCCCTTTCAGGGCGCAATCTACTCCTTCATTTACCATTTACCCAGGGCGTTGCCCTGGGCTGGTATCTCGTTGGCCTTGCAGGCCGTCTTTGTACAAAATCCGCTGGCCCTTTATTAGCCGACTTCACCAACCGGGAAAATCCGCTGACCCAAAATCTTTGGGCAAAATCCATCTGCACATTTCTCATTTTTATGGGTACAAAAAAAATGGAGTACCGCTGTACTCCAACCTTTTGTTAACCTTAAATCTAATACTATGAAAAACACGTTGCAAATTTAGGCATTTTATTTTAATCTGCAAGCGTTTTGGGTGAAAAAGTTATGATTTATAACTTTAATTAACAAATTTGCTTTGAATACAAGCACCCGCCCGTCTCCTTGTGGAGGCGGGCGGGTGGATTTGAAAAGCCGCAGATGCAGCGTTTAGTTTCTGAAGATGAGGCCTTGTCCGAACTCGTCGATGATGATGGGCTTGTCCCGTGACACTTCCTCTGCGAGTATGCGCTTGGAGAGTTCGTTGAGCACGTAGTGCTGGATGGCCCTCTTGACGGGTCTGGCGCCAAACTCCGGGTCGTAACCCACGTTGGCGAGGTACTCAATGGCGTGAGGAGTGGCCTCCAGTTGCAAGCCCTGTTGCTTGAGCATGTTGCTCAGGGCGTTGATTTGCAATCTCACGACGTCGGCGATTTCCTCCTTGGTGAGCGGCAGGAACATGATGGTCTCGTCGATGCGGTTGAGGAATTCCGGCCTAATGGTTTTCTTGAGCATCTCCATCACTTGTTCCTTGGTCTGTTCGATGAGCCTCTCGCGGTTGCTGTCGTTGAGTTGCTCCATCTGGCTTTGAATGAACTGGCTGCCCAAGTTGGACGTCATGATGATGATGGTGTTCTTAAAGTTGGCCGTTCTTCCCTTGTTGTCGGTGAGCCTGCCGTCATCGAGCACCTGCAGGAGGATGTTGAAGACGTCGGGGTGCGCCTTTTCAATCTCGTCGAACAGCACGACGGAGTACGGCTTTCTTCTGACAGCCTCGGTGAGTTGTCCTCCCTCGTCGTAGCCCACGTATCCCGGAGGTGCTCCGATGAGTCTGGAAACGCTGTATTTTTCCATGTATTCGCTCATGTCGATGCGCGTCATCATTCCCTCGTCGTTGAAGAGGTACTCGGCCAGAGCTTTTGCCAGTTCGGTCTTTCCCACGCCCGTGGTGCCCATGAAGATGAACGAGGCGATGGGTCTCTTCGGGTCTTGCAGTCCCGCCCTTGAGCGTCTGACGGCGTCGCTGACGGCCTTGATGGCCTCGTCCTGTCCGATGACGCGCTTGTGCAGTTCCTCCTCCAAGTGGAGCAGTTTCTCCTTTTCGCTTTGCATCATCCTTGTGACGGGTATTCCGGTCCATCGGCTGACGACCTCTGCAATGTCGTCGGCAGTCACCTCCTCCCTGACCAAGGAGTCGTTGCCCTGGGCCTCGTGGAGTTGGGCCTTCACCTGTTCGATGTCGCTTTCCAGTTGCTGCAATTTGCCGTAGCGTATCTCCGCCACCTTGCCGTAGTTGCCCTCTCTTTCGGCCCTTTCCGCCTCAAACTTGAGGTTCTCAATCATTTGCTTGTCCTGCTGGATGCGGTTGACGAGTTGCTTCTCGCCCTCCCATTTGGCCTTGAAGGAGTTCTCTTGCTCTCTGAGGTCTGCTATCTCCTTGTCGAGTTGTTCCAGTTTGGGTTGGTCGTCCTCCCTTTTGATGGCCTCCCGCTCAATTTCGAGTTGTGCGAGTTTTCTGGATATTTCGTCCAGTTCCTCCGGCACGGAGTCGCGCTCCATTCTCAGTTTCGCTGCCGCCTCGTCCATGAGGTCGATGGCCTTGTCGGGGAGGAAGCGCTCGCTGATGTACCTTTCGGAGAGTTTGACGGCGGCGATGCAGGCGTCGTCCTGTATTCTCACTTTGTGGTGGTTCTCGTAGCGCTCCTTGAGACCTCTGAGGATGCTGATGGCGCTCATCTCGTCCGGCTCGTCCACCATGACGGTTTGGAAGCGCCTCTCCAATGCCTTGTCCTTCTCGAAATATTTCTGGTATTCGTTGAGTGTGGTGGCGCCGATGGCCCTGAGTTCACCCCTTGCGAGTGCCGGCTTGAGGGC
>JAFZRU010000050.1 GCA_017619755.1 Prevotella sp.
ATGTTGCACACGGTGATGCAGTTGTCGTAGCGGTCGCGCACCACCTCGTATTCTATCTCTTTCCATCCCCTGAGCGACTTCTCCACCAACACCTGCGGCGAGAAGGAGAAGGCCTCTTCGGCACGAACGAGGAGTTCCTCTTCATTGTCGCAGAAACCCGAACCAAGGCCGCCAAGGGCGTAGGCGGCACGGAGGATCAGCGGGTAGCCGAGCAGGGCGGCGGCGCTCTTCACCTCGGCGAGCGAGGAGCAGGCCTCGCTCTTGATGGTCTTCACGCCAATCTCGTCGAGGCGGCGCACGAAAAGGTCGCGGTCCTCTGTGTCGATGATGGCTTGGATGGGAGTGCCAAGTACCTCGACACCAAACTTTTCCAACACACCGCGACGATGGAGTTCCACACCGCAGTTGAGTGCTGTTTGTCCGCCAAACGACAACAGGATGCCGTCGGGGCGTTCCTTTTCAATGATGCGCTCCACGAAGTCGGCTTGCACTGGTTGGAAATATACCGTGTCTGCTACCCCTTCCGAGGTCTGAACCGTGGCGATGTTGGGGTTGATGAGCACTGTCTCCATCCCCTCTTCCTTCAATGCCTTGAGGGCTTGTGCACCGCTATAGTCAAACTCGCCCGCCTGGCCTATCTTCAGGGCTCCGCTGCCCAACAGCAGCACTTTTTTTATCTTCTTCATCTTAGCATGTTTACAAACTCATCAAACAGGAATTCAGTGTCCACGGGGCCGCTGCAGGCCTCGGGGTGAAATTGTGCAGACATCCATGGCCGCTCCTTGTGGCGGATGCCTTCGTTGGAGCCGTCGTTCATGTTGACAAACAGCGGCGACCAATCCGCTGGTAGCGTGTCGGCATCCACTGCATAGCCGTGGTTCTGCGAGGTGATGAAACATTGGGTGGAGCCCACACGTTGCACTGGCTGGTTGTGTGACCGGTGGCCATATTTCAACTTGTAGGTCTTGGCACCGGCCGCCCGGGCCAACAACTGGTTGCCAAGGCAGATGCCCATGCACGGCCTCACCCTGTCTTGATGGATGAACTGGCGGATATGAGCCACCGTCGCCTCGCAACGCTCCGGGTCGCCGGGGCCGTTGGCAAGGAAGAGACCGTCGAAGTCCATCTGGTTGAAGTCATAGTCCCATGGCACACGCACCACCTCCATGCCCCTTTTCAACAAGCACCGGATGATGTTGGCTTTCACACCGCAGTCCACAAGCACCACACGGTGACGCTTGCTTGCCGACGGCTGATAGGTGACTACTTCCTTGCAACTCACCTTTTCCACCCAGTTGACACTGCCATAGTCTTCGGCATTGTCGCCATCCTCCATCTCCATGGAGGGGGTGAGCCGCCCTCTCATCACACCACGCTCCCTGAGCAGCTTGGTGAGACGACGGGTGTCCACGCCTGTCAGGCCTGGCACACCCTCCCGCTTCATCCAGGCGTCCAACGACTCTTGGGCGTTCCAGTGCGAATAGGTCTCGCTGTAGTCGGCCACTATCAGGGCTTTCACATGGATGCGCTCGCTCTCCATGAAAAGGGGCAGGCCGTTGTCTGACATCCCGGTACTGGGCACACCGTAGTTGCCCACCAAGGGATAGGTCATCACCAACATCTGTCCGGCGTAGCTCGGGTCGGTCAGACTCTCCGGGTAGCCTGTCATGGCGGTGTTGAACACCACCTCGCCCGTCGTCCATCGCTCCGCGCCAAACGACCAACCGTAAAATGCCGTGCCGTCCTCGAGCACCAAACTTGCTTGTCTCTTCATAATTACAATTGCATTTTTAGGGTTTCCTCTACATAACTGACAAACGCATGGTTCACCATCCTGATGCCGCCGGGAGTGGGGTAATGACCCGTGAAATACCAGTCGCCGGCATAACCAGGACAAGCCTTGTGAAGACCTTCGATGCTTTGAAAGACCAAGGAAACGGAGGCTTGCATCCCCTTGGGGCGAAGCATCTCTACGATATTGCAGTTGAGCTCTTCAACGGTGAAGGGGGCGTAGATTTTCCTTACGTGGTTGGCCGCCAAAGGCTTGGTTTTGCAAGCATGGTAGATGTCGGAGATGAGCTTGTGCATGCCGCGCTCCTTGACCAAGGCCATGGCGGCACGAAAGGCGCAAAGTTCCTCAAGGTGGGCCATGTCAATGCCATAGTAGTCGGGATAGCGTATCTGTGGAGAACTCGACACCATCACGATTTTTTTCGGATGGAGGCGGTCGAGTATTTTGAAGATGCTCTCTTTGAGAGTGGTGCCACGAACAATGCTGTCGTCGATGATGACGAGATTGTCCTCGTAAGGGACAAGCGAACCATATGTGATGTCATACACATGGGCGGCCAGGTCGTTGCGCTCCGGACCCTCGACGATGAACGTGCGGAGTTTGATGTCCTTCCACACCACCTTTTCTATGCGAACTTCGTGGTTGAGGCGGCGGACACCGTCGGTCATGCCGTAGAACGCCACCTCGGCGGTGTTGGGAATGTAAGAGAACACCGTGTGGGCCACATCGCCTCCGATGGCTGCCATGATGGCAGGAGTGAGTTGCTCGCCTAAACGCTTGCGCTCTTGGTAGATGCTTTGGTCGGAACCGCGGCTGAAATAGATGCGTTCAAAGGAGCAGGATGAAGTCTTCGCGGCGGGGAGGATTTGTTGCAAGTGAACCTCGCCACTCTTGCGGACAATCAACGACTGTCCGGGCTGCAACTCCACGATGGCCTCGGTGGGAAGGTCGAAGGTGGTTTGAAGCACGGGGCGCTCGCTGGCCACCACCACCAACTCGTCGTCTTGATACCAGAATGCAGGGCGGATGCCCCACGGGTCGCGCATGGCGAACATCTCCCCTGAGCCCGTCAGGCCGCACATCACATAGCCGCCGTCGAAGTGAGGCATGGTGCTTCTCAGCACATTCCCCATCTCCACGTGGGTGTCTATATAGTTGGTGATTTGGATTCCTTCCAAACCTTTCTCGCGTGCCTCATGGTAGAGGCGTTCCACCTCGCGGTCCAGGCGATGACCCATCAGTTCGAGTGTGATGTACGAGTCTCCGAGGATTCGTGGCGACTGTCCCTGTGAGGTCAGCAAGTGGAATACCTCGTCGATGTTGGTCATGTTGAAATTGCCGCACAAGCAGAGGTTCTTCGCTCGCCAGTTGTTGCGGCGCAGAAAGGGGTGGACGTATTGCAGGCCTCTCTTCCCCGTGGTGGAATAGCGGAGGTGACCCATATAGAGGTTTCCGGCAAAAGAGGTGTCGATACGACTGAATACTTCCGTGATGGCATCCTTGCCCTCCGACCTCTCGCGAAACATGTATTCTTCACCGGCAGGGGCGTCAAGGTTGACGCATGCCACGCCGGCACCCTCCTGACCACGGTTGTGCTGCTTCTCCATCATCAGGTAAAGCTTGTCCAACCCATAGCGCCAAGTGCCGTATTTCTGCTCGTAGTATGACAAGGGCTTCAACAGGCGAATCATCGCCACACCGCACTCATGCTTCAGTGGTTCCATCGATGCAGGCTTTTATGAATGACATGAACAAGGGGTGTGGGTGCAGCACGCTGGAGGAATATTCAGGATGGAACTGGGTGCCGATGTACCACCGCTTGTCGGGTATTTCCACAATCTCCACCAAGTTGGCGGCAGGGTTGACACCTACGCATCGCATTCCCGCAGCCTCAAACTCCAACTGATACTGGTTGTTGAACTCATATCGGTGACGATGACGCTCCTTGATATGCTTCTCGCCACCGTAGGCTTCAAAGGCATGGCTGCCTTCCACCAGTTGGCAGTCATAGGCTCCCAACCGCATCGTGCCGCCCATCTGTGTGACGGACTTCTGCTCCTCCATCAGGTCGATGACGTTGTGCTTTGTCGTGCTGTCCATCTCACTGCTGTTGGCATCTTTGTAGCCCAGAATGTTCCGTGCAAACTCAACGACCATCATCTGCATGCCGAGACAGATGCCGAAGGTGGGCAGGTCATGGGTGCGACAGTATTCGGCAGCAATGATTTTTCCCTCGATACCACGTTGGCCGAACCCTGGACAGATAAGCACTCCTTTCATCCCTTCCAGCTTTTCGCACACATTTTTGGAGGTGATGTCCTCGCTGTTGATGAAGTGCAGCGTGGTCTTCACATCGTTATAGATGCCTGCCAGGTTCAGACTCTCGCGGATGCTCTTGTAAGCATCCTGTAGGTCGTACTTGCCCACCAAGCCGATGGGTATCTCACGACTGGCATGGCGCTGCTTGTCCAAAAAAACGTGCCATGGCTTCATGGCGGGTCTTTCACCCACGGGAATGCCAAACTTTCGCAGGATGGCGGCATCAACGCCCTGCTCTTGCATGCTCACCGGCACCTCGTAGATGCTCGGCATGTCCTCGCTTTGCACCACGCATTCCAGGTCAACATTACAGAAAGAAGCCACCTTCAGACGCATGGCGTCGTCGAGGTGGCGTTCCGTGCGGAGCACGAGAATGTCGGGTTGGATGCCCAAGCCTTGCAATTCCTTTACGGAGTGCTGCGTGGGTTTGGTCTTCAATTCATCAGCAGCTTTCAAATATGGCACATACGTCAGGTGGACACACACGGCATTACGACCCAGTTGCCAGCGCAATTGCCTGATGGCCTCCAAGAATGGCTGGCTCTCAATGTCGCCGATGGTGCCGCCTATTTCGGTGATGACGAAGTCCAAATCCTGTTTCGTGGCGTTGAGGAGTATCCTGCGCTTGATCTCGTCGGTGATGTGTGGCACCACCTGGATGGTCTTGCCCAAGTAGTCGCCACGACGCTCGCGCTCGATGACGCTGAGGTAGATGCGACCCGTAGTGACGCTGTTGTCGCACGTTGTTTCGATGCCCGTGAAACGCTCGTAGTGGCCAAGGTCTAAATCGGTCTCCATGCCGTCCGCCGTCACATAGCACTCGCCATGCTCGTAGGGATTGAGCGTGCCGGGGTCGATGTTGATGTACGGGTCGAATTTCTGTATGGTAATCTTGTAGCCACGTGCTTGAAGCAACTTGCCTATGGATGAGGAGATGATGCCCTTGCCCAAGGAGGAGACCACGCCGCCCGTGATGAATATGTATCTGGTGTCCATGGCTTATCTGTTCTTCTCCCTGAGGTGTTCCTCGTACTCTGCCAACTCGCGCTCACCGATATGGGCCAGACCGTAATGCTCGTCGTGCTGGGAAAAGTCGAGGCCTACCTTTTCACTATAGGTGGAGACGCGCATGGGGATGAGTTTGTCGATGACCTTGTAGCCCACCCAGCTCATGGCGAAGGTATAGGCAAACACGATGACGATGGCCAGCAGGTGGTAGAGGAATATCACAAAGCCGTCCCATGTGCCGGCAATGAGGCCTTCCTGGATGAAAATGCCGGTAAGCACCGTGCCGAAGATGCCACCCGTGCCGTGAGTGGGGAACACGTCGAGTGCGTCATCGATGCTGCTGCGTGAACGCCAATAGACCGCCACGTTGCAGATGAGCGTGATGACGAAAGCGATGAAGATGCTCTGGCCGACGGTGACATAGCCGGCCGACGGAGTGATGGCCACCAAACCTACCACGCAACCTACCGCTGCTCCCATGGCCGAGGGTTTGCGACCTCTGAGGCAGTCGAAGAATATCCATGTCATCATGGCCGTGGCTGAGGCTGTGTTGGTGTTCAGGAAGGCTTTCACGGCCTGACCGTCGGCATGGAGTGAAGAACCGGCGTTGAAGCCGAACCACCCCAACCAAAGCAGGGCGGCACCCAACAAAACGAAGGGGATGTTGGCTGGCTCGCTCTTCTCCGTGCTTCGACGACCGAGAAAGATGGCGCCGGCAAGGGCGGCTATGCCTGAGGAGGCATGGACCACGATGCCGCCGGCGAAGTCCACCACACCCCAACGCATGAACAGGCCTTCGGGATGCCATGTCATGTGGGCCAAGGGGCAGTAGATGAAAAAGAAGAAGAACATCATGAAAAACATGTAGGCGGAGAACCTGACACGCTCTGCAAACGACCCCGTGATGAGCGAGGGGGTGATGATGGCAAATTTCATCTGGAACAGGGCGAACAAGGCCAAAGGAATGGTCGGACCGCCCAAGATGTTGCCGGACGGGGTGGTATAGACTGCCGCACCAACATGGCGAAACATCGGGAATGTCATAGGATTGCCTATCACGCCGTTGATGTCGTCGCCAAAGCACAAGGAGAAGCCGACAACCACCCATAGCACGGAAATCAATCCCATTGCTATGAAGGACTGGAGCATCGTGCTTATCACGTTCTTCGCACCAACCATGCCGCCATAGAAGAAAGACAGACCGGGGGTCATCATCAACACAAAAATAGTCGCCGTTATCAGCCAGGCAACATCCGCAGATGAAATCTTGTCCCAGTCGCAAGTAAACGACGGCTCAGAAACCAGCAATCCCGACAACGCGATAATGGTCATCGCAGCCATCAGGATTATCCAACGTCTTTTTACCTTCATAATAATACTTACTTATTAAATTAACATACTGTTTTAATCCGCGTGCAAAGGTAGTACATTATGACAGATTATCTGCAAAAATACTATCTAATTGTATCTAAAAATTTAATATCTTTGACATTTTGTAATCATTTTGATGTTCTTTGCGCCATTTTGATGACACCTTGTGTTAAAATCAAGGCGGATGATGACAAAAAGTAAGTTGGGGTGATTTTCTATTTCAAAAAAGAAGGGATTTCTTTTGGAATGTTGTCAATATGTCATAACTTTGCACCGAAATTCAAACATTGTGATAAGTCAAAGTAAGGATAATATGACGAAATGTAATTTTCAAAACAACCAGGGAGGACTTTACCAAGAAGCTTATGAGCATGATGCTTGCGGAGTGGGCATGGTGGTCAACATTCATGGTGGAAAGAGCCATGAACTGGTTGAAAACGCCCTGAAGGTGCTGGAAAACATGGAGCATCGAGGAGCGGAAACAAAGGACAAGACAGGTGACGGAGCAGGCATCATGGTGCAAATTCCTCATGAATTCATTCTCTTGCAGGGAATACCCGTGCCGGAGAAAGGCAGATACGGAACCGGTCTCGTCTTCCTGCCCCGAGGGGAAAGACAGCAGGAGATCCTAAGCGTGATGATAGAGGAAATCGAACGGGAGGGATTGCAGTTGATGCACCTGAGGGCCGTGCCTACCTGTCCGGAAGTGCTGGGAGATGCCGCTAAAGAGGTGGAGCCTGACATCAAACAGCTGTTTGTCACGGGAGTGAGTGAGGAACTGAGGGAGAATTTCGACAGAATATTATATAAGGTAAGGAAAAAGATTGAAAACCGCATCGACGACGAGGATTTCTACATCTGTTCGCTCAACAGCAAGAACATTGTTTACAAGGGGATGCTGACCAGCGCACAACTGAGAAGGTATTTCCCCGACTTGTCGAACCCGTATTTCACCAGCGGTCTCGCATTGGTGCATTCACGCTTCTCCACCAACACCTTCCCCAAGTGGAAACTGGCACAGCCCTTCCGGTTGTTGGCCCACAATGGGGAAATCAACACCATCAGGGGCAACAGAGGTTGGATGAAGGCGAGGGAGAGCGTGCTCAGCAGCGAGGCTCTCGGAAACATCAAACCTTTGAGACCCATCGTGCAGGAGGGGATGAGCGATTCGGCAAGTCTCGACAATGTGTTCGAGTTTCTCATCATGAGCGGACTGTCGCTGCCACAGGCCATGGCCATACTCGTGCCGGAAAGTTTCAACGACAAAAATCCCATCAGCGACGACCTCAAGGCATTCTATGAGTATCACTCCATCTTGATGGAGCCGTGGGACGGACCGGCAGCACTGCTCTTTAGCGACGGAAGGTTTGCAGGGGGTATGCTTGACAGAAACGGCCTGCGCCCAAGCAGATACACTATCACCAAGCAGGGAATGGTGGTCGTGGCAAGCGAGGTCGGTGTCATGGACTTCGAACCGGCCGACGTGGTGAGCAAGGGCAGGTTGCAGCCAGGAAAAATACTCCTCATCGACACGCAGGAGGGAAAGATTTATTATGACGGGGAAATCAAGGAGCAACTGGCCAAGGCGCATCCCTACCGTGAGTGGCTGTCCACCAACCGCATACAGCTCGAGAAACTGAAGAGCGGAAGGCATGTGAACAACTCCGTGGACGACCTTCAACGAAAATTGGTCTGTTTCGGATTTGGACAAGAGGATATCGACAAGACCATCATCCCCATGGCCACTACCGCACAGGAACCGGTGGCGGCGATGGGAAACGACACGCCGTTAGCCGTCATCAGCGACAAACCGCAAATATTGTTCAACTATTTCAGACAGCAGTTCGCACAAGTCACCAACCCCGCCATTGACCCCATCAGGGAGGAGTTGGTCATGTCGCTCACTGAATACATCGGTGCCGTGGGCACCAGCATCCTCACGCCGGATGCTTCCAACTGCAAGATGGTGAGGCTGCCGCAACCCGTGCTTACCAATGCACAGCTCGACATCTTGTGCAACATTAGATACAAGGGATTCAAGACACGCAAACTCACCATGTCTTTCTCCATCACCAAGGGCATGGGGCAAATGCCTGGTGGGAATGATGGAACTCTTGCGGGAGAGGATTTGAGGAAAGCGCTCGAAAAACTATGCAAGGACGCAGAGGAAGCCGTTGACGACGGGTACAACTACGTCATCCTCACCGACAAGATGGACACCAACAACATCGGAAAAGGAGAGGGAAGCATGGCATTCATACCGTCGCTGCTCGCTGTCTCTGCCGTTCATCATCATCTCATCAACGTGGGAAAACGCGTACAAACGGCGCTCATCGTGGAGAGCGGGGAAATACGCGAGGTGATGCATGCTGCACTGCTCTTGGGATATGGCGCCAGTGCCATCTGCCCTTACTTGACTTTCGCCGTGCTCGACGACCTTGTCAAACGGCACAAAATCCAGGAAGAATATGCCACGGCGGAGGCTAACTACATCAAGGCGGTGGACAAAGGACTGAAGAAAGTCATGAGCAAGATGGGAATCTCCACCATACGCTCATACAGGGGAGCGAAAATCTTCGAGAGCATCGGACTGGACGAAAACCTGCTCAGGCAGTATTTCGGAACAGAGGTGAGCACCATCGGAGGCGTAGGACTTAAAGAGATAGCAAGGGATGCCATACGCTTGCAACAAATGAGTTGCGCATGCAGTGAGGAAGGTCGGGAGTTCCTGCCAAACAACGGGCAGTTTGCTTGGAGAAGAGACGGAATACTCCACGCATGGGATCCGGAGACCATCGCCAACTTGCAACTTGCCACACGCACGGGCAACTACGAGAAATACAAACAGTGGGCCAAGGCTGTTGACAACAAGCAGAAACCCATCTTCCTGCGCGACTTCTTCAGATGGAAGAAGGCCGACAAGCCTACACCCATCGACGAGGTGGAGCCAGTGGAAAGCATCGTCAGGCATTTTGTTACAGGAGCCATGTCCTTCGGTGCTCTGAGCATTGAGGCGCACGAGGCATTGGCATTGGCCATGAACAAGCTTGGCACACGAAGCAACACCGGAGAGGGAGGCGAGGACAACGCACGGTACCATACCGAAGTGGATGGCGTGAGCTTGAGCAGCAAGACAAAGCAAATCGCAAGCGGACGTTTCGGAGTGACTGCTGAATACTTGGTCAACGCAGAGGAGATACAAATCAAGGTGGCACAGGGTGCCAAGCCGGGTGAAGGAGGACAGTTGCCGGGCTTCAAGGTCAACGACATCATTGCCAAGACAAGAAACGCCATTCCGGGCATCTCGCTCATCTCCCCACCGCCACACCACGACATCTACAGCATTGAGGATCTGGCGCAGCTCATCTTCGACCTCAAGAACATCAACCCTCATGCTGCCGTCAGTGTGAAACTCGTCGCTGAAAGCGGAGTGGGAACCATTGCGGCAGGAGTGGCCAAGGCAAAGGCTGACCTCATCGTCATCAGCGGGGCGGAGGGAGGCACTGGCGCGTCGCCGGCATCGTCTATGCGTTTCGCGGGCATCTCGCCGGAAATAGGACTGGCAGAGACGCAGCAGACTCTCGTCATCAACGGCTTGAGAAACCAAGTGAGGTTGCAGACCGATGGACAACTGAAGACGGCAAAGGATGTTGTCGTGATGGCCATGCTCGGAGCGGACGAGTTCGCTTTTGGTACGCTGCCGCTCATCGTGCTTGGATGCGTGATGATGAGAAAGTGCAACACGAACACATGCCCCATGGGCGTGGCTACACAGAACCCGGAGTTGAGAAAGCATTTCCAGGGAAAGTCGCAATACGTCATCAACTTCTTTGAGTTCCTCGCCATGCAGGTAAGGGAATATCTCGCTGAGATGGGCATGCACAGCCTAAAGGACATCATCGGACACACGGAACTCATAGAGGTCGCGATGCCCGGGGAGAACAACGGAACCATCGACGAAAGCCTCGGTGATGCCATGCAAAAATGGAGAACTATAGACTTCGCAAGGTTGTTGCACAAACCCACAACAGACAACAATCTTTACTGGGATAGAGGGGCGTTCACAAAGGTGGAAGGCGTGAAGGACGAGGAAATCATTCGTGCCGCCCAAATGGCCATCGAACAACGACATGAGGTCAACCTCGACTATGCCATCAGAAACACCGACCGGGCCGTCACCACCATGCTCTCTGGCATCATCGCAAGGAAATACGGTGAAGAGGGCCTGCCGGAAGACACCATCAACATCAAGTTCAAAGGAGCTGCCGGGCAGTCATTCGGAGTTTTCGCTGTCAAGGGACTCAACCTCAGACTCGAAGGAGAGTGTAACGACTATTTTGGCAAGGGATTGGCAGGAGGGCGCATCAGCATACTGCCGCCAACACGCACCGGGGAGTTCTTCCATGCAGAGGAGAATATCATCGCTGGAAACACGGGGCTTTACGGAGCCACATCGGGAGAATTGTATGTCAACGGAATGGTGGGCGAGCGCTTCGCCGTACGCAACAGCGGTGCCATTGCCGTCATCGAGGGAGCGGGAGACCATTGCTGCGAGTACATGACAGGAGGACGGGTGGTCGTCTTGGGTAGTACCGGGCGCAACTTTGCCGCAGGTATGTCGGGAGGTCTGGCTTACGTCTATGACCCCAAACACAACTTCGACTATTTCTGCAACATGGACATGGTGGAACTCGGACTTGTAGAGGACAGCGGCTCACGAAAGGAACTTTTGGAACTCATACGACAGCACTACCTCCACACAGGATCGGCGCTTGCGGGAAGGATGCTTGACCAATGGCATCGATACGTGGACGACTTCATTCAGGTGGTGCCTATCGAGTACAAACGTGTCTTGCAAGAGGAGCAGATGAAAAAACTCCGTCAGAAGATTGCCGACATGCAGCGTGACTATTAGTAATTAAAAAATTGAAAGACAATGGGAAATCCTAAAGCATTCTTGGAAATACACCGGCAGGAGGCTGGATACCGCCCCTTGCACGACCGCATTCACGATTTTGGAGAGGTGGAGCAGACTCTCAACACACGCCAAAGGCGAGAGCAGGCATCGAGGTGCATGGACTGCGGCGTGCCATTCTGCCACTGGGCATGCCCCTTGGGAAACAAAGCCCCTGAATGGAACGACGCTCTCTACAAAGGCGACTGGGAACTGGCGTTCCGACTGTTGGCAAGCACCAACCCGTTCCCTGAGTTCACAGGGCGCATCTGCCCCGCATTGTGCGAAAAGGCTTGCGTGCTCAACAGATTCAACCACGAGCCTACAACCAATAGGGGAGATGAGTGTGCTATCATTGAGGCGGCTTTCAGGGAGGGATACATCAAGCCACGAGTGCCTGTACGCAATGACAAGTGCGTGGCTGTCGTGGGAGCTGGACCTGCCGGACTTGCTTGCGCCGACGCGCTCAACCAGATGGGTTTCACCGTCACCGTTTTCGAGAAGAACGAGGCCGCCGGTGGGCTACTAAGATATGGCATACCCAACTTCAAACTCAACAAGGCTATTGTTGACCGGCGCATCGACTTAATGGAGAAGGAAGGCATCGTCTTCAAGTACGGAGAGGAGATGAATGATGATGATTTGACAACGAAACTCGCCAAACAGTTCGATGCCGTCGTGGTGGCAACGGGTACGCCCACTGCTCGCGACCTGCGCGTTCCTGGAAGGGAACTCCGAGGCGTGCACTTCGCACTGGAACTGCTCAGTCAGCAAAACAGGGTGCTTTCTGGAATGGAGTTCGCCAAAGAGGAAAGAATCACTGCCAAAGGAAAGGACGTGTTGGTCATAGGAGGTGGAGACACCGGCAGCGACTGCATAGGAACTGCACACCGGCAAGGATGCAAGAGCGTCACGCAGATAGAAATCATGCCCAAACCCGTCGAAGGAAACGATGACCCTCAGAACCCTTGGCCTAATTTCCCAAGAACGCTCAAGACAACCAGCAGCCACGAGGAGGGATGCACAAGGAGGTGGAACATCAACACCTTGGAATTCTTAGGTGAGAACGGAAAGCTCACAGGTGTCAA
Organism: Prevotella sp.; assembly: GCA_017619755.1. Taxonomy (GTDB): domain Bacteria; phylum Bacteroidota; class Bacteroidia; order Bacteroidales; family Bacteroidaceae; genus Prevotella. The sequence goes on from JAFZRU010000050.1 coordinate 12,533, forward strand.
GGTGCAGGAAATAGATTGGCAGCCAAACCCACAAGGTGGAAGGCCGCTCATGGTGGAGAAGGGAAAGCCGGAGGTGTTGAAAGTTCAAATGGTGCTGCTGGCCATGGGATTCCTCAAGCCGGAGCATCCCCAGTATCCCGAGAACATCTTCATTTGCGGTGATGCAGCCAACGGTGCTTCATTGGTGGTAAGGGCCATGGCAAGTGGAAGGCAAATAGCACTCAATGTGAACAAATATTTGAAAACGAAATGAAAACGACACCCTTCACCAAAATGCATGGATGCGGAAACGACTACATCTATGTCAACACCATGCTGAACGACGTGCCCAACCCCTCGATGGCCGCCGTCAGATGGAGCGACAGGCACAAAGGGGTGGGGGCGGACGGCCTCGTGCTTATTGGTAAAAGTCCCGTGCCGGAGGCGGACTTCTCCATGCGCATCTTCAACGCTGACGGCTCTGAGGCTATGATGTGCGGAAATGCAAGCAGGTGTATCGCCAAATATCTTTTTGAACGACAACTGACCAACAAGAAGAAGATCAAATTGCTCACAAGGTCGGGGGTGAAGACATTGTGGCTGCAGGTGGAAAACGAGGTCGTGGAAAGCGTCACCGTCGACATGCTCAGTCCGATGCTTGAGGATGAAAAGTTGTTCATTCCCTCGCTCGACCCGGGTCAAGGAACTTTCGTCTCAATGGGCAATCCTCATTATGTCATCTTTACAGATGATGTGGACCAGGTGGAACGCATTGGGGCGCAACTGGAAAGGCATCCCGCTTTCCCGCAACGATGCAACATCGAGTTTGCCCATGTAGAGAGCGACGGGAGCATTCGAACACGTGTTTGGGAGAGGGGAAGCGGCATCACACTCGCATGCGGAACGGGAGCATGCGCAACGGCTGTGGCTGCCGCCACCACAGGACGCTCCAACAGGAAGGCACGCATCGTCATGGACGGGGGAGAACTTTTCATCGACTGGGCTTTGAACGACGAGCTACCCATCAATCGGTGCAGCTCGGACAAGACAACACCCAACCACGTCTATATGACAGGAACGGCTAACTTCGTCTTCGATGGCTGCATCGAGACGGAAGACATCAAGGAAAACGGCAACCTATAATATTTTGCATTATGGCATTAGTAAACATACATTTCCTCAACTTGCAGAACAACTACCTCTTCGCTGACATCGCAAAGAAGGTGAATGCATTCAAGGTGACGCATCCAAAGGACAACATCGTCTCTCTCGGCATCGGGGATGTCACACAACCGCTTTGTCCCGCTGTCATAGAGGCCATGCACAGGGCTGCCGACGAGATGGCAACAGCGACTGGATTCCATGGATACGGACCCGAACAGGGGTATGACTTCCTCAAGGAGGCCATACTCAAAAACGATTTCCTCGCAAGAGGAATACACCTCGACATCGACGAAGTGTTCATCAACGACGGAGCAAAGTCCGACACGGGCAACTTCCAGGAAATCCTACACTGGGACAACTTCATCGGAGTGACAGACCCCATCTACCCCGTTTACATCGACTCAAACGTGATGATTGGAAGGTGCGGGACTTTCGACAATGGGAGATGGTCCAACGTGGTGTACATGCCTTGCACGGCGGAGAATGGCTTCATTCCGGAAATTCCGAAAAACCGACACATGGATGTCATCTACCTGTGTTATCCCAACAACCCCACAGGGACGGTCGTCACCAAACAGGAATTGAGAAAGTGGGTCAACTATGCGCTGAAAAACGACGCGCTCATCATGTTTGACGCCGCCTATCAGGCTTACATACAAGACCCGGAGATACCGCACAGCATCTACGAAATAAGAGGAGCCAGAAAATGCGCCGTGGAGTTTAGAAGCTTTTCCAAAACCGCAGGATTCACCGGCATCAGATGTGGATACACCATCGTGCCAAAAGACTTGACTTTGGCCAACTTTGAGGGGGAGCGCATTTCGGTCAACAAACTATGGAACAGAAGACAGTGCACCAAGTTCAATGGGGCGAGCTACATCTCCCAAAGGGCGGCGGAGGCCACCTACACCGAAGAGGGTAAAGCACAAGTGAAGCAAACCATCGACTACTACATGCAAAACGCCCAAAAGATGCTGCAAACGCTGAGGAAATTGGGCTATGAGGCATACGGAGGGGAGAACGCACCATACATCTGGATGAAAACACCCCATGGTTTGGGTTCTTGGCAGTTCTTCGAGCAATTGCTGTACGGTGCAAACGTGGTATGCACACCGGGCGTCGGCTTCGGGCCGTCGGGAGAGGGGTATGTGCGCTTCACTGCTTTCGGCAGCCACGAAACGACAGAGGAGGCACTGATGAGAATTGACAATTGGACAAAACAACATTAACAAATCACTACTTAATTATGGAAGCATTAAGATTTCAAGTTGTAGGTGAGGCTTTCAAGAAGAAGCCTCTCGACGTAGAAGCACCAAGTGGGAGACCGTGTGAATATTTCGGCAAGAAGGTCTTCAACAGAGAGAAAATGTACAAGTATCTGCCAAAGGATGTTTATGAGCAGATGATTGATGTGATGGACAACGGAGCAAGGCTCGACAGGCACATGGCCGACCATGTCGCTGCCGGCATGATGCAGTGGGCCAAGGAACAGGGTGTGACGCACTACACCCACTGGTTCCAACCGCTCACAGAGGGAACGGCAGAAAAGCATGACTCTTTCATCGAGCATGACGGAAAGGGAGGAATGATTGAGGAGTTCAGTGGAAAACTGCTCGCACAGCAGGAGCCTGATGCATCGTCTTTCCCAAGCGGAGGAATACGCTCCACTTTCGAGGCAAGGGGATACTCGGCATGGGACCCAACGTCGCCAGTGTTCATCATCGACGACACCCTCTGCATTCCTACCATCTTCATTTCATACAGCGGCGAGGCTCTCGACTACAAAGCTCCGCTACTCAGGGCGCTAAAGGCCGTCAACGTCGCCGCTACGGAGGTGTGCCACTATTTCGACCCGGAGGTGAAGAAAGTGACTTCAAACCTCGGATGGGAGCAGGAATATTTCCTCGTGGACGAAGGACTGTACGCCGCCAGGCCAGACCTGTTGCTCACGGGTAGGACGCTCATGGGACATGACAGTGCGAAGAACCAGCAGATGGACGACCACTACTTCGGATCGATACCAGAGAGGGTGGCTGCGTTTATGCGAGATTTGGAAATTCAGGCGTTGGAGTTGGGAATACCTTGCAAGACGAGGCACAACGAGGTGGCGCCCAACCAGTTTGAACTTGCACCCGTGTTCGAGGACACCAACCTTGCCGTTGACCACAATATGCTTCTCATGTCGCTCATGAAAAAGGTGGCAAGGAAACACAGTTTCAGGGTGTTGCTGCACGAAAAACCTTTTGCGGGAATCAACGGTTCGGGCAAACACAACAACTGGAGTTTGTCAACTGACAACGGAACGCTGCTGCATGCGCCGGGAAAGACACCGGTGCAGAACCTGCGCTTCGCAACCTTCATCGTGGAGACGCTCATGGGTGTCTATAAGCACAACGGACTGCTCAAGGCCAGCATCATGTCGGCAACCAACGCGCATCGTCTGGGTGCCAACGAGGCTCCCCCTGCCATCGTCTCTTCATTCCTCGGAAAGCAACTCACCGAAATGCTCGACCACATAGAGAAGGCGGACAAGGACGACATCTTCTCCATGGACGGAAAGCAGGGAATGAAGATGGACATACCCGAAATACCTGAACTGCTCATCGACAATACCGACCGAAACAGGACTTCGCCTTTCGCTTTCACTGGAAACCGCTTCGAGTTCAGGGCGGTGGGAAGCGAGGCCAACTGTGCATCGGCCATGATTGCGCTCAACTCCGCCGTGGCAGAGGCTCTCTTCAACTTCAAGAAGCGGGTGGACGAGAGAATACCCGAATTTGCAAAGAAATACGAGGGAACTGGGCACAGCGGTGTCTTCCACGCCATCATCGACGTGCTGAGGGAGGATATCAAGACTTGCAAACCCATCAGATTCGACGGAAACGGATATTCCGATGAATGGGTGAAGGAGGCGGAGAGAAGAGGACTCGACGTGGAGAAGTCATGTCCCGTCATCTTTGAGAGATACCTCGACCCGGAGAGCATACAGATGTTTGAAAGCCTTGGAGTGATGAACAAAAAGGAACTGGAGGCGAGAAACGAAGTGAAATGGGAAACCTACACCAAGAAAATACAGATAGAGGCAAGGGTGCTCGGTGACATCTCCATGAACCATATCATCCCGGTCGCTACGAAGTATCAGAGCCAGCTGCTCAAAAATGTGGGCAACATGGCTGCTGTCTTCCCCACAGAAACCGCAGACAAGCTATCCGCACGCAACAAGAAACTCATCGAGGAAATCGCAGAGCGAACAAGTGCCATCGAGAGAATGGTGGAGGAACTCGTGGAGGCAAGAAGGAAGGCCAACGTCATCGAAGACGAGCACCAGAAGGCTATCGCATATCACGACAACGTGGAGCCGAAATTCGACGACATCAGGTATGAAATCGACAAGCTCGAACTCATCGTGGACGATGCACTATGGCCTCTGCCGAAATATCGTGAATTACTCTTTATCAGATAAGGCTAATTATATATAGCATACTGTCAATTATCCGTTTAATTGAGGTTGGCGTCTCATTCATACGGAATGAGACGACCAACTCTCTGGTTGTTTGAATTAATAAACAAGGGGCACGATGCTGTGACAGCATCGTGCCTGCTCTTGATGATAATGCGTGGCGTTATTTGTTAAAATTAACAAATGCTCTTTGAAATGTAGTAATATTTGTGTAATTTAGCAGCCGCTTAGTTGTTGAGTTGATAACTTATTGTTTAACTATAAAAAGAATGAATAATGAAGAAGTTTTTATTTGTTGCATAGTTGACCATGGCGGCTGTTTCCTTATACGCACAGAGTGAGTATCCGACAGCACAGGTGGAAAAGCATGATGTTGCCATCTTGGTGATTGACATGCAGAATGATTTTGTAGAGCCAAATGGCAAATTATGTGTGGCTGGAGCCAAGGCCACTATTCCAGCGATCAATGAACTTCTCCAAGATGGTAGAAGTAAAAACTGGAAGGTGATATGGATCATACGTGAGCACAGAACTTCCGGTGTTGATGTTGATGCACCCCGTATTCCTTTGTTCATGGAAGGAAAGACCGGGTATTGCGTACCTGATACATGGGGTGTGGCCATCGTGGATGGACTGAAGCCGGCGAAGGACGATATCATCTCTCCAAAATATAGGAACTCAGGCTTCTTCAATACCAATCTTGACCTTATGCTCAGGCGGATGGGTGTGAAAACAGTGGTGTTGGCGGGAACTCAGTATCCCAACTGCGTGAGAGGAACTGCATGTGATGCCATGAGTTATGATTACGAGACCGTGGTCTGTACGGACGCTTGCTCTGCCAAGACACCAGAGGTGGCAAAAGCCAATATCTTTGACATGGTGAACATGGGCATCAAGTGCATTTCCTTGGACGAGGTGAAGAAAGCCTATAAGTAAAGGAGGGGTAAAACCCCTTGCACCTTTATTTTCCTGTGCCCAAAAGCAATAATTTCACTTTTTCTCGTTATTGTAATTAAGGAGAAAAAGCAATTATGAACGGTATCGGAAAGACATTCATTTTATGCATCATTGCAGCTACCATGGTTGCAAGTGGTGCGTTGGCGCAGCAAAAGGCACAGTCGCAAGTGCTCAATCAAGCACAGGCACAACCGCAAGCGAAGCAAATCCTCTTCAGGGGAATACCTCTCGGAGGAGAACTGACTACGTTCAAGCAATTGATGCTTGAAAGGGGCTTCGCTCTCAACGAATGTCATAACGACCAGGAAGGCACATGCTCTTTCACTGGAAAGTTCGCCGGAGATTTCGTGGATGTATGCTGTGCGTTCACGCCCTCTGAACAAAAGGTGGCTAAAGTGGAGGTGCTTTTCAAAAGGCAGACCGTTGACAACCAAGGGAAAGCAGGGGTTACAAAGCAGCAGCAGTTGGCAAAATTCAACGAACTATACAAGACCATCTCCAACAACTATGGCAAGCCCGCGAGAGACGTAAGGGGAGCTGGAAAGGGGGTGGAGAGATTAGTGGGATGGACTGCCACGGGAGGTTCTGTGTGCCTCTTGCTGCAAAACCTGAAAGGAAGATACACCGCCATGTCGGTCGTCTTTTACCACAATGATGCGATGCAGCGGATGAATGAGGAAAAACCGAAAAATGATAATTTGTCACAAAAATAAGCAAAAAAGTGACAAATTATTTGTTCGTGTCCGATAAAATGTCTAATTTTGCAGCCGAAATCCATGCCAGAGCTAAAAGCGAAGGCGAAAATTGACGGACATGACATACTACGGAATTATCCTTGGCATCCTTAGCATCCTACTGCACAGAGCAGCTGGAAGTGATGAGGTGTGTACGTAGCATGATGCTTGCAACAATATGGCAACCTTTCTCACTTCCACAGTGCGAAAGGTTTTTTTTGTAATATGACAACAAAACTTTTGCATCACAAAACATTGAAAAGAAAAAGATGAACGACAGGATTTACATCTTCGACACAACACTAAGGGATGGTGAACAAGTCCCGGGGTGTCAACTCAACACCGTGGAGAAAATTCAAGTGGCAAGGCAGCTCGAACTGCTCGGGGTGGATGTCATAGAGGCTGGATTCCCCATCTCAAGCCCGGGGGACTTCAACTCCGTCATTGAAATCTCCAAGGCCGTCACCTGGCCCACCATCTGCGCACTCACAAGAGCCATGGAGAGGGACATTGATGTGGCAGCAGAGTCACTCAAGTATGCCAAAAGAAAAAGAATACACACAGGGATAGGCACCAGCGACCTGCACATCAAGTACAAGTTCAACTCCAATAGGGAGGAAATCATTGAAAGGGCGGTCAGGGCGGTCAAGTACGCAAAAAAGTATGTCGAGGATGTGGAGTTCTATGCCGAGGATGCCGGTCGGACAGACAACGAGTACCTCGCAAGGGTGGTGGAGGCAGTCATCAAGGCGGGAGCCACCGTCGTCAACATTCCCGACACTACGGGGTATTGTTTGCCAGAGGAATATGGACAGAAAATCAAGTACCTCGTCGAGCATATCGATGGAATACACAAGGCCGTCATTTCCACCCACTGTCACAATGACCTGGGGGTGGCTACGGCAAACACCTTCGCGGGCGTCGTCAACGGGGCAAGGCAGGTGGAGGTCACCATCAACGGTATTGGGGAGAGGGCTGGAAACACCTCGCTTGAGGAAATTGCCATGATACTCAAGTGCCACAAGAACCTCAATTACGAAACCAACATCAACACCACGAAAATCTACCCCATCAGCCGAATGGTGTCGAGCCTCATGAACATGCCCGTGCAACCCAACAAGGCCATCGTGGGACGAAACGCCTTCGCTCACTCCAGCGGAATACACCAGGACGGAGTGCTGAAAAATGTCTCCACCTACGAAATCATAGACCCCAAGGACATCGGCCTCGACGACAACTCCATCGTTCTCACGGCACGTTCGGGAAGGGCGGCGCTCAAATATCGGCTGAATGTGCTTGGCGTCAACATTGACGATGAGAAGCGCATCGACAAAATATACGAGAAGTTCCTCAAACTGGCCGACCAGAAAAAGGAGGTCGGCGACCCCGACATCCTCATGCTCGCCGGGGCTGACACAGCAGAGGCGCATGCCGTCAAACTCGACTTCCTGCAAGTAACCACCGGGATGGGGGTCAGAAGCGTCGCAAGCATCGGACTCGACATCAGCGGACAGAAATTCGTGGAGGCTTCCACAGGAAACGGACCTGTCGATGCCGCCATCAACGCTCTCAAGAGAATCATACAGAAGAAAATGACGCTCAAGGAATTCACCATACAAGCCATCTCCAAAGGCTCCAACGACGTGGGCAAGGTACACATGCAGGTGGAGTATGACGGAGGACTGTATTATGGCTTCGGGGCAAACACCGACATCGTCACCGCTTCTGTGGAGGCTTACATCGACTGTATCAACAAATTCAAGCAGAAACAACCATGAACACGCTTTTCGACAAAATCTGGGACCGACACGTCGTCCAAAACATCAAGGACGGCCCCACTCAACTATACATCGACAGGCTCTACTGCCACGAGGTCACCACGCCGCAGGCTTTTGATGGGCTAAGGGCGAGGGGACTGAAGTGCTTGAGGCCGCAGAAAATCTTCTGCATGTCAGACCACAACACACCCACGCATGACCAGGACAAACCCATACAGGACCCCGTGTCAAGGGCGCAGGTGGAAACTCTTGAGCGAAATAGCAAGGAGTTCCATCTCAATCATTTCCCCGTCATGTCTCCTGACAATGGCATCATTCATGTCGTCGGGCCGGAGAAAGGACTGTCGCTGCCGGGGATGACCATCGTGTGCGGTGACTCCCACACCTCCACCCATGGGGCCATGGGGGCTGTTGCTTTCGGCATCGGAACGTCGGAAGTGGAAATGGTGCTTGCATCGCAGTGCATCCTCCAGCAGAAACCCAAGTCCATGCGCATCAACATCAACGGAAAATTGGCTAAAGGGGTCACGCCAAAGGACGTGGCATTATACCTCATGGCGGAAATCACCACGTCGGGAGCCACTGGCTATTTCGTGGAATATGCCGGAGAGGTGGTGGAGCACATGTCCATGGAGGGTAGGCTTACACTGTGCAACCTCAGCATCGAGATGGGCGCAAGGGGGGGATTCGTCGCACCTGATGACACGACTTTCCAATACCTCAAGGGAAGGGAGTATGCACCCAAGGGGGAGGAATGGGAAAAGGCAGTGGCATGGTGGAGAACACTGAAAAGCGGTGACGACGCCGTCATTGACAAGGAACTCACATTCGATGCTGCTGACATCGAACCGAGAATCACCTACGGCACCAACCCGGGAATGGGCATCGCCATCAACGAGTGCGTTCCAACGACCCTACAAGTGTCGGAAAAAGGAAGGGCGGCTTTCAAGAAAGCACTCCAATACATGGGGTTCAAGGAGGGGGAGCCTCTCGTGGGACATCCCGTGGACTACGTCTTCCTCGGGGCTTGCACCAACGGGAGAATTGAGGATTTCCGTGCTTTCGCATCCATCGTCAAGGGGAGGAAAAAGGCCCCGGGGCTCACAGCTTGGCTCGTGCCGGGTAGTTGGGCCGTGGAAAAGCAAATCAGACAGGAGGGAATCGACCGCATCCTGAAAGAGGCGGGATTCGAGATACGACAGCCGGGGTGCTCGGCATGCCTCGCCATGAACGATGACAAAGTGCCCCCCGGCAAATACTGCATGGCCACCAGCAACCGCAACTTTGAGGGAAGGCAGGGACCGGGGGCGAGGACCATCCTTGCAAGTCCGCTCACTGCAGCCGCCACGGCCGTCACAGGAGTGGTGACTGACCCGAGAACCCTTATGGAACCATGAACAACCGCCACTACAACATCATTGATATGAAAAAGAAATTCAACATCATCAGGTCAACTTGCGTCCCACTGCCTTTAGAGAATGTGGACACCGACCAAATCATACCCGCACGCTTCCTGAAGGCTACGGACAAGAAGGGATTCGGAGACAACCTCTTCAGAGACTGGAGATACGACAAGGATGGTAAGCCCGTCAAGGATTTCGTACTCAACAAGCCCGAATATGGAGGGTGCATCCTTGTGGTAGGCAAGAATTTCGGTTCCGGCTCGTCCAGGGAGCATGCCGCATGGGCCATCGCTGGATATGGCTTCAGGGTGGTTGTCAGTTCCTTCTTCGCTGACATACACATGAACAACGAACTCAATAATTTCGTCCTTCCCGTCATCGTCTCTGAACAGTTTCTCGCAGAACTCTTCCAGTCCATCGACGACAATCCAAAGACGGAGGTGGAGGTCGATTTGCCCAACCAGAGAATCACCAACCTCGCCAATGGGAAAACCGAGCATTTCAACATCAATGCTTATAAAAAACACTGCCTCGTCAACGGACTTGACGACATCGACTTCCTGATGCAAAACACCGACAAGATAGAAGAATGGGAACGACGGAACAACTGATGGAGGGGCGGTTGACACATCCGCTCATCGAAATCATGGACAGCACACTCCGCGACGGGGAACAGACAAGCGGAGTGTCCTTCCTGCCACATGAGAAACTCATGATCGCGAGAATGCTCATCGAGGACATCAACGTGGACAGAATCGAGGTGGCGTCTGCAAGGGTCTCCCAAACAGACAAGGAGGCTGTGAAACTCGTCTGCAGGTATGCAGAAAGGATTGGAATGCTCAACAAGGTGGAGGTGTTGGGATTCGTTGACGGGAACCTCTCGCTCGACTGGATTGACAGCTGCGGATGCAAAAACATCAACCTCCTGGCAAAAGGCTCGCTCAGACACTGCAAGCTGCAACTCTACAAAACTCCTGACGAGCACGTGGAAGACATCCTGAGGTCACTCGACTATGCCGACAAGCTCGGGATTGGGGTCAACATCTACCTCGAAGACTGGAGCAGCGGCATGCAGGACTCGCCGGAATACATCTACCATCTCATGGAAAGGCTTTCCAACACCAACATCAAGCGATTCATGCTCCCCGACACTCTCGGCATCACCAACCCCCTGCAGGTCATCGAGTTCTTCAGGAAAATGAGGAAGAGGTTTCCCGACGTGCATTTCGACTTCCACGCCCACAACGACTACGATCTGGCTGTCTCCAACTCCCTCGCTGCCGTGTTGTGCGGTGCCAAGGGCATCCATGTCACCGTCAACGGACTGGGGGAGCGCTGTGGAAACGCACCTCTCGCATCCGTGCAAGTCATTCTCAAGGACCAATTCCGGGCAAGGACCAACATCAAGGAGGACAAACTCAACGATGTCAGCAGGCTTGTCGAGGAATATAGTGGCATCGCCATCGCACCCAACCAACCCATCGTGGGTGACAACGTCTTCACGCAGGTGGCTGGGGTACACGCCGACGGAGATAACAAGGACAACCTCTACTGTAACCCCCTCGTGCCGGAGAGGTTTGGAAGAAGCCGCGAGTATGCCTTGGGTAAAAACAGTGGAAAGGCCAACATCGCCCTCAACCTCCAGAAACTCGGTCTTGAACTCACCCCGGAACAAATGGCCAAGGTGACGCAGAGAATCACAGAACTGGGAGAGAGAAAGGAAATCGTCACACAGGACGACCTGCCCTATATCGTCAACGACGTGCTCAAGCACACCACCCCAGAGGAAAAGGTGAAACTCATCAGCTACATGGTCACCTCCACTTACGGGTTGAAACCCATAGCAAGCATCAAGGTGGAAATCGGGGGAAAGCAATATGCTTCCGAGTCCACGGGCGATGGTCAATACGACGCCTTCGTCAAGGCACTGAGGAAAATCTACAAGAAATACCTCGACCGCACCTTCCCCATCCTCGCCAACTACGCCGTCACCATACCACCGGGAGGGCGCACCGACGCCCTCGTACAGACGGTCATCACATGGAGAAACGGTGACAAGATGATACGCACAAGGGGGCTCGACGCCGACCAGACGGAGGCCGCCATCAAGGCGACACTGCGCATGCTCAACATCTTCGAGGAGCAATCGTCACCATCAAGTCCCTAAAGTCCTTAAAGACCTTATCACCCTTAAAAACCCTCAAAACCAAATAAAAATGAAACTTAGCATAGCCGTCCTCTCTGGCGACGGGATAGGTCCAGAGATCATGCAACAAGGAGTGGCTGTCATGGACGCCATAGCAAAGAAATTCAACCACCAAGTGACCTATCGGGAGGCCATCTGCGGGGCACAGGCCATCGACCTCGTGGGAGACCCTTTCCCCGAGGAGACTTTCAACACATGCTTGGAAGCCGACGCCGTGCTATTCGCCGCAGTGGGAGACCCGCGTTTCGACAACGACCCCACGGCAAAGGTGAGACCTGAGAACGGACTGCTCGCCATGAGGAAGAAACTGGGGTTGTATGCCAACATCAGACCCGTACAGACTTTCGACTGCCTGTTGCACAAAAGTCCGCTCAAGACGGAACTTGTCAGGGGGGCTGACTTCGTATGTATTCGCGAACTCACTGGAGGCATGTATTTCGGAGAGAAATACCAGGACAACGACCGGGCATACGACACCAATCTTTACACAAGGCCGGAGGTGGAACGCATTCTCAAGGTGGGGTTTGAATATGCCATGAAAAGAAAGAAGCACCTCACGGTGGTCGATAAGGCCAACGTGTTGGCTTCCAGTAGGCTGTGGAGGCAGATAGCAAAGGAAATGGAACCGGCATGGCCCGAGGTCAATGTAGATTATATGTTCGTGGATAATGCCTCCATGCGCATGATTGCTGAACCAACGTTCTTCGATGTCATCGTCACGGAGAACACCTTCGGAGACATCCTCACTGACGAGGGTAGTTGCATCTCAGGCTCCATGGGGTTGTTACCTTCGGCCTCCACTGGAGTGTTCACGCCGCTCTTCGAACCCGTCCATGGCTCTTGGCCCCAGGCAGCCGGGAAAAACTTGGCCAACCCGCTTGCACAAATCCTCTCCGTGGCCATGCTCTTCGAGCATTTCGGTCTCAACGAGGAGGGTGCGCTCGTGAGGAAGGCGGTCGATGCCAGCCTCGATGCGAATGTTCGCACACCGGAGATACAGGTGGAGGGTGGTGCCATGTATGGCACAAGAGAAGTTGGACAGTGGATTGTTGATTGGATCAACAAGCAATGAGAAGGCTATTTATCATCGCCGCCATCGTCTACATGGCGGCGGCGAATGCACAGACTTACGAGCAGATGCGTGATTCCTTGGAGGAGGCTGCGGACATGGTCAGGAAATTCCCTGAAAACATCGACCTTCGGCTGAGAAAGGCGTCATGGAATATGCTGCTCGAACAATGGGAATATGCGAAAGCGGAATATGACGAGGTGCTAAAAAGAGACACGGCCAACGTGGCCGCGCTCTATTATAGGGCCTACACTTATGAGAGGCTTCATCGTTATGCTTTCGCAAGGAGGGACTATGAGAGGATGCTCAAAGTGGTGCCGGGCGACTTCAACGGGCAGTTGGGGTTGGCGTTGCTCAACCAAAAGGATATGCGATACACCGAGGCCATGAACATGGCCAACCACCTTGTCGAGCAATATCCCGACAATGCATTGGCATACGCCGCAAGGGCCGGTATGGAGATGGAGAGGGAGATGCTCGACGTGGCTCTTTACGATTTCTCCAAGGCCATCCAACTCGACCCCGAAAACACTGACTACCTCATTTCGCGGGCAGACCTTCTCATCCGCATGGGAAGAAAGAAGGAGGCGAGTCAGGACCTCGACAAAGCTGTGAGCAAGGGTATTCCAAAACCTTCGCTCATAGACCTCTATAATCGATGCCGCGAGTGAAAACTATGTGAGGTTCTCCCGCCAGTGGTCGATGAGGCGGCGGGCGATGGAGAGCTTTTCGGGGATGGTAGGGAGTGAGTCGGACTTGAACCAACCGCCGCGTGAGAGTTCGGAGCGTTGCAAGTGAATCTCGCCACCGGCGTATTCGGCGAAGAACCCCACCATCAGCCCGCAGGGGTAGGGCCAGGGCTGGCTGGCGAAATAGCGGATGTCACGGATGCGGATGCCCGTTTCTTCCAGCACCTCGCGCTCTACTGCCTCCTCCAAAGTCTCGCCCGTCTCCACGAAACCGGCCACCAAACCGTAGAAGTCGCTTTTGAAGTTGCGGGCGTGTACCAGCAGTGCTTCATCGCCGCGGCGTACAAGGCAGATTACCGCAGTGGCCAACTGCGGCCACACCTCCTTGCCGCAGCATGTGCAACGTTTGGAGATGTCGGTGTGCAGGCGCATGGGGCCGCCGCACACGCCGCAGAATTTCGTATTGCTGTCCCAATAGAGGATTTCGGCACACTTGCCGGCTTTCAAGTAGGTGTCGTATGGAAGCAGTTGGTAGGACTTCCGCAAACCTGTCATCTCATAACCGTCAATACCTGTCACCGGCTGCTCCACGCGGTAGGTTTTCACCGCCTCGCCGGAGAGGGCGGGGGTGATGTTGTGCACGGTTGTCCAGGGTTTCAGGGCCACTGGAGGTTCTTCTTGGAACGGTACGTTCCAGGAGCCGTCTGACTGCCGCTTCAGCAGCAAGTCATCTTTGCAAAATACAAACCAGTAATTCATTCTCTAAATAGCAGTTTGCGGTCGCGGGCGATGGCGGGAACGGCCCACTCTTCAGGCACGAAGCGCCAGTTGTGGTGGGGTTGGGGATTCAACCTCCCCATTTTTTTTATCTCTTCCGTCAGGTAATAGCGTTGGTCGTGTTCGCTCTGATAGATGATGCGGTTCTTCAGTTCCTCTTGGGGGATTCCGGCACCTTTGGTGAGTAACTCGCCGCCGCCGTTGCCGCGATAGCTGTTCACGGCCACGTTGTACCATTTCTCCGGATCGAAGGGCTCGCCGTTGCTCATCCTCAGGATGTGCACCTTTTCGCCATCGGGCTTGGTGACATCGACCTCGTAGTCGATGCCGCAGGCGCTGTCGAAATTGAAGGCCAGGTTTTTGAATAGATAACGTTGCTTGTCGTCTGTGCTGACATCACTGAGTTGCATGATGTGGTCGTCGGCGGATTGCATGGTGTTCACCCATAAGTCATAGCTCATTTCCAAGTGTTTTCGAACCTCCTCGCCTGTCATGCGCAGGATGTAGAGTTGGTTCTCGTAACGGTAGAGGTTGAACATGTCGCTCATGTGCACGGTGCCGGCCTTGATACAGGTGTTGAAAGATAGCGGGGCGTTCAGGGAGATGTCGGCGCCGGTGAGGCGCAGCTGCAAGTCGTGGATGAGGTCGCAGAAAGCGGAGTTGCCGAAATAGCTGTCGCGGATGTAGATGTCTTTCTCAAACTCGCCGATGGGGCGGTCCACGTATGCACGAACGCTGTCAATGGTGGCCTCGAAATGGGTCATGAAGTCCTCATCTACCGCCAGTTTGGTCATGCTCACCAAGTTCCCGTCCACCTTTTTGCTCACCACCTTGTGACGCTTGTTCAAGGTGAGGGTGATGGTGGCGTCGGCCACCATCAGTGCGTTGCTTGATGGGTCGAGGCAGAGTACGTCGCGGCCCTCCACGTTGCGCACCACGCTGCGGTTTTGCGTGTGGTCGTGGCCGAACATGACGAGGTCGAAGCCGGGAACCTCGCGGGCCACGCGAAGTGAGGCGTCCTCCTCGTATTCGGAAGTGGTGATGCCGCCCTCGCGGCCGGAGTGGAAGAGGCCCACCACCACGTCGGGATGCTCGTGCTTTTGCAAATGAGCCATCCATTTCTTGGCGCTGCTGACCATCTCTTCGAAACGAAGGCCGCGCCACAAATCCTCGTTCAGCCAGTTGGGGATGGCGGGTGTGAGCAGACCGAGGATGGCCACTTTCACTCCCTCGCGCTCAACGATGGTGTAGGGCTTCACGTAGGGCTGGCCGGTGGAGGTGTCTATGATGTTGGCCCCGAGTATGGGGCATTTCACTTCTTTTATCCATTTGTCATACACGGCATGTCCTGTTTCCACGTCGTGGTTGCCCATTGTCTCCGCGTCGTAGCGGAGGTGGTTCACCACTTCTGCTGCCACGTTGGGTATTTCCGGCTTCACGAAGTTGCAGTAGTAGCAGGTGGGTTGCCCTTGGAGGATGTCGCCGTTGTCGAGAAGGATGACGTTCCCACCATGTTCGCGGCGTAGTTGCTTCACGTAGGTGGAAACGCGGGCGAGGGTGCCTTGCAGTGGTTGGCGGTTGATGAAGTCGTAGGGGAAGAAGCAGCCGTGTACGTCGCTCGTCTCCACGATGTGCAGGGTCACCGTCTTGTTCTTTGCGGTTGTTGCCATAGGGGAAAGGATTAGGATGGCCGTCAGGATCCAGGTGGATGGTTTCATGGTTGTTGTTTCTTTTCTTTTTTTCGTTTTCGGTTGTCTAAGCCCACCAGTTCGCGCCACCCATTGAAGTCTTTCTTCATGATCAGACCGATGCCCTGTGTATTGAGGCTGTTCTTGATGAAGTAGCGGTCGTTGGTTTGGTTATAGACCTTCACGGCAAGGTTGCCGTTGGGGAAGAGGAGGTATTGGATGTCGAAGTCGCCGATGAAGCTGGTGGTGGCGTTGGGGTTGTCACGGTAGCCGAACTGCCCGTTGAACTGCAAGCGGTTGTTGAGTAGTCGGCCGCTGAGAAGACCTTCGTACTCGGCGTTGTTCCATCCTTCGTCGCCAGTGGAGATGTTGGCTCCGAAATTCCAGTTGTTGCTCTTGATGACGTTGCTCAGCACGCTGTTGATTTGTTGGCTGATGGTGCCGCTGAGCAGGCTCTGCATGGCAAGGCTGGTCTGGCTCTGACCAGTTTCGTTCTCGGCATCGGCGTCTTGGTTGTAGAAACGGCCGATGGTGAGCAGATAGATGACTTGTTGGTTGAGTTCTTCCTCGCTGTTGATGACGCTGCGCACCATCTGCTCGGCGTCGCTGTTCACCGTGGGCATCTCCAAGTCGAAGTCCACGGTGGGCTGGTTGGGGGTGCCCTCGATGTTCATCACGCAGTTCACGCGGATGTTGTTGGTGCTGAAGCTGCGGCCGATGCTCAGGTCGGAGAGCGGGACGCTGTTGGCTACATAGACGGCTTTCAGGTGAAGGGCCGCGTCGTAGGGGTTGCCGCCGAAGGTGATGGTGCCGCCTTGTTGGAATTGGAACTCTTTCTTGATGACGTTCTGGATGGTGAGTTTGTAGGTGCCGTGGTCCACGAGATAGTTGCCGTAGAGGTTGAAGGCTCCCTTGTTGAAGTAGGAGGCGCGGAGAGTACCGCTACCAAATAGTGAGATGTAGTCGCCGCTGCCCTCGTCCATCAGAAGACGTAGGTTGGCATCGGGGGTGGCGGTGATGTTGAAGGTCATGCGCAGGTTGGAGGGGATGTCGGGCTCCACCGGACGCTCTTTGGTGGTCGTGGCTTGTGGTGTCGTGGCTTGGCCGCTCGCCGTGGGCAGTTCCGAGAAGTCGAGGGCTTGGGGAGTGATGTCGTTCCAGGTGATGAAATCTTGGTTGCTCAGGGCGTCGGGGCTGGCGGCGTTGTAATAGAAGACGGTGTTCTTGTCGGTGGTTGCATTCACCTCGATGGTGGTCTCGCCGCTCACACCCTTGATGTGGCAGTCGCCCGTGGCATGGACGGTGCCGCAGAAGGTGTTCTCGCCAAACTCTTTGAAATCATAGCACAGCAGGTTGTAGGAGCGAATGCCAAGGTCAAAGGTGAATCGACTCAGGTTGTGGTGGTCCACGCTGCCGGTGAGCAGGCCGCGATGCCCTTCAAGGTCGGCTATCGTGTCATTGAGGAAGATGATGTGGTCGGGTACCACCAACACTGTGTCGTCCATCATCGTGTAGTGGGTGTTGAGGCTCTTGAAACTTACGTCGCCGTTGGCCACCACCTTGCCTTCGAGGTTGACTCCGCTGAGGGGGCCGAAGACGCGCACGTGGCCGTCGATGCGGGCTTCTACGTTGTCGATGAACGAACCGACATAGCGTTCGAGGAAGTGGAGGGGGGTGCCGTCGGCCGCCACGTCGAGGTTGATTTCACCGGGCGAGAGATTGACGTAACCATCGATTTTCGTGCGTCCCTCCGTTCCGTCGAGGGCGAGGGCGTCGATGTCGATGCGGTTGTCACGAGCGTTCCAACGGGCTGTCACGTCCATGTCGCCCATCCTGCCGTCGTTGAAGGTAAAGTGGTCAATGAAGAGGAGGGCCTCCGCCGAAGGGGTGTCGAAGACGGAGGTGACGAAGGCGTCGCCGGAGATTTTGCCACCGAAGTCAAGGCCTTTGACATGGAGGATGCCGGAAAGGAAGGCGGCGTCGAGTTCCTTGAGGTTGGCGTGGATGGTGTCGGTGGCGTTGTCGGTGAGCGAGCCGCTGACGATGATGTGCTGTCCGGCGTTCTCGATGGTGAAGTGGTCGATGTGGATGTGGTTGCGGGCGAGGGTGAGGTGGGAGGGGGTGATGTTCCAGGCGATGTCGTTCAGATAGACCTGCGACGGGGTGGTGTTCACCATGGCGGTGAGACCGTTGGAGCCGTTGGCAAGGCGCGTGGTGGCGGCGACCATGCCATGGAGCCGCTGTTTGTTGCCGTGGGTGTCGAAGCCAAGGCGGGTGGACAACTGGTCGTCGTATGCCTCGGCTTGTAGGGCAAGGTCCAAGCGTTTGTCTTCGTCTTGTTGGCGGATGACGGCGGCGTTGGCGTGCAGCGTGTCGCCAAGGGTGAGCAATTGTAGTTCCGCGTCGTTGTAGGTGCTGCCGCCGTATTGGAGACTGGCGGACTGGGCGTTGAGTTCTATGTGGTTGAGTTTTTCATCGAGCATCCCTTCCACGTGGAGAGGGGCGTTGAGGGCGAGGTCGGTGTCGATGAACTGTCTCAGCCAGTCGGTGTGCTCGATGTCGGCACTGAAGGAGAGACGGGTGTCGCCTGGTGTGGCGTGGTGGGGGAGAAGGTTGAGCGAGGGAAGGTGGTGGTGGATGATGTTGGTGAAGGCGTCGGCGAGGAGAGCATAGTCGTAGTGGCCGGAGAGCGTGGCTTGGCCGAAGTCGGTGTGCACGTCGAGATGTTGTGTGCCGTTTTGTTGACCGGTGTCGATGTGGAGGGAGGAGAGGTGCAGGTTCTTCCCAGGGCCTTCCACGTGAAGTTGCTCGATGTCGAGGGTGCCGGAGAGGTCGCTTAGCGTGGTGCCGGAGAGTTTGGCGCGGAGGTCGAAGTCGAGGGTCTGGCCGGCAAGGGAGGTGGTGAGGCCGAGGCCTTCGGGGTTGAAGTGGTGGGCGCTGGCTGTCAGTGTGCCGGAAGGGGTGGAGGCGAGGTGGAGTGTGCCGTCGAGGGTGAGTTGCCCGAAGGGGTCATCTAAGTCGAGGGTGCCTGTCAGTGTTTCTTGGTCGTAGCTGCCATCGACGTGGATGTTGTTGTAGGTGTGTCCGTTGAAGTCCAAACGGGTCACGTCACCCTTGGCGTTCAGCGTCATGGCTTTCGTCAGGGGGAGTTGGCCGTCAAGGTCGATGGCGGTGGACACCATGCCTAAGCGGGTGTCGTCAAGGAGGTTCCCAAGATGGAGGTCGTCGGTTTCCACGCGACCGCTGAAATGTTGGCCCTTGAGGTGGAGGGCGAGGGTGGCGGAGCCGTGGTCGGTGCCTAAGTCACCCATGATGGCGTGCTCGTCGCCCGTGGTGCCGAGGTCGCCGCTGTAGGTGATGTGACCCATGCGGTTCACGATGGTGGGGAGGGTGGTCTTGCTGCCGAAGGCTCCAAGGAGGTGTTGCAGGGTCTCTGCATGGGTGTCGAGGTGGTTGACGTGGGCCAACCAATGGGGGTCCTTGTCGAGTGATGTGGCTTGGCCGCTCGCATTCAGCGTGAGTTGCTCGCCCATGCGCAGCTGAACGGTCTCCACGTCGAGAAGTTCGCGGCTGCCGCTGAGGCGGGTGGAGAGGTGGATGGGATTCTCCAAGTGGGCGAAAGCGGGATGGGCGAAGCGAAGGTCGGAGGGGGTGAGGTTCAGTTCGTTGAGGTGGATGCGATAACGCACCGTGGAGGGGTCGGGCTTCCCTTCCACAAGTGTGTAATGGGTTTCCAGTGTGTCGGCGTGCAGCACGCTCCCGGGAAGGGTGGCGTGAAGGCGGCTGATGGTGGTGTGCCGTTTGTCGGCGTCTAATTTCAGGGTGAGACGTTGGAGGTCGAGGCCGCTCACCTCGTGCAGCGAAAGGTCTTTTATTCGCAGGTGTGCTTCGTCGTCGGTGAGGTGGTCCAAGGCGAGGTGCCCGCTGATGTTGGTGAAGTGGAGATGGTGGGGGCTGAGGCGGCCGGGGGTGTGGGTGATGTCGCGGCGGTCGTAGCGCACGGTGCCGTGGCGGATGACGAGGGAGTGGATGTCAAGGTCGAGTGGGTGATGGGACGTGCTGTCAGAAGAAGCGAGGGAGTCGAGGGCGAACTGGATGTTGAGGGGACTGTCGCCATCGGTCTTGTAGAGCATGGCACGAAGGCCGAACACCTGGGCGGAGGTGACGGAGACTTTACCGCGAAAAAGAGAGGGTAGGTTGACTTTCGCTGAAAGACGGGAAGCGCAGAGGGCTTCCTCGCCTGATTGGTCGTAGATGGACACGTCGTCGATAATCACACGGTTGAGGAAGCCGATGTCCACGCGGCCTACCTCCACCTCCGTACCGAGTTTCTCACCGATGGCACGGGCGGTATGCTCGCCTATCTTGCGTTGCACGTAGGGAATGTGCAGCGAAGCATACACCAACACGGCGGTTCCCAAAAGGAGCCACAGGGTGATACTGATGAGGCGGCGGATGTGTTTGATATTCTTCGGATTTTTAAATGATGTCGTGACAGAACTGCTGCCAAAATGCAAAATTAAACATAAAATGCGAACTTCACAACTTTTTCACACCTTTTTGCAATTCACCAATACAACCCAAGAGGTTAGTGCGCCCCTTTTGGAATTCTAACAAAATAGATTTGAAAGATTTGGATAGATATTATGCATAATTCCCCCAACAGGCGTTCCGTTGGGGAAACGTCTGTCAGGGGATTTGCTTTGCTCACTTTTACGTCAAGAGGTTAGAAGCCGACCTCAAAGTGGTCCTTGGGGGTTCTGACAATATAGCCTTCTTCTTCGTCTTCATCGAAGTCGAATGAGTTGACCAGCTGCCCGCCTTCGCCCACTTCGTCGTTGAGGCTCAGCATGATGGGGAGATACAATTCGCCCTCGGCGCATTCCGTGATTGGTTTGATGTACTTTTTCATAGTGCTTGTTGTTTATTTGATGATTGATTTTTTTCCATTTCTTATATAAACCCCTTTCTGCAACAGGCTGTCGTCCACACGAATGCCCGTGAGGGTGTAGGTGCCGCCGTCAACAGAGTTGACTGTGTAGGAGGAACTGATGCCGTCAGTTTGCTCGAAGAACGGGAGACCGTTGGCGCCAGTGCTGTCGCCAGAATTGTCCGGCTCGCTTTCTACGGCCAAGTAGGCGCGGTGGCCTTGGTTGGTGATGCTGATGCCGCCTTCCACTTGATAGTAGAACCCGATGCTCTTGGCGTTTGTGCCTTTCACGGAGAGCATATAATATTTGTAGCCGGCTTCGCTGATTTCTGTGGTCTCGTCGGTACCTTTCAGGATATTCTCCACTGCAACTCCCGATTCGCTTGTCACGGCAAGGGTGTAGCTCTTGTTGGGGGTGCCTTCAAGCACCACGCCCGTACGGGCAGGGATTACGCTTCCCATATCGTTCAAGGTGGCCTTCTTGCCGTCAACGGTCACTCCGTAGGCCGTCAGACCCTCGGGAACAGCAAGGTTTCGGTCACTATAGTATAAGGTGGAATAGCCATACTGGCTGATGGTCACCTCTACAGGAGGAAGGTCGCCAGTGCGGGTCAAGTAAAGGTAGTCCAACTCTAGGTTGGAGTTGTATTCCGTGTTGTTGTTCAAGGCTATTCCATATCCCTCGGGGATGGCGACGTTTTCAATCGATTTCTCTGCTTGCTGTGCACTTGTCCATTCCTCGAATGTCCCTAAGGATCCTTCCACGAGATTTCCATTGGCATCCACTAAGTAGAGGTCGAGTGTCGCTACTCTACTACTGTTGTTGCGCGCCCGCAAGGTCACGGTATAAACACCAGAGGTGAAAGCCTCTGTCTTCGCATAGGAGTTTTTGTAAAGGCGCTTGGCAGCTCCGTTGGAATAACGGTCGGGATAACCACCATCTGCAGCCCAGGAACGGGATGGCTTGAGGTCTTCCGCCTCGCTGAACCATGTGATGTCGCTTGCGCTGTAGGTCTTGTTGATGGTTTGGCCGCCACTAATGGTAACGCCGTAATAGGGGTCTGTGGCATTTTGGGCAATCATATACCATTGACCATCCTTTTTCACCGCCTTGGTGTAGTAGGCGGTGGTGGATTCGCCTTCGTAGAGTTCACCCTCTGCCACTACAGCCAATTCCGTGTTGTTGCCGTCAACTGCCACCACTTGATAGGGAAGTGGAACGGCCACTTTGTAGAAGATGGTCACCACGGTGGAGCCGTCTTCTTCTATCGTTTGGTCGGCGGCATCATCGCTAACATACTGGTAGGTCACGTCGTCGATGGTGAACATGGCCTTGTCCTCAGAGGTGAGGGTGGGGTGTGTGCCGCTGATTCCGCTGCGGACTTCGGCGGCTTTCAATTCCGTTGAACTGTTCTCAAGTACGAACTTCACGGTATAGTCATAATAAGTGGTGCTTGGAACCTCCTCGGTAATTTGGATGGATTGGAGTATGGGGTTGATGCCGTAGTTCTCCTTGCCTGCTTTAAAATGACCAAATTCCACGTTGGTGATGGCGGTGTTGGAGGTGGCGTTGATAATGGCTGTGCCAATTTGGGCACTCACTTTGTGATTGATTTGGTCAATTTTGATGGTTACGGTGTATGAACTGGCTCTGATGTAGGAGATGGACATTTCTGTCTCCTCACCGTCAATGTCCACCTTGGCTTTTTGGTCTTGTTCGTAGAAACGTATTGAAACACCACCCATTTTGATGTAGTCATAGCTGCCAAAGCGTCCGCCTGCCCCGCCTGTTTTCAAGTTGGCGGTCAGCGTCACTTCGGTACCCTCTGTCACAGCGATGGATTTGGTCAAAGTCCATCCCCCATTGATGGAAGAAACATTAAGTCCTTCGTAGATGGTGGGAGAACAATAACTGGCTGCCCAGTCGTTGAGGTCGGCGTCGCTCCACGCTGTGGTGTTGCCTCTCTCATAAATCACATCCTGTGCTTGGCCGGTTATGGCGACAAGGAGCATGGCCATTGTCAGTAGGCAGGATTTAAAAGTAGTATGTTTCATATATTTAATAATTTAGGTTTTCTTTTCTCATCACCCTCGGGCATCTCGTCCGGATGTAGTCATACACGAAGTCGAAATCCTCATCCTCCACATACACTTGGTTTCTGTAGAGCAGTTCATTCACCTTGATGAGGTTGCGTTTTCGGTATCTTTTCACGTTCCGCACACTCAGAAAGTCGGAGTAGCTTGAAGTCCTGTTGGCGACCGAAAGACCGAGACCAACGGTGCCGGGGCGCTTGGAGGCAAGGCCAGCGAGTACTGTGAGCCATCCTAATTTCTTCGTCTTTTCTACTCCTTTCTTCTGGGTGTGCAGCACACCTTCGTCGTCCATCTCAAATTCCACCACGTATTTCCCTCCAAGCATGGCTGCCAACAAAAAATAGGAGAGAAAAACGCAGAGAAAGAAGATGCTAAAGCAAAGCACTGCATACTTCGATTTGTCCCACGTATGCTCCCACGTCTCGCCTATCAACAGCGGGTGTATAAGCATGAAATAGAAGGGAATGGCCATCAGCAAACCGAAAATCTTCAAAACAACAAACAAGATGGAGGGATTACGATACATGTTGAGCTCATAAGTCCAACGGTATTTCCCGTCAGGGCAATACTTGATGCTCTTCGAGGTGTAAACCTGCTCGGAGTAGGCCGGGCGGCCCCAAGATTGCTGGCTCTCTGTTTTCTTCTTTCCCATTGATTATTTTCGGTTTCAAATGCAAAAGTACATTTTTTCTTTAAAAATGCAAAATTTACAAGCCCTTTATTGCAAAAATTGTCCATTTCGCATACTTTTATGCCTTTTTCTGCATTTTTCAACACCATAAATGACGCTCTTTATCCTTTTTTTTATACATTTGCATTGAAAGAAATGCCAATATTCACCTAATATGAAAACAAAAACCTTACTTTCTGCTTTCGTGGCTTGTGCCACAATCCTCCACGCAGGACCCGTTTCCGTGGAGACGCCCAACATCTCTCTTGTTCTCGACATCGAAAAAGGAAAGGTGCCGCAATATGTCTATTTCGGAAATAAACTAAAGTCTGGCGACATCGCTCGCTTGCAAGCTCCCACAGGAGGACGCATGGACGCCTATCCCGCATACGGACTCAACGCACCGGCAGAGGCGGCCATCGCCATGCGACACGCTGACGGCAACCTCTCCACGGCATTGCAAACGACAGGCGTCACTACGTCCCAAGAAGAACATGCCACACTGACGACCATCACCATGGAAGACCCCGCATACCCCGTCGTCGTCAAACTCAACTACCGCGCTTACAACGACGTGGATATGATCGAGGTGTGGGCCGACATCACCAACAACGAGAAAGGTACCATCACCCTCACTACATTCGCTTCGGCCATGCTCCCCGTCAGAAGGGGCGACGTGTGGGTGAGCCATCTTCATGGCTCGTGGGCCAATGAGACCCGCTTGGTGGAAGAACCCCTGCAGCCCGGTGTCTTCATGATAAAAAACAAGGACGGTTCGCGCAACTCTCACACCGACCATGCCGAGGTGATGCTGTCGCTCGATGGGAAGGCGAGGGAGAACCAGGGGGCCGTCATTGGTGCGGCACTGTGCTACTCCGGCAACTACCGCATCATGATCGACACCGACGACACGGAATACCACTACCTCTTCGCCGGCATCAACGAGGACAATTCGGAATACCACTTGAAGAAGGGAGAGACGTTCACAACGCCACCACTCGCACTCACTTTCAGCCAGGATGGTCTTTCGGGAGCATCGCGCAACTTCCACAAGTGGGGCAGAAAATACAAACTTATGCATGGGGACAAGGAGCGCAAGATACTGCTCAACAGCTGGGAGGGGGTGTATTTCGACATCAACCAGCAGGGAATGGACCAGATGATGGCCGACATCGCTTCCATGGGTGGAGAACTCTTCGTTATGGATGACGGGTGGTTTGGAGACAAATATCCGAGAAAGACCGACAACTCGTCTCTTGGCGACTGGGTGGTGGACAAGCAAAAACTTCCTGATGGCATTGAGGGACTGCTTCGCGATGCCAAGAAAAATGGTGTCAAGTTTGGCATTTGGATTGAACCGGAGATGGGAAACACCGTCAGCGAACTTTACGAGAAGCACCCGGAATGGATTATCAAGGCTCCAAGGCGCGATGCCGTACTCGGAAGGGGTGGCACGCAGGTCATCCTCGACATGGCCAACCCGAAAGTCCAGGACTTCGTTTTCAGCATCGTGGACAACCTCCTCACCAAATACCCCGAAATCGACTACATCAAGTGGGATGCCAACATGCCCATTCTCAACCATGGAAGCCAGTACCTGAAGGCTGACGAGCAAAGCCACCTCTACATTGATTATCACAGGGGATTTGAAAAGGTCTGCCAGAGAGTGAGAGCCAAATTCCCCGATGTCACCATTCAGGCTTGCGCCAGTGGGGGAGGAAGGGCCAACTGGGGTGTTCTTCCTTATTTCGACGAGTTCTGGGTGAGCGACAACACCGACGCTCTGCAGCGCATTTACATGCAGTGGGGCACCAGCTATTTCTTCCCGGCCATCGCCATGGCAAGCCACATCAGTGCCGTGCCTAATCACACCGTTTACCGCACCACCGCTCTCAAATACCGCATCGACGTGGCCATGAGCGGGAGGCTCGGAATGGAAATACAACCCAAGAACATGACCGATGAAGAGAAAAACCTGTGTAGAAATGCCATTGCTGAATACAAGGGCATAAGGCCCATCATACAGTTTGGAGACATCTACAGGCTGCTCTCACCCTATGATAGAAAAGGTCTCGCATCGCTCATGTATGTCAGCGAAAACAAGGAGAAGGCTGTCTTCTTCTGGTGGAAAACGGAGTCCTTCCAAAACGAACACCTCCCAAGGGTGAAAATGGCTGGATTGAACCCCGACAAACTATACAAAGTCCATGAGCTCAACCGCATCGACGTAAAACCGCTCGACTGCGAGGGTAAGTCCTACAGTGGTGAATACCTCATGAGCCACGGCCTCGAAATCCCATATAGAAACAACGTGGAGTGGGGAAAGAAAAACGACTGGAGCAGCCGCGTCCTGCTCTTGGAGTAATTTCAAGGGGGCTATGGCTCCTATAGGCTCTATAGTTTCTATAGCTACTATAGCCACTATAGTCGCCATAGCCCCCTCCCTCAAAAAATCAAAAAAAAAGTAGCAAAAACTTTTGGAGATTGGCAAAAAAGTGCTACCTTTGCACCGCAAAACAAAAAAGGAGCATAGCTCAGTTGGTTTAGAGCGCTTCAGTCACATTGAAGAGGTCATCGGTTCGAGTCCGATTGTTCCTACACAGAGGCCAAGCTATGATGCTTGGCTTTTTTGTTTCAAAAGGCAGTTTATGGAGGTATGACCAGCGAGCAAAAACTTCAACTACGCGCCTTCGCAAGATGGGACGGCGCAAGGCTCGGAATGATGTGGGTGGCGAGCTTCGCATTGTTTGTCGCAAGCTTCTCATATCCTTTCTGCGGTATTTTGTGGATGGCGACGATGGTGGCAACCCCGTTCCTTGTCGCCTCTCTAACACGCGCTTACAGTGAGCAGACCCCCGAGAAGCATGTCTCCTATTCGATGGCATTCTCACACTCCTCACGAACCGTTTTCTATGCTTCGCTCATCTTGGCCATCGCGCAATGGGTCTATTTCCAGTTCATGGACAATGGCTTCCTGATCAACACCTACGCAGCCATTCTCACCGACAAGGAAAATGCCCAGCGCTTGGCGACCATGGGATATACCAAGGAAATGATTGGACAAATGCTCGATGCATTCAGGGCATTGCGACCCATCGACATTGTTCTCCAGATGATGTTTCTCAACATGGTGGCTGGACTCATCATCAGCATCACAACAGCTCTCTACGTCAGTTTCAGACATACAAAACAACGCTAACAACTACCATATATGGACATTTCAGTTGTCATACCACTTTATAATGAGGAAGAGTCGCTACCCGAGCTCAATGCTTGGATTGCACGAGTAATGAACGAACATGCCTTCTCATACGAGGTGATTTTCATCAACGACGGTTCTACCGACGGCTCCTGGGACGTCATCGAAAAACTCACTCAAGATTCTGACCACGTCAAGGGAATCAAGTTCCGTAGAAACTACGGCAAGAGTCCGGCGCTTTACTGCGGCTTCAAGGAGGCCAAGGGGGACGTCGTCATCACCATGGACGCCGACCTCCAGGACTCTCCCGACGAGATTCCCGAACTCTACCGAATGATCATGGTGGAGGGGTACGACCTCGTTTCGGGTTACAAGCAGAAACGCTACGACCCGCTCTCCAAAACCATACCCACCAAACTCTTCAACGCCACCGTCAGGCGCATCAGTGGGATCAAGAACCTGCACGACTTCAACTGTGGACTGAAGGCATACAGAAAAGACGTGGTGAAAAACATCGAGGTGTATGGAGAGATGCACCGCTTCATTCCCTATTTGGCCAAAAATGCCGGCTTCGACAAGATAGGGGAGAAGGTGGTGCAACACCAGGCAAGGAAATACGGAAAGTCCAAATTCGGCCTCAACCGCTTCGTCAACGGGTACCTCGACCTGCTCACCCTGTGGTTCCTTGGCACCTTTGGACGCAAGCCCATGCACGTCTTTGGCTTCCTCGGCACCATCGTCTTCTTCATTGGCTTCCTCGCCGCCATCGTCATCGGGGCTGACAAACTCATCGCTTTGGGAAGGGGAATACCTCAAAGGCTTGTCACGGACTCGCCCTATTTCTACATCTCGCTTACCATGATGATGATAGGTACGCAGTTGTTCCTCGCGGGATTTCTCGGCGACCTCATCAGCCGTTCGTCGAGCAACAGAAACGAATACCAAATAGAGAAGACCATCAGATGCGGAGATTAGGAATTGTCCTCATCGCTGCCCTGCTCGTGGCGGCTTGCTCTTCCGTCGATTGTCCGCTATACAAAACGGTGGAGGCCAGATACAAACTCACCGGAGTGGTGGACACGCTTCACGACTCGCTCACCGTCACCTCCGTCAAGGTTGATGGGGCTGACGTGGTGCTCAACCGACTCACCCAGGCTACTGAGTTCGTCTTGCAAATGAGCTACAACCAGCCTTCCGACATCCTTGTCTTCGCTTTCAAAGACACGACGGACACTACCGTAAAAGACACCGTCACCATAGAGAAAACAAATGCTCCTCATTTCGAGTCGGTGGACTGCCCGCCAGCCTTCTTCCACGAAATCACCCACGTGGAGTGGACATCCAACGTTATCGACTCCATAGCCATCTCAAATGCACAAGTCAACTATGACAACTCTAAAGGCAATCTCATCCTGTATCTCAAGCCTGGTCATTAGCCTCGCATTGGCCTTGCCGGCAGGGGCACAGGAGATGAATGACATCATCGCCCCGCCTGACACCATCAAAAACAACAGGTGGTTCGACGGGTTCGCACTGTCTGTGGACCTCGCAGGGGTGATACAGAGGGCTGTCAGCGACTACGGACAATACGAGGCGGCTCTGCGCATCAACATCGACGACACATGGTTCCCCATCGTCGAAGTCGGGTTGGGAAGCGCCAAGCACGACGACGTCGTCACCCAAATTTCTTACAAGTCGTCAGCTCCCTATTTTAGACTTGGGGCCGACCACAACTTCCTCAAGGACAAGCACGACATTTACAGGGTGTATGGAGGGGCGAGATACGCTTTCTCCTATTACAGCTACGATGTCTCTCATCCGGGCGTGGAAGACCCCGTGTGGGGAGAGGTGGTGCCATACGACGAGAAGGGAGTGAAATGCAACGCTCACTGGCTCGAATTTGCCGCAGGGGTGGATGCGAAAATCTGGGGACCCGTGCATATCGGGTGGTCCGTCAGATACCGGCGGCGCCTCTTCTCCGACAATGGGAAGTTGGGCAATGTGTGGTACGTACCGGGCTTCGGCAAGGCGGGAAGGACGCGCCTCGGAGGCACTTTCAACGTGGGTATCGACCTATAACAATTACGACCATGGACAAACGTAAAAAACTCATCTGGCAACTGCCTTTCCTGCTCTTGCTCATCGTGGGCACCGTGCTCATCATCTATCAGCAGCAAAACATGCCCTACCGCAAGTGCGAGGGCCCCATCTTCGGCACGATATACCATGTGACCTACCAAAGCGACAAGGACTTGCAAGGAGAAATTGAAGAGGCGCTCAAAAGGGTCGATGCTTCGCTCTCTCCTTTCAACCCCAATTCCGTCATCACCAAGGTGAACAACAACGAGGATGTCGTCGTGGACAAACTTTTCGCCGATGTCTTCAGAATAGCGCTTCAGGTGTCGAAAGAGACCGACGGGGCTTTCGACATCACCGTGGCGCCGCTCGTCAACCTCTGGGGCTTCGGCTTCAAGGAGGAGGAGAAGCCGTCCTCACAGGCCATCGACAGCATCAGACAGTTCGTGGGGTACCAGAAAGTGAAGCTGGGGGGTGACGACAGGGTGAGAAAGGAGGACAAAAGGGTGCAACTCGACTGCAGCGCCGTGGCCAAGGGCTACGGAAGCGATGTCGTGGCGGCCGTCCTCAGAATGCACGATGTGAACAACTACATGGTGGAAATAGGCGGGGAAATCGTCACCAAGGGGGTGAACGAAAACCGTCTGCCTTGGAGAATAGGGGTCAACAAACCTTCGGACGATCCGATGCAACAGTCGCAGGAACTGCAAACCATCCTCAATGTCACAGACAAGGCCATGGCCACCAGCGGGAACTACAGGAATTTCTACTACCTCGACGGGAAGAAGGTGGCTCACACCATCGACCCCAAGAGTGGGAGGCCCGTGCAGCACAGCCTGCTTTCGGCCACCGTCTTGACTGCCAACTGCGCCACGGCTGACGCATACGCCACCTCGTTTATGGTCATGGGTATGGAGAAAGCCAAGAAGGTGCTTGAAAGGCATCCGGAACTGATGGCGTATTTCATCTACGGGGGGGAGAACGGCGATTACCAGGTGTGGTACTCTCCGTCGCTGCGCGACAAGATTGTGGACGACTGATGGACCTCGCCAACCTCAACATGTATGACACCTTGCTCCAATTGCCTTTGTTCCAAGGCATGGGGCGCGACGACTTGGTGCAAGTGGTGGGGCATACGCGTTTTGCTTTCTCAAGGCACCGTGTCTATGAGGTGGTGGCAAGGGAGGGGGAGAGATGCCAGGCATTGCTTTTTCTCATCAGGGGAACGCTCCATGCGGTGACAGCTGCCGATGACAAGAGGATGGAAATGGAGGAAACGGTTTATGCTCCCGACATCCTGCAGCCAGAGCATCTCTTCGGACTGACGCAGAGATACAGCATGACCTTCGAGGTGACATCGCAGCAATGTGATATCCTCTCCCTCGGAAAAGGGGAAGTCAACAGGCTTCTGGGTGATTTTGAAATCTTCAGAACCAATTTCCTCAACATCGTCTCCGCCAAGACGCAGAGACTGTCAAGAACGCCATGGAAAACACGACCGCGCTCCATCAGGGAGAAACTCGCACGCTTCTTCGTCAATCATTGCCGCTATCCCGCTGGCGAGAAGATTTGCCACATCACCATGCAGACCCTCGCCAACGAAATAGGGGAGAGCCGCCTCAATGTCTCAAAAGAACTTCATCAACTCGAAAAGGAAAACCTCATCGTGCTCGCCCGGGAGCGCGTTTGCATACCCCGTCTTGAAAATCTATTCATGTAATTCCTCGCCGTTTATCACCGCAAGCCGTGTAAGGTGGGCGAAGCCCATAGAAAATCGCAACTTTGTTGCGTAAGCAATGATGCCGCACCTTTGATGGTGCGAGCATACCTTAATGACAGAGCGCCGAGTAGGCGCGGTTGAGCCCCCTCCCGATGTCGGGAGGGGGACGGGGGGAGGGTAGGTACCCCTCCTTAGGATAAGGAGGGGGCGGGGTGGTTGTGAAAACTCCTTAGGATAAGGAGGTGTGGTTGTGAACTTTCCCACAAAAATGCCTGTAAGGGCATTTCTGACACGTCTTCTTGTCCTTCGTCGGTTCAAAGGGAACTGTTGGCTCCAGCATCCTCGATACGACCTGTGACAGCCCCTCCTCAAATGCTTCCGCATGCTCGCGGATGTCGAGGATGGGCGTTTTCCCGAACTGTAGCAGCGGACTGTATTCCTCACCGCCGGCATGCTGGATGAACAGCAATGCGGGGCGGACAGGCAAACCCTCGGGGTTGGCCTCCTTGTCGCGACTCACGAGCAAGGCGTAGAGCATCGCCTGGAGATAATAGTCGCTGTGGTTGGGGATGTTTGCCGGGTCGAAGATGTCGTTCACGCCTCCCAACCATTTTTCTATCGCCTTGCCGCCCGTCTTGTAATCCACCACGCGGATGTGCCGCCCGTCGGCGTCGCACACCTCGTCCAAGCGGTCGATGCGCCCGCCCACCAACACCTCGCGTATTCCCTCCGTCGTCGTGATGGTGAGCGGCGCATATATGGCACCCTCCAAACCACGGATGGTGAAGGGGGCCAGCCGCTGGTCGATGCGCAGCAACTGGTGCAGGTAGTGGGCGATGACACGACGGTTGATGAGCTGCAGTCCGTTGAAGTCGGGATGGGCTTTGGGGTCGTCGTTCTTGAAGAGATGCTTGGCGAAGGCGCGGTCCAAGTTCCGTTCCACCACCGTGCTGTCCTTCAAGGCATGTTTTAGCATTTCGACACTCACCGTATGGCCGGCGTGGGCGAAGGGATGCGCCTCGTCGATGCTGTCGCGGTCCACGCCCGTCAACTCGTCGTAGATGAACATCGAGGCGTCGTGGAAGATGTCGCCGAAGAGACGGTTGTCTATCTCGTCGCCTGTGGCGTCAGGCTCCTTGATGCCCGCCACGTGGTTGTAGAAATATTGCAGTTCGCACCGCAGGAAACGGTTGATGGACGAGGGGGAGATGGTGGTCAGTGCGTTCAGGTGCTCCATCACCCTCTCCGTCTTCTCGATGGGCAAACGCTCGCGCATGAAAGGTTGCTGCTGCGTGGTGAGGGCCTTGCAGTTGATGACGTGGGGACTTTCCACCATCATCTGTAGCATGAAGCGGCTCTTCTCGCCCGTGTTCTTTTCATCGGCGGCATTGCCATACATGATGGTGATGTCGCTGGCCCGTTGGAGCAGGCGGAAGAAATAGTAGGCGTAAATCCCCACACGGGTGTCGATGGTGGTCAGCCCGAAGGCACGGCGGATGCTCTGGGGGATGAACGAGGGGTTGTCGGAGTCCTTGGGCATGCTGCCCTCGTTGCATGAGAGGATGAGCAGGTGGTCGAAGTCCAAGTTGCGCGTCTCCAACACGCCCATCACTTGGAGACCCACCGCCGGCTCGCCGTGGAAAGGCACCGTGGTGCCGCGCATCAACTCGTTCAACAGACGCTGGTAGGTGGTGGTATCGACTCGCAGGTCGCCGCTTTCGATGAGGCCCTGCAGGCGGTTGAGCAGCGTGTAGGTGCGGAAGAGGGCCTCGTGGGTGAGCGGCTCATCGACGCACACCACACGGGCGGAGGAGGCCACATGGCGCACCACGTCGAGCATCCAATGGTTCACCTCGCGCACGGCATCGTACTCTCGCGACGGCTCGCCCGACGTCGTCGTGTCGCGGAAGAGGAGGCGTGTGCCGTCGTCCACCACCAACTCCTCCCGTGTAGGATAGTAGCGGTGGAGTGTGGTGAGTTGGGTGCAGAGGTTGGAGGCCTCGGGAGTGATGTGTTCGGAGTAGGGATGGCGTAGCACGGCGAGTACCTGCCGCTGTCGGTAGCGACCCTTCCCGGCGCCGCCTTGGAAGGCCAGTTCGGCGAGAAGTGTCGCGAGAGAGGCGGCGGCGGTGTGCAGCAAAGGGAAGCCGGTGGTGATGTTCACCTCGCCCACGCTGCTGGGGATGCTGTGCAGCACGGTGGGGAGCAGGCTCTCGTCGCACAGCACCACGGCGCTGCGGTTGCCGGCTTTCACACGTTCGGCATCGGCGAGCCATTGGCTCACATAGCGGCCTTGCATGCTGCCGGTGGGGGCGCCGATGAAGGTGATGTCCTTCGCCTCGGAGAAATGGTCGTAGATGGGGGAGGCGTTGTCGAACTCGTTGGGGAATTCCTTGAGGAGGCGGGAGACCATCTCGCCGGCCTCCGTCGCCACACTTTTCTCCGGGAGGTAGTAATGGTCGAAGTCCCAGTAAAACAAGGCCTGGCCCGACTGCTTCAGGCGGCGGAAGAGGCGGCGTTCCACCTCCTGCAAGGCGTTGAAACCCACGAAGACGTAGGTGTCGGAACCGAAGTCGAGCGTCTCGTCCTCCACCACCTCGCGGTAGAGAGCCCCCTCGTAGGTCAACCCTCTGTCGCTCAGACGGCGGCGGTAGTCGGTGTAGATGTCGCCGAAGCGGCTCCACAGTTGCAGGAATTTCTTGCGCAGCAGACTTGTGTGGTCGTCGCCGAAGTCGCGGAAGAAATGGCGGAGCACCTCGCGTTGCCGCTCGCTGAGGTAGTCAGCGGTGTCGTAGGAGTGCAGGTCGCCGAGGTTGGAGAACACGCCCTGTGCGTTGGCCATGCTCTTGTCGATGTCGTCGAAGTCCGACAGCAATACGCTTCCCCAGCCGTAAAAGTGGTCGAGCGTCTCGGTGCTCCCCGTGCAGGAGGTGAAACTGCGCCACAACTCGCAGATGAGCAGGATGTCGTCGGCCACGGAGAGGGGGGAGTGGGAGCGGAACAGTTCGCTGATGGTGGTGTGGCGCGGACACCACAGGGGGCGGTCGCTGAGGTGCGACAGGTGTTCGTTGAGGAAGAGCGAGGCGCGCTTGTTGGGGAACACGATGGTGAGATGCGACAAGTCGTCGCCGTGGCGGTGGTGCAGGTCGCGGGCCACGTGTTCCAAGAAGGTGGTGGTGTGGGGCATGGCGGTGTGATTATGGGGAGACGACAGGTACGACAGTGTTGCGAAGGACGTACCAGAGGTACCCCTCCACCGCCGTGTGGCCCATCAGGGTGAGTTGGTGCATGTAGCGTGCCACTTGCTCGTGATGCTCGGGGCGGGGCGCGCCAAACTTGAAATCAACGACGATGGTGCGGTGGCCGTCGCTCATCACACGGTCGGGGCGAAGCTCCATGGGGCGGCCCTTGTCGTCGCGGTAGAGGATGGGACATTCGGTGTGCAGCGTCCAGCGGGGAGAGAACCAGTCGCGCACCTGGGATGATGACAAGGCTCGCTCCAACAGGCGGCGAAGCTCGTCGGGGCTGGTCTCGTCATACAACACGCCGTCGTGCTCTAATTGCTGCAACACCCGTGGCATGTCGTCCATCGTCCTCAGGCGGGAGAAGACGTGGTGGAGCAGGTTGCCGCGCTCGATGTAACGGGAGCGGCGGCCGTCGTCTTCATCGTCGGTGAAGGCGAGGCTGTCGTTGCTCTGGCGGAACCGGGCGCGAGTGGCGTGGGATTGGAGGATGAAGGGTGTCGGCGCATCGCCTTGGAGGAAGATGTTCTCGCTGGTTCGCTTCTCCTTTTCCTTTGCCGACACCTCGTCAAAGCAGTGGCCGTAGTCGAGCATGACGGTGCTTTCGGTGGTCGTGAGGGTGGCGTCGAGGCCGGGAAGGGTGGCGACGTCGCCGTCGGGATGCTGCACTTCGACGGGGTGGAGCAGCAGGGGAAGGGTGAGTTCAATCAGGCGGCTGCGGTGGGAGTGGGTGGGGCCGTCCTTGCTCTTTGAACTTTTCTTCTCGCCAAAGATGAAGAGGCGTGACTTGGCACGGGTGAAGGCCACATAGAGCAGGTTGAGGTTGTCCACGCTGTTCTGCAGGTGCTCGTGCAGGTAACTCTTTTCGTAGGCGGTGCCGAGCATCTTCCCGGAGCCGTAGTCGATGGGAAGCAACGGCAGTTCGTTAAAGGGTGGCTCGTCCGTCCTACACCAGATGATGGTGTCTTTCGTGCGCTCCATCTGCCAGTTGCAGAAAGGGAGGAT
This sequence comes from Prevotella sp., assembly GCA_017619755.1. Classification (GTDB taxonomy): domain Bacteria; phylum Bacteroidota; class Bacteroidia; order Bacteroidales; family Bacteroidaceae; genus Prevotella. The sequence continues at coordinate 47,373 of JAFZRU010000050.1, forward strand.
GAGGTTGTCATATTCCAACCCCTTGCTCTTGTGTATCGTCACCATCCTCACGCCATCTACTTTGTCGCCGTGGATGGTCTTCTTGTGGTAGTTCTCGTCCCAGGCTTCGAGGAAATGGCTGATGTCCGAGGTGTGCTCGCCAAGATGCTCGGCTATGCAGTCGTGAAACGTACAGAGGTAGGCGTCCTGGCCTTCCACGAGGTCAAGGTGGAATAGGTGGTGGAGGCGTTCCACCATGTCGGTGAGGGGGAGGGAGCGCAGGCGGCTGTGGTCCTCCGTCGTGCGGAAGCCCTCGGGGAGCCAACTGGAATAGGGGTGCCCGGTCTCCGGGGTGTCGCCGGAGAGGGCCAGCGTGGCGTCGGGCAGGTCGAGGCCCAGGATGGTGTTCTGGTAGGTCTTCGCAAGGGTGAAGAGGGAGAGGCGGTCGTCGGGGTCGCTCAGCACACGGAGGGCGGTGACAATCACGCCCACGGAGGGGGAGGAGGACAGACGGAAGGCCTCGTCGGAGACGATGCTTACGTCGGGGACGTGCTTTTGGAAATAGTCGGCGGTCAGTTCTATTTCGGAGTTGTTGCGGGCGAGGATGGCGATGTCGCGCTGGGGGATGCCGTGGGCGAGCAACTCGTGGATGGTGGCCGCCACGCGCTCAAGCACCACCTCTTTGAAGTCCTTCCCGGGGAGCAGTTCCACATGCACATAACCGCCGTCGCCGCGCCAGGGGGGGAGGCTCTGTGCCACGTCGGAGTATGCCTTGCGAAGTTGCTCGGCCTCCTCGCCCACGTAGCCAAGCAGACGCTCGTATTCCAACTTGCTGGCGGAGAGGAAGAAATGGTTATTGAACTCCACTACCTTGCGGCTCGAACGGTAGTTGGTGTCGAGTCGCTCCACCCTTACCATCGACGGATTGTGGCCGAACTCCCCGGTGATGTTGTTCAGCAGGCGCCAGTCGCCGGACCGCCAGCGGTAGATGCTCTGCTTCACGTCGCCCACGATGAGGTTGCTCGTGCCTTGGTGCATCACGTCGCTCAGCAAGACCTTGAAATTCTTCCATTGGACGATGCCGGTGTCCTGGAACTCGTCAATCATGATGTGCTGCAACGGTGCGCCGATTTTCTCGAAGATGAAAGGGGTGTCGCTGTTGTCGATGAGGGCGTGGAGCATGCCTTGGGTGTCGCTCAGGAGGAAGCGGTTGGCGTCGCTGTTCATCTCGCGCACCTTCTGCTCGATGTTGTTCAGCAGGCGCAACTGGTCCAAGTGCTGACGGGTGAGCGTGGCGGAGCGGGAGACGTGCTGGCTCTCCAACACGGAGCGAAGGAGGGGGAGGAGGCGGGTGGAGGTTAATTCCGTCACGGTGGCACGGCGGGGACTTTTCGACGCCCAATGCTCCGGGCCTTCAAAGGCGGCCCTCACGTAGGAGTTGGGTGGGGTGAGGGGATTGGCCTCCAACTTGTTGAAGAAGCCATATACGCCCTTGCTGCCTTGGTAGAAGTCCTTGGCCTCCAAGCCGGCGGTGGCTTCGCGGAAGGTGGTGGCATGGCGGAGAATGGCGGCTTTCTGCTCCTGTTCCATCTGCCACAGTCGCCGCTTGTAGTCGTCGAAGAAACGGGGGCGGGCGAGGATGTCTTGAAGACGCGCCCGCTCTTCCTTGTAGGTGTCCTTGAAGATGTTTTGACCGAACTCCTTTACCTGGTCGATGATGTTCCAACGTTTGTTGTCGTCGATGGTCTGCAGGATGTATTCCATGATCCAACCCAGCACCACGTCGTGGCTGCCAAGGGAGTCGATGAGCGTATCGACGGCAAGGGCTTCTATTTCCTTGTCGCGCAACTCAATGCGAAGGTTGGCGGTGAGGTCGAGCTCACGGGCGAGGTTGCGCAACACGCGCTGGAAGAACTTGTCGATGGTCTCCACGCGGAAATAGGTGTAGTGGTGGACAAGGCTCTCCAAGGCACGGTGGGCACGGGAACGGACAAACGCCTCATCGACTTGCAACTCATCGGTGATTTTCTTCAGGTAGTCGCGGGAGTCGGCATAGCCGTTGGCCAAGCCGTGCAACTGGCTCACAATGCGTTGCTTCATCTCCTCCGTCGCCTTGTTGGTGAATGTCACGGCCAATATCGAGCGGTAGCTCTCAGGGTCTTTCACTAACAGTTTGATATATTCCACCGCCAACGTGAAGGTCTTCCCGCTGCCGGCACTCGCCTTATACACTTTCAGAGGTACGTCTTTCATGCCTCAAAGATACGGCTTTCATTTCATTCCCACAAATTTCCCCAAAGAAAAATCAAAATAGTGCGGCTGTAGGGGCGGACTTTATGTCCGTCCGTTCGCCCGAAGGGCGAAATCCCCCACATGGATGTCGGTGCAACTGTACGAAATCCCCACATAGACATCGGTGCAACTGTACGAAATCCCTCATGGGCATTGGTGCAACTGTAGGGGCGGACTTTATGTCCGTCCGCTCGCCCGGTAGGGCGAATGTCCCCTACATAGAGGTCGGTGCGACTGTACGAAATCCCCTATGGGCATCGGTGCGGCTGTAGGGGCGGACTTTATGTCCGTCCGCTCGCCCGGTAGGGCGAATGTTTCAAATAACCGTCATAGATTCTTCACTCCAAACTTTTCACGTGTTTCATTATTTCATCACATTTCATATCATGGTGTGGATTGATGCTGTCCATGTTCCATCGTGATGGATTCATATATATGTAATTTGATATGAAATCATATGATTGTTGGTTGAGAATGATGTGTTCATAATAATTTCGTTGCCACAGTTTGAAATGAAATCTTTGCCATCCTTTGTTGTTCACTCCATCTATGTAAAGGTGAGTAGTGTAACTCTTAAATTTCCTTACGACTTCACTCAATGATATTTCGCTTAAATTGGTGAAAATGAAATGTATATGATTTGGCATAACAATATGAATGGGAACCTGGCAACCGTGATGCCTCGTTTGAAGACCTCTTAATGCTGTGTCTATGGCTATACCGGCTTCATTGAGAACCATTTCCCCATCCACTACTTCTCCAAATAAACAGATGCGGTCTTGAACAACTATGGTGACAAAATAATGAGCACAACTGGTATAGTCAAAACCCTCCATCCTCATTTTTTTGCGTTGCGGTAAATCCTCTTCCATTGATTGTATTATTGATGATGTTAATGTTGGAAGGTTTCGCCCTACGGGCGAGCGGACGGACATAAAGTCCGCCCCTACAGCCGCACCAGGTTATTGAGAAACCACGAATTAGACTGCCCCAAGCGTATCATCATCAAGCCTGATATAGCGATGGCAGTCCTTCAAATGTGGCTGAAAGAACTATTTGTCGTTATAGTGTTCCTCTGTTTGAACTATCAGTACCGTCACACAATCATCGTAAATATCGTAGATAATACGATCATGGGCCGTGATGTGTCGAGAATAGGTTACATCATTGCCACCAACCAAAGCTTCAGGATGTCCTAATCCCGTACGTGGGTGTTGCATGATGTCCATCAGGATTTTCGTTGCTTTCTTAAACAGAGTAGGGTTAGATTTCTTCCACTTGCGTAGTGTCTTATCTGCCTCTTTTGAATACTCAATCGTGTACGTCATAAATTGTCGAAATAGCGTTGCATCTCTTCAGGAGTACTACATGAAATGGTTTCGCCATTTGCATACTCGCGACGTGCCTTGTTGATAGAGCGGCGCATAGCGGGCGTAATGGTCTTGTCGTCGTTGATGGTGGCCACACGCACCGATGCCACACCACGTATCAGTTTCAGAGCCTTTTTGATGTCGGCTATGAGTGCATTGTCTTCCAGCGTGATAATCATCTGTAAAGGTTTGGAATTTGGAGTTGTCATATCATTACTGTTTAATTGTTCTTTGGCTGCAAAGATACGAAAAAACGAGTAAAAAGGAAAGAAAAACAAGCTTTTCTTTCCTTTTCGAGTGCAAGTAGTTTCGGCGAAGCCAAAGATATTTGGCTCTGCTCATTAGGCTTAATCAAATGGTTCTAACTATGAGCTCTTTGTCAAACGGCCTGTTGCGGCTGTAGGGGCGGACATAAAGTCCGCCCCTACAGCCGCAACAACCGTTTAATGTTATAAGCCTTTCGGGCGAACATAACAGCTGCACCGACTATTTTATGATTGGATCCTATCAAAATAAAGGGGCGCCTATCGGCGTCCCTTTATTATCATTTTAGTCATCCCAAAGCGACTTATGGTTGTCGAATTCAGCACTCACGTCCTCCTCGAACGTGTTGCGGTTACCAAACTCATCCGAGCCTCCTTCGGTATTACTTACGCCGAATTCCATGATAGGCTCGGCTGAGACCGCAATGATTTCTGTTTCGGGACAAATATATTTTTTCATTTTCTTTTCCTCATTCCTTTATTTGATGACCTTCTTTTTACCATTCACGATATAGATGCCCTTGGGCAACTGCTTGCCGTCCATGCGCACGCCGGAGAGGCTATAGACGTCCTCTGTTTCCGTACCCTCTACTTCTGCATTCACGCTGTAGATGCCGGTGGCATCGCCATCGAAGAAGTATGCGGAAGCGCTTGGGTTACTGCCATCCTGTGGCACTGCCAAAAATGCTTGGTGTCCCGCGTGGTATTCAAATGCTGCACCATTTGCGGCACCCCAGTAGAAGCCTACACTATTAGCCTCATCGCTCTTGTTAAGAGACAGTTTGTAGAACTTGTAATTTGCTTCATTGAGGGGGGCGGCTGCCATTTCAGTAGCAGTGAGGTTTCCTTCACCTGTGCTGTAGAGCATGTTATTTCCATTCAAGTTAATCTCGGTTTCTGGCTTGACACCGTAGAAGGTATAAGTGTTTGCCTTTTCTTTGGCACACTTCACCAAGTATGCGCCATCGCCTGGAATGATAGGATATGGCCCAGCCAATTGAATCTTACCGTTTACGACAGCTACAGTCATCACTTCCACGTTTTCATCCGCTTTGAAGTAACCTTTTCCTAAATTGGAAATAGTGGCATAGCAAGACTCGCCGTCAGTAGCTCTTGGGTAGATGGTGAAGGTGAATTCTGGTACGACGCGCTTGTAGAATGCAAATGTCTGGTTTGCGATGTTGGTAGAGGTGGAGGTGTAGCATCTCCAATCATCAGAGTTGTAAATTCCAACGTATCTTTCTGTCGCTTCATTGTACAAATATCCATCTGATAATGTAAACACACTATTATCGGCAGTACCTGCTCCCACATACACACCTTTATTCGTAGATTTATCTTTTAAATATAGCCACTTCTCTGTGTCACCGTTGGGATAGAACGTATAGCCATCAGTAGCATTACCGCTGATGTTCCATTTGATGTTTTCGGTTACTGGAGTTGTTATTTTATCGTTAATAACAACTACAAGAACTGCATCTGGGGGAGTTGTCCCTTTGTCGTTAGACATGGCGTAGTTATCACCATTGTTACCCACAATCACGAAGATGTCATCCGAGGTGAGGTCTGCCAGGTCGGTTTTCACCCATTCTTCGACGTTTGGCTCAGGTATCTCACTCACTGTGCATGCCACCGTCACGTTGCTGCTTGGCATAATGAATGTCCAAGAAATGCCTTCTTCTTCTTCCGTCAGTGTTACGGCTTGTCCTTCACTATCGGTAACGGTGACGCTCTCAATTTGATAACCCTCGAAGGCAGATACAGAAACCAATACCTCAGAATTAGCCAACACCTCGCCACCGTTTTCAATTTCAGGATAGTTGTTATCTGGGTCGTTATAGAATACAAAGATTTCGGCATTATCATTTTTCGTGATGGTCAGCGTATATGGCTGGGGAGCCTCATATTTTTCAAGCTTGATGTTGCCCAAAGCCACATTGCCGCTGGTCCTACTTTTGTAAAGCCATTTGATGTATCTTACATTCTTGTCCAAGTTGGTGAATTCCTCAGACTTGAGTGTGCTACCTAATGTAGTATAACTCTTCAAGTCGGTGTAATTCTCACCGTCCGCTGAGGTCTGAACAACGAACTCACCCACGATTGATGAGTAGCCGCTGGCTGGATTGCCCTTGATGTCGTATGTAAGTTTCCCTGGTTGCTCATCGAAATGAAGGATGAGCGCATTATTTGCAGTGCCAAATTTCAGGTAAGGAGAACCGCTATAATCTGTGCCAAGACCAGTTGTTGTCAGACCAGGTGTACCCTCAATAGCACTTCTTCCGCCATCAAACTCAAATGGCAGTTTGGCAACGTCGGAGACAAAGTTACCGAGGACAAGTGTCATATCCTCTGGGTCGAATTCAAGAGTCCAATATGATTTTTTATTGGAAAGGTTCATATAGAAGTTGTTGCCACCATTCTCTGTTGTCAACGAGAGTTCTTCGCCGACCAAACTTTCCTCAACATAGAAATCGCCATCGCTTATAGCGCCAATCCATTTTTCTTCGCTGCCACGAATGCCATAAATCTTGAACTTTTGTCCTAATGTGATTGGCTTATTTAGGGTATATTTTGCCCCTACCTCGCTAAACTTGTAGGAATCGACAATTTCCCAGTTGTTGAAATCACCCTTCAAGTAGTATTCCCACTCAGGCCAGCCGTCAACAGTAAGTGTCGGTGTGCTGCCAGTTGGGTCAACAATAATAGTCCATGTTCCTGCGATATCAATATAGAAGTTTTTGCTACCATTCAACGAAATGTTGGTGTGATTGTCGATAGTAACCCAATATTTATCGTTGGCATCTCCACCATACCATACGAGGTCTGATGAACCTTCAGCAACTTTGACAATCTTAAATTCTGCTCCTGCTGCCAACCCCTGATTTGCTAACGTAAAAGTGCCGTCTGCGTTTTTGGTCATCTCAATCTTGTTGGTTTGCCAGTCTGTCCAGCTACCAGCTACATAGTATTTGTCACCACCTTTCTTGTAAATCTTGATAGAGGTTATCTGAGCATTGTAGTTAGAAGTAACTTTAAGTGTGTACTGTGTTCCAGCTGTTTGATAATTAGAACCTATTACATAGGTATTTGTACCTTGGGAACCTGTAGTTTCTGTACTGACAGCATTATTATCAACAAAAATATTCATTTTTGTATAAGCTGAAGCGCCACTATTCCCTACAACTTCTATTTTCTCCACATCAAAGTCATAGATAGGAAAGTTGATGTAAGCTCCATTCTTCCCCATCATAAAATAGCCACTGTTAACTTTGAAATTGTCTCCTCTACCAGTAAAAGTGGAAGTTCCATTAGTAAGGCTGTTACCTGAAACTGACCAACCACTGGTGAAATCATAGGTGATCTCTTGTCCCCACGCCGCACTGCACACCGCGCATAGCAGCGTCATCATGAATAGTCGTAATTTTTGTTTCATAATTTTATAATTTTAGTTGTTGATATTTTGCTGATGTAGTGTTAGTTGGGTGGGGGATGCCAGTCAGGTTTTTAGGCCTGGAATAAAGGTTCCCGGATGCATATTTAGCGCGTTCAACGCGTTTTGTCCAATTACGGCACAAAATTAGTAAAAGTTGTAGAATGTTCAAAGTCTTTTCCCATTTTTTTTCGCCCATGTCGATTTTTTGTCACATCAGCGAAAAATATTTAAACATATAATGACCATATAATTAGTCATAAATTGCTCAATTCCATCATCTTCTTTGTTGAAGATTTGTAAGATTTGGAAAGAGGTTGGTGCAACCGTTTGGCGTTAGGTGTTTTTTCCCCCTTTTTGTTCCCGCCTTTAGGCGTTTTCCCAAGCGTCCAGTGTTTTGGACAAAGCAAGTTCGCTTGATTTGTTAGATTTGAACAGATTTGTATGATTTGACTACGTCGACCGTTGGTTCTGCCCGTTAGGGCACTCCATAAGCGGACGGACATAAAGTCCGCCCCTACAGCCGCACTAACCGTTTGACGTTAGGAGTTTTTTTCCCCTTTTTGTTCCCGCCTTTAGGCGTTTTCCCAAGCGTCCAGCGTTTTGGATTTGTTGACGATAAATTTTTATCCCTTTTATATTTTTTTATTAGCGACCAAGCGGTTTTTTTTCTTCTTGTTTATATAATCCTACCACGATGCCGATGCTCACGTAGGGAATTGCTTGATACAATTCCTCACGCCAAGAGGTAGTGTATCAATCATTCGCCCTACGGGCGAGCGGACGGACATAAAGTCCGC
>JAFZRU010000051.1 GCA_017619755.1 Prevotella sp.
AATTTGCATTTTTTCAACGTGTGTTCCGAATAGACATTCGGAACTAGCTTAATTATGTCAAAAAATAAAAGGTCTGTTAGAAAACCTCGTTTCTCCACCGTAAAGACAAGCATGGTCTTTTCCTTTTTTAGAGGAAATATATGGAATTATTTCCATAATTGCAAACTATTGGATGGTGAAGGAAGTAAAAATCAGAACTATTTTCGGTATTTATCCGAAAATACGGAAATCTTTTTGTGGGATTCATCCGAAAATACGGGAATCTTTTTGCGGGTTTTATCCGAAAATACGGGAATCTTTCGTCCTTATGTCATAATGCTTTTGCCCCTGCAGGGCGCATTCTACTCCGTTATTTACCATTTACCCAGGGCGTTGCCCTGGGCTGGTATCTCCTTGGCCTTTCAGGCCGTCTTTGCACAAAATCCATCCACACAGTACGGAATCTTTCACCTCTGTAAGGATGCATAAAGTAATTCCCTACAAATGCATCGGCCTCTTGGCGTTAGGCATGAAGGAATTCCCTACGCGAGCACCGGCCTCTGGGCGTTTGAAGAGGTGCTTAAGGAAGTATGCGGATAAACATATATTACAGGAGGAGGATGGACTATAAGTCCTTCTCCATCCTGTAGCAAGTGAAAGTCTCACCATCTATCCTTTTTTCGAGGTCGGCGATATAACCCATCGCTTCATAGAAGGGGATTTTGTTGTCGCGGCTCTCGACAACGGCGATGGTGAAACCCTGCTCTTTGGCCCATGCCTCAGCCTCTCTGACAATGAGCGTTCCTAAACCTTGATGACGATATTCGGGCAGTACGACGATGCGCCCCAACATCATGTGACTGTCATCTTCGGGATACAGTCTGCAAGTGGCCACTGGCAGGAAATCATCCACCGCCACGACATACTTGGTGTCCGGCGTGTCGTGCTCGTCAAACTCTACATCGAGCGGGATATGATGCTTTCTCGCCATCGCCTGGATGCGGACATAATAGGCTCCTGCCCTACCCGCCGTAGTCGTAGCCCTAAGTATCTCCATGGCTCTCCTCTTGTTTAGCAGATTTCTTCCAGTTCCCCGGTCTCGGAATCAATGATAAACCCTCTTACCACGATGTCTTTGGGAACGAGGGGATGCGTCTTGATGGTCTCCACGGTCTTTCGTACGGAGGTTGTCGTGTCCTTGAAGCCCTCCAACCACGCATGGAGGTCTATGCCACACTTGCAAATGGTGTCAAGTGTCTCGTCCGTCACGCCACGCGCAATCATCTCATGGTGAAAATGGTCGAAACTCATGTGGCAGGCACCGCAATGAGAGTGAGCCACCACCATGATTTCTTCTACACCCAACTCATAGATGGCCACAATCAAGCTTCGCATGGCAGAGTCGAAAGCCGAGATGACCAAGCCTCCCGCGTTCTTGATGACCTTGGCGTCACCATTCTTTATCCCCAAGGCGGCAGGCAAGAGTTCTGTCAGCCGGGTGTCCATGCACGACAACACCGCCAATTTCTTGTCTGGATACTTGTCGGTGATATACTTCTCGTAGCCCTTCTGAGCAACGAACGTCTTGTTAAATTCTAAAATTTGGTCAATCATACACGTCAGTTTGATAAATCCATCGCAAAAATAGTAGTTTTATTTCAAACCTCCAAATTTTCTCCAATCAAGTTCATTACGGATGACTTGCCCACTTGATGCAATCGAGGTGCAGACAGTCTGAATCCTCACCGCGAGCGTCGCAGGGCGGGAGTGTTATTGTTTCTCCGTCAGATATTTCCAATATCGCCGTGGCATGTCGTTGAGTTGTTTGCGCGGGTTCAGGCGTTCACGGATGCAGATGGCCTTGAAGTAAGTGCGCCACAAGTCTTGCAACAGGTGGTCATCGCTGCTGAGGATGTCGTCATTGAGTTTGCCGTCGGTGAGGGAGAAGGGAACAGCCGACTCATCCTCGAAGGTGATGCGGATGGGTGGCGACTGACCGTCGTAGTGGTAGCCGTAATGGCGATGGGCGTCATAGATGAGCCACGGCTGGTCATTGAAACGGTCATGGAAATGGCTTGTGATAAGGGGCAGCACATTGTGGTCGGGTGAGATGACAGCGAGGTAGGTGCCGTCCTTCGCCTTTTGGAAGCGGACGAACTGCTTCATACGGTGGGCCTCGTGCATCACGCGGCGTGCCACCTGCGTCACGGCAAGCACGTCCGGGTCAGCAAATTCTCTCACCACGTTACATCCCCGCCGGAACACCTTGCACACAAACATGAACAGAGGTTGCCACAGTTCGGGCAGTTCCGACAGTTGACAGGTGGAAATCATCCGCAAGGCCTCCTTTGGCAGTTGCTTCTCCAAGCCAGTCCACACGCGGCGGGCTTTCTCGTTGTCGGTAGCCACCTTGTGTATTCGTTCACAAAACAAGGGCAAGGCATCGCCGCCCGTCAGCAATCGCTCCGGCTCTTCCTTCAGCAGGAAGGCATCGAACACAGCCGAGAGCAGGCCATCCATCGTCCCGTCGAACACATACACTGTCATTCTCCAAAGTCCAGTTTCAGTTGCATTTCATCCGCCGCCTTTTTCCGCTGTGACTTCGACACGAGCAAGGGCCGCAAGCGTTCAGGGCGCAGTTCGTTGATACCCACGATGGGTTGCGAAAAAGACGAAGTCAGTTCGCCACAAGTGATGAAATACTTTGCCTTTTTCATCACCACCCCCATCTTTTTCAAGTGGTAAGATGTCAGTCGCCCCGTGCGGCGAGCGTTCACGATGAGCCATGCCGACTTGGTGCCGAGGCCGGGAACACGCAGCAGTTTTTCATAAGCGGCGGTGTTGATGTCAACAGGGAAATACTCGGGGTGCCGCAGCGCCCAAGCCAACTTGGGGTCTATCTCCAAATCGAGGTGGGCGTGGTTGTCGTCCACTATCTCGTCCACCGTAAAGTGATAGAACCGCAGCAGCCAGTCGGCCTGATACAGCCGGTTCTCTCGGACGAGGGGCGGCTGCTTCAAGACGGGCAGACGTGGGTCGTAGGTGTTCACACTGACATACCCTGAATAATAGACACGCCGCATCTGAGCCTGTCCGTAGAGTGATGATGACATCTGCAAGATTTCGCGGTCGCTCTCTCCCGTGGCTCCCACGATCATCTGGGTGGATTGCCCTGCTGGCACGAACCGAGGAGCATGGCGAAACTTGCGGCGTTCCTCCTTGTTCTCCAATATGCCTTGTTGGATGAACTGCATGGGTTGGAACACGCTCTTGTGGTCCTTCTCCGGCGCGAGCAGTTTGAGTGATTCCTCACGGGGGATTTCAATGTTCACGCTCATTCGGTCTGCCCATTTGCCAGCCTCTGTGAGCAGTTTCTGGGAAGCCCCGGGGATGCTCTTCAAATGGATGTATCCATTGAAACGGTGGACGGTGCGCAGGTCACGCACGACAGCCACCAGTCGTTCCATCGTGTAGTCGGGGGTTCGAACCACGCCACTGGAGAGGAAAAGCCCCTCGATGTAGTTGCGGCGATAGAACTCCATCGTGATCTCCACCAGTTCCGACACGGAGAGCGTAGCACGCCGGATGTCGTTGGAGCGGCGGTTGATGCAGTAGGCGCAGTCGTATATGCAGTAGTTGGTGAGCATTACCTTCAACAAGGAGATACAACGGCCATCGTCGGCGAACGAATGGCAGATGCCCACACCGCCCACGGTGTTTCCCACCATGCCCTTGCGCCCGCTTCGCACGGTGCCGCTCGACGAACACGACACATCGTATTTCGCCGACTCCGCGAGCAACCGCAGACGTTCCATCGTTTTCTCTGTCAACATATTCTATTACTTGTCGGTATATGCCAAGGGGAGTTCCTTTCAATCTGACACATGCAAAGATACAACAAATTCGTCTAAAAACGCCATCAACGGAAGCAGAATTCTCACAACCCATCAATTCTTTGATTTTTTCCAAAAAAAATTCTTCTACGCAATAAAACTTCGCAATAAAGTTGTATCTTTGCACCATCATTGCGAAAATTATGATAATATGACAAAAAGAGAGAGGTCAAGAACAGCTTACTCCTTCCTCAGTTCAATGACTTAGCCGTTCAATTACCTCTCTTCTTTTTTTGTCAGCACAACAAGGAGAGGACAACACCATGAACAAAAACCTGACCAAAGTGGCGTTGCGTTATCGCGCCATATTCCTCGACATCGACCGTGAGAAAATCGACATGCAATCGGAGGCCACAGTGCCGGCGATGGCCTACACCACACGTCTTCAAGAGAAAGGCTACTGCGTCAGCGAGGAACTCCTCCATGCGCTCAACACCGTCAATGCCAAGGATCTTGCCGGTATCACCCTATGCATCAACGACGTATTGGGCGTGACCCTCAACTGGGCGCCGCTCGTCAAGGGATGGAAAGTACCCACTGGAGAGACTTTCATCGACCATCTCGTCACCCTTGTGGCCAACATCTTCGGCAAGGAGGCAGGCTTCAACGGCGTCACGCTCCCCTGCGGGCACCTCATCCCGGAGGGCACCTTCCCCCTCGAACGCTACAACGGCTGTCCGTTCTGCGGCACACCTTTCAAGACGGCCAACTATGTTTATAAGGGTCAGGGCAGCAAACTGAAGGAACTGCGGCTTTTCACCATGGACGACATGCAGCATATCTTCCACACGCTTCTCACTTCCGCCACTCCACTCGATGCCACGCAGAAAGATTCGTTGGAAGTGTTGCTGCGTGAACTCCCCCTGCCCAAAGACCCGGGCGTCACCATGAAGGAGACCGCCATGCTCGTCGTCAAGGCGTTAGTGGAACAGGGCAAGGACGACGAGGCGGCAAAGTTCATGAAGTCTCCCACCGACGTGTTGCGATTCCTGTGGTATGAGAAGACCGGCCACGTGCAAATCATCGAACCAAGAACCTTGGTGGAACACGCCGGCAAGCTCCACAGCCACATTTCCCTTCCGTTGGACAGAAGCAACGCCGCCGAAGAGGAGATGAAGGAGAAGTTAAAGCTGAAATATGACCGCCGGCAATGCCTACGCGTGGCGCGATGGATGAACGCCCTCCCCATGGCCGCCCGCCAGGCAGCCGAAAACATGAACCCCAAGCGCGGGATGTGGGTGCGCATGATACGCGCTCTGCGACTGGCAGAGTATTCACACAAGAAAGGCTTCGAACGCCTTCAAGAACTGCTCGACGTGTTCTACAACCAAGACTACACCACCTGGCAGGGACGCATCGACAAGGCCGTCGCGGCCAGCGACGCCGACAAGACACTCGCACTGCTCAAAGAGCGGCCGGGGATGTTCGCCAGATGCCTCTTCGCCACGATGCTGCGCTTCGGCAGCGAAAAGGTGCTGGCAGCGTTTGAAGAGGTGACCGAACAACTGCCCTCACGCCTCCTCCTGTCGCTTGGTAATGCGGCGGAGACGTATTTCAACCCGAAACAGACACGCATCGCCAGACCCATCACGGGAGGGACGAAAGAGATTCTTGCCAACCCCCTGTTGTGGCTTTATGACGAGAACGACCTTGCCAGCATGGCGAGCACCGTCAACGACCTCTACCAAGCATCGATGGAAAGGCGCTTTGCCACACAACAGACAGAGGCCAAGACCATCTACATCGACCCGGAATTGTACCGCATCCCCATCAGCGTGGGCGACCGCTCGACCACCATCCAAGATACGTCGTGCGCCCTGCAAGGAACACGCTTCAGTGTGGAGGGCGATGCCGTGCGCCTCTTCCTGCAATGGGGAAAGGGGCTGCACGCCCAGCACCTCGACATGGACCTGAGTTGCCGCATCTTCTTCCCCAACCACTCTGAAGACTGCGCATACTACCACCTGGCATGCACGGGAGCGAACCATTCCGGCGACATACGCTCCATCCCCGAGATGGTGGGTACGGCGGAATACATCGAACTGTCATTGTCGGAACTACAGGAAGCCGGGGCTTCGACGGCGGTGTTCACCTGCAACGCCTACTCCACTGGGGCGCTCTCGCCCAACCTCATGGTGGGATGGATGGACTCCGCCCATCCCATGAAGGTGTCGGAGGAGGACGGCGTGGCCTACGACCCTTCCTGCGTGCAGCATATCGTGCGCATCAGCGAGAGCAACCTCTCCAAAGGGTTGGTCTTCGGCATACTCGATGTGCCGAAGCGCGAAATCATCTGGCTCGAAATGCCATTCACCGCACAAACGCTCAAAAGTGTCAGTATTGATAGCGTCAATGCCTTGCTGCACAAGTTGGAGACGAAACTCACCATCGGCCAATTGCTTGAAATCAAGGCCAAGGCACAACAGCTGACACGAATCGAAAGCCTCGCCGAAGCCGACGAGGCATACACCTACGAATGGGCGTTGAACCCTGCGGAGGTGACCAAACTGCTGAACGGGTAGGCGGGGAAACTACTCGATGGTGTCGATGCGTAATCGAATGAGGCCGGCGGGCACGCGCACTTCCACCACATCACCCACGCTCTTGTTCAACAGGGCGTTGGCGATGGGTGACTTGATGGAAATCTTATTCTCCGGCAGACTTGCCTCATGCGGGCTGACAATGGTGTAGGCCATCTGTCGGTTGTTGGTGAGGTTGGTCATTGCCACCTTGCTCAGCAACTGCACCTTGCCCGTGACCAAGCGCGACGTGTCAAGCACGCGGGCATTGGCAAGCACCCGTTGCTTGAAACGAATACGGCCTAAGAGGCGCGACTGCTCGCGCTTGGCGGCATGGTATTCGAAATTCTCGCTCAGGTCGCCCTTGTCACGCGCCTCGGCAATCGCCTCGCGCACCTGGGGAAGTTCCACATGCTCCAACTGATGGAGTTCGGCCACAAGCTGGTCGTAGCCTTCTTGAGACATATATTCAAAACTCATAGCATTCGTGTTTGGGGCTGCAAAATTACTCTTTTTCCCCCAAATTCCACTTCCTTTCAACAACAAATTACGCAAGGGGCGGTTGATCTTTTCATTTTAATGACGGCCTGCAAGGCCTCGTGACGGACATTCGCCCTGACGGGCGAGCGGATGGACATAAAGTCCACCCCTACAGTTACAACAGGGGCTACTCTATCCTAATCTTTTTCGATGCATTGCCGTGGACGACAATATATGTGCCGGGGCTGAGCGTGGCACGTGCTGCAGCAAAGGGCTTGCGGGTATGGAGGCAGATGCCGTTGGTGGTGTATATGTCCACCAAGTCATCGGCGGCGATGATGGCATCCACGGTACTGGCGATGGCGGTGACGCGCAGTTTGCCGTCGTCGAGCATCGTGGAACTGTCGAACTCATAACCCACACCCCCGTCATCCACTTTTACGATGAAACTTCCCGTGTGCGAGCCGGTGACTTTGAACACGGTGATTTCATCACCTACTTGCAATTGACGTGTGGTGGGAACGACCACGAGGATGGTGTCGCCGTCATGCCTCAAATTGCCCTTCACGGTGAGACACGAGTTGCCGTAGGCATTCAACTGGCAGAGGGTGGTGGCACCTTTCTTCAACGTCAGGTTCTGCACGGTGGCCGTACCGGTGACGACACCCGTGGAAGCCACAGAAATCAATCCCGTCGTCATGGCCGTGGTGGTAGTGTTGCTCAGTTCCAGCGTACCGCCGTTGACGGTGATGGGCGACGTGCTGCCTGCGGTTCTCAGCGTCAGTCGTCCCTTCCCTTCCTTGATAACCCCTGCCCCCTTGAAAAGGCCGGAGAATGTCATGTCCTTGTCGAGACAACCTATGCGGTAGGTGGTCTGTCCTTCCAACACACCGTCGGCGGCCGTCCCTGCGATGGCGCCAATCTTCAGCGTGGCGGCCTGCTGGTTGCCGCTTCCGCCGGAGTAGTGGGCGATGTTGGTGGCGGCATCCACCTTCAGCGTGGCCTTCGACATGTCGGTGACATTGCTCATCAGGCGCCACTGACTGCCCGAGGCAGTCAACGTGCCCTCATAGTCCTTGAAGTCAAGGCCGATGTCACAACGCACATATTTCGACACGATGGTCAGCGCCCCTTTTCCCTTCACGCTGCCGTTCAACTTGCCTCGGGAAGAGCCTACTATCTTGTTGGACGTGCCTTCCGCCACCGTGACCACGTGGTTGAAAACAGGCACGGTGGAGGTGCTGTTCACGTCTATCTGGTGAACCTCACCACCTGAGAGCAGCATGGGCGAACCACTGCGTCCGAAGGTGGCGTTCCAAGCCCCTTGCGCCACAACACCCCTCTTCACTATCAGGCCGGCGAAGTTGTTGGCACCGCCGTAAGTAAGGTTCAGTTGCCCGGCACCGTCCTTGACAAGATAACCCGTGCCGCTGACGGCACCCTTCAGCGAGAGGGAACTATTGCTTTGTGTGATGCGGATGGTGGCGGTGTCGGTGAGGGTGACTTGGCGGTTGGTACCCATGTTCTCCTTGCTCAGCACCAATGTGCCGCCGTTGAGCTGCAGGTTGTCCTTGGCCGCCGTGGCAGCACCGAGAGCACTCTTTTGGCCACCGTCGTAGAAGTTGGGTACGGTGAGCGTGCCGCCGTTGACGATGGTCCTGCCCGTATAGTCGCTGTATTTCATATTCAGTGTCACATTGGCGTCCTTGTTCACTGTTACTCCGCCCTCGCCGCTGATGCCTCCCTCGCCGTACAGGGTGTAGGTGCCGGCATCGAAGGTGACACCATTGGTGACCATCATCTCCGGCACGTTGATGTTCTTTTGCTGACTTTGGGCGTTAAACACCACGGCGTCGCCCGACACGAATGTCGTGGGCTGACCGATGCTGAAATTCATATCTTTGTAGTTCCACACATTGCTCTCGCTGCCCGTCCATACCACATTCAACTGTGGTGCGCGACTTTCATTGATGACAAGCACCAGCTGTTTGTCCTTCACTACAAGATCGTAGTTGACACCTTCGAGGCCGCGCACCTTCAACTTTGACACGTCGCAGGTGAGCGTGCCGCTGCACTCGGCAATGACGTACTCGGCGGCATCGTAACCCCCATAGTTGATGGTAATATAGTTGGTGCCGCGGAAGGTGAGATCACCCTCCACCATCAGATGACTGCACACCGGGAAGCAATCATAGCCGGCGCAAACGAAGCCGGCACCGATTTCCAGATAGACATTGCCAGGCAGCACCATACTCTTCTTCGACGTGATGACACCATCGAGGAGATTTTCTTCGGTTCCCGGCATCAGGCGGCATCCCTCATGGTTCAGTGCGCCTTCGAAAGTGATGGTGTCCTTCAAGGTGACGCTGCCACTCAAGGTGCCACGGGCACGCAGTTCCACGGGGCCGACAATCTCTCCGTTCACCTGCAACATTCCCTCGCTGATGATGGTGGGACCGGTGTGTCGCAGGTATCCTGCCAAAGCAGCCTTTCCTTGCATCGACTTGATGAGCGAACCGGAGCCAGTGGTGAGGATGGCATTCGTTGCCCACACGTGCTTGCTCACCATCTCGTAGTCGTGACCACGGGGATTCATCAAGTAGATGACAGGAGCATCCATGGGCTTGTCCACCCAAATCCTGGAGGAATTGTCGCCATAGATGTCGAAGAGGATGCTCTTGCCGTCGGCATAGGGGGCCGTGTTCGCCATATCGAAGGTGGTGAAACCATCGTCAAGGTCCATACCCTGACCAATTTTCGAGGCTGAACCGCGTTTCCATCGGAGGTCGGCCTCGAAAACGGGCGGCAGGGGTGGCATGGGCATGTCGCCACCGAGATAGAAACCAGTGTTGGGGTGCTGATAGTAGCCTCGTGTGGTGCAGTCGCCTCGGTAATGGGGGTCTTGCTGCAGACAATAGATGCTGTAGTTGGTGGGCATGGCCGTGGTGTAGCCCACAAGGCCGGTGCAGCTCTCATCGTTCTGCTTGGCCAAGATGACTTCCTCGCGCCAGTCGCCCATGATGTCGCCCATGAAGGCGGGGCGCGTGCCGGTGGCGGCATGCGTGGCCCAGTTGCTCTCCTGCGAGAACTCCGCCAAGCGGTCGCCCAACACCTTCGACACCATCAGGTTGGTGCCCCATCCGCTGCCGCCGGGGGAGTTGAGCCACTCGCGTTGGAGGTCACCGTCCCACCAACATCCCTCGAACATCGACCCCGTGCGGGTCTGGCCGGTGCGCTCGCCCTTGCAGTCATACACATAGTCATCTACATAGCTCAGAATCTCATAACCCTTGCGCGAGGCGTCGATGTCGAGACAGGTGCCGCGCCCCACGTCATAGACGCTGGGGAGATGCCACTCCTTGATGCGCTCGGCGGAGCGGGCGTCGTAGAGCAGTTGGCCGAGCAGGGAACTTTGCTGGATGGCATAGACCTCCAAGCCGGGGCGGTCGGGGTCGATGTCGGAAAGGACGAAGCGGTCGCCGTGACCGATGCCGGGACTGGCGAACCATCCCGTGTGGGGGTTCACCGAGTAGCCGCCCTGTATCATCTCGTCGGTGCCGTCGCCATCGACGTCGGCCACGCGCAACTGGTGGAACTCCGCAGGCCATGGGGTCTTGTCGTTCCGGCTCCAAGTGTGGGAGTGGTGCCAGTTTGTTGGACTTCCGTTGCTCCAATCGTAGTCCCAGGTGAAGACGTAATTGTGATGGGTTTTGCTGTTGTCGCGGTCCAGGCACTCCATCACCAAGGAGGGATGGATGCCGTCAAGGTAGCAGATAGCGAAATGGCCGTCCATGGCCGAATAGCCGTCGCTCATATAGTTGGGGCGCGAAGTGCGCGTATAGTGGTCGCTGCCGTCGTGTACCTCTTCGTATTTCAACTCACTACAGGCAATCTCCTCGCCAGTCAGGCCATCGATGACGCTGATGTAGAACGGACGGTTGCGCACCGCCTGCGTGCGGTAGTCCACGATGCCGTCGCCATCGACGTCTGGCACGTCACTGCCCATGGCATATTTGCCCCAGGTGTTGTTGGCCTTGTCCCAGAAGCGGGTGCCGTCGCTACTGCGCACCATCACCTCGCAACGCCCGTCGCAGTTGATGTCCCAAGCTACGACCATATCGTTCTGACCGCCGCAGATGTTCACGTTGGGCCCCATATCCACCGTCCACAGCAGTTCGCCGGTGAATCGATAGGCCTGGATTTTGTGAGAGGTGGTGGCGGTGTTCTCCGTGTTTTCTGCCTCATCCGACACGGCACTGGCAAAGAGACGGTCCACCACCACGGCGTCATACTCACCATCGCCGTCGGTGTCCATGGGCCAACAGAACTTGGTGCGATAGTCGTTGCGACGGAGCACGGTGTTGTCGAAATCGATGTTCAGCCACACGTTGGGCCAAGGCTGGGTCTTGTAGAGGAAGGGCTTGCTCATGGGGCCTTCCACGCCGCTGGGGCTGATGGCGGTGACAGCATATTCGGTGTTCGTCGTAAGCGAAGACGGCTTGTAATTGGTCATTTGCAGGGGCGTAGCGTTCATCTTCGTAAAATCGGAAGCTCCCGCCGAACGCTTGTAAACATTATAGGTTGTGCCTTCTGGTTCCTGTGCCAACTTGCGCCAAGAGATGAGGTAGCCCGTGCCGCCCGAGGAGGTGACACTGCGGCCGCCGGAACGATAGACGGCCACCACGCCGCGGTCCAAAGGTTGTTGAAGCCGTTGCGCACTTACGGAAAGATGGCATAGGACAGAAAGCAAAATCGCCAAGGCGATGCGCTGGAAATGTGGAAATTGTTGCATGTTTCTTGTAGTAGTTTGTTGATGGGTGCAAAGTTACAAAAAACGAGTGAAAAGTTAAAGGAAAGTATGCTTTTCTTTTACTTTTCCGAGTTACGATTTAGGCAACACACAAAACGAAGGCCCGAATAACGTTTTTCCAAGCCTTCGCTTGGAAGGTCACAACCACCCCGCCCCCTCCCGACATCGGGAGGGGACTCAACCGCGCCTACTTGGCGCTCTGACACTAAGGAACCCTCGACCCATCAAAGGCACGAGTAAGCGAGAGCATAGAGAAAATGCAATTTTCTCTATGCCGAGCGTGAGTGCTTTCGACCGAAGGTCAAAGGGTCGGGGTGATTGCTTACGCAACAAAGTTGCGATTTCCTATGGGCTTCGCCCACCGAACGTGGATACCATACCCGTGGGAAAAAGAGTACTATATGCTCTTAGTTTTGACAAAACCTTTGTCCTTCCATTTCCCCGACCGCCAACGGCAAAGGAGAATGATGCCGCGGATGTTCTCGTCAAGGGCAAAACAAATCCAAATGCCCACTAAGCCATATCCTAATGAGATGCCCAGGAAATAGCTCAAGCCCACAGCGACTGTCCATTGGAAGATGATGCCGATGACGATGGGATAAAAGACATCACCTGTAGCACGCAATGTTCCCACGGCGAAAATGTTGCAGCTGCGTCCAATCTCAGCTAAAAAGTCAATGATAAGCACCCAGCAGCCCAAGGCAATGATTTCCTGATTGTCGGTGAACACGCCGAGGATGGTTCTTCCCATCAACGCCAAAACGGCGGAGATTGTGAGCGTCACCATAAAGGAGATGCGGAAGACGTAGTTGCCCAATTCGTATGCCTTCTGATGCCGCTGCTGCCCTACAAGGCGTCCCACAAGAATGCTACCACCCTGGGAGAAGCTTATGCAGAAGAGAATGACAAACATGATGACGTTGATGCAATAGGTTCGAGCGGCAAGAGCCTCGGAACTGATTTGATTGATGAAATAGACGATGACCACTTGTGACAGATTGTAGGAGACGCTGTCTGTCAAACCCGGTATGCCGACGCGCAAAAGGTTATATCCAACAACATTGTATTTTCAATGAAATTTTATCCTCATCATACGATTTTCACCTCAAAATCCTCGCAAAGAGGAATGAAACAACAAGACAATCATCAAAACACGATATTCACAAGATGGACATGAACCCTACGACGACACAGGGGGCGAAAGTGAAACCGCCACCCTCCCTCACGGGTGGGCGACGGTTATGAAAACATCTTTTTGTTCAAACTTAAAACCTTTACTTACACTTATTGCATTATTTGTATTTCTAAACGATATACCCCACTCGGGGAAAGTTTCTATCACCATAGATAGTTAAATAATATTAAAAAAACACCCATGGTTTTCTCTAAAACTCCACGTATGGTGCCAAGCGTCGGACAACCTCCGGGGTGAAGTCGGGCAGGAGAGAGAGTTCTTCAAGGGAGTGCAGCGGCCCCTTGAGCCTCCTCCTGTCGGTGATGGCCTTTGCCATATAGAAATTGATGTACGGATGCTGCCTAAGCTGTGCGAGAGAGAGTTTGTTGACATTGAGCCGCCTGACATTGGAGGGATTCAGGATGAAAAAACCGGCGGCCTCCTCGGGAAAGCCCTCTATCTCCATGAGCTGGTCAGTGGAACAGAACCCACCGAGCCTCTCGCGATAGGCCACCACCTTCTTGGCGTAATAGCTCCCAATGCCCGGCACCTTCTTGAGCATGGTGGTGTCCGACGTGTTGAGGTCCACCGTCTCCCCCACCCTCAACTTGACAGGAAACCTCAGCGTGTCCCTTGAATAAGTTGGTGTGGATTCAACCGTCCTTCCCCGCCTCGGCGTTCCGCCCTCCATGGCGGTGTATGCCCCCCCATCGCCGTAGGCTTGCCGGGCGGATGGGCGCCTCTTGCCATAGACGTCGGCCGCCGGGCGGTATTCGGGCGAGATGCGTATGTAAGGCTCCAACTCCCGATACTGCTTGACAGTGAGGCCATAGACCCTGGCGAAATCCTCCGGTTGCCGGAAGACCCCTCCCTTCGCCCGGTATCGGTAGATGCTCCTCACCTGCCATGGCTGCAAGCCGAGATCAAGGAGTTGCGTACTGTCTGCCAAATTGGGGTCGAAGGGCTGCAGATGCACCACCCTTTCCTCCGTGGCATAGTATCGGCTCTCCTCCTTTTTCTCGCCCTCGCTTCCTTCCCCTTCCACCCTCGCGATGGTTTCTTCCTCTGCCGTGCTGTTGTTGCTCCCTCCCACGAGCCATACGCCCACGATGGCGGCGGTGGCGACGAGCAAAGCGGCAAGAATGCCCTTTCTGTCGGACTTGGGGAAATAGAAGAACTCCTTGAACATGGCCTCAGGTGTTTGTCACAGCACGCCGAGTTGGTGGAGGAAGACAGCAGCGATGCACACGGGGCATACGAAGCGCACAAAGAAGAGAAACACCCGATAGAGGCTGGTGGGCAAAGCACCCCAATTGGTGACCTGCTCACGCACCACCTTCGCCGGCACATACCAACCCACAAAGAGGCATGTGAGCAACGCCCCCACGGGGAGCATGATCTGCGCGGTGAGTGCGTCGCAGGCGTCCAGGATGTTCATACCCATGACCTTTGCCTGCGACAACACACCCTGAGACAGTGAGCAGAAGACGGCGATGACACTGCAGCAGACAGTGACCACCCATGCCCCGGCGTTGCGCGAGATGTGCAGTTCCTCATGGAAAAACGCGGTGCCAATCTCATGCATGGAAATGGTGGAAGTGAGGGCGGCAAGGGCGAGGAGGGCGTAGAAGAGGATGGATATGACATAACCCACGACCGGCATGGACGCGAAAGCCTGGTGGAACACGTTGGGGAGGGTGATGAAGATGAGCGACGGTCCAGCATCGGGGGACACCCCCACGGAGAAAGCTGCCGGGAAAATCATCAGTCCGGCGAGGATGGCAATGAGCGAGTCTATAAGCGCAATTTGCACTGCCGAACCCACCAAACGCGTGTCACGTGTGAAATAGGAGGCGTAGGTGCAGAGGCACGCCGTGCCGAGCGAGAGGGAGAAGAAAGCCTGACCGAGAGCCTCAAGCAGCATGCTGTGCGTCACCTTGCTGAAGTCGGGCTTGAAGAGGAACTCCACTCCCTTGGCGGCTCCGGGCAGCATGCACGACGCCGCGATGAGTACGATGAGCAGCACGAAGAGCGTGGGCATGAGCAACTTGGATGCCTTCTCTATGCCGTCGCGCACGCCACGTGCGACGACGAGGTGGGTACCACCGATGAAAGCCACCGCCCACAGAACGGGTTTCCACGGGTTGGCGGCAAACTCCTGGAAATAGGTCTGCACGTAGCCGGTGTCGCCATCGAGATGCCCGGCGAAAGAAGCGATGAGGTATTGCAGACACCACCCGGCGACGACGGCATAGAAGCCGAGGATGATCATAGACGTGAGCACGCCGAGATAGCCTATGACGCGCCAGGGCGTCCTCCCCGCGAGTTTGTTGTACGCCCGGGCGGCATTGGATGCCGACGAGCGCCCCACGACGAACTCGGCCACCATGCCGGGTATGCCGAGCATCAGCACGCAAAGAGCGTAGATGAGGATGAAGGCCGCTCCACCGTTCATCCCCGCCATATAGGGGAAGCGCCAGATGTTACCCAAACCCACCGCCGAACCGGCAGTGGCGAGGATGATGCCCATACGTGAGCCGAAATTGCCTCTGTGGTGTGTGTGCATGGGAGAGGGTATTTCAGATGATGCCAAACTGATGGAGGAAGATGAGCAGGATGCTCACCGGACAAACATATCTCAGGCAGAAGAAAAAGATGCCGAAGAAGGCGCCGGAGACTGTGCCCCAGTTGGTGAACTCATCGCGCACTACTTTTCGCTGAGCCACCCACCCGAGGAAGATGCAGGTGAGCATGCCGCCGATGGGCAAGAATATTTGTCCTGTGACAAAGTCGAAGAGGTCGAAGAGTGACTTGCCAAACAACCCCAAACCTTCCCATGCGCCGAGGGAGAGGGAGCAGAAAGCTCCCATGATGGCGCAGACCACCGTGACGATGAGGGCCGCCTTGGGCCGCGAAATCCTCGCCTCCTCCTGAAGGAAGGCGGTGCTCACCTCATGGAGCGAGATGAGCGACGTGAGAGCCGCCACAGAGAGCAGGAGATAGAAGAGAATGGAGACGACATACCCCACAGCCGGCATGGCCGTAAAAGCCTGTTGGAAGACGTTGGGGAGGGTGATGAACACCAACGAGGCCCCAGAGTCAGGCGCCACTCCCACAGAGAAGGCTGCCGGGAAAATCATCAGTCCGGCAAGGATGGCCACAAGGCAGTCCACGAGGCTGATTTGCAGGGCGGAATTGAAGAGGTTGGTGCGCCGAGAGAAATAGGAGGCGTAGGTGCAGATGCATCCCATGGCGATGCTGAGCGAATAGAACGACTGACCAAGTGCTCCGAGGAACACGCCGCTGTCCACCTTGCTGAATTCGGGTTTGAAGAGGAAGGCAAGTCCGCGCTCCGCTCCCGGCAGCATGCACGAGGCCACGACGATGACAAGGAGAAGGATGAAGAGCAGCGGCATCATGAGTTTCGACATGCGCTCGATGCCGTTGCGCACGCCCCTGACGATGACAAAATGTGCCATGGCGAGGAAAGCCACCATTGTGAGGATGGGCTTGACAGGGTGCGAGGAGAAGGCGGTAAAATACTCCTTCACATACTCCGCATCGCCTTTGAGCGTACCCACTGCCGCACCAAAGACATACTGCAGACACCATCCCGAAACGACGGCATAGTAGCCAGTGATGAGAAAACCGGTGAGTACGCCGAGATAACCCACGTATTTCCATGCCCCGCCGCCGGCCATCCGCTCGTATGCCCTGGCCGTATTGGCCGCGCCGTGCCGTCCGATGATGAATTCTGCCACCATGCACGGTATTCCCAAGATGAGCACACACACGATGTAGATGATGATGAATGCCGCACCACCGTTCTCTCCAGCCATGTAGGGAAAGCGCCAGACGTTGCCCAACCCCACGGCAGAACCCGCAGTGGCCAATATCACGCCAAGCTTGCTTCCGAAGTTGGCCCTCTCTGTTGTTTTAGACATATATTACTCTTTTGCTGTCAACATAGGCTGCATGGATTAAATGTCACATTGCCGCCATTTTTCATTGCAAAATTACGATAAAAATATTAATTTTGCACACAAATTACAACAAAAGATGCGTTATCTCATCCATTTGGCCATCCACTACCCTCTTTCAAGTTTCCTGATAGTGGTGATTTGGTTCTTGTGTTTCTGCACACCGCCACACACAAGGCTCAACCATGTGGCGTTCATCGACAAGTGGACGCACATCGCGATGTACCTCCTCACCTGCTGCACCATCTGGGAGGAATACCTCCACCGTCACCGCAGCGTGGCGTGGTGCAAGGCCGTGCTATTGGCATGGGCGGCCCCGGTGGTGATGAGCGGACTAATCGAGGTGCTGCAAGCCACCTGCACGGGCGGCCGACGCAGCGGGGAGTGGCTCGACTTCGCCGCCAACACCACCGGGGCCACACTGGCCTTGGTCATCGGTATTCTTCGGGCAAGGAGCCGCGCCAAATGACGAAGGGGTACTTGCGCATGTTCTTGTTGTAGAAACGACCGTCGCCGGTCACCTCCATGCCAATGAAGTCGGGCTTCTCAAACGCCTCGTCCTCACTCCCAAGCTCCACCTCGGCCATCACCAACCCCTCGTTGTCGCCATAGAACTCATCCACCTCGAAGACGTGCTTTCCGCTTTGCACCAGATAGCGCGTCTTGTCGATGACACCCGCCTCGCAGAGTTTGAGCAGCTGTCCGGCCTCTTCGAGGGTGATTTCCTTCTCAAATTCGTAACGCTTGAGCCCCTTGCCATCGGAAGGGGCCTTGATGGTGAGATATCCCTTGTCGTCGCGGACGCGGACGCGGACGGTGGCTCCCTTGGCTGCAATGTATCCTTGCTTGATGCGGCTGGATGCGAAAGCCCGGCTCTTGAAATCCCTGTCCTTATGAACGAGGAATTTCCGTTCTATCTCATACCCACTCATGGCGGTAACGTGTTATGAGAAGCGAGTGATGGAATAGAATGCGAAGAGGAGCGCCAAGATGATCAATGCGATGATGATCCACATTACCACGTTCTGTCCTTGCTTCTCTTGCTTCTGGGCGTAAGCCTGACGCCTTTTGTTGACTTTTTTTGACATGATGATTATATTTTTTGGTTGATTTTTTATTTTTTGTGGGGGGGTAGATTTTCTAGAGCATCTAGAGTATCTAGATTTTCTAGAGCATCTAGATTTCTATAGCCTTTCAGGCATTCTCGTCATTGACGGGGAATTCCATGAGGTATGCTTTGATGAAGCCGTCGATTTTTCCGTCCATCACGCCGTCCACGTCGGTGGTCTGGTAGTTGGTGCGGTGGTCCTTCACCCTTCTGTCGTCGAAGACATAGCTTCTGATTTGGCTTCCCCACTCGATTTTCTTCTTTCCAGCCTCTATCTTCGCCTTTTCTTCCAAGCGTTTCTTCATAGCGCGGTCGTAGAGTTGCGACTTGAGGAGGCGCATGGCGTTGTTGCGGTTTTCCAACTGCTTGCGGCTCTCGGTGTTCTCAATGAGGATTTCCTCCTCTTCGCCGGTGTCGGGGTCCACATACTGGTAACGCAGCCTGACGCCCGTCTCCACTTTGTTGACATTCTGGCCTCCCGCTCCACCGCTTCTGAAGAGATCCCAGGACACTTTGGAGGGGTCCACATACACCTCTATCGTGTCATCAACCAGGGGTGAGACGAAGACACTTGCGAAACTTGTCATACGCTTTCCCTGTGCATTGAACGGCGAGACCCTGACGAGACGGTGCACGCCGCTCTCGCTCTTGAGGAAGCCGTATGCGCTGTCGCCGCCTTCGATTTCCATGGTGACGCTCTTGATGCCGGCCTCGTCGCCATCCTGCAAGTTGCTCACAGTGACCTTGTGCCCGTGTGCCTCCGCCCACCGCATGTACATGCGCATGAGCATCTGAGCCCAGTCCTGGCTCTCGGTCCCTCCTGCCCCGCTGTTGATTTTCACCACGCAGTCCATGGGGTCCTCTTTCTGTCGGAGCATGTTTCGCAGTTCAAGTTCCTCGATGGCCTTGATAGCCTGTGCGTAGTCGTCGTCCACCTCTTCCTCGGTGACCATGTCGTCGTGGTAGAAGTCGAAAGCGAGTTGCAGCTCGTCGGCCTTGTCGCGCACGTCCTTGTAACCATCGAGCCATTTCTTGATGCCCTTCACCTTTTTCATCTGCTCCCTGGCCCGCTCGGGGTCGTCCCAGAAGTCGGGAGCCTGCGTGCGGAGGTCCTCCTCCTCGTATTCTATCTTTTTCTTGTCTATCTCAAGGTATTTGTGCAGTGCGTCGGCTCGCTCCAGCACGTCCTTCAGTTGGTCGCTGGTGATCATATTGGGTTTGGAAGTGGCGTTTAGATGTTGTTGTGATGTGTCTCGGAACTACTCTTGGTACATTTCCTCTATCTCTGCTGCATAGTTCTTAACGAGAACGTTTCTTCTGATTTTCAGCGTGTTGGTAAGTTCCCCATTCTCCATGGAGAAAGGCTTTGGCAGCAGTGTGAAGCGCTTGATGCGCTCATAGCTTGCCAGACCCTGTTGCAGGGTTTCCACTCGCTCGGTCATCATGGCCATGATCTTGGGATGACGGCAGAGTTCCTCACGGCTGTCGGCCTTCACACCGTTGTCGCGTGCGTATTCCTCAAGGAGATTGAAATCAGGCACGATGAGTGCGGAGACGAACTTTCTCTGGTCGGCGATGACAGCTATTTGGTCAACGAACTTATCAACGAGCAGTTTCGACTCAATCATCTGCGGCGCGATGTATTTGCCGTTGGATGTTTTGAAGAGGTCCTTGATGCGCTCCTTGAGGAAGAGTTCTCCGTCTTTGAGGTATCCGGCGTCTCCTGTTTTGAAATATCCGTCCTTGTCGAAAGCGGCGGCAGTGAGTGCCTCGCGCTTGTAGTACCCCCGGGTGATGGTCGGTCCCTTGAGCAGTATCTCCTCGTTTTCACCTATCTTCACCTCCACGTCTTCGAGCGGCCTTCCCACGGAGCCGAGGGTGTAAGGCTCTCCCAAGTGGTCGTGCGAGACGGTGGCGAGGCTCTCGGTGAGGCCGTAGCCCACCATCATGTTGATGCCAATGGCATGCACGAATTCCTCCACCTCCGGCGAGACGGTGGCTCCGGCGGTGGGGAAGAAATGCGCGTTCTCCAAGCCGAGCTGCTTGCGTATGAGGCTGAACACCATCTTGTTGAAGAAGGTGTACTCCATTTGCAGGTGGAGAGGCGGCCTTCGCCCGTTGCTCAGATATTCCACGTTGTGCCTCCTGCCCACGCTAAGGGCTTTTTTGAAGAGGGCGCGCTTGGCCCCGCTGGCATTGTCGATTTTTGCCTTGACGCCCACGAAGACTTTCTCCCAGAAGCGTGGCACGGAACTCATGCAAGTGGGGTGGATTTCCCGCATCGTTTCCTGTATCTCTCTTGGGTAGGTGTTGATGACAAGCCTTGCTCCGACGGTGAGTGCCAGGATGGCCCATCCCCTTTCAAACACATGGGTGTAGGGCAGGAAATTCATCACCACGTCGTTCTCATCCACAGGCACCGTCTTGTGGTTGGCAGCCATGGCCGCATAATATTGTCCGTGGCTGAGGATGACCCCTTTGCTGTCTCCCGTGGTGCCGCTGGTGTAGAGAATGTTGGCGATGTCGTCCATGGAGGCTTGTGCGCACCGCTGCTCCACCTCTGTCTGCCGAGGCAGGTTTTCTCCTAATTTGAGGAAGTCGTCGAAATAGATGGCGTTGGGATCCCCGGGGAGAATGACCACGCTTCGATCGAAGATGATGATTCGCTCAAGCGTGGGGCATTGCGGGAAAACGCGGTGAGCCTTGTCGTATTGTTCCTGCTCTCCCACGAAAAGCAGACGTATGTCGGCGTCGGAAATCATGAAGCGTATCTGCTCCTCGCTGCTGGTGGCGTAGAAGGGTACGGTGACAGCCCTGACGCCAAAAGCACCGAAGTCGGTGTAAAGATATTGCACGGCGTTCTGGGAGAACACACCGATGTTCTCCTGCACCTTGACACCAAGGTTGAGCAAGGCGCTTGACACTTGCTTGACGGTGAGTGAGAATTGGTTCCACGACACCGCCTTCCACTCACGACTTCCAAACTCTCGGTAGGTGAGGGCCGTTTTCTCCCCCAAAACCTTTGCTTGCTCGTGTACGAAGGACGAAAGATGACAATTGGTCTGCATGACTATTCTTTTTTTCGTGCAATTAATTGCAAATATACGACAAAATCGATGAACGGCAAAAAAAATCAGCGTTTTTCTTCAAGCCAACCGTCATAAACGTGTGAAAAACACGTGGCTCCACCCTCTTTTCCCTTTTCTCAAGGCAGGAAATCCTGACGCATGGGGCTGAAGGTGTCCACCAACCTTCCCTCCTCCAAACACACGCAGCCGTGTATCACGCCGGGAGCCACGTAGTATCCGTCCCCCTCTTGCAGCACGGCCTCCTCGTCGCCGATTTTGACTTTGAACTTGCCGCTTGCCACGTATGTGGCCTGACTGTGCGGGTGTGTGTGCGGCGTTCCCACGGCTCCGGTGAGGAAGTCCACCTTCACCACCATCAATTGGCCGTCATATCCCATGATTTGCCTTTTCACGCCTTCACCGGCCTCTTGCCACGCTTGCTCCTTGGCCACCTGGAAGGCGGCACTACTCGTTTTTTCCATTCTTACCTGATATTGTTAGAAATCTTGTTCTCTTTGCTTCCCTACGACTTGAACTCCCCGTTGAGATGGTCGAGTGCGGAGGGGTCGAGTTCGAGGAGCTGCCGCATGTCGCTCTCCGCCCCCTCCTTGTCGCCCAAGGCCAGTCGTGCGGCTCCACGCCCCTTGAAAGCGGCGATGGAGAAGGGGTTGGCCTCAAGGGCGCGGTCGTAGGTGGCGATGGCCTCCGGCAACCGCCCGGAAGCCTCCAAGACAGCAGCCTGCAACAACAGCACCTCCTCCACCCCGGGAGCCACCTCCATGAGGTGGGCGGCATCCTCGGCGGCACCTTCCACGTCGCCCATCTGCAGCAGGAGCCTGCCGCGTTCGAGGTATGCGTCGCCGAAATTCTCGTTGAGCATGATGCTCTTGGTGAACATCGCCACGGCGTTCACCATATCGTTCTGACCCTTCACCGCCCTGGCGTAGAGGAACATCACCTCTGCATTGTCGGGGTCGAGCAGCATAGCCTTTTCGCACATGTCGGCCATGGCGTTGTAGTCCTCGCGCATATAGTCCACGCGAGCCATCATGATGAGGATGTGCACGTTGTCGGGTTGTGCCTGTGCGAGTATTTGCAACTGCTCACGGGCCTCCATCAGACGGTCGCATCTGATGAGAGCTTGTGAGAGGTAGTCACGAACCTCCAAGTCTTCCTTGATTTCCAATGCCTTGGTGAAGCACCTGAAGGCCGCCTCGCCCTGGCCCATGCGCAGGGCGCGCGCACCGTCGGTCTTCAACACGTCAAAGTCACGCTCGTCGTCTCTTTTCTTCTTCTCCTCGGGACTTTCGTCCTTGCCAAGGAAAAGTGATTTCAAGAATCCCATGGCTGACAACGCTTATTTGGTGAGCAGTTGTTGATAAACGTCGCGTGTGAGTACGTCGGTGCGTATCCACAAGGGCCATTTCACACGGTTGCCCATCGTTGGCTCGCCCACCTTCTTCTGCTTCTCAAAGACAAATTTGGCATTGATGAAGCCCTCCTCGCCATCCTTGGCGATGACGTAGCAAAAGAGTGTCTGTGCGTAGCCGAT
Source organism: Prevotella sp. (assembly GCA_017619755.1). GTDB lineage: Bacteria > Bacteroidota > Bacteroidia > Bacteroidales > Bacteroidaceae > Prevotella. The sequence continues at coordinate 22,564 of JAFZRU010000051.1, forward strand.
GACCTGCCCGTCTTTCTCCACGGTACTGGTTTCCCATTCCGTCTGCGGGATGACGACGCTTTTCACCGTCACGGCGGGGTATTTCTCCACAAACTCCTTGCGGCAGAGAGCGAGCAGTTCCTCGCTGTCGGCACCCTTGTAGAGGTTAGTGTCGTAAAGGTTCATATAGTATTTCCCCTTCACCCTTCTCAGGCCGCTGTTTTCATTCTCAAAACTGTCCTGCACCTTGGTCACCACGCCGTCAGCTGTCTCCTTGGCTTGTTTCCAGAAATTGGACACGCGCTCCTTCAGCGGTCCTTTGCCGGTGGGCTTGTCGGTCATCTGTGCATGGGCTGAGCCGGCAACAAACAAGGCCAGCACTGCCAAAATCATCGTTTTCCTTTTCATTTGTTTTCTCCTTTCCTTAAAGTGATGAATGTCTTTCTGTCGGCTTTCCACGCCCTGCGCATCCAGCCGCCTATTATATATAATAAGGTGTAAGCCCTGCCATCTCTTCCATGAGAGGCTTGCCGCCGCCTTTTGTGCAAAAGTACAACAATTCCACAATACGGGGAAATTTTTCGCAATCGAAAAATCTTAAAAAACCAAAACCAAAGATAAAAGCGATGACAGGGGCTATAGCATCTATAGCTTCTATAGCATCTATAAGCTCCTATAGCTCCTATAAGCTCCTATAGCTCCTATTAGCCACAAAAATCAGAAAAAATGAGCAAAATGTTTTTTTATTTGAAGAAAAAGTTATAATTTTGCACGCGAAATCACCAAAGAATGACAAAATGAGAAATCTCGGCGCATACTTTTACCTTTATTTTTACTTTGCAAGCGATTGCGAAGCGGGAAGTTGCGCATAGATACAACTCAAGAGGATAAAGGCCGGAGGCCAGCACCATATTCCCGCTTCGCACATCGAGGCGGGAATTGTTTGTTTGAATTCCGGGGCTAAAAGAGAGGAAAAATGAGAAGAGTAGCCATCCAAGGGCAAAACGGTTCGTTTCACGACATCGCCGCCCATCTGTATTTCGAGGGAGAGCAGGTGCAACTCATCTGCTGCTCCACCTTCGAGGAGGTCTATGAGCACATCCACCGCGACCCCACCATCATCGGACTGACGGCGATAGAGAACACCATCGCCGGCAGTCTCCTCCACAACTACGAGTTGCTGCGCGACTCAGGGGCCACGGTGGTGGGAGAGCACAAGTTGCACATACGCCACTGCATCTGCTGCCTGCCGGAGGACGACTGGGACAGCATCGACGAGGTACACTCACACCCCGTGGCCCTGATGCAATGCCGGCAGTTCCTTGCAGGGCACCCGTCGCTGAAGGCGGTGGAGACGGAGGACACCGCCGGAGCCGCAGAGGCCATCATGGCACAGGGGCTGCGCGGGAAGGCCGCCATCTGCCATGCCGAGGCCGCACGACTGCACGGGATGAAGGTGTTGGAGGACTCCATCGAGGACAACAAGCACAATTTCACCCGTTTCCTCGTGGTTTGCGACCCCCGGAAGGCCGACTTCCTCCGCCCATTAGAGAAGTCGAACAAGTCGAGCATCGTCTTCGCACTGCCACACGAGGAAGGCTCCCTCTCGAAAGTGCTCACCATCCTTTCCTTCTACAGCATCAACCTCACCAAGATACAGTCGCTGCCCATCATCGGACACGAGTGGGAATACCTCTTCTATGTAGATGTGACCTACAACAACCTCACCCGCTACCGGCAGAGCATCGACGCCATCACCCCCCTCACCCGCGAACTGAAAATATTAGGAGAATATGAGAATGGAAGACAAACCAACTGACATCCGGCCGGCCGAGCGGTTGAGCTTGGTGCAAGAATATTATTTCAGCCGAAAACTGAAGGAGGTGGCGCGCCTCAACGCCGAGGGCCGCGACATCATCAGCTTAGCCATTGGAAGCCCCGACATGCCACCGTCGGAGGCCACCATCGACACCCTCTGCCAAGTGGCACGGCAACCAGGAGCACACGGCTACCAACCCACCATGGGCACGCCGGAGCTGCGCCAGGCCATGGCACAGTTCTACCAACGGTGGTACGGCGTGACCCTCGATCCGGCAACGGAGGTGCTGCCACTCATTGGCAGCAAGGAGGGCATCCTCCATGTCACCCTGGCCTTCGTCAACCCCGGCGACGGCGTGCTGGTACCCAACCCCGGCTATCCCACCTACACGTCGCTGAGCAAACTCCTCGGGGCGCGCATCGTCAACTACGACTTGCGCGAGGACAACGGCTGGCAGCCCGACTTCGACGCCCTGGAGCACATGGACCTGAAGGGGGTGAAACTGATGTGGACCAACTACCCCAACATGCCCACCGGCGGCGATGCCAGGATGGAGACCTACGAACGGTTGGTGGACTTCGCCCGACGCCATGGCATCGTCGTAGTCAACGACAACCCCTACTCCTTCATCCTCAACCACTCCCCCAAGTCGCTCCTGCAAGTGCCGGGCGCCAAGGAGTGTTGCATAGAGTTCAACTCCATGAGCAAGAGCCACAACATGCCCGGATGGCGCGTGGGCCTCTGCGCCTCCAACGCCACCTTCATCTCATGGGTGCTCAAGGTGAAAAGCAACATCGACAGCGGCACTTTCCGGGGCATCCAACTCGCCGCAGCCCAAGCATACGCCAACGACGACGCCTGGCACGAGGAGGCCAACGTGAAGACCTACGCCCGCCGACGCGCCATCGCAGAAGACATCATGCACACACTGCAATGCACCTTCGACCCCCGGCAGGTGGGAATGTTCCTCTGGGGGAAAATCCCGGAGCACTACTCCGACGTGGAGCAACTCACCGAGCGCGTACTGCACGAGGCCAGGGTGTTCATCACACCCGGCTTCATCTTCGGCTCCAATGGTAGCCGCTACATACGCATCTCCCTCTGCGCAAAGGAGGAGAAGATGAAAGAAGCCTTGAGAAGAATAAAAGAATGCCTCATAAAATAAACACAACACAATGGAACTCACCCTCACCCCCCTCAACCTCCCCAGCGATCATGAACGCCCCGTGGTGATAGCCGGCCCCTGCTCGGCAGAAACCGAGGAGCAAGTGATGACCACCGCCTATCAACTGGCCCGCAAGGGCTGCCACATGTTCCGAGCCGGCGCCTGGAAACCCCGTACGAAGCCAGGCGGCTTCGAAGGCCAAGGCGAGAAAGCACTCCCCTGGCTCAAGCGCGTGAAAGAGGAGACCCACATGCTCGTGGCAACGGAGGTGGCAACCCCCCGCCACGTGGAGGCCGCCTTGGAACACGACATCGACATCCTGTGGATTGGCGCACGCACGTCGGCCAACCCCTTCGCCGTGCAAGACCTGGCCGACGCCCTCAAGGGCGTGGACATCCCCGTCTTCGTGAAAAACCCTGTCAACCCCGACCTGGAACTGTGGATAGGAGCCTTGGAGCGCATCAACCAAGCCGGCGTCACCCGGATGGCAGCCATTCACCGGGGCTTCTCCAGTTACGACAAGAAAATCTACCGCAACCTGCCCATGTGGCAGATCCCCATCGAACTCAGGCGGCGCATCCCCTCGCTGCCCATCATCTGTGACCCCAGCCACATCGGAGGACGCCGCGAATTGGTGGCCCCGCTGTGCCAGCAGGCCATGGACCTGGGCTTCGACGGCCTCATCGTGGAGTCGCACTGCGACCCCGACAAGGCATGGAGCGACGCCAAACAACAGGTGACACCCGACATCCTCGACTACATCCTCTCCCTCTTGGTCATACGCAACGAGAAAGTCACCACAGAGGGCATACACGAACTGCGCAAGCAAATCGACGAACTCGACAACCAGCTGATGGACCTCTTGGCCAAGCGCATGCGCGTGTGCCGAGAGATTGGCCAATACAAGAAGGAGCACAACATGACCGTGCTGCAACCGGCACGTTACGGGGAAATTCTCGACAAGCGCGGAGCACAAGGCTCACTCTGCGGCATGGGCTCCGACTTCGTGAAGAAAGTCTTCGAAAGCGTACACGAGGAAAGTGTCAGGCAGCAGATGGAGATATTGAGCAAATAAGCCAGAAGGGCAAGACCTATTATAAATAAGGAGCATCATGAAGATTTTAGTTTTGGGAGCCGGCAAGATGGGAAGTTTTTTTCTCGACCTGCTCAGTTTCGAACACGAGACGGCGGTGTATGAAAAAGACCCGCGCCGCATGAGATTCACCTACAACACGCAACGCTTCACCTCCTTGGAGGAAATACGGGAATTCCGACCCGAACTGGTGATCAACGCCGTCACGGTGAAATACACCATCCCGGCCTTCAACGAGGTGACGCCATACCTCCCCGACGACTGCATCATCAGCGACATCGCATCGGTGAAAACCGGACTGAAAGAGTACTACGAGCAATGCGGACGACGTTACGTCTCCACACATCCCATGTTCGGACCCACCTTCGCCAACCTGCAGCAACTCTCCGAGGAGAACGCCATCATCATCAGCGAGGGCGACTACATGGGACGCATCTTCTTCAAAGACCTCTACCAACGCCTCGACCTCAATATCTATGAGTACACCTTCGACGAGCATGACCGCACCGTGGCATACTCCCTCAGCATCCCTTTCGTGAGCACCTTCGTCTTCGCCGCTGTCATGAAGCACCAAGACGCACCAGGCACCACCTTCAAAAGACACATGCGCATCGCAAAAGGAGTGCTCACCGAGGATGACTACCTCCTCCAGGAAATACTTTTCAACCCCTACACCCACGACCAGGTGGCACAAATACGCACCGAACTCAAGGAGCTGCTGCAAATCATCGACACCAAGGACGCCGAGGGGATGAAGGGATATTTGACGAAAATCCGAGCCAACGTGAAAAGGGACATCGACTTGGGGAAAAAATAGGAATGCTCTCTCTTTTTGGGGAAAAAACTACTTTTTTCACAAAAAAAACACGTTGGGGGAAAAAAAATAAAAAAATATTGGAGAAAATGATTGGTGAATGAAATATTTTTCTTATATTTGCACCGCCTTAAGTATGAAAAGTGCAACAAGGCGTAGCATACACTTAATCAAATAACACTAAAAACAGGTCACAAGACACTTATTTTCAAAACATATCAGATATGAAAAAGAAACTACTATTATTTGCAATGGGCCTCTTTGTCTTAGCAGGCAACACGATGGCCAAGAGTGATATCTACTACAAGGTAGAGAAGGTGGATATCATGCAGGGTAAAACAGCTGCCATCACACTCATGTATGATGCAGATGCTGACGCAATCTTCAAGGGCTTCCAGGTGGAGTTCACTCTTCCGGAAGGATTCAGTATGGCACCAGGCCACAAACTGGGTGCAGAACTTGCATCACACAACCCCGAGTTGCAACTCCGCTTCAGCGACACTCAGGTCGGCGAAGGCGGACGCCCCCTTGTCGTCTTCATGGGCTTCCAGATTGACTTGACCGAATTCCCCGTTGGCGAGGGTATCGAGCTCTTCACATTCTATGTTAAATGCGACGAGGGCGTGGACCTTGGCGAATATTCTTTCACCACCACTCACCTGGAGTTCGCTGACATGAAAACAGGACAGTCCTTCCACTGCACACCGAAAAAATGCACGCTCAACGTCATTGAGTACGCTCCAAGAGTCATCAGCGAGGAAGACACCGAAGTGGCTGAGGCCTCCACTGAACCTGAGGAAGTTACTGTCAAGCGCACCATCAAGGCCAACACATGGTCAACATTGACCCTCCCGTTCGACCTCACAGGCGATCAAGTTGCTGAAGCCTTCGGCGACGACGTGCAGATAGCAGAGTTCACTGATTTCGAGATGAATGAAAAGGATCAATTTGTTGTGAATTTCGCAAGCGATGATCCTGCTGACGGTCTCTTCGCTAACTATCCCTACATCATCAAGACCAGCAAAGCTATTGACCAGTTCTTAGTGAAAGATGTTGAGGTGGATGCCAACGAGGAAGAAGCTTACATCAATTACGACAATGGCAGACCCCAGACCCATCCAAAATATGAGTTCTATGCCGCCATGTATGGCACATTGCACAACGGTGTCAGCGTACCAAAGAACGGCTTGTTCCTCCGCAACAACAAGTTCTTTGTCTCCGATGGTGGCTCCGTGCTCCAGGGCTTGCGCGCATACTTTGTCATCAAAGATTACGAGTTCTTTGGTGAGGAAGCAGCCAACATCTCCTTCGCAATTGACGGCGAAACAACCGCCATCGAGGGTGTGTCTGTCAACGGCAGCGAAATTGTCAGCGGCGACGTTTACAGCGTGAACGGCACCTTCATGGGTCGCGCCGAGAACGTGATGAAGAGCCTGCCACGCGGCATCTACATTGTGAACAACAAGAAAGTGGTCGTGAAATAATCCTGTCAAACAACAAATAAAAAACAACAGAAATGAAAAAGACATATATCAACCCCGCCTGCAAGGTGAGAACAATGAAGATTGAGGCAATCCTGGCCAACACCGTTATAGGTGGCCCCGACGGACAAGGTGGCATTGGCTTCGGTGGTCCCGACGGTGAAGGTGGCGCTGGTGGCGACGCTAACAGAAAGAGCCTCTGGGACGAAGAAGAATAAACCTTAACATCCCCATAACAAAGAGCCTCCCCACGTGGATCATCTCCACTGGGGAGGTTTTTTAGAATATTCTCTAAAGAACAGACACTACATAAAGTTTACAAATGAGTGCTGAAACTTGAAATAATTTATGATAATTCCATACGTTGATTTTTCACATATAATTTCCATGTAATTGAACATATAATTTTGCAAGCAAGGAATTAATGAATAATTCGTGGTAATTCGTGTTAAAACATCTCGTACCATTCATCTAAAGAAACATGCTCGCCCTCCTGCTCACCACCCTGCTCACATTCGTGGAACTCAACTGTGAGAACCTCTTCGACTACACGCACGACGAGGGGAAGAACGACCAAGAGTTTCTCCCTAACAGTTCGCGCAAATGGGACAAGGGTAAATATTGGCACAAAGTGAACGCCATCGCACAGGAAATCATCTCCTGCGGAGGGGAGGGAGCAGAATGGAGCCTCCCCGACTTAGTGGCTCTGACGGAGGTGGAAAACGACAGTGTATTGACGCACCTCACCCGCCACTCGCCAATGCGAAACGCCGGTTACGAGTATGTGATGACCGCCTCGGACGACGAGCGCGGCATCGACGTGGCCCTGCTCTACTCACCTTTCTCCTTCCGGCTGCTCTCCAAACAGTCGCTGCACGTCACGCCACCGAAAGGGAAACACGCCACACGCGACATCCTCTACGTCACCGGTCAAGTGCTTTCCGGCGACACCCTCCACGTGATGGTAGTACATGCCCCGAGCCGCGTGGGCGGAGCCACGGCCACACGGCCTTTCCGCATCGCCGTGGCACAACGCATCGCCGAAACCGTGGACTCCATCCTCGACATCTCCCCGGAGGCACACATCGTCGTGGCCGGCGACTTCAACGACCATGCCGACGACGCCACTCTCACCCTGCTTTACAAGCACCAGCTCACCAACATCTCACACGGAGCCACTGGCACACACGGTGCTCGCGGCACTTACAAACACCGAGGAGCATGGGGCAGCCTCGACCACATCCTCGTGAGCGAGGCCATCAGAAGCCGGTTCATCGGCTGCCACATCCACGACGCACCCTTCCTTTTGGAAGACGACGAGAAATATGGTGGCGTGCAACCCAAGCGCACCTACATCGGTCACAGATACCACAAAGGCTACAGCGACCACCTGCCGCTCGTGGCACGATGGGAAATGGAATAATGCGCCATTTTTTCGGCAAGCAACACCTTGAAAGGATGCAAAGTAGCACGAAAAAAGCGAATAATGCCATTTTCTTTCTGCAACATTTTCGTATTTGCCTTTTTTTGCCTAAATTTGCAGTTCGATACCAAACAAACGGAATAGAAACAGCATAAAAATACGAAAGTAAAAGATGTTTGAAAATTTAAGCGAGAGACTTGAGCGCTCGTTCAAGATACTCAAAGGCGAGGGAAAAATCACCGAACTCAACGTTGCCGCCACGATGAAGGACATCCGCAAAGCCCTGATGGAGGCCGACGTGAGCTACAACGTGGCCAAAACCTTCACCAACGAGGTGAAAGAGAAAGCCATGGGCATGAACGTGCTTACCGCCGTGAAACCCGGACAGCTCTTGGTGAAACTGGTGCACGACGAGATGGCCGTCCTCATGGGCGGCGAGACCGTGGGGCTGAACCTCACCAGCAAACCCTCCGTCATCCTCATGTCGGGCCTGCAAGGCTCCGGCAAAACCACCTTCAGCGGCAAGCTTGCCAACATGCTCAAGACACGCAACAAGAAGAACCCGTTGCTCGTGGCCTGCGACGTCTATCGACCGGCAGCCATCAACCAGTTGCAAGTGGTGGGCGAGCAAGTGGGAGTGCCTGTGTATTCCGAACCCGACAACAAGGACGTGGTGAGCATCGCCAACAACGCCCTCCACGAGGCGAAGGCCAAAGGGCACGACATTGTCATCATCGACACCGCCGGCCGACTGGCCGTCGATGAGCAGATGATGCAAGAAATAGAGACGCTGAAAAACGCCATCCACCCCGACGAGACTCTCTTCGTGGTGGACTCCATGACCGGCCAGGACGCCGTGAACACCGCCAAGACGTTCAACGAGCGCCTCGACTTCGACGGCGTGGTGCTCACCAAACTCGACGGAGACACCCGAGGCGGTGCCGCCCTCTCCATACGGACGGTGGTCAACAAGCCCATCAAGTTCATCGGCACGGGAGAGAAGATGGAGGCCATCGACGCCTTCCACCCGGCCCGCATGGCCGACCGCATCCTCGGCATGGGCGATGTGGTGAGCCTCGTGGAGCGCGCACAAAACCTCTACGACGAGAAAGAGGCCCAGGAACTGGTGAAGAAAATCCAGAAGAACAAGTTCGATTTCAACGACTTCATGTCGCAGATCCAGCAAATCAAGAAGATGGGCAACATCAAGGACTTGGTGTCGATGATCCCGGGCATGGGAAAGGCCGTCAAAGACTTGGACATCGACGACGACGCCTTCAAGAGCATCGAGGCCATCATCCAGAGCATGACGCCGTTTGAGCGCAACAACCCGCAAATTCTCAACACCAGCCGCCGCATGCGCATCGCCAAAGGCTCCGGCACCTCCATCCAGGAGGTAAACAAACTGCTCAAGCAGTTTGAGCAGACCCGTAAGATGATGCAGATGGTGACCAACACCTCGAAAATGAACATGATGATGAACGCCATGCGCGGCAAGATGCCGCAAATGCCGCAATAAATAAAGAACAGACATGACACTCATTGACGGAAAAGCCACAGCCGCCGCCATCAAGCAGGAGATAGCCGCTGAAGTGAAGGACATCATCGCCGCCGGCGGAAAGCAACCCCACCTGGCCGCCATCCTTGTGGGCCACGACGGAGGTTCTGAAACCTACGTGAAGAACAAGGTGCTTGCCTGCGAGGCCTGCGGTTTCAAATCCTCACTCATACGCTTCGAGGACGATGTGACGGAAGAGGCGCTCTTGGAAAAGGTGCGCGAACTCAACGAAGACAAGGACGTGGACGGCTTCATCGTCCAACTGCCCCTGCCCCGGCACATCGACGAACAAAAGGTGATCATGGCCATCGACTACCGCAAGGACGTGGACGGCTTCCACCCCATCAACGTGGGACGCATGGCCGTCGGACTGCCTTGCTTCATCTCCGCCACACCCTTGGGCATCCTCACCCTGCTGAAACGCTATGGAGTGACCACAAGCGGCAAGAAATGCGTCATCCTCGGACGCAGCAACATCGTGGGCAAGCCCATGGCGCAACTGATGATGCAAAAGCAATATGGCGACGCCACGGTGACCGTGTGCCACAGCCACTCCGCCACCCTCAAGGATGAATGCCGACAGGCGGACATCATCATCGCCGCCATCGGACAGCCCGATTTCGTCACCGCCGACATGGTGCGCGAGGGAGCCGTCATAGTGGATGTTGGCACCACACGCGTGCCCGACGCCACACGCAAGAGCGGATACCGCCTCAACGGCGACGTGAAATTCGACGAGGTGGCTCCCAAGGTATCCCTGATCACCCCCGTCCCCGGCGGTGTGGGGCCGATGACCATCTGCTCGCTGATGAAGAACACGCTGGCAGCGGCGAAGAAGGAATACTACCCCTGAGCCACCGCGAGCGATAAAAGAGAAGAAGATGACCGCAGAGGAATACTACCAGAAAGGGAACGAATACCGCCGCCAAGGCAACTGGCAGATGGCCCTGAACAACTACCTCGAAGCCATCGCCCTCGACCCCGAGAGCCCCGCCGTGCACGCCAAAGAGATGCTCGACGACATTCTCAACTTCTACCACAAGGACTATTACAACCCTTAAACCGCCCCCGCACATCGGGTGGCGACAAAACGAAACAATATGAGTAAAATCAAAGGTCAAATCCTGGTCAACACGAACAGATGCAAAGGATGTGCACTCTGCGTGGACGCCTGCCCCAAGGACGTCATCGCCCTGGCGGACAAGAAGGTCAACGTCTCCGGCTATCCTTACATCGAGGCCGTCAACCCCGGCAACTGCATCGGCTGCGCCTCATGCGCCATCGTCTGCCCCGACGGATGCATCACTGTTTACCGCAAAAAAATGGAGGATTAGCTGATGGCAGAGCAAGAAGTAACACTGATGAAAGGCAATGAGGCCATCGCCCATGCCGCTATCCGCTGCGGCGCCGACGGGTATTTCGGATACCCCATCACGCCACAGAGCGAGGTGATAGAAACCCTCTGCGCACTGAAGCCTTGGGAAACCACCGGCATGGTGGTGGTGCAGGCTGAGAGCGAGGTGGCATCCATCAACATGGTGTATGGAGCCGCCGGCGCCGGCAAGCGCGCACTCACATCCTCGTCGAGCCCCGGCGTGGCCCTCATGCAGGAAGGCATCGCCTACATGGCCGGTGCAGAACTGCCCGGCGTCTTTGTCAACGTACAGCGCGGAGGTCCCGGCTTAGGCACCATCCAACCTTCGCAGAGCGACTATTTCCAAGCCACCAGAGGCGGCGGCAACGGCGACTACTACGTCATCACCCTATGCCCCTCCTCCGTGCAGGAGATGGCCGACTTCGTGGACCTGGCCTTCGAGCTGGCGTTCAAATACCGCAACCCGGCGATGATCCTCTCCGACGGCATCATCGGACAGATGATGGAGAAAATCGTACTGCCTCCCTACAAGCCCCGCCGCACCGACGAAGAAGTGATGGAGCAATGCCCATGGGCCTCCTTTGGAAAAAAGAAAAACAGGCAACCCAACATCATCACGTCGCTCGAACTGAAACCGGAGGCGATGGAGGTGAGAAACATTCACCTGCAAGAGAAATACCAACAGATACGTGACAACGAGGTGAGATACGAGACACAGCACTGCGAAGATGCCGAATACCTCATCGTTGCCTTCGGCAGCGCCGCACGCATCTCCGAGAAAGCCATCGAACTCGCACGAGAAGAAGGCATCAAGGTGGGACTGCTGAGACCCATCACCGTATGGCCGTTCCCCACAAAGGAGGTGATTGCCTACTCAAAAGGGAAGAAAGGGGTCTTGGTGGCGGAAATCAACGCCGGCCAGATGGTGGAGGACGTGCGCTTGGCCATCAACGGCGAGGTGCCCGTGGAACATTTCGGACGCTTAGGCGGCATCGTACCCGAGCCGGAAGAGATTGTGGAAGCATTGAAAACAAAATTGATGAAATGATGGAAGCAAACGAAATCATCAGCCCCGAGAACCTGGTTTACAAGAAACCGACACTCATGAACGACGTCCCGATGCACTACTGCCCGGGCTGCTCGCACGGAGTGGTGCACAAACTCATCGCCGAGGTGATAGAGGAGATGGGCATGGAGGAGAAGACGGTGGGCATCTCACCAGTGGGATGCGGCGTGTTCGCATACAAATACATCGACATCGACTGGCAGGAGGCAGCACATGGCCGCGCCCCCGCCGTGGCCACCGGCATCAAACGGCTGTGGCCCGACCGCCTGGTATTCACCTACCAAGGCGACGGAGACCTGGCATGCATCGGCGCGTGCGAGACCATCCACGCCCTCAACCGCGGAGAGCATATCGTCATCATCTTCATCAACAACGCCATCTACGGCATGACGGGAGGACAGATGGCCCCCACCACGCTCATCGGACAGAAGACCTCCACCTGCCCATACGGCCGTGAACCGGCTCTCCATGGCTATCCGCTGAAAATCACCGAGATAGCAGCCACCCTCGAAGGCACCTGCTATGTGACGCGACAAAGCGTGGAGAACGTGGCGGCCATCCGCAAGGCGAAAAAGGCGCTGCGCAAGGCCTTCGAGGCTTCCATGGCCGGCAAGGGCTCCTGCTTGGTGGAGTTCGTGAGCACCTGCAGCAGCGGTTGGAAACTCCCCCCGAAGAAAGCCAACGAGTGGATGGAGGAACACATGTTCAAGTTCTACCCCAAAGGCGACCTGAAGGACAGCACGGAAGATTAAAGATGAAAGATGAAAGATGAAAAATTAAAGAAAAAAGATATATGAAAAAAGAAATCATCATATCCGGCTTCGGAGGCCAGGGAGTGTTGTCCATGGGAAAGATTTTGGCCTATTCCGGCCTGATGGAAGGCAAGGAGGTGACATGGATGCCAGCCTACGGCCCTGAGCAGCGCGGCGGCACCGCCAACGTCACCGTGATCGTCAGCGACGAGCGCATCTCGTCGCCCATCCTCAGCCGCTACGACATTGCCATCGTGCTCAACCAACCCTCCTTGGACAAGTTTGAGCCAAAAGTGAAGCCCGGCGGCATACTCATCTACGACAGCTACGGCATCCTCAACCCGCCCACCCGTAAAGACATCGAGGTCTATAGCATCAACGCCATGGACAAGGCGGCAGAGATGAAGAACGCCAAGATTTTCAATATGATTGTCCTTGGTGGCCTTCTCCATGTTTGCCCCGTCGTCACCAACGCCGGCTTGGAGAAAGCCCTGAAAAAGACCCTCCCCGAGCGTCACCACGACCTCATCCCCCTCAATATGGAGGCCATCAGAGTGGGCGGCGAGGTCATGGAGAAAAAAGGATAATTATCTAGAGAATCTAGAATATCTAGAAAATCTAGAGCATCTAGAAAATCTAGAGATTCTAGAAAATGCCCCCTTGGAAGACCATTACGGCCTTCCAAGGGGTTTTTACAAGTTTTTCTTGAAGAACTTCAGCATCCTCTCCTGCACCTTCACCCCGCAGGAGTGCTTGATGTCCCATATCTCTGTTTCAAGCTTCTCGCCAGCCTTCTGGCTGTCCCATGTGTCGTGCATGGTCTGGAAGGCGGCCTTGACACCCCTGACGGGGAATAGGTGGTCCTGCGTGCCGTTGATGAAGAGCATGGGCTTGGGGCATGCCATGGAAGCGATATGCGGATAGTCGAGATACTGGCGGAGTCCTGGGAGACAGTTGGCAAACCCTCCATTCTCTTTCTTATTGTCTGCGGTGGACATCTGTACGTCGGTGGTCACCATCCAGCAGATGGCCGCCCCCGCCTTGATGTGGTCGGAGAGGGCCGAGAGCATCCATGCGCGATAGCCACCCATGGAGCATCCCAGGCATCCCACACGCTTGCCATCCACCATGGGGAGGGAGCAGAGAAATTCCGTGGCGGTGATGTCGTCATAGTGCATAAATGCACAGAGGTCGCGCCCGAGCATCATCATATTGCCGGCGATGATGTCATACTTGCTTCTGTCCACCCCCTCCTGGCGGCCTCGCTCGCCCCACAGCGGTGCGTCGGTAGAGAACACCACGTAGCCGTTGCGGGCCATGAAATCACCCACATACTGACCCTCGTAGAGGTTGTCCACCCAGGCGTCGGCATCGTCAAGCACCTCCTTCTCCACGCCGAAGGGGCGTATCATCTTCTCCTTTCCAATATAGAGGTGTGCGCCATGGTCGTGGAGGGCATTGATGGCGGGAAACGGCCCCTTGCCGTCCGGCACGAGGAGGTAGGCAGTCACCCTGGCGTATGCGTTGATGTTGAAGGCGATTTTCTGTGCCGTGTATCCCTCCCTTCGCTCCGTGGCCAACACCTCCATGTCGTAGTTGGCAGCGGCCTTCGGCGGGGTCATCATACACTCAAACACCTTCTTCCGGGCCATGTCCCTCCACTTGGGAAACTTCCTCACCTTGCTGTTGCCCCACGCCAAGGGATAGGTGAGCTCGGTCTTCAACTGCTCCACGTATGCGGGGAGTTCGAAAGAGAACTCATACTTGTCGCGCTTCTGAACCGGCTTTTTCTGCGCAGAGGCCGACAAGGCCGCCCCCATGACGAAGACGAGCAAAGCTGTCAGGAAGTTTCTTCTTACCATGTCATACACAGATTATTCATCCCACAGCTTGTTGTTGTACACACCTTCCTCGAAAAAGGAGGTGGAGTTGGCATCCAACTCACCATCGTCAAGGACGTGTACATCCCTTGTAGGCTCGCTGAAGCCATCATCGCCAAGCAGTCTCTCACCCGTCAATGGCACCACGTCACTCACGGGGGTGATATATGTTTTCTTTTCCATATCGCTCATCATTTTATCTCACCACAAATTTCTTTCCATTGCTAATATAGACTCCCTTGGGGAGGCGCTCCTTGTTGCCGGATGCACCCACCTTCCTGCCGTCAAGGGTGAAGACACCCTTTGCACGGCTCTTTTCGGACAAGACCTCACGGATGCCATCGGCCTCTCCCTCGTCGAACACCGCCTCCACGGCAGAACCCATTTCGCTATCGGTCACGATGTATGCACGGAAGGGATTGACCCCCACCCGGCTTCCCACCTGGACAAAGGTGCCGTTGCTGTATCCGTAATACACCTCTTCCGCCGAGGTGAGCAATACGCGCTGCATCGTCCCCCTGAACGTCACGTTGTCGGCAGTCGTCTCCAAGTTGGCGGTCTGCGCCACCGTGCGTCCATCGAGGTTGGCAAAGGGCTGCCCGGAAGCCTCCACCACGTAGGGGTGGTTGGCCTCCATCGCCTCCACGAGTGAGAAATGGAAATTGCCTTTTGATGTCAGTCCGTCGAACTCGTATGCCTTGATGCCCAACTCAGACATTTCGGCAGCGGTGATGGCAAAGGGGAGGCAAACGGTCACTTTCTTGCCCGTCTGGAAGGTGCGGTCGTAACTGACGGCATCGGCGGTGAAGCCCGCAGTGGCACAGAAGTCGTATGCACCATCGGTGAGTGCCAACTGTGAACAATTTCCACCCACCACGGCGTTGCAAGGCAGCAGGGCCGGGGCTTGCTCGGCAGTGGCGGTGACGAGTGCGTTCTTGTTGACGCCCCGGTCATAGAAACTGAAATGTTTCATGCCCACGACGTCGGCGTTGGTCTCCGTCACCTGCCAGGTGGCCGTGGTGCGGTAGTTATCCTGGCTGTCGGCACTTTTGAGGACGGTGATAGCTCCCACCTGCCACGTGGCGGCGTCCGAAGTGAGCGTCATCTTCAACACGCCCTCCTCGGCGAGGAGATACCGTGCCTGCACCTTGTGCCAGCCGTTGTTGGTGCCGGTGACCACGCCTTCCACCACGCCGTCGGGGGTGACGGTGGAGGTGGCCCCGTCGAGGCCGGTGAGGTCGGTGGTGGCGGTGGCGTTGTCGCTGCCCCCGGGCGTGCCAACGGTGAGTGTCACCGTTCCGCCAGAGGTGCCTCTGACGATGGCTTGCACGGTGTATTCACCGGCCGGGTAGTAGAGGCTATGTGTCATGGTTTCCCCGCTTCCTGCCTGTGCGAGGGAGGTGGTGTTGCCATCCCAGTTGGTGCCGCTGACCATTGTGGCGCCGCGCATAACAGTTGGGAAGAAATAGAGTTGGCTTTCGGATGCCAGTCCGCTTTGGTCGTAATAGGCGGCATTGTAGAACTCGAGATTTCCGGTCTGTCCGCCATTGTTGTTGTTATTGAAGATGATGTGGTCTGGCACGCCGTCACCGATGTTCTTGGCAATGCTCCATCGGTAGATGTCGTTGCCGGTGCTCGACTTGCCCACCTTCTCCATGGTCTGTCCCGGCCATTCGCCGGCGTATTTCTTGTCAGGTATATCATAGAACCAAGTACACCATGCATAGGCTTTGTACCATCCGTCTGGTGCGTCGAAGTAGGCGTGCACCGTGGGGGCTTCGCCGTCGCCTCGGAAGAGCGAGGTGTAGTCGGCGTATTTCCCGTCGTCGCCCTTGTAGTAGCAAATGTAAATGTCATCGCTGAACGGACCGATGTTGGAACTTTGATGACCGTCGTTGAAATGAACGATGACGCTGAGCGACGAGATGTGGAATGTCTGCTTGTACCATGTGGTGCCGTCGTCGCGGGTGACTTTCTCGGTGAGTTGTCTGCCAGGGAATCCGCCGTTGGGTTGGTTGCCGCCGTTCCAAGCATAGAGGTAGGGCGCCCCCTGGTTGTTGTCTTTCACATAGACGGTGATGTCCTTTGCGCTCTCGGCATCGATGGCGTCGTATGTCTGGGCGTTATATACGCCATCCCATAGATAGAAGGCGAAATTATCACCGCTCTGCACAAGGGTGTGTTGGTCGATATCGGGGTTTACGGGATTGCCCAGTGTGAGTATGACGGAGCCATTTTTCCCCGTCACCTTCAGGTAGTATCCTCCGTCCAACGAATATTGCGCGGTGATGGTGCTTTGGTTGGTGATGCCGGCAGCATATCGTGCCGCAATCATCTTCTTAAGCTCTGGCTTGTATTGCTTCCAATGAGGCAGGAAGACGCACGGCGTACCTGGCATGGCGAGGATGAAGGCGTTGGCGGCCAACACATTGTTGTTCACACGATCGTAGTCATTGCGGTAGGTGTCGTGGTTATCGACAAAAGTGACGGCATAGCGTTGCCAATCGGAACTGCCGGCAACACCCTTGTTGCTAAGTCCGCCCCAATTGTTGTTGTTGAACACATCGTTCATCACATATTTGAGCGGGAAGTCGAAGGCGGCGGACTGCGGCACCCAACTGGCGGGGCGTCCCGTTTCATTTATCCAATTCCATACCACATTGTCAAAACTGCTGTCCCAATATTCTCCTACGGAGAACTCCGGCTGGGCATGCATGTTGTACAGGCCGGTGTAATACCCTTTGTATCCCTTCACCATGTCGTAGCGGAAGCCCACGTACCCGAGTTCCTTGATGAGGAAGTCGAGGTAGGTATAGATGTTCTGCTGCACTTGGGCATTGGTGTGGTCCAGGTCACGACAACCGTCGAAATTGTCGGCCTCGTCATCGTAGGCGCTGCTATTGCATGTGTATTGCACGCCATCATGGAGGCCATCATTTTGGGTGAAGACCTCGTCATTCTTACAGATGCCCCACAAGTCGGACATGTCTGTACACCAGGTGACGGTGTAGGTGTCTCCCGTGGTGGGGCCAGTGACGGTCTCGTTGGGGAAGTCGGCCCAGTTGGTCAGGCCGTTCTTGTGGTTGATGACGACATCCTCGATGAAGCCGGTGCCTTTGGCCTTGAAGGTTTGGATCATCTGCATCAACTCCTCTTGTGTGCCGAAGCAGGTGTTGTGCTTCAGCCAATAAACGGGCGAGTAGCCCATATTCTCATAGCCCCAATTGCCAGGGGAGTTCCATTGGTCAGCTTTCGTCTGCCCGGAATTGGGCACCCAGATGAGTTTGAAATACTGCGATAGTTCGTCGGCCTGATTAGTGAGGGTTGTCCATTTGGCATCCTCGTAGGAGTCCCAGTAGAAGCCCTGGAGCATCACACCGCCGTAATTGGCTGGCCAGCCCTGGGCAAGCAGCCCCATGGGCAGGAGCAAGAATAGGAAATAAAGTAGTTTTCTTCTCATGGCGTATTGATTTTGTTATTAGTTTTGACGCTTTGCAAACCTTTGGTTTTCAACCAATTTACATGCTGCAAAATTACCGAAAAATAGAATAGGATGAAAGAAAAAAGGCTGTAAAAAAAAGCACTTTTTATGCAAACGATTGCACAGATGTGTGAAACTTGGCGGCGTCGCAGCAATGCCAACACCTACACAGCCCTAAAACATAAAAATCCATAAAAAGAGGAAAACCTTTTGCCGTTTGCAGGAAAATTGCTATTTTTGTGGGGCATTTTCAGAAATGACAAAATGAAGGAAAACACCATTAATACATGTCTAACTAAAACAACATCTTATGAAAGACCTTAAAATGTACATCAACGGAAAGTTCGTTGAGAGCAAGTCGGGAAAATGGATTGACGTCCTCAACCCCTCCACGGAGGAAGTGATCAGCCGTCAACCAGAAGGAACCGTGGAAGAGGTGGACGAGGCACTGGACGCCGCCACCGCCGCCCAGAAGGCATGGGCAAAGACCCCCGCCATCGAGCGCGCCAGCTATCTGAAGAAGATGGCCGACGGCATCCGCGGACGTCGCGACGAATTTGTGGACATCATCATGCGCGAGCAAGGCAAGACCCGTGGATGGGCATCCGTGGAAGTGGACGTGACAGCCGACTATTTCGACTACATGGCCACCTTCGCCCGCTCCATCGAGGGTGAGATCATCCCAAGCGACCGCCGTGGCGAGACCATCATGCTCTTCAAGGAGCCCATCGGTGTGGTCGCCGGCATCCTTCCTTGGAACTTCCCGTTCTTCCTCATCGCCCGCAAGGCCGGTGCAGCTCTCATCACCGGTTGCACCATTGTCATCAAGCCGTCACAACTGACGCCGGAGAACTGCTGCGAGTTTGCCAAGGTGGTGGATGCCACCGGCCTCCCCGCCGGCGTGTTCAACGTCATCACCGGCAAGGGCTCCGTGGTGGGCAACGCCATGGCCGCCAGTCCGAAAATCGGCATCGTGAGCGTGACGGGCAGCGTGGGCGCCGGCGAGAGCATCATGAAGGCCGCCGCCAACAACATCACGAAGGTGTCGTTGGAGTTGGGTGGCAAGGCCCCGGCCATCGTCTTCCCCGACGCCGACTTGGAGGCCTCCGCACAATGGATTGTGGACTCCCGCATCGGCAACAACGGCCAGATTTGCAACAACGCCGAGCGCGTCTATGTGCACAAGGACATCAAGAAGGAATTCACCGACATCCTCGTCAAGAAGATGGAGGCGGTGAAGGTGGGCGACCCCTGCCAAGACGACGGCGTGGACATGGGTCCGTTAGTGGAGCAGCGCGCATTAGAGAGCGTGGAGGCCAAGGTGGCCAACGCCATCAAGCAAGGCGCGAAGTTGCTCTGCGGCGGCAAGCGCGTGGGCGAGAAGGGCTATTTCTACGCCGCCACCGTGCTCGACAACGTGAAACAGGACTTCGACATCGTGCATGAGGAAACCTTCGGCCCGGTCATCCCCCTCTTGGAGTTTGAGGACATCGACCAAGTCATCACCTGGGCCAACGACGTGGAGTACGGCCTGGCCTCATCCGTGTTCACCAAGAACATCGACACGGCCGCCAAGGTGTGCCGCGAACTGGAGTTCGGCGAGGTGTATGTCAACCGCGAGCATTTCGAGGCCATGCAAGGCTTCCATGCCGGCAAGAAGAAGAGCGGCATCGGCGGCGCCGACGGCAAGCACGGCGTGGAGGAATACCTCTCCACCAAGGTGGTCTATATGGACACCCACTACGAGTAAGCCTTAGCCAGCACATAACCGTTGCGAAGCCCGAGGCTTCACCAGCGTCATTCAACAATCGGAGCAGCCGTCATTCGGCTGCTCCGATTGTCTTGTTCCTTTTGGAGGTCATAGGAAGCCCTTCCCCTACAGTCCCCTGGCCTTCCAAATTTTCTCCTTGGCGGCGTTGATTTCCTGGAATTTCTTCTCTGCCGCTTTCTTGACATCCTCTCCAAGGGCGGAGACACGGTCGGGATGGTGGTCGAGGGCGAGTTTCCGATATGCTTTCTTGACCTCCTCGTCGGAGGCGTCAGGCGAGACACCAAGCACCTTGTAGGCATCCTCCAAGGAGCCACTGCTGCTGCCACCACTCTCCAAGTTGAGCATGGAGTCCACCTCACGGGCCGACATTCCCATATACTGAGCCACCTCGTAGAGGGCGCTGCGCTCCGCATCGGCCACCTGGCCGTCGGCCTTGGCAATCTCCACGAGGAACGCCAGCAACTGCAGCCGCTCGCTGTAGTTGAGGTTGGCTGCCACCTGCGCACACACCTGCCGCATGTAGCTGCGCGTTTGCCCATATCTTTGCGCATCCCATTTCTTCTGCTCCTCAAAGAGGCGAAGCAAGATTTCATTTCCCTGCTGGGCTGCCGCCTCCCCGAAATTGTTGCGGAGGAAAGTCCTCACATACTCCATCTCTGAATGCATGACCTTTCCGTCGGCCCGTATGATGTATGAGGCAAGCACCAACATGGAGAAAAGGAAGCTGTTGCGCTGCCCTTGGTTGGTGCCGCTGTATGAAGAGCCGCCGCCATAGCTGCCGCCGTATCCTCTTCCTGCATTGCTGTCGCCTTCATCCTCACCCAACGAGTCGATGAGGCTTCCTATGAACATGCCTGCAATGGCCCCTAAAGGTGGGAACAGCATGAAACCCAAAATGCCACCTATCCATTTGAAAATGCCCATGTCGAATCTCCTTTATAAATATGTTTGTTAAATATTTTCATAATTGGGAATACTCTCCAAAAATAAATAATTTTGATGCTCATAGTCCATCTTGCAGCAATAATGACAGAGGCCGTTACTCACCACCAAATAGTCCACATGCAGCAGCATGTTGTAGGCTGTCACCTGGTCGAACACCTTCTGGGTGAGGGTGATGCTGGGTGCCTTGTATTCAATGACCATACGCGGCTCGGCTCGCAGACCATAGAGAACCGTGTCGCACCGCAAGCGCTTCTGCCCGATGGAGAGCTCCACCTCGTTGGCCAGCATCGAAGCAGGATAGCCAAGATGCACGGTGAGGTAGTTGACGAAATGCTGCCGCACCCACTCCTCCGGGGTGAGTGCCACGTATTTCCGGCGCAACATGTCGAAAATCATGCGCTTGCCAGAGCGCATCACCACCTTGGCGGGATATGGGGGAAGGTTCAGGTAGGACATCAGCATCCGAGGTGTTAAGTTGTTGAGAGATGGGTTGAAACAAAAGTATGATGCACGGGGAAGATAAAAATGAACGAGTTCATTTTGTTTTCCGCTCAGCTTTCACTACCTTTGCAGCTGCAAAGATAATAAAATCCTCTTTGAGGGCGAAAAGTTTTCCGTCTTTTTTATCACAACACACCATGGCAGCAAAACAAACCTACGAGTCGATCATGAGCGACCTCATCGCCAGGAAATTCCATCCCATCTACATCCTGATGGGTGAAGAACCTTATTATATAGACAAGGTGTGCAACTACATCGAGGAGCACGCGCTCCAACCCGAGGAGCGCGATTTCAACCAGACAGTGGTTTATGGCTCCGAAACGACACCTGCACAAGTGATTGACATGGCGAAGCGCTTCCCGATGATGTCGGAATACCAAGTGGTGGTGGTGAAGGAGGCCCAGAATATCAAGAACTGGGACCGCTTGGACGCCTATTTGGAGAAGCCTCTGAAATCAACCATCCTTGTCATTTGCTACAAACACGGCAAAATCGACGCAAGGAAGAAGTTCATGACCAAGGCCGGCGCCATAGGCGTGGTGTTCAACAGCGAGAAGATAAAGGACAACCACGTGCCATCGTTCATCGAGAATTATGTGAAGGAGAAAAACGCCACCATCGAACCCAAGGCTAAACAGATGATAGCCGACTTCGTGGGCAACGACCTTTCACGCGTGGTGTCGGAAATAGACAAGACACTCATCGACCTTCCCGCCGACAAGAGGGTGGTGACAAGCGAGGTGGTGGAGGAGAAGATTGGCATCAGCAAGGACTACAATGTATTCGAACTACGCGACGCCCTGGTAAGCAGGGATGTTCTGAAAGCCAATCGAATAGTGAAATATATTGACAAGAACCCCAAAACAGCCTCTATTTACTCCTTCTTGCCGCCACTGTTCAGCTTCTTCCAGAACCTGATGATTGCCCATTACGCCCCCGACAAGAGGTCCGACCGAAGCGTAGCCGCCGCCTTGGGCTTCAAGTCAGAGTGGTATGCCAAGGACTATATGGAGGCGATGAAAACATTCTCCGCAGTGAAAACGATGCAGATCATCCATGCAATAAGGGAAACAGATGCAAAAAGCAAGGGAATAGACACGCCAAACACCACTCCAGGCGACCTTTTGAAGCAACTTGTCTATTTCATCCTTCACTAAAAGCACGTTTTTTAAGATTTCAACACCTAAAACGCTCCATCTCCATGGGGCGTTTTTTATGACCTAACTACCAAAAGAGCAAAGCATTCACCCTTCAGGTAGCCCCTCAAAACTTCGATTTTTCATACAGTATGGACAATTGGTGGAGAAAGACCGAAAAACGCGAGTTTTGAGGGGATAATGGAAGCAAAAAAGCCATATTAATATTATTTAACCTTTCAAAACGTAAATTTTAAAATTTCAACAAACAATTTTCAACTATCAAAACACAATGATTTATGTTTTAAAATCTGAATTTTTGTCGGGTGTTTATATTTCCCAACTTGTTTATAATTGTGTAAATTTTATGTTTGGATATATGAATGTATGAATATACAAATATGCAAAAATATCATATCTTTCTCATTCCCAATAAATTAACACTAATTATTAAAGTGAATGATTAGAAATATGGCTTGTTTTTCATCATTTTGATGAAATTGGGACATATTTCGTCCGTCATACATATATAATGATGTTTGACAGCCAATAATATATAGAAAAATGTAATAGCAAAGGTTGAAGTTAAAAACGGGCGTTAATTTCACATTTCCAAACACAAACAATTTCACGTTTTAAAATTTGAAAATTTCTGTTTATTTTTCACTTTGTAAATATAAACAGTCGTGCAAAAAAACCATTAAAAAACTTGCATGGATGAAAAAATTTGTTTACCTTTGTAAAATCTTTAAGAAATGCCATAAAAAATGGCCTCATCATCAACTGTAGAAGAAATGAAAGACAGGATTAGACTTATCATGGAAAGCCAAAAGATGAATGCCGGGACTTTCGCCAAGTTCGTGGGCATCTCTTCCTCCTCGCTGAGCAACGTGTTCAACGGGCGAACCAATCCCACCCTCTCCATGGTCATGTCCATCCATGAGCAATTCCCTGAGATCAGCTACCCCTGGCTGTTGGAAGGCAAGGGCGATATGTACGCGAACGGCCTCCCCCAACCCACAAGTCCAGAGCAGGTTGCAACTCCTGCAAAGGAGGCAAGAATGCCCAAGGAAGAGAAGGCAGACATAAAGGCCAAACCCGCCACCAACAAGGCCAGGCCGACCGAGTTGGGACTGGCCTTTGATTTCCAAGATGAGAAAAAAGCTGACAAAGCAAACTCACTCATCACAGAGATAAGGGTGTTCTTCGACGACTTGCACTATGAGTCATTCGTTCCCATCAACAAAAAGTGAGCACACATATTCTATTAATATACATTTCCAATCAATCAATTATTTTTATTGGGCGTAAGGCTCTGAGACAAAGCCTCAACGTCGATGTTTTCTAAATGGATAACATTTCTTCGGATTACGGGCCTCGCTTGCAGGTGAGCGCCCGTAGTTTTTTTGTAGTTCCTTTTGTCCTGCTCTCAATTTTCCCCTGAAGAATGGTAGATTCTTTATCTCAACTGACTTATAATTGCCGATTTTTATCTAATTTTGCAGAATGATGAGAAAATACATATTAGATTTAAAAGTGGTGTCGGTGGAATCTCTGGGTAGCAGGTATGCCTTGCTTCGCCTCACCTCCGACAGTCCTCTGCCCGAAATGCACCCCGGGCAGTTTGCCGAGTTGCGGGTGGATGGTTCTCCCTCCACCTTTCTTCGCCGCCCCATTTCCATCAATTACGTCTCTCGCGAGCGCAATGAGGTGTGGTTTTTGGTAGCAGTGGTAGGAAATGGAACTTCCCGCTTGTCTAAACTGCGAATGGGCGATGTTCTCAACTGCGTAATGCCCCTGGGCAATGGTTTTTCGCTTCCCTCCTCCCCCTCGGAGCGCGTGCTTTTGGTGGGCGGCGGAGTGGGTGTCGCCCCCCTGCTTTTCTTAGGCGAGTGCTTGTCGCAAATGGGCTGCCGCCCCACGTTCCTCTTGGGCGCACGCAACGCCTCGGACTTGGTGGAACTGGATCATTTCACCCGCTTGGGGCGTGTTCTTCTCACCACGGAGGATGGAAGTGCCGGCGAGCGTGGCTTCGTCACCCAGCATCCCGTGTTGGATGCCGAGCGTTTCGACCGCATCTGCACCTGCGGCCCCAAGCCAATGATGGTGGCCGTGGCCAAGTATGCCAAGTCCCACGACATCTTCTGCGAGGTGTCATTGGAAAACAAGATGGCTTGCGGACTGGGAGCCTGCCTCTGCTGCGTGGAGGACACCACCGAGGGCAACATCTGTGTGTGCGAAAAAGGACCAGTGTTAAATATTAATCAATTGTTATGGCCAATCTGAATGTAAAGATAAATTCACTCTCTTTGAAGAACCCCGTCATGACAGCCTCCGGCACCTTTGGCTATGGCTTGGAGTTCTCCGACTTCATCGACCTCTCCCTCTTGGGAGGCATCATCGTCAAAGGCACCACGCTGCACCCTCGGCAGGGAAACCCCTACCCCCGCATGGCAGAGACCGCCATGGGCATGCTCAACTGTGTTGGCTTGCAAAACAAGGGCGTGGACTATTTCTGCGAGCACATCTACCCGGAAGTGAGGAACCTCGGCACGCACGTCATTGTCAACGTCAGCGGTTCCTCGCCGGAAGAGTACGCCGCCTGCGCCGCCCGCATCGACACCTTGGAAGACATCCCCGCCATCGAACTCAACATCTCGTGTCCTAATGTCCGCCAGGGCGGCATGGCCTTTGGCGTGACAACCTCCGGTGCATCTTCCGTCGTCAAGGCGGTGAGGGCGAACTACCACAAGACCCTCATCGTCAAACTCTCTCCCAATGTGACCAACATCGCCGACATCGCCCGTGCATGCGAGGCAGAGGGTGCCGACGCCGTGTCCTTAATCAACACGCTCATGGGCATGGCTGTCGATATCGAGCACCGCCAACCGCTGCTGAGCATCGGCACCGGCGGGCTCTCCGGCCCTGCCGTGAAGCCCGTGGCGCTACGCATGGTGTGGCAAGTGGCCAAGGCCGTAGGCATTCCCGTGGTAGGCTTGGGCGGCATCTCCACGCCAGAGGATGCCATAGAGTTCCTCATGGTCGGCGCCACGGCCATCGAAGTAGGCACCGCCAATTTCATCGACCCCGCAGTGACTGTCCGCATCATCGATGGCATCAACCACTGGCTCGACACCCATGGCTGTGAGAGCGTAAACGACATCATCGGGGTCATCTCTTAGGGCTATAGAAGCTATAGAAACTATAGAAACTATAGAAGCTATAGTGGCTATAGAAGCTATAGAGACTATAGAGACTATAGAGACCAGCCACCACAAAAAAATTTGAGGGCAGCGAAAGCGCTGCCCTCAACCAACACAAAAACTAAACTAGACTTA
>JAFZRU010000003.1 GCA_017619755.1 Prevotella sp.
GCGCAGATGGACAAGGCCTTGAGGGAGGAGGTCGTGGAGGCATACCCCAACGTGGAGGTGAAGGAGACCGACGACCTGATGGACTGCCTCTTCCGCATCGCCGACGCCACGGGCGAGCGCTTCATCTTCATCATTGACGAGTGGGACGCCATCTGCCGCGAGTTTCCTTCTGGCACCACGGCCATGGACCGCTACGTGGGGTGGCTGCGCCGCATGTTCAAGGATGTCATCGCCAACAGGGTCTTCGCCGGTGTCTATATGACTGGCATCCTCCCCATCAAGAAATACCAAACACAGTCTGCCCTGAACAACTTCCAGGAGTACTCCATGGTGAAACCCGGCGGAATGGCTCGCTTTTTCGGCTTCACCAAAGACGAGGTGCGGGACTTGGCAGAAATGCACGGTATGGACTTCGACGACTTGGAGAAATGGTACGACGGTTATCAGATAGGCGACGAACAGTCCATCTTCAATCCCAACTCGGTGATGACGGCTCTCTATGAGGGGAGATGCAGGAGTTACTGGGCCACCACCGGTGCTTTCGACAAGGCGACCGACTACATTCAGATGAACTTCGAGGGGTTGAAGGATGCCATCATCGCCATGCTCGCGGGAGAAAGGACGAAAGTGAACACCAACAAGTTCCAAAACGACATTTCCATCGTCAAAAGCCGCGACGATGTACTCACCGTTCTCATCCATTTGGGATACCTCTCCTACGACTGGAACAAGAACCAATGCTACATCCCCAACCTTGAGGTGGCAGGGGAGATGCAAAACGCCGTGGAGGACACCAAATGGACCAATGTGGTGGAAACCCTGCAACAGTCGGAGCAACTCCTCCAAGCCACCCTCAACGGCGACGCAGAAGCCGTGGTGCAGGGGGTCGAAGCCGCACACGACGACAACACCAGCATCCTCTCCTACAACAACGAAAACTCCATGGCGTGCGTCCTCTCCATCGCATACTACTACGCCAAAAACGACTATGTCTTCCACCGGGAGTTGGCGTCCGGCAAAGGTTTCGCCGACCTCGTGCTGCTACCCCGCAAGAACGTCACCTCCCCCGCCCTCGTGCTGGAACTGAAATACGACAAGGATGCCGACACGGCCATCACGCAGATCAAGCGGAAGAAATACCCGGCAAAGGTGGCGCAGCACACCGGCGAACTCCTCCTTGTGGGCATCAACTACGACAAGGACACAAAAACCCACTCCTGCCTTATTGAGCAGTGGAAGAAAGAATAATTCGGGGATATTTCGGTTAGCTTTGAAAAACAAAAATCGCCACGTCTTGAAAATCAAGAACTTGGCGATTTTTGATGTTGGGTCACCGGGATTCGAACCCAGAATGACAGAACCAAAACCTGTAGTGTTACCATTACACCATGACCCAATAGCGGCTGCAAAGGTAGTGCTTTTTTCATCCACCGCCAAATTTTTCGGAGGATTTTTTCGTGCGGAGTCGATGGTTTGCCTTTTGCAGGAAGGTCTGTAGGGGTCAAACAGCCACTCCAAGTCCACATACCCTGCGTTAGAATTCCCTGTTCATCAGCAAGTGGAATGCGTGCATCAATTCTCCAGCCACTCGTATGGCAAAGGGCGGTTCCATAGTGCGCGAACTGGTGTTGATTTCATACACCAGACCTCCGTCATCATGTTCACCATCTGGGTCGAAGTAGAGGCGGGTCTCCTGTCCTTCGTTCTTCTCATAATAGAATATCAAATTCTCCTCGTTGTCGAATAGGAATTCCTGATAATACTTGTTACCCGGCGTGTCGAAATTGTTAGTGATGAAGTAAGGACGATAGAGGTAACGGTCAAGATATTCATCTTCTACACCGTTATAATAATAAGTCACCACATTCAAGCCAGGTGAAGTCCCCAACTTGTAGCTGCTGTTCACCACGGTGCGGTTGGCGGGTTTGCCTTGCTTGCCCAATTGGTCGGCCTTGGCAATCTCCTGCTTGGCCTGATGATAGATTTTGCGAATCTGCGCCACCCTATCCTTCGCGTCAGGTGTCTGTTGTGCCCCTGCTGTCTGGCAGATACTGAGCAGGATCATTAAAAACAAGATAGTCTGTCTCATAAATATCGATTTTTCATTCTACTTGGTAACTATGCCACACAACAAGTATAGAAAACACCATGCCTCGTGTCTGGCACGACAAAGATAGCAAAAATAAAGCGAAAACAAAAAATTTATGTCAAATTCGTGGCAATTCGTGTTGAAAAAATCGCCAAGACTTGACCATCAAGTGCTTGGCGATTTTTGATGCAGGGGATTTTCGTGCTTAGCCGAAGATTTACCTTTTACAGGAAGGTCTGTGGGGTCAAATAGCCCTTGGTTTCACATCATTCAGTCAATGGTGTGATGCCTCTTGGCATCTGCGCCGGGCCGATGGCTGGGTCGTCGGTCACTTCCCCGCTCTGGGTGTCCGGGATGAAGCTGTAATCGCCTCCGAGGATGATGTTGACCAAGATGGTCACGTCGGCCACGGTGATGTAACTGTCGCCGTTGAGGTCGGCGGCGTACTCGTCGTAGTCGTCCGTCTCGCCGAGGATGATGTTCACCAAGAGCGTCACGTCGGTCACGCTCACCGTCTGGTCGCCGTTGACGTCGCCCTTCACCGACGCCCTCGCGCTGCCGGCCGCGAAGGCCAGCAGCAGGGCGAGGAATGCTGTTCTAAGGATATTTGTTTTCATTATTTGCTGATGTATTTCTTTCCGTTGCGGATGTAGATGCCACGCTCCGGCTTGCCGGGCAACTCGCGACCGTCGAGGTCGTAATAACGCTCCGTGCCGTCGGTGTCGATGGTGCGGATGGTGTCGATGCCGTCGGGGTCCTCGATGTCGTCGAGAAGTTCCATGGAGAGGCTGTTGGCCCCCACCCCGCCGTTCTGCAACAAGTAGGTGCGCATGGCGGGGATGTTGGCGTTCTCATATCCCTCCGCTTTCTTCACCAAGTGCCACTTGTTGTCGGAGGCCTGGAGGATGTAGGCGTACAACTCCGCAGCCTTCTTGTAGTCGATGGTCTGCATGGTGCCGCGCATGGAGTAGCCCGGCACGTTGATTTGGTTGTTTGCGGTTTGGGAGATGGCCGATTGGGTGTTGGGGATTTCCCTCTTCCTGCCGACGCCGAGGTCTGCTGTCTGACCGGACACCACGACGAGGTAGGGCGTGAGGGTCTCCATCTTGCTGGGCTCCTGGAGGAAGGTGAGCGTACCGCCGCTTCTTCCCATGAGTTTGTACACCTTCGCGCCGGGCGGTACGGGCAGGTCGTATGGCAGACAGACGGTGTACTTGCTCTCCTCCTGACCCTTACGCGGCTCAAGCCGGCGCTCGTTGACGACGCTTCCCGCCGTGAAGGAGTATGGCACACAGTAGTCCTTGTCCACCAGACGGAAGGTCTCTGCGGAGAGCGAGGTTCCATTGGCGACGATGATATTCACGCCCTTGGCCGGGCCATATTCCTGGGGCAGATAGACGAGCGTCTGCAGGCTGTCGATGCCGAGTCGAGCGAAGCTCCTGGTCTTGATGTCGTCCACCAGCATGGTGGAGTCGCACATCAGCATGTCCACGTAGCGCAACCCCGGAGCCTTGGCGAAGACGCTGTCCTCAATGACCCTCAAGGTCACGGGCAGTGCCACCTTCTCCAACAGTGTCAGTGGTTGCATGTCGCCTGCGCGAAGGGAGTCGATGGCGCTGAATCCCAAGTACGAGAGATCTTTCACATCCTCGTGTCCCTTGCTCCATCCCTTGATGTTATAGACACGCGTGAGGTCGTCCTTCGTGGCGGCGGCATGGCTGGCAAAATAGCGGAACGAGGCATCGTCGTCGAACTCCCCTTTCGAGATGTTGTTGGTGCGCTGCCACGAACTGCCCGTGTAGGCGTCGTCGTAGAGATAGTCCTCGTAGGTGCTTGGCAGCACGTAGAAGGCGTCGAACGTCGGGTTGTAGTTGTTGCACAATCTGCGCCAGAGGGCGTTCTGCGTGCTGATGTTCAACTTCTTCTTGGTGAGGATGTACAAGCGCGTGAGCATGGCGTCGTCGTCCAGGGCGTTCCAGTTGAAGTCCTCGCAGTCGTCGCCGATGACCAGTGTCTCGAGTCCCTCGCACTCCTGCAGGGCGCGCGCCTCCACTTTCTTGCAAGTCTTGGGCAGGATGAGGGTCTTCAGGTTGTATGCCTTGAGGAAGGCGTGATGGGGCATGACGTCGTCATCCAATTCTAAATAGTCATCTTTGTTTCCGTCGAACGCCGACGTCTGTGCGCGAAGCCTGACTATCGTCTTACGGATTTGTGCATCATAGAGGTCGATGTACTCCAGGTGTCCGCTGAAGTTGCGGGCATGGCTCCATGGGCAGTAGCCGGCCATGTAGCGCAGCACGTCGAGGTCGCCTCCCGAGATGGGGCCGATGATTTTCAGCCGTCGCACCTTGTTGTAGTCGCCCCTCAGGTTAGACACCCTTTTGCCTGAAATGCTGGCACTCCAGACCAATGAGGCATCCTCCACGGTCATCTCCAGTCCCAAAGCCTCTGCCACCTTGTTTGGCTCTGTCACCACGATGGTGATGATATCCTCACCAGCGGAGTTTCCGTTGTAGGGGTTGATGTGGTCGGCATACTGTGCCCATTTCTCTCGATAGAGCTTGCACAGATTGTTCGGCACGAGGATGCGGAAGTCTTCGGGCAGCGACTCAAAGGCGTTCTGTGCCAACTGCGGCACGCTGTCGCAGCCGACAAAGATGGTCTCCAGACTAGTGCAGCCGCTGAAGGCTCCGGCATCGATGCTCTCGATGCTATAGGGCAGCTTGATGGACTCCAGTTTGTCCATGTCGCTAAAGGTGCTTTCCAAAGACTTCACGTTCTGGAAGAAGGAGAAGTCATCGAAATTCGTGATGGCGGTGTTGCCATTGAAGATGTTTTCCACGCTTTCCAACTCCAAGTATTCCGTGGGGAAGAAGTGTCCGGCGTCTGCCAACGCCCACATCACCTCGTCCGACGAAAGCGGATGGAGGATGCTCTGCGCCTGACGTGTCAGTTTCGGGTCGCCGAGGTAGTCGCCCACCTTCGACGGAAGCGTCCACACCACCTGAATGGGGGCCTCCCACGGGTCGGGCCAGAAGGAGTCGTTCTTGGCGACGCCCTCGGTGAGCAGCACCAGTTCCTCTATGCCGTTGAGGTTTTGCAGCAGGTCGGTGTCGTATTCGGTGGTTTTCCGTCCCACGCAGACTTGCTTCAGGCCTTTGGCATCCTCAAAGACGTTCTCGCCGATGAAGGTCGCCGCCTGCGGGAAGACGACGGTTTCGATGGCCGTGCAGTTCTCAAACAGGTAGTCGGGCACCTCGTTGTCGTTATCGATATACTCGTCGCTGAAGTTGCCGTTATAGCTGTTCTTCTTGTCTTTCTTGATTTGTGCGTCCCAGAGGTTGAGGTAGCGCAGGCAGCCGTCGGTGGGGTCGCTGTCGTAGGCGTCGGCGCCGGCCATGTGCCTGATGACGGCGAGGTCTTCGCCATTGAGCGGGCCGATGACGGTGAGTGAATCGTACTTGGCATACGGCCCCTGGATGTAGCGCACCTTGTCGCTCTCCTTCAAGAGAGTGAGGCCGAGTTTGTCAGCCAACTGGCCCACGTCGGTCACGGTGACCACCTTGTTTATCCTATAGGTGTCGTCGCCCACGATGTATGGGGCGTAGTCACTCCACGCTTTCTTGTAGTTGCTGACCTTGGCCGTGGGAACGTAGATTTTCAGGCCGTCGTGCTTGTGGAAGGCATTGGCACCGAGCGTGGCCGGCGTGTTGCTGCGCACCATGATGGTGTTTAGACTTGTACAACTGGCGAAAGCATTAGCACCGATACCGATGACTGCCTCTGGCAGTTCCATCTCCTGCAGGGCGCTACACCCATTGAAGGCTTTCTCGCCGATGGTAGCGATGGTTGACGGCAGCACGATGTTGCCCAGCTTGGAGCAGCCTTCGAACCATGATTCTCCGACGTATGTGAGACCTACGCTCTCGAAGTATTTGAAATCGGCGAAGGAATAAATTTTGTCCTTCTGCCCCGTGAACCTGCCGTCGAGCCAGGAGAAGCCGGCACCGGCGATGCGGGCGTAGTCGCAGTAGTCGTCCCATGTGGACTGGTCGGCGCCGGTGTTGGCCGGGTCGTAGTAGGCCATCTCCTTCAGTGCGGCCTTGACTCCCGGGTCGGACAATTTGATGACGCAGGGCATGAAGCGGTCCTTGTAGGCCACCCATGAACTGTCTGCCTCGAACCATGCCACTTGCTGCGGCATCATCTTGAGACGGGCGGCGGTGCCGTCGAACACCCCCTTGCCGATGGTGAGCATCTGCGGGGTGATGGGGTCGAGGTGGTTGAGCCCGTCGGTCACCATGTAGAGCAGGTCGAGGTCGGCCAGGTTGGTGCAATCCACGAAGGCGGAGTCGCCGATGTGTACCTGCAGGGGAGTGTAGGTGTCGCCGGTGAAGCCGAGGCCGTAGAGGTCGGTGAACGATACGGAGCGCAAGAGCTGGTTGCCCTTGAAGGCCCCCGGCATCACCTGGTCGAGCTGGTAGTTGTTGTACCTGCCGATGTCGTTGCACAGTTTCACGGCTCCCTGGTGGCCCTTGATGAAGTCGTCGTCGGGGCCTGTCACGATGGTGTGCTCGATGAGGTGGCCGTTCACCTTGTTCTCCTTCTTGATGGAGTTCATCTCGTAGGCGTAAGCATACTGGGCGCCATACTCGCAATATTCAGTCTTGGGCTTGGCACTCGTGTAGGTGAAATAGCGTTCCAATGGCGCCCACGAGGCGTTGTCGAGGAAGTCCTGCTTGCGCATGGGGTCGATGACGATGTGGAAGGTCAGGGAGTCGAGGCCGACGAAGACGCTGTCGCCGCCGAGGATGAAGTTCTCCGGGCCGAGGGCGCGGGTGTGGTCCTCATCATCGGTCTGCAGGATGGTGCTGAACTCCGTCAAAGCGGTGCATCCCACGAAGGCGGAGTCGGGGATGGTGATGAGCATCGGCATGCCGGTGTCGCTGGCTTGATTGTGGATTTCGTGGAACTTGACGGTCTTGAGGTTCGTCTTGTTACGAAAGGCGTGGCGACCGAAGGTCATCGTGCGGTTGGACGTGTTGACATTGTTGTCGTTGTCGAAGCCAGCATAGACGACGGCGTCGGTGACATCGTCGCCCACCTCCTTGACGTAGGTGTGATAGACAAGGTTCTTCTGGGGCGTGGTGATGACATAGCCTCCGCCCACAAGTCCCACCTGTTGGATGTTGGAGAGGATGTTCTCCCGCATGCCTTTCTGAAGCAGGTCGCCGTTGTACGTTCCGCTGCCGCCCCAGCATTCCGCTGCAATCTTTCCAGATACGGATGTCGTTACCGCAGCGGCACCCAGAACCTTTCCTAAGAATTGAAAAGAAAGATATTTATCTGTGGCAGCTTTCGCTGCGGCTGTTCTTGCGATAAGTTTAGCTTGTTCGCCCATAAAAAATGAGTATGCAACATTTTTTATCTGGGTGAGTTTCGGGAGAATGAGATCATTGACAGATTTTAACGAGAACAAAATATGGAGATAGTTATCTACTGTCAATCCTTCAACCACTTGATCGCCCAAGAAAGTATTGGCGAGTTCGCGAACCGCCTCGGTCTGCCATACTCCATTGGCATTGACAAATCCTTGTGCTACGATTGTCACAAAGACATCCTCGGGCAATTGTACAACCATGTCTCCTTGAAGGATGGCGGCCTGTTGGTTGAGCGCGGTAAGGACATTTCCCGTCAATTGCTGGATAGCCTGCACAGAATTATCTATTTCGCTTTCAAAGAGTGTTTGTACTTTAAGGCAGTTGTTGAAGTTGAGAAGGGCTTCGTTGTATGTAGTTTGGAACATATTCGTCCCCACTTCGACGGTCTCTTCGGCAACGTTCAATGAGCCAAATGAAGCAAGTATCATGGCCACTTCGATGGCGATGCGCGGAACCGTCCACCACGACACGTCCTGGCTCACCACCTGCGAGGTCTGGAGGATGCCGCCGGGAGAGGTCATAAAACTGTAGGTGAGGCCTCCCTCGGTGAAGTCTTTCTTCTTGCCGGTAGGCTCGAAATCGACAGGCTCTATATATCCTGCATAAAGCTGCCAGTTGGGGTCGTCCAAGAATTCCGGGTAGAGGTCGGGCGACACCAGGATTTTGAACCCTGTGGGTCCGAGCATGGCAGCCCTGAGCTCTTCCATGGTCATGCCATCGCTGTTTTCCACAAATGATCGTCCAAAGATGTTGTTGCCTGGAATGACATCCTTCGGCCCGAGGGTCTCCCAATGGTCATCGCCGTCCTGCACGTAGTAGAACATGCGCAGCTCCTTGAGGTTCTTGCAGTCTTGGAAGGCTCCGTTGGGGATGACGAACTTCAGGTCGCTGTAGGAGTTCTCCGAGCGCCCGTTGGTCTGCCAGAACTCGATGTGTTTCACATGCTCGTTCCCGGAAATGGCGTTCCGGTCGAGGGTGATGGTCTTGTAGTTGTAGTAGGAGCCGGGGTCGTTGTAGATGCGCATGGTGCCACCCATGTCATCGATATCATCATTGTCAACCCCCACGACGGCGGTGTAATAGACATTGCAGTTGTCCTTCGTTTCGAGGAGCGTGGCGGCACTGAAATCCCTATACATGGCGTTCCAGGGCCTGATGCGCGTCATCATGTCGGTCTTGCCGGACTCGTCGTTCTTCACGCCGTCGTTGTCCTCTGTCGCCACGTCGCGGTACCAGCGGTATTTCACGCCGTTGACGGTGAAGTCCGAACCGGTGGCCTGGTAAATGATGAAGCGGTCCAGGTGCTTCTCCCACACGGGGGAGGAGAGGAAATTCTGGTATTGGGTGGCCTGGGTGCTGATTCTCAGCTTCGGGCAACCCTCAAAGGCGTCGTCGGCCACGCGGAACGTCTGTTCGGTTGTGAGGCCCTCCCAGTGGTTGTTGCCCTGGGTGGTGTATTGCATCATCATCATCTCTTGGAAGTTCGCACAATTCTCGAAGGCCCTCTCGGCGATGAAGAAGTCGAACGGCATCAGTGCGTTGTAGAGGTTGGCGTCGGAGTCCTTGAAATAGAGTTTCTCCAGCTTCGTACTGTTGCGGAAGGCATGTGGTGCGATGAGCCCCAGGTGAGTGTGCTTGCGCCAGTCTCCCACGAGGTCATTGATGACCTGCACCCCCGTCACGCCGTCTTCAGTGACGTTGAAGTCGCTGTCACTCTCGTCGCAGCCCGTGACGGCGGTGACCTCCGAGGTGTTGCCGTCGGAGTCCTTGACAAGGAGGTTGGCGTCGCTGTCGTCGTCCTCAAAATACCAGCCCTTGGCCGTGCGGTCCTCGTCGCTGATGAAGTAGTGGTAGTCGCGACGTGAGAGGTAGCGGTAGGTCACGCCGCAGATGGTGCGCTCCGTCTCCGCTTCGGGGATGGCGTTCAAAGAAATATAGAAAAGTGGCCGGTATGCCATGTCCTTCAGCTGATGCACGCCGCCGGCCGACCAAGGGTCGCTGATGAAGGTGCCGTCCGCGCTTTCCCAGTGGTTGAATGGCACGGAAGGGGCGGTGATGCTGATGTGGCAGCCATTCTTGTAATAGCCTTTCCCATTCAAGGTGACATCCGGCTCGCCCACGAACTGGTATTTGAAGCCCTCGGGGAGGCTCACCTCGTCGGTGACGAACATGCCCTGCTTTGTGCTCATCTGCAATGTGGTGTAGCATTCCTCCAAGACAAGGTCTTCATTCCTCTTCATCCGGGCAAAGGTGGCTCCGCTGCTGACGAACCTAATCTTGGTCTGCGGGTCGTACAGGCAGTGGCGCATGGTCACGGGAACATAGGAGTATCCGACGAAACCGCCACAGTTGGTGGTGGGTGAATTGATGTAGAAGAAGCCTCCCGAGAAAGAGCACTTCTCCATGACAAGCGAATCGACGCCGGAGGCGACGACACCCACGAGTCCGCCATGGGTGCCGTCCCCATTGACGGCGCTCATAATGAGCATGTCGGAGGAGCAGTCGAGCATGCGCGTGCAGTCGGTGCCGCCGACATGCGAGACGAGGCCCGCGCCGAATTTGGCACTGGTGTACGTGGTGCCGGTGGTGCGAATGTGGCGGAAGGTGGCGCCGCCGGCCCACAGGAAGGGAGCCGCGCCCGTTGCCACGGGCTTGGTCATCGTGCCGGCGTTGAACGTCAGGGTGTGCCCGTCGCCGTCGAAGATGCCGAGGAATGGATGTTTCTCGGAACCCACCGTCACACCGTCGCAGTCGATGTCCTGCGTCATGCGGAACACTTTCCCCGCATGCGCCCATCCGAACTGCACGCTGGCGCTCAGCACATACCACTCATTGGTGTTCCTCACGAGGAAGGGGTCTGCCTCCGTGCCGCTGCCGACGAACTTGCCGGAGCTGGCGACATCTGCGCTGATGACGGCGTCACTTGAAGACAGCTTCAGCTTGTAGCCGTCGTCCGTCCGGGTGAGTGTCCCCTTGTCGGTGCGCACATTGTTGAAGGTGATGCCGTCGATGGCCTGGAACTGGAATTCCACTTCCTCGCCCGCTCCTGCGACACACAGTCCGTCATAGAGCAATCCCGTGGAGTTGGACTTGATGGAGGTCGTGGGGTAGGTGGCGAGCGAATGGCTGAAGTCGAACTTGAGCATGGGGTTGGCGGTGGAGATGGAATAGAAGCGCTTGCCTATGGCGAGGTTGCCGTTGCTGCCGTCGTGGTAGGTGTTTTTTACAGGGCAGGCTGCCGCCGTTCCATTGTTCCTGCTAACCCATGCCAAGTCCACATGGTTGCCGGAGTAGTAGCCCAAGGCCAGGCAGTCCTCCAACAACAGGTTGGAATCGCTTTCGCTCCAACCGATGAAGATGCCGTCGTATTGGAAATTCGAAGTGCCCACAATGATCTCGCCATTCATGAGGCAGCCACGCAACACGGTGGAGGAAGAGCCGGCGTATCCTATGAATCCTCCGCCATGGGTGCTCATGGCTATGATGACGGCGGAGACGCGGCAGTCCTCGATGGTGTTGGAGGCCGAACAAGAGCCCACAAGGCCCGCCACGTGCAGGTCGCCCTTGACAGAGCCCGTCACGTGCAGGTGACGGATGGTGGCCCCGTGGATGAAGCGGAAGGGAGCGGTGAATGTTTCACCAATGAGGTGGGCGGTGATGGTGTGGCCACCACCGTCGAAGATGCCTTGGAAGGCATGGTCCTGGTCGGAGCCTCCCACAGGGGTGTGGATGTCGATGTCGTTGGTCAAGAGGAAATATTTACCCGAGTGGGTGGTGCCTTGGCGTACATCCAACGCCATCTGCATCCAGTCGGCCTCGCTTTTGATGAGATAGGGCTTCTCAGCCGTGCCACTACCCTCAAAGCCTTGTCTGAGGGAGACATAGGTGTCGCCATCGGCCATGGTGAGTGAATAGAGGCTGTTGGCACTGTCGTACGTCACTTCCTGCGGACTGCCGTAGAGGAGGGGGGTGTTGCCATTGGGAGAGGTGGCGGTGAAACGGATGGTCTCACCACTGCCGGCACGTAACGCACCGTCGTATTCCAAGCCGCAGGCGTGGGTATGGATGCCCGTGGTGGGATAGAGGACGTCGTTCCCTGTCAAGTAACTGATGTCGAGGTCGTCGGAAAGGTTGACGACCTTGTAGCCGTGCTTCACCTCGCCCCAGTAGTGGTTCAGCGTGTAGCAGT
Source organism: Prevotella sp. (assembly GCA_017619755.1). Classification (GTDB taxonomy): domain Bacteria; phylum Bacteroidota; class Bacteroidia; order Bacteroidales; family Bacteroidaceae; genus Prevotella. The sequence goes on from JAFZRU010000003.1 coordinate 11,720, forward strand.
TGGTCGTCCTGACCGCCGTGGCACTGTGGTTTCTGTCATAGTTCATGCCCGCGTGGGAGATGAAACCGTACTCGGCGTTCTCGATGCAGTCACGGACGGTGATGTTGTCTTTGGATTCGCACCATCCCACGATGGCGCCGGCAAAGCTGAAATCCTGGGATTTGTTGGCATCCACCATTCCGTCGAAGATACAACCGGCGACGGTCAACGTGCCGTTGTTGCCATGGCCGACGATGCCGCCCACGACAATCATCCCGTTATCGACAAACGCCTTGATGTTGGCCGACACGTGACAGTCGGAGATGTTGTTGTTGCCACTGACTATGAAGCCCGCCACGCCGGCGGTGTGCAGACCGCCTTGGATGAGGCCTTTCACCTTGAGGTGGCTGATGGTGGCGTTGCTGATGTAGGCGAATGGTGCGGCGATGCCGCTCTCGGTGGAGAGCGAGGCGGTGATGGTGTGTCTTCCGCCGTCGAAAGTGCCGTTGAAGGGATGGTCGGAGGTTCCCACCGACTTCTTCACGGTGATGTCGCCCATGAGGCGGTAGCATGCGCCGTCTGTCGCCTGCCCGTTGTTGACAAGGTCGGACAGGGTCTCCCAGTCGCTGCTGTTCCTGACGAGGTAGGGGGCGTCCGCCGTGCCGGAACCATCCCAGCCCAACGCTCCCTGCAAGGATGTCAGCAGGAGGGTAAGAATGATAACTGTTTTCTTTTTCATTTGGTATATGGTTTGTATGATTGTTTTCTTTGTAAAAAGATGCCACATCTCCTTGTTTCGTTCAACCAAATTGCGTGAAATAGGCTTCAAGGGTGCAAAGGTATAAAAAAATCTGAAAATCACGCCCTTTTTGTGAGTTTTTCCACTTTTCTGCATAACTCATCATGTTGATGGTTTGCATTTTGCAGGAAGGTCTATTGGGTAATAGCACTTGGTTCATATTTTATGTTTTCTTCATGCAAAGATAAACCGACGTCACGGCCAAAAGATGTCATTTTAATATGGACGAACTTTTTTATGAAACCAACGAGCCCCTTCAATATGTGACAAAAGAATTGTTCAAAATGCGAAGTTTTCACTCCCTTTTGCGAAGTTTTCACAAACACACACTTCCAATATATTGATTTTCAACAACTTGAAAAATCGCCTTTAAATGACTAAAAAAGAAAAAAGAAGAAAATCCCCCTGCACCCCCTTAAAGAAGAAAAAATAAAAAAACAACCCACAAATACGCGTGCGCATGGAAGGAAAGAACATGGCGAAAAGAGTGAAAAAAAGGCGAAAGTGAAAATAATCCCGAAAAAATTTGGAGGTTACATGATTATTCAATAAATTTGCGTACCTTTTAACGCAATATGGATTATTAACCTGTAAAACGAGTTACTATGGAAGTTGAGAAAATCATGAGAGCCTTGGAGCAAAAGCACCCGGGCGAGTCAGAATACCTTCAGGCGGTGCGCGAGGTGCTCCTGTCGGTGGAAGAGGTGTATAACAAGCACCCTGAGTTTGAGAAAGCGAAAGTCATCGAGCGCATCGTGGAACCCGAGCGCATCATCACCTTCCGTGTGCCATGGGTGGACGACAAGGGCGAGGTGCATGTCAACTTGGGATACCGCGTGCAATACAACAGCGCCATCGGACCCTACAAGGGCGGCCTGCGCTTCCACTCCTCAGTCAACCTCTCCATCCTGAAATTCCTCGGCTTCGAGCAGACGTTCAAAAACGCGCTCACCACACTCCCCATGGGTGGCGGCAAGGGTGGCAGCGACTTCTCCATCCGTGGACGCAGCGACGCCGAGGTGATGCGCTTCTGCCAGGCATTCATGCTCGAACTGCATAAAGTCATCGGACCCGACATGGACGTGCCGGCCGGCGACATCGGCGTGGGAGGACGCGAGATAGGCTACCTCTTCGGCATGTACAAGAAACTCACCCACCAATATCAGGGCGTGCTCACCGGCAAGGGCCTGGAATGGGGAGGATCCATCCTCCGTCCAGAGGCCACCGGTTTCGGAGCCCTCTATTTCGTACACCAGATGCTCGACACCCACGGCATCGACATCAAGGGAAAGACAGTGGCCATCAGCGGCTTCGGCAACGTGGCATGGGGCGCGGCGAAAAAGGCCACGGAGTTAGGTGCCAAAGTGGTCACCATCTCCGGACCCGACGGCTACATTCACGACCCGGCAGGCCTCGACGACGAGAAGATAGCATACCTCCTGGAACTGCGAGCCAGCGGCAACGACATCTGTGAACCGTATGCGGAGGAGTTCGACGGCGCTACTTTCTACCCGGGGCGCAAGCCATGGGAGGTGAAGGTGGACATCGCACTGCCCTGCGCCACCCAAAACGAACTCAACGGCGACGACGCCGACATGCTCCTTGCCAACAAGACACTCTGCGTGGCAGAGGTCTCCAACATGGGTTGCACGGCGGAGGCAGTGGACAAGTTCGTGGCAGCACACCAACTCTTCGCACCCGGCAAGGCCGTCAACGCCGGCGGCGTGGCCACGTCCGGCCTTGAGATGACGCAGAACTCCATGCGCCTGTCATGGAGCAAGGAGGAGGTGGACCAGAAGCTCCACACCATCATGGCCAACATCCATGAGCAATGCGTGAAATACGGCACCGAGCCAGATGGGTACATCAACTATGTGAAAGGCGCCAACATCGCCGGCTTCATGAAAGTGGCCAACGCCATGATGGCACAGGGCATCGTGTAAGCTGCGACGACGGCACCATGCTACAATCATTGCAAACCCTGAGCCGGTGGCTCGCCGCACACGCCTCCCTCTTCGTCACAGCCGTCGCCGTCGTGACATTCCTCGTGCCAGGCCTATTCGTGTGGGTGAGGGGAACGACACAAACCGTCATCCTCGGCATCATCATGCTCACCATGGGCCTGACACTCACCACCAACGACTTCCGCATCTTGGGAAAGCGACCGTGGGACATCCTGACAGGCGCCTGTGCGCAATTCCTCATCATGCCATGCGTGGCATACCTCCTGGTGCACGTCTTCCGATTGGAGCCGGCGCTGGCCTTGGGCATCCTCCTCGTGGGGTGCTGCCCGGGTGGCGTGTCGAGCAACATCATGTCCTACCTCTGCCATGGCGACGTCGCCTTCTCGGTGGGCATGACGTGCGCCTCCACCTTGCTCGCGCCCGTCATGACACCGCTGCTGATGCAGTTCACGGCGGGCGAGATCATCGAAATCGACACCATAGGGATGTTTCTCAACATCCTCATCGTGACCATCATCCCCGTTGGGATAGGCTGCTTCCTCAACTACACCTATTCCAAGCGTCCAGCCTTCCCCACCATACAGTCGCTCATGCCGGGCCTCAGCGTAACCTGCTTGGCATGCATCGTGGGAGGGGTCGTCAGCACTGTGCACGACACCCTCGTCGCCCGAGGACTGGTGTTGTTCGCATGGACCTTTGCCGTGGTGTTCTGCCACAATTCCCTGGGTTACCTCTTGGGATGGGCGGTGGGATGGATGGCGAAATTCAACAAGGCCAAGAAACGCACCATCTCCATCGAAGTGGGTATGCAGAACGCCGGTCTGGCCACCGTCCTGGCCAGCACCTTCTTCGCCGCGCAACCCCTCTCCGTACTGCCATGCGCCATCTCCTGCGCCTGGCACAGCATCAGCGGCACCATCCTCGCCGGACTATTCCTGAAGGCGGACAAGAAAGAATAAAGTTGCCATCACTCACCGATGGCGATGACATACTCACTCATGAACGAGGCGCCGGGCATCAGGTGATTGATGAAAGGCTTGTCCTTAAACTCACCCTTGTATCCGCGAGGGTCGCCCACACCATACCAAGGTTCGAGGCAGACGAAGGGGGCGTTTTTCTGATAGGGACTCCAAAAAGCGATGATGGGACACTTGTAGCTGAGACTCACAGCCACTTTTCCGTCGGGGTCGAGGAGTTCCACACAACTGGTTTGACTCTTGTGCACTTTCACGGAGTCGTGAGCGAAGAACTCATCATTGAAGCAGATGAGGCCATCCTGTGAGGCAATCTCTATCTCCTCCATCTCTACAGAGCCATCAATATGGCTTTTCAGTCCCTGCAGCCGTCCCCTGTTGTCCACGCGAAGCACGCCTTGCAAAGGTTGACCAGCCTCGCAACCAGGAGCATAGAAAGCTGGATGACCACCAATCTGGAAATGCATCTCACGCTTGCCTGTATTCTCCACGTGCCAAACGACATGGATTTTGTTTCCATCAAGTCGGTAGCTCACCGCCAAATTGAAGGGGAAGGGATAGACCTTCAGGGTTTCCTCGCTTTCATGCAATGCGAAGACCACCTTGTTGTCCGACTGAGCTACAAGGGCAAATTCCGTGTCGCGAGCAAAACCATGACGCGGCAGATGGTACTCTTGACCGTCAACGGTGTAGGTGTCGTTTTCCACGCTGCACACGATGGGGAAAAGGATGGGTGAATGGCGGGGCCAAAACTTCGGGTCGGCCTGCCAAAGATACTCACGACCATCGCTATCAACAATACTCTGGAGCTCGGCTCCCATTTCTGCGACCTTTATGGTCAGTTGTTCATTACTTAGTTCTACCATGATATTATTGATATAGTTGTTTATGAATGATCAATACATTTCTCTTTTGAACCAAATTTGGAAGAGGGGGTCGGCGAGATGAAATCCCGATGCCGTCAGCTCGACAATTTCACGGTCTATAAGTGCCTTTTTGAGTTTCACCAAGTTGGAGCGGCTCCCTAAATCAAAGTGCTTTGTCACCTCACTTTTACCAAAGTCATTGTGAAATCCTGCACAGATGGCACGGATGAAGTTGAGCTGATAAACGGTCAACGTGGCAGTCTGCTCCACAAAGAGTGGTGACACCTGAGCCAACGTTGCCTCCAACCCATCATTGAACGACTGCTCGGTCACCGATTTGTCGGTCATCGCCATAACATTCCACGCCAGCTGCTGCACGTATGCGGAATAGTTGTCCACCGTTGTGCAAATACGCCTTGCCATTTCCTCTGAGACCAATTTTCCTGCCTTCTCAAACCTTTCGACAATGAATAGCACCCACTTATCCGTAGGTATTTTCTTGAGGAAAAACATATCTCCGAATTGATAGAAAGGCATCTTTCTACTATAGAACAAGTTGCTCATCAGATGCTGTTTGCTGCCGAAGAGACAATAAGATACTTTCCGATGGTGCTGCCACACACTTCTCATGGTCCTTTGCAAATTCAATGAGTTTTGCATCTCTCCGATTTGTTGAAACTCATCGATGCATACCACCATTCTGATTCCTCTTTTCTCAGCAATTCTCTCTGGCAAATTGAGAATCTCCTCCGGCGTGTTCGATTTAGGGTCTATCCCTAATGATAAGGAGAAATCCGTATTCGGAATAGGACTGTAAATGATTTTTGGAGTGACACTCATCAAAAACTCCTTAGCAGTCTCCATCATCTTTTCAATTTTGGTTGATGTCGCACGAATGATGGCGGATGCAAATTTCTCATAAAATTCATACTCCGAACGGCAATTGTAGATGTCCACATACACAATCCTCAATTCCTCGCTCTCAGCAAGACCCTTCACCCTCCTTACCAAAGAAGTCTTTCCCATACGCCGTGGTGAAATCAAGATGGAGTTCACGCCATTCTCAAAATTCAGGCGCAGACGCTGCGTCTCCATCTCCCTATCGGTGAAATGCTCGCCATCCACCGACATTCCAAAAACAAATGGCTTGTTTGTCATACTGATACAATTTGGTAATGCGGAAGCAAAGTTAGCAAATTATTCATTATGTTCACCAAGTGGTGTAACACCAAGTGGTGAACATTATAATTATTTAACAAAATCATTGGTATAAATGGAAATAAACATCCCAAAAAAATGTTCACCAAGTGGTGTAACACCAAGTGGTGAACATTTTCAGCTCACTTTCTCAGCTCCTCCCGCCTTATACCAGTAACCCGCAACCTTTATGGTCAGTTGTTCATTACTTAGTTCTACCATGATAAATGAAATGATTATTGATGAATGATAAAAAGACACCCGAAGGTTTCATCATCTCTTAATAAACTTACGTCCGTTCTTGATGTATATGCCCGGCGGCAAGTTGCCTCCAACGGCCTGGCCTTGCAAGTTGTAGATTTGCGAGGAGCCTTGGCGCAGGGTCACCAACTCGCGTATGTCGTTCACGGCTGGTTGGGCGACAGGAATGGAGTAACTGCCCATTATGTTCGCCTTTCCCATAGTAGGCACGTTCATCGTGAAGACGTCGCGACAGCCGTCGGGATAGCGGCCTACAGTCTCGTCACCCTTCATCGCAGCATAGATGACATGGTCACTCCAACTCTCATCAGCTGCCGTCAACAGAATCTCGCCACCATCGGCGTCCAACTTGAACGAGGCGTGCAGTTGCGACAGCGGTTCCAACTTGTCGCACCATATCGTAAGGAATCCATGTGCGGGGATGACGGTCGGGATGTCGTTTGTCTGGCCAATTTGATACTTCCTCGGATTCTCCGGGTCGTTGCTCAGGTACATACCAACAATGTCGATGTCGGCACTTGAGGTGTTATAAAGTTCCACCCAGTCGTTGTGATTGAAAAACTCATTGACATAGATGTCGTTGGCTGCACTCACCTCATTGATACAGACAGGCGTGATGCCTTCCGCTCTGCGCTCTGCCTCCGTCAGAGGTGTGAAGCAGGCAGTCAGCGCGACATTGCTTTCCCCGGACAGGTCGATGACGGACTCTGTCAAGATTTCGTCGTCGGTATTGGCACCAACAGTCGTGAGAAGTTCGCAATCCCAATAGAGGTCGCTTGATGTGTAACTGGTGTTGTGCACCTCGACAGCGACGACATTGCTGCCTTTCTTGAAGAGCAACGGATTCAGGTCGAGCGTGCCTTCCAAGGGGATTTCGGGGGCGTAAGTGGAAGAGAAGGTGTCATAGTTGACATTGCCTTGTCGCATATTGACACGACCAGCCTCCTGACCGTTGACCCAGATGATGCAGCCATCGTCAACCTGGTAGTTGAGTTGGAAAAGGTCGCTTGACTTAGGGTCTGCATCGATAGTGAATGTCTTGCGGAAATAGGTGGTGGGGTGCTTTCGGTCAGGGTTGTCACCGTAACTGACGGTGGTCCTCACGCCACTCATATTGTAGCCCAAGGGTGCCGCTCCCGATTTCCACGATGCCTGGTTGAAACCCGGAGACTGCCATCCCGCAGCGGCTTCTCCGGAATCATAGTACCTCCATGTGGCTTTGTAGTCAAACACATGGACGAAATGGCCTGAAGACTTGCGCCAGCCTGTGAAGGTGTAGCCGGCCGGGGCTTTGGCTTCCAAACAGACGGGGGCGAACAGCTGGCCATTGAAATCCGCATAAGGCACGTCGATGTTGTTGATGAAGATGTTGGCACCCTCGGTGTCGGCGTCCACCTGAAGGCTCACCTTCTTCACGTTGCTGAGTTGCAAAGGTCTATACTGCTGCAGCTGGCCCATCATTGTTTCCAAGCGATTCGCCAACTTGCCCTTGATATTGTTGGCGGACCCATCGGGACTCCTGCCATCGAGAGCCAGCATGGGACGCATGGCATCGGCCAATTCATCGACGATGGCCGTGGCGCGAGTCTTCTCGAAGACGCTGCCTCCCAAGATGCAAAACGTGTCGATGAACTTTTTGCGGTATTCGTCGTGCTGGAGCAAGTTCCTGAACAGGCGCACCATGGCGATGTTCCCGAACTGGTCAAGCTGCGAGAAGTTGCGCCCCCAGGCGTTGAAGGGCTGGTCCAGGTCGAAAAGGATGAAACGGAAACGTCCGTCATTCTGGCTGCGGTATGCCTTGACGTTGTTGTCGGGCCAGTCATCATTGCCGAGGAAAACCTCGGCGACAATGTAGTTGGTGAACTCGTCGATGTCGAGCAACGTCTTCACCTCGTCATAGACACCTTCGGCATTGACATTCTCACTTATCTCGCAGAGGTGACGATAGACTTCATCGGTGCCGTTCCTGAACGTTCCGTTCTCAAACATATCGATTTCCTCGTCATCGTAGCCGTAGTTGGAATACACATACTTGTCGTTGTTTGGCTCACGCAAGTTCAGCACACCCTTGAACCTTCCGTTGATGTACTCCACCACTTGTACCGTGCTCTGCACGTCGAGGTCGATGCCCGAGCGCTGGACGATGGTTGTAAGTGCAGGATCCATGAAGCGGCAGTTGGAGTCGTTGCCACCATTCCGCACCAGCAATGCCTTACTGCGGATGTTGGGTTTCTGCGGGAAGAAGGCATAGTCCAAGTGGTTCTGTCCGTCAAACAACTTGCTTGACTTCAGTTTCATCGAACGAGGATTGCTCATCCGCGACCATCCTCCGGAGACACTGATGTTGACATCTTGGTTGAAGAGCATGCCATCGGTAGGACTGATGTAACTGAAGTTGACGGATCTGTCCCATGGCTGGTTCCAGTTGACTTCATCGTCACGTCCGTTGCCGCTGATGCCGTTGGTGCCTTTCACATCAATGCCCCACATCGGGTCGGTGAAATAACGCTCGTCGCCGACGATGGAAATCACAGGTATGGAGTATTCGTTGTTAGTCTGTATATAACTGCGGGTGACAGGCACACTGGGAAGGTAGCCGTCGCGGAAAAGGCGGAACACATAGTTCGTCGTTTGAGTGACAGTGAACAGTCCGTCCTTGCTTTGCCGACTGGCGTTGTTGCCGGTACTTGCATCCGTGTATTCCTCCCACACGATATCGTCGAAATAGAAGTTGTTCTCCATCGCACTTTCGTTCAGGTTGAAGGCAATGGTCTGCATGCCCGATGAACCGGCCTGAGTATCGGAAATGGTTCCTTCGAAGTCGATTTGTTGCCACTCCGTAGTGATGTTGTAGCCTCCATCAAGCATCTGCCAATGGATGTAATCGCCGGGGGTGTGGTGTGACTGCACTGAAACATGGCAGGGCTTGTCTGCCCGCATTTTCATGCGGAAGCGGTATCGGTCGCCGGCGTTCCAAAGGTGGTCGGGGGTATAGACAAAAAACTGGGAGTCCCAGTCGTTCGCCGGGTTTTCAATGGCATGCACCATGGCGCCACGTGAGCCATTGAAACCAACACCGTCGGTGATGCGGCCGACGTCGCCACCGCCGTCGCCATCGCGGCAGACGAAGCAAGAGGCGTCGCTGCCTTCGCAGTCGCTATTACGCACCCAGTTCTTCCAACTTGGTTGAGACGTGTCATCATCGGCGACTTGCGAAGACTCTGGCACACTGCCGTCGGTGGTGTACATAAGCGTGGTGCCTTCCGGGATTTCGACCTTGACGGTGAGGGGACCGTTGAGAATCCGACTGCCTTCACTGACAACGGGTGAAGCGAGCCGTTTGGTGGCAAAGACCGACGTGGCATTAGTGGCACCGGGTGTTGCGTCTGCCGTCCAACCCCAGTTGTCGCCACCATCGATGGTGCGCGCCCAAGAGGTGCGACTCAAAGCCTTGGGATACTCTACGCTGGTGACGAGTTGTCCGTCACGGTCGCTCAGGCAGATGACACCGCCGTCGCTGTCGAGCTTGAAGGGAGCCTGGTCGCTCCTTATCTCATCGGAGCCCAACCACACGACAAGGAAACCCTTGGCAGGAACGGCACCTATGCCGGAGGGAAGTTTCCAACGCTTCAAGTTGTAGGCGTCATCGCTCAAATACATGCCCGAAAGATTGACCGGCTGCTCTGTAGGATTGTAGAGCTCTATCCAACTGTCAAAGTTGTAGGCCGGACTCATCACCGAACCGACGTTTGAGGCCATCAGTTCGTTGATGACGATGACGACACTGAGAATGCTTGATAACATGGTGGTGGATTGGGATATGGTTTGTAATGAAAATGCGAAAATACGTCTTTTATGCCTTATACCAATAATTGCCGGGACTTCATCTCCATGTACTTGTTGATGGCATTGACAGTGAGATGCTCCGGCGATGTGAGCAGCGAGTGTATGCCGTTTTGCATGAGGGTGCTGGCAATGAGACGTCGCTCGTAGAGGAGCTTCTCCCCCACCACGTGCTGGTAGAGTTCCTCCATCGAGTGCGAGGGCGTTCGTGTGAAGTCCTCCAACTCCACATCCTCGAAGAAGACGACGAGGAGGCGGTGGTGGCGGTTGAAGAGCCTGAGGTATGGCAGTTGCCTTTCGAGCGTTTTGTAGTCGGTGAAATTGGTATATAGCATCATGAAACTCCTCTTCCCCACCAGTCGGTTGACATTGGGGCATAACATGGAGTAGTCGGCCTCCCCGAACGAGGTTTGTTGGTTGTAGAGGCTTTCGAGGATGAGTTGCATCTGCGTGGGCCTTCTGTCCGCCGGAACGAAGGTGTCGAATTGGTCGGCGAACGTCACCAGTCCAGCCTTGTCCTGCCTGTTGATGGCCACATAGGAAAGGACAAGGGCGGCGTTGATGGCATGGTCGAGGAGCGTCATCCCGTTGAACGACTGCTGCATGAGCCTCCCCTTGTCGATGACGGAGAATATCTGCTGCGAGCGCTCGTCCTGGTAACTGTTGACCATGAGGTGACTTCTCCTCGCCGTGGCCTTCCAGTTGATGGTGCGGTAGTCGTCGCCCTGCACATAGTCCCTCACCTGTTCGAACTCCGTGTTGTTGCCGGCCCGCCTGACACGTTTGAGTCCCACCTCGGCGAAATTGTTGGAGACGGCCATCAGTTCATATTTTCTCAGCATGAGGAACGATGGATACACCTTCACCTCCACGGGAAGGGCCGTCCGTATGCGCCTTTGCGCCAATCCCATCCTGGTGGAGACGAAGAGCAAGACTTTCCCGAAGGCATACACCCCTCGCTCCAAGGGCCTTAACGAGTAGGTGAGCGTCTTTCCCTCCTTGGCCTTCAGCCTCGTTTTCAAGGAGAAGTCCCGTTGCTGCAACTGCGGGGGCAGTTCGTCCACCACCTCCATGTCCAAACCTATGGGCGAGCGGTTGGCCACGACAATGCGCACCTCGTTGTCGTCGCCCAAGGAGAAGCGTGCGGCGCACTCCCTCTTCGCCACCATCCTCGCGGCAATGTATAGCAGCAGGGCGTCCACCGTCAGGGCGGCCGCAAGGGCGACAAAGAGCCATTGCCCTACCACGAGCAGCGGCTCATACAGCACGCCGGCGGCCATCACGAAGGCCACCAGTCCCATCGCCCAATAGAATCTTCTCGTGAGGAACATGCCGGCAAGCGTTGTTATTTGGGTACTTCCACCTGATCGATGAGCGTCTCCACGATTCGCGGTGCGCTATATCCCTCCATCTCCGCCTCTGCCGAGAGGATGAGACGATGCCTCAGCACCGCCGGCGCCACCCTCTTGATGTCTTCCGGCGTGACAAAGTCTCTCCCTTCAAGCAATGCGTGGGCCTTGGAGGCGTTGAGCAATGCCACTGCGGCGCGTGGCGAAGCTCCGAGATAGACGGCCTTGGTGTTGCGTGTGAGCCTCACCACCTGCACCATGTACTGCATGAGGCTCTCCTCCACCACCATCTTCCCGAGAAGTGAGCGGTAGAGCAGCAGTTCGTCGAGGTTGACAACCGGCTTCAGCTCCTCCAGTTTCACCAGTCGTGTGTTCTCGTGGTGGCGCTTGAGGATGAGCATCTCCTCCTCTTCCGAGGGATAGCCCATCACCACTTTCATCATGAAGCGGTCGAGCTGCGCCTCCGGCAGTTTGTAGGTGCCCTCCTGCTCCACCGGGTTTTGCGTGGCGAAGACGTTGAAGAGTTTGCCCAAGGAGTAGGTGGTGCCATCGACGGTGGCTTGCCGCTCCTCCATCACTTCGAAGAGAGCCGCCTGCGTCTTCGCCGGTGCACGGTTGATTTCATCCACGAGGACGAGGTCGGCGAAGACGGGACCCTTGTGAAACTCGAACTCCGCCTCCTTCATATTGAAGACAGAGGTGCCAAGGACGTCGGAAGGCATTAGGTCGGGTGTGAACTGGAGACGGCTGAAACGAGCGTCTATGAGTTTCGCCATCATGCGCGCCAAAAGCGTTTTCGCCACTCCCGGCACCCCTTCGAGCAGCACGTGCCCGTCGGCGATGATGGCCGTGAGGAGAAGTGTCACCGCTTCGTCCTGTCCGGCAACGACGGTGGCCACCTGCCTCCGCACCTCCTGCATTTTTTCTGAGAACGCCGTCAAGTCGAGGCGTTGTGAAATGGTTTCTTCCATTGTTATAGATGTTTCAAAATGTTGTTCATTCTCTGCACGCAGTCCATCAACTGCGTGTTGCCAAGTTCTTCTGTGGAGGCCTCCACAGCTTTTAAGAGCCGGAGGGTGTCGCTCAGCGTCTCTTCCTCCTCACCCGTGAGTTGAGCCAACGTGCGGGCGTTCACCTCCACTCCCACGTCATCAAGGTCGATGAGTTGTTTGCGCCGCAACTCCTCCCGGAAATAGGTGTATTTCTTCATAAAGAGGTCGTGGTTGTCGTGTCGCCGGTAGTAGATGGTACCGAGGAGTTTGACAAACTCCAGGTTTCTATTGGCAGGTCTTCTGATGACGGGCATCACCCGCTGCCTTCTCCTTGCGGTGAACACCATGAAGAGGATGGCCAACAAGAGAAGCGTGTAGAAAGCCCATCGGAGCGGACGGTAGCCAAGGAGGTGGTCGAGGGGCGAGCGGTTGCTCATTTCATCCCAGTAATCATCATCGCCTTTCGTCATTTGCCTTAGCGACTGGTGGGTCACGCGGACGACGGGCAGGTCGGCCACCATCCCCAAGTGATACCCTATGTAGCGTGAGATATCACGGTCGAGGACGCCGTAATTGGTGAAGAGCAGCGTATTGGTCACCACGTATATCCTTCCCTTGCCTTCCTTCACGTAGAACGACAAGCCTCTCTCAACATCTGCATAGTAGCCATCCTCGTAATACACGCTATCCACATCCTCCGTCTCCTTATAATCTCTCACCCATTCATTTTTCATTCTGTACGAAGTGACGACGGCGCCAGCGGGCATGACACTCCTCAAGTTTGCTTTGAGCAAAGTCTCCGGTATGAGCAGCGTGTCGCCACGTTCACCTGCCGTCATCCACACCTTGGCAAGCGGCTCATCGCCCAAGAGGGCATTCTTTAGTTTGTCCTTACTGAAATAAGTGTCGTAAAAAGTGGAGAAATCCAAGTTCCAGTCTTCATCATCATCGCCGGCGTCTTGGTCGTCGGTGACAAGCATCACCTTGTTGCCTTTTTTGGCGAATTTCACCAATTCGTTGAGAAAAAAGTGTGGCAGCGAGGAATGGGTGAAAATGAGCAGCGCACAGCGTTCCTCCCCTTTTTCAAGGAGGCTGTCCAAGTCTTCATCAAAGAGCCGGTAGCCGTTGGGCATCGTGGCCTCCGCCATCTTGTCGAAGAGTTGGCACCCGAAAGGTTCGTCGTCGTCATGCTGGAAGGTTGTGTCATCGTCCCACACGAACTGCCGTTCCTTGGTGAACAAATAGAGTGCGATGGCCGCCACCAAGACTCCCACCAACACCATCGACCACTTGTTGCTCATGAGGCACCTCCTTTCATCACTTGCTCCCTCCACGTCAGCATCTGCTCATAGAGGGCCTGGTTGGCGGGGAATTTCCCGTAGCGCACCCTGAGGAAATGCCGCGTCATCTCGTAGAACGGCTGCATGCGCACTTCCCTGGCAAGTTGCGTGGGTGTCTTGTAAATGCGCCATTCGATGCGCCCCGCCTCGTCGAGCGAGCGCAGGGTGGAGAGATAGGTAAGGCGCACCAAGGCTGCATGGTCGCCGTCACGTAGGGCCGCCTCCGTCTCCCCCTCAAGGTCGATTTCGTAGATGTCGTCGGCATCGTCGGCCACCACCTTCTGCTCGGAGAAGCCCCATCCCAGCATCCCCCGCCGGTAGAGGGTGTAAGCGACAAAAGCTGCCGCCACCAACGCGAGCACCACATAGACAGGCCACGGGAGCGACTGGAAGAACTCGCCGATGGCATCCATCACCTTGTTGGTGGAGTTGGATACCGCACTGTCCACGGCGTTCACCACGCTGCCATCGTCCGCCAGGTCATCGCCGACGAGCGAGCGTTTGTAGTCGTGGCCCTGTGCGAGGGTTGCCGCCACCGAGTCGTTGTTCATCACCATTGCCAATTGCTTCATCCGCTTCTCCTCCTATAAATCTTCAAAATGAGCCACTTCCTCTTCGAGCGAGGTGGCATCCTCCTCTTCTGACACGCTGCCATACTCAAAAGCGCACACCAGCACCACCATGGAAGCCACGATGTGGAAGCCGAAAAAGGCCGCCGTGGTGAAGACGAAGCCCAAGGCATAAACGAAATGTTCCTCCAACTCGCTGACTTGCCTATAGGAGAATATCTCCTGCAACAAGGAGAGGAGGCCGGTGGGAAGCCACAGGAAGACAAAAACATACATTCCGAGCAAGGAGACAAGGGCGATGTTGAAAGCCAGTGGAAACCATGTCGAGAAGCCCATCTTCACCGTTTTCTTCAAAGCCGTCAACCACCGCTTGCCTTCCATCAACCAAAGCGATGGCAGCAAGGCCATAGGCACTGCCAGTACCGCCAAAAGGATGGTCAGCAGCGGATTCGCCACCACAACTGCCATAGACGCCATGATGAAGAGGATGATGGGAATGCTCCACGAATGCTTTGCCGTTCGCAGCAGCCACGGCCTCATCTGTATGAGGGTGAGCCGGCTCACTCCCTTTTCCTCCGCCTCGTTGGCCAAGAGCAGTGCATAAACCTGAGTTATCACCATCCATACACCCACATAGATTGCCACAACGAGTAACGTGGCATGCCGGTCGAGATTCTCCACCATGTTCTCAAACCAAAAGAAAATGTTGTGATTGATGCGGTCATCGTCGATCGTGGCAAACGTAGTCAGGGCCATCGCCAATGCCACCGGCAGGAAGAGCAGCAACGCCGTGCGCCACCACACGCGGCGGTTGGCGCGAAGGAAGTCCATCGTGGCCTCCAAGCATTCCAGCATAGAGCGTTGCTCATACAAGCGTATCTTCATGGGCTTTCTCCTCCCTGTGCCGCTTGATGGGCAAATATACATAATAAAACATCACGAAGGCGAACGAGAGCAGGATGACGGAGAGTCTGAGCAGGTCGCCCACATGGGTGAAGCGTGTGAAGAAGCCCTCGATGAAACCGGCCACCATCAGCACGGGAACGACGGAGACGAGCACCTTCACGCTCCGCCTGGCCCCCATGACGAAAGCCTCCAACCGACTATAGGTGCCGGGGAACAACCACCCGTTGCCCAACATGATGCCGGCGCCGCCGGCAATGACGATGGCCGACAATTCGAGCGTGCCATGCAACATCACGGCGAGGATGCACGGCACGAAAAGGTGTCTCAGCGTGAAGAACATGACAAAGGCTCCGAACATCACGCCGTTGTAAAGCAGGATGTACCCGGTGCCGAAGCTGGTGCAAAGGCCCATGGCGTATGTGCGGAAGGAGACGAATACGTTGTTGAGGGTGATGTCGAGGAAACTGCCGAACTGCGTGCCTTGCGCATAGACGGCCATCGGTTCGCCGGCCTCGATGTTTTCCAAAGTCATATTCACATAGTAATCGCCGAGGATGAGACGCGGGAAGTCATGGTCGCCCAAGGTGGAGACGGCTCCCACCACCACCGACAGCACGAAAATGGCCAACGAGAGGAGCAGCGGCCTCCTCGCGTGATAGACGGACAGCGGTATCTCATGGGTCCAGAACCGCCGCACCTGCGCCCATGTGGTGTGCTTGTGCTGGTAGAGGTCGCGGTGCAGTCCGAGAGCGATGTCGTTGAGGTAGGCGGTGACGGGGGATTCCGGGTACTGGGTTTGGGCAAACGCCAAGTCGGACGTGATGTCGTTGTATGCATCAGCCATCTCGTCGGGCGTGGTGAACAATTCGTCGCCCACCATGTTCTCCATCTTCCGCCATTTGTTGATGTTCTTTCGGATGAATACCGCTTCTTTCATACATGCACCATCTTTTCTCAAAATATTTTGCAAAAATAAAAACATTTCCTTACATTTGCAAAAATTTTGGAGATTTTTATGGCACAGACGAGCATTATCACCGGCCAATACGTTCGCATCCAGCAGACCGCCGCCACCGTGTTCCAACGGTTGTTGGCCTGGGTCGTGGACGGCATTGTCATCTCCCTCACCACGCTCATCCTCGCCAGTGCGGCCAACTCGCTCTCCCCCATTCTCTCTTCCGACGCCGAGGAGTTCATCGCCGTGTGCATCGTCTTGGTGGAGCTGCTCTATCCCTTTTATATGGAGACGCTCAACAACGGTCGGTCGGTGGGCAAGATGCTGATGGGCATCCGCGTGGTGTGCTTGGACGGCACAAAGCCGTCGCTCAGCGCCTTCTTCATCCGATGGGTGACGCTGCCCATCGATATGTTCCTCGGTCTTGCCTTCATCATCTTCACGAAAAACAGCCAACGCATCGGTGACTTGGGTGCCGGCACCGCCGTGGTGCGGCGTTCAAGTGGCAAGGAGCCGGAAATGTTGAAATCGCTCTACTATGTCTCCCACAACTACCGACCCACTTACCCCGAGGCCAACACGCTGAGCATGCGCCAGGCCGCCACGATAGAAAAGGTACTGTTCATGGAGAGGGGTTTGCGTCGCGACGCCTATATGTTCAGACTCGCCTCGAAACTCTCCGCCATGCTTGGTTTGCCAATGGTTGCTGACAACGAGCGTTTCCTCAGCACCCTTTACAACGACTTCCAATACTATGCTACGAAGGTGGTGTGACTGCCGTTTTTCATAGTAGCAAAGCTGGTGTCTGACATAAAGGCACAAAAAAAGGAGTACCGCTGTACTCCAACCTTTGTTAACCTTAAATCTAATACTATGAAAAACACGTTGCAAAGATACGGCCCATCCGTCATCCGTGCAAATTTTTTCGGTGTTTTTTTGCCACTTTTGTTCAATTCTTGACATAAATCAAGTGATTGTGTTCGCCAACAGCGATTTTCATTCCGCTTTTTCAAGTGCTCGGAAGTCGATTTTTCCCCTCTCCGTCCTTGGCATTTCCGTGATGAAGACCACCTCCTCCGGCATCATATAGGGAGACAATTGTTGCCTGCACACATCGAGGATGCTCTCTTTCAACTGAGAGGATTTTTCCATCTCCTTGGTTGGTTGCACGAAAGCCTTTGCGATGGTGATGCGCTGCTCATCCGGCACGCCCACCACGCAACAAGCCTCCACGCCGGGAACGGTCATCAGCACCTCCTCCACGCGGTCGGGAAACACTTTCGAGATCACCCCGTTGGCATCCCTGACGAGCAGGAGGCGCTTCATCCTCCCCGTGATGAAAAGCATGCCGTCGTCGGTGATGTATCCCAAGTCGCCGGTATGCAACCACGGCGTGCCGTCGTCACCAGTATGCACCACCTGCCGCGTAGCCTCCGGGTTGTTGTAATATCCAGCCATGAGCGTGGGGCCGGCGAAGCATACCTCCCCCTCCTGACCATAGGAGAGTTCCTCGCCACTGTCGGGGTCCACCACTTTGCAGTTGGTTTTCACCAACGGACTTCCCACGCTGCCGGGCGGGTTGCGCCACGGTAGCGAATAGGTGGTGGCGCAGGTCATCTCCGTCATCCCGGTGCCTTTGATCAGCCCCCCCTTTGCTCCGCAATGCTTGAGCAGACTGTTCACCGCCTCCTCCGTATGGAGGTCGATATGCTCGCCTCCCGAGGCGAGGAACCTGAGCGAGGAGAGGTCGGCCTGGTCGATGCCGGGAATGTGGAGGATGGCCTTCCAGTAAGCGGGAATGGTGAGGATGTGGTTGACATGGTACTTGGTGACGTATTCCACGAATTTCTCCGGTTGGTAGTGTGGTATGAGAACCACCTTCAGACCATGCGAGAGATGCCGCAGGATGGTGCTCACGAGGCTGTAGTTGATGAACGGCGGCAGCGTGGCCATGATGCACTCTTGTCGCTGATACTCGATGCCGGCCAACCCCTGGAAGATTTCCGCCTGGATATTGAGATTGGTGCACACCACGCCCTTCTGCTCCCCCGTGGTGCCTCCCGTGTGTGAGATGAGAGCATAGTCGTGGGCGGCTCTTGCAGGTGGCGGCAGTTCCATGCCGCACCCAAGTTCCTCCATCTCCTTCCACGTCATCAGTTCCGGCCATTCTGGGGACGGCTGGGGTATGTCGTCGTCACCCACCGGCACCACCACCGCCTTCTCCACCATGGTGGTGTGGAGGTGTGACGCCACGAGGCGGCATGTGCCGGTGAACATGAGAAACACCCTGCTCCCCACTTCACGGAGGTATCGGCAGGTGTCCTCCGCGCTGGCTAACGGATGGATCATATTGGCCACGGCTCCGAGGCGGTTGATGGCATAGAAAGCCACGACGGCCTCCGGCATGGCGGGCATGGCCACGGTGACGATGTCATCGCGCCGCACACCCATGGCCCGCAACCCCTTGGCACAGTTGTCGATGCTGCTGAACAGCTGTCCGTATGTAATAACGGTGTCGAGGTACAAGAGGGCGGTGTCGAAGGAATGCTCACGGTTGTTCTCCACCAACAGTTGGTAAACGGTGGTGGTGGGGATGGGCGCCTCGATGTCAGCACGGCTGTGGTAGCGAAGCCATGGCCTCTCCACGGAGGGAAGTCTTTTTGCCATAAAACAGTCGTTCAGGGTTTTGCGGCGTTTCTCGTTTCAAAGTGCTTGCTGAGACACCGTGTGAGCAGGGTGGCGAAAATGAACTGGTGGGGCAGTTCGGGATTTCCAGTGTATAATGGGAAGAAAATCATCATGCCGAGGATGACGACGGCGTAGGGCAACCACAGTTTACGATGCCAAGCCTTCCTCCGCCCGATGATCCAGAGGAAGAACGGCAGGAGGTTGAACACGATGAGCAGCCAGTTGGCGAAGATGCCGAACATCCTCGTGCAGGAGGCGTAAAGGAGATAGGCCGAGAAGAGGGCATGGAGGGTGAAGAGACAGGCGTCGAGAGCATGTGGCAACCGCCGCCAATGGAACCACCACTGCGCAGCCGTCAGCAGGAGGGTGACGGCGAGCAGGATGGCGAAGACCCGTGTGGGCGTCCAAGGCAGTGGCGGCACCTGCAAATGCTGTTGGAGCAACTGCCTTGGTTCGCCTTGCAGTGCGGGCCTTCGGCTTCCGTCGTTTCCAACGATGTCGGTTTGGGGCAGAAGTCTTCCCCACAGTTCGGGACAAATCATGACATCGATGGGCAGTTTGTCGTGAGCGTAGGCGGAGAGGAAGGTCATCCCCATGAATTCGAGCCACGGCGTGTCGTGGTAGATGCTGGCAAAGCACTCCCTCGTGGAGAGGGTGAGCGGCTCCACTTGCGGAAATTCAAAGTCCTCGCGCTCCATGATGGTGCTGACACACCTGAACAGCGTCGAAGTACAGTTGTTGAAAATGAAGTCGAAGGGCAGCGTGGGACCTTTGTGCTTTTGCTGGTCCATGAGCCTCCATAGTTCCTGCTTCTCATGGAGGGTGAGGTTGAGGGTGTATTCCGTCACCCCCCTTTGCTCGCCCTTGTAGCGGTCCATGTAGGTGTCGTAAGGCACAGCCTCGTATGCCGCCTTCATCACTCCTGCGAGGAGCAGGACGTTGAAGAGTGGCCCCGGCTCCTCGGCGGTGTTGTATGAGAAGCACAGGTCGAGACCATGGACGGGACTTTTCAGCCTCAGCGCACTATGCCCCAAGGCATAGAAACCTTCCATTCCGGATGATGCGATGAGCAGGCTGACCACAGCCAGGTTGCTGCTGTCGGGGAGGAGTGCCTCTTTCTCGGTGGCGGATGGTTCCTGCCCGCCGCCGTCAGCCTCCGGGGTTTGTGCCGTTGCGGCAACAGGCATGGCCATGACAGCGAGTGCCATCAAGAAAGCGGTAAACAGTACGCCCCTCTTTTCTTTTGTCATGTTGAAAGCGTCTTTTATGTTGGTGATGGAGGGTAAACCTCAATATTCATTATAGAAGGAAAACTGGTGCTCGCTGAGATGGCAACAGGCCAACCCGAACCTCACGAGACGGGCGAGGATGGCCACGGTGCGATGATAACTCACGCCGGAAGTCCTCACCACCTGCTTGAGGGTGAGGCCCGGCGGCTCCCCGAGGGCTTGCATCACCTGCCGCTCCTCGTCGCCGATGCTGACGAGCAATCCTCCAGGTGCCTGCTCGTCACGCCAGAGGCGCAGATGCACCGGGGAGGCGACGATGTTCTCGTCGGCCACCCGGATGTAGGCCCTCCACCGCCCGTTGTCGCACAAGGCGCGCACAGGCTTGCGTCCGGCCTCCGGCACAGTGGCCACGACGATGGTGCGCCCCTCTGCCACAAAGGTCTCGAAGGCGATGTCGGCCGCCGGACGGCAGTAGTCGCTCGCCGCTCTCTGCAACATATAGGTCTCCTCCTCCGACCTGACCCCCGAGAGGTGTCCGTCGTCGCGCACGCCCACAAGCAGCCGCCCCCCGTCGGTGTTGGCGAAAGCCGACACCGACTTGGCGAGCTTGGCGGCATCCGTCACCTTGTATTTGAAGTCCTGGCGCTGATGCTCGCCCTCGTCGATGAGACGCTGCAGGTAGTGCTTGCGCATGGCTTTTTATAGGGGCTATAGAAACTATGGAAGCTATAGATGCTATAGTAGCTATAGAGACTATGGTCACTATCCTTTAATAGATATACACCTTGTAGTCCTTGATGCTGGCGGGTGCGCCTTGCTCCGCCCTTGGGAGGTACTCCATGGCGGTGACGGTCTGCTCTGCTCCAAGGTCGATGACGAGGAGGTGTGGCATGGCTGCTCCCTTTTCCGTCTGCCAGTAGGTGGACTCTTGCAGGTCAAAGACTTTATCGCCGGTGTGGTTGCCGTTTTCCTCTTCGGAGTCAGCGTATTTCGTTGTCCATGGCTCTCGCGAGATGCGCTTGCCGTCGGGGCCTTGGAGATATAGCTCGGCGATGGCCACGCGGTCGTTGGCCTTCTGCGTGGAGAGACATTCGATGGCGAGGAAGCGACCCTTACACGGTGCGCCGAACTTGACAGTCTGCCAGCCGTTGCCGGGAGCGAAAGCTCCTGTGGCCACCGGAGTGGCGGAATTGAGGTCGGGTTTGTCGCCGATGTTGTTGTGCTTGTTGGTCTTCTCTAATTGGAGCTTGTTGAGTTCAGGTTCCGCCTGCCCCCAGACAACGGCCTCTTTGGGGCCGACGACATCAAGGACGATGACCTCGTTCTTTCCCTTCTTCAACCAACAGCCGGGAACGTAGAGTGTCTGTTGCGGTCCGATGGACCAGATGCGACCCATGGCGTGACCGTTTACCCACACTTGGCCCTTGCCCCACGTCTCGAAGTTGAGGAAGGTGTCGCCCACCTTGCTGAGGTTGAAGTAGCCTCGGTGGTATCCGGCTTTAAGGAAGTCGCCCTTTGTCGTTGCGGGTGTCTCGGTTTTGAATGCCTCCACCGCCGTCGCATAGTCATCATCGATAGGTACATTCACCCACGCCTTGGGTTTCCATGTCACCTCGCAGTTGTCCATTTCTCCCGTGATGGTCACATCGCCCACGATGCCCTTGAAGTCCTTGATGGCACGCCCGAAGTTGATGCGCCCCATCGCCTCTACGATGATGACAAGTTCGTAACCTTTCTTCACAGGCGGCAGGGTGAGAGACTTCTCGTTTTTCACGCGGTCGATTTTGCCAATCCTTTTACCATTGATGAACACCTGTGCAAAATCATGGAACTCACCCGAAAGCACGCTCTGTGAGGTGATTTCGGGCAGGAAGGTGGTGTAAATCATCGTACCCCAGCCTAAATCCATCTCTTCAAAAGTCTTCGGCTCAGAGGATGTCTCCACCTTGTTCAGGCCGGTGATGAGCGGTGTGAACTCCTTCAACTCGAATTTCGGCACGGTGATGATGGGCATGGGAGCCTTTGGCACGACGGGCATTTTCTTACCGTCGTTGTACTTCTCCATCATCTTGCGGAGTTCCCAGAACTTGGGTGTGGCGAGTCCCCATTCATTGATGGGGGCGTCGTAGTCATAACTGGTCACATCGGGTGCGAAGCCGGGGCTGTTGGCACCCGCCCAATGCCCGAAGGAAGTTCCTCCGTGTGTCATATAGAGCGAGAAGGAGATGCCTTTGGAAAGCATCTCGTCCATGCCCTCCACCATGTCCTTTGCCGGTCGTGTCTCATGCTGCGCCCCCCACTTGTCAAACCATCCGCTCCAGAACTCGGAGCACATCTTGGGAGCGTTGGGTCGCAACTCGCCAAGGCGGCGGAACTGCTGGTCGATGTTGGCGCCGGTGCCGAAATTCATCGTCCACACGAGGTCGTCGAGACCGTTCTTCTCGAAGTTGGACGACCAGTCACACTGGAAGAGGGTGACATCAGTGCCGTAGATGCCTCTCAGACAGTCGCGTATCTCACTGACGTAAGGCTTGTCCTCGCCGTATGAGCCATATTCGTTCTCCACCTGGATCATGATGATGGGGCCTCCGTGGTTGATGGTGAGCGGAGCGAGTTGCTCACCCACCTTCTGCTCGAAGATCTTCACCCTCTCCATGAAATAGGGGTCTTGCTCGCGCAGACGTATGTCCTTCTTCTTGAGCAGCCACCATGGCAGTCCTCCCATCTCCCACTCCGCACAGACGTAGGGTCCGGGCCTGACGATGACATACATGCCGTTTTTCTGTGCCAACCGACAGAAGGCCGCCACATCGTTGTTGCCGGTGAAGTCAAAGACTCCCTCCCGCTGCTCGTGAATGTTCCAGAAGACATAGAGGCAGAGGGTGTTCATCCCCAATGCCTTGCACATCTTGATGCGATGCTCCCAATAGGGTTGCGGGATTCGCGGATAATGCACCTCCGCCGCCTTGACGACAAAGGGTTTGCCGTTGAGGAGGAACGTCTTTTCGCCAATGGCGAAGGTTTCTTTCTGCTGTGCCGTCATATCGGCGGCGAAGGCCAGGAGGAGGGTGGCCGTCAGCAATAGTTGATGGATTTTCATAGTTTTTATAGGGGTTATAGGAGATTATAGGAAATCTAGGATATCTAAAGTATCTAGAAAATCTAGAGCATCTAGATAATCTAGAGTATCTAGAGCATCCAGAAAATCCCAGGTCATTTAGAAGCTTTCGAGCCAAGCCTTGAGCTCCATGATCATCTCGATGTGGTATTTGAAGCTGAGGCGACTTCCCCATCCATGCCCACCGTTGGGATAGACGTGGAGGGACGCTGGCACGTCGTGGCGGTAAAGCTCCATATAGTAGTTGGTGCCGTTGGCCGGCTCCACCACGTCGTCGTCGTCGCTCAATGCAATCCAAGCGCGTGGTGTGGTGCGTGTCACCTGCATGTCGCTGCTGTAGTTCTTCTCCTTGCGTTTTTGGTTGCCCTTTCCCAAGAAGTTGTCGTGCGAGCCTTGGTGGCAATACCCCTGCATCATGGTGATGACGGGATAGAAGAGTATCTGGAAGCTGGGCTTGGCGTTGCGCTCCGCGAGGGTGGCGACGATGGATGCCAAGTGGCCTCCTGCCGAGGAGCCCATGATGCCCACCTCGTTGGACTTGACGTGCCACTGCATGGCGTTTCTTCTCACCATCTTGATGGTCTCCTGTGCGTCGGCGATAGGCACGTCGGGGTTGCCGTGAGGCATGCGGTACTTGAGCACGAAGGCGGCAATGCCCATGTTTTGGAAGAACTTGGCCCACTCGTGTCCCTCGTGGTCCATGGCAAGACCTGAGTATCCTCCACCCGGGCAGATGACGATGGCCCTTCCGGTGGCCTTCTTGTCAGCCGGGAGGTATGCCCACACCTTTGCCGTGTCTCCTGCGACGCCGTTCTTGTTGGGTGCGCCTTTGGGCCACAGGTTGATTACTTGAACTTTCTGGGCAGCTAAGGCTCCCGCGACGGCAATGAAAGCCGTCATCAATAGAATCTTTCTTATCATTTCCATTCATTCTTTGCGGGCGGGGGTGCATCGCTTGCTCTCCATGAGAAAAAGCCCCCTCGCCTCTGATTATCCTTGAATTTTTTTGCAAAGATAGTGATTTTTTTGTAATATTGCATCGATTTAGAAAATATAACCATCGCAACTACCCATTGAATATGGAAAAGAGAACATTTTTTCTTGCCATCGCGGTCATTCTGGCCGTCTGTACTCACGCCAAGGTGAGACTTCCCCACCTCATTGGCGACAACATGGTGCTTCAGCAAAACACAGAGGCCCGCCTGTGGGGGTGGGCCAAACCGGGAAAGACGGTTTCCGTTACTGTCTCATGGAATGCGAAGACCTACACCGCCCGCGCCTCGAAGGACGGCAAGTGGCTGGTGAAGGTTGACACGCCTCCAGCCAGCTACACCCCGCTGTCCATTACGTTCGACGACGGCGAGCCTCTCACCATCCAGGGCGTTCTCTCCGGCGAGGTGTGGGTGTGTGCCGGGCAGAGCAACATGGAGATGCCGGTGCGTGGCTTCGGCAACTGCCCGGTGGAGGGGTACAACGACGCTGTCTTGGAGGCTCGCGACTATTCCGCCATCCACTATGTGAAAGTGCCCAGCGTGATGAGCATGACACCGTTGGAAGATGCCAACTGCGAGTGGCGCGTGACGGGTCCCCAAACAGTTGGGGAGGCCTCCGCTACCGGTTATTTCTTCGCCCAAGCACTCACCAAGGCACTCGATGTGCCTGTGGGATTAATCATGGCCAACAAGGGCGGCACACGTGTGGAGAGTTGGCTAACCCGCGAGAACTTGGAGAAATACACCAAGGAGCCGCTCGACACGATGGGCATCGTCAACGGTCACGAGTGGGACTACCATCGTCAGTTGGTGTGGGGCAACGGCACCTTCAACCCCATCCTCAACTACACCGTCAAGGGCATCATCTTCTATCAGGGGTGCTCCAACGTGGGCGACCCCGGCAACCAGTACTCCGAGCGTCTGCAACTGCTTGTGGAGCAGTGGCGAGAGCAGTTCGGCTTAGGGGAAATCCCCTTCTATTTCGTGGAAATCGCCCCCTACCATTATGACGATGTGAACGGCGAGGCCGGCGCCCTCCTTCGCGAACAGCAATACATCGCATCCAAGAAGATTCCCAACAGCGGACTGGTGTGCACCAACGACTTGGCTTATCCCTACGAGACGACGCAAATCCACCCCGCCCAGAAGAAGCCGGTGGGCCGACGCCTGGCCTTCCTGGCCCTCAACCAAACCTACGGCATAGGCGACGTGTGGTGCAAAAGCCCGTCGCTGAAAAACATGAAGATTGACGGCAGCGTGGTGCATCTCCACCTGAACGACGACTATGGCAGCATCAACCGCTTCACCGACATCGTGGGCTTCGAGTTGGCCGGCGACGACCACGTGTTCCACCCAGCGAAGGCGGAGCATTTCTGGCAACCAGGAGGCGGAGAGTGGGACGAGACCATCATGGTGAGCTGCCCTGAAGTGGAGCACCCTGTGGCCATACGCTACTGCTTCCGCAATTTCCAATTAGGCAACCTGAAGAACGGGGCCGGCCTGCCACTGTTCCCTTTCCGCACGGACAACTGGTAATCTCACTGTTTTCTTATGGCACATCCTTTAAGCAAATTCGCCTTCTGTCCGGCATGCGGCAGCAGACGTTTCATGGACAATGATGAGAAGAGCCGTCGCTGCGCCGACTGCTCCTTCGTCTATTACCTCAACCCCAGTTCGGCCTACGTGGCCGTCATCGTTGACGACAATGGCCGGCTATTGGTGGAGCGCCGGGGATACGAGCCGGCGAAAGGCATGCTCGACCTTCCAGGTGGCTTCGCCGACATGGACGAGACGGTGGAGGAGGGTTTGAGCCGCGAGGTGTTGGAGGAAACGGGCTTGGAGGTGGTCTCGGCAGAATATCTCTTCAGCCTGCCCAACGAGTACCACTTCTCCGATTTCACCATCCCCACGCTCGACTTGTTCTTCCGCTGCAAGGTGTCCGACATCTCGGCCCTCCATGCCGGCGATGACGCTGCGGAGTGTTTATGGATTCCTCTCGACGAGGTGGATCCCTCGCTCTTCGGCCTGAGTTCCATCCGCCGCGGTGTGGAGCGGTTGTTGACACAAAGGTAGGCTGGATGATTCACGAAGGGGATGGGCAGTGCAGCCCATCCCCTTCGTTTGGTATAAGGAAGCCGTCCTTATTTCATATATTTCTTTCCGTTGATGATATAGACGCCCTTTGGCAAAGTATTGAGGATTTCCCTCGCAGAGGCATCCGTATCAGCAGCCACCTTGCGGCCGGTGATGGTATAGACACCTTTCAACGTGCTGCGCTGCATTTGGTCGGCGGCGGCCAACTCCTCCACTTGCTTGACAGCGGTGGGCGTGGTGTGTTTCTTGATATAGGACATCACATAGAGCTTGCTGTTGCGCTGGGGCTGTACCATGGAGGTGAAATATCCTCTGAAAGGTTGCACGGTGCTCTCTCCCTCGGTGTAGATGAAGTTGTTGCCGCGGTCCTCCTCGTCGAGAACATAGATGAACTTGCCGTAGGTACTTGCCTCGAAGTAAGAGCCTTGGAAGTCATAGTTACGAGCGTCGGCCACCACCTTTTTGCTTACCACCTGTGTGTTGTCGCCGCTGAACACCAATGGTTTGCCCACCAAGCAAGCTTCCTCTCCCACGTAGCTGCCCGGCACGGTGATGATGTAAGGCACGTTGGCCCTCAACTGCTCCGCGTCAGTGAAATAGGTGTAGAAGCCATCCTCGCCGTAGAATTCCCTCAGCCAGAAATCGCCATCCTCTTGTCCGGGCTGGTACCATGTCACCTCTGTACCGTCCACGGTGTTATACACCTTGTCCACGTCGAACGGCAGCGCCAGGGTGGTCCAGTTGTTCTGATTGCGCCTGCCCATGAATCCCTTTTCGAACGTCCGGGTGTAGCGGGCGTTATTGGCCTTGAAGTCCATAGGCACGTAGCATGGTATGCCGTCGGTCAGTGTGATGGAGTCTGCCTGTCCGTCAATGATTTGGTTGAAACCGTCGAGCTCGGGGTATGGAGCAGTGACATAGTAGAGCGTGTTGGGGTTGGTGTTGGGCACAATCTTTGACGGCTGGTTGATGTTGGGTGCCGTGAGGTCAAGCGCCAGGACATCCTCGGGAATGGTCAGTGTGGTCGTTTTCGCCTCCTGCGCATACATCTTTCCGTCGGTCTTCCACATTCTCACTGCCGGCCTTGGCACGAAATTCCTGTTGTACGTGTAAGTAGAGATGATGTTGGCATCCCCGCTGCTGGAGGTCTTGTAATAGATGAAGAGCGAGAAGGTTTGGTAGTATGCCAAGTCCTTGCTGTCGAACTCAAACCATTGCGACTGACCCTTTTTGAGGTGAATGAGAGGTTTCACGGTGTCATACCAGGAACTCTTCTTCAACAGGATTCTGAAATAGTCATTATAGTCGGAGGGACCAGAATTGGTGAGTTTGAACCTGACGCGCAACTCGTTGCCATAGAGGTATTTCTTGCTTTCGTCGTAGTTGTCGATGATGATGGAGTCAACTTTCAGCGTGTATTTCACCCCCTCCTTCACATTGACATTTTTCTCATAGAGAATGTTCGACCTCAAGGTGTCAGTGCACAGCCATAAGACGTGCTCGCCGGTTTCCTGTGGAATATATGTGAAATCATAGTCCATGGTAGCTCCCGCCGGCACCATGACATTGGCATATTCCGCTATGTTGATGCTGTCCTCGAAGAAATAGAGTTTCCTGTTCACCAAGTCCATGGTGTTGTTGGTGAGGTTGAGGGTGAATGTCCTGGCGGCTCCCTTGAGGAAGGACAGTGAGTTGTCTGGCTCGAAAGAGTGATAAGCGATGGTTGGTACGAGAGAGAAGGTGGCCGACCCTCCTTTCACCACGGCCTTGACATGGCCGTAAGTACTTCTTACCTTGTCGTAATGCCAGATGCTGTCGCCATTAACCAACTGGCTGATGGCAAAGACCCTGTAGGTGCCGTCCTTTATACCACTCAGGTCGTTGATAGTCCATGTCTTGGAGGTCACCTCTGACGAGTTCTTGAGTGTGATGCTGTCCCATGCAAGGACTTTCAGCATTTTGTTGTACTCATCCACAAGTCCGAGACCCTGGAGGAAGGTGCCGCTATAGCCACTGTAGTTGGTTCTTTTGGTGACGATTTTCCCACCGCTGAGTGTGAGGGATGTCAAGTCGAGGTTGGCATGTTCCGACTGTGTCCTCACTTGCTGGTCGTATGTTTTCGGCTCGACATTATAGACGAACCATGTGTCTCTGTAATAGGAATATGTGGCGACGTTCTTGTAGGGGCTGAGATGGGAGAAATTGTAGTATCCCTGTGCGCATCCGTTCCACCCCCAATCCACGTGATAGTAGCCGTCTTGGTCGTATCCGTCGAAGATGAACACATGTCGTGCTCCGGAAACGGTGATGTTTCTTCCAGAGGCGATGACGGGCCTGCCATGGATGAGGTCGTCATAGAAGGTGTCCTCCCACACGGGGAGCAGTTTGCTGGTCATCTGCGTGATGGAGGACGAGCGGTAGCCGTAGTTCTTGAGCACCGTATAGACATAGTTGGAAGGAGACGAGGAGTCCTCCTGGAAGTCGGAGTGCAGCGCCTGCCCCAAGTGGTTGATGAAGCGGGCTATCTCGTCACACTGTGTCTGGTCGTAGTCGAAGTCTGTATAATTGGGCAGAATGTTGTTCCAATCCACCGTATAACCCGGGAGGTCTGGAAGTTCGATTTCCAATGTCTCTGTGGTGTAGCCGTATGCCTTGGGTAGCTTTTCCGGATATTTGTAGTGTGCCATCACTTCTGCGAGTGCCACCGTGGCGCAGGCGCATCCCGACGGCGTCTTTCCGTCGTACGTGGGATTGAAATTGTAGTAGGGCGCGTAGTGTCCGAAATAGGTGGTGAGGAAAGGTTTCACCGGGTTCTTGGTGAGTGTCATGGCCTTTCTCATACCAGCAGACTCATCAAGTTGGAGTGTGCCGTTGGCCTCGTTGTAACGCAATTCCTCCACCAGTTGCCTGTAGCTGTCGAGCAATGCCGCCAAGCCGTCGGGGATGTTGTCGGGGTCGATGCTTCCCTTGTCGGAATATCCCAGGATGGGGGCGACCAAGTCGTCACCAGCAACGATGACAAAACCTTGTTCGTCTGCGGAGTTGAAAATGTAATAGGGTTGGTCGCTCGCGCCGGCGTTGGCAGGAGCCTTGAGCATTCTGTTCTCAGTCAAGTTCAGGGCATAGCCTTTTTCTTTTACGAATGTCTGTGCCTTCAACAAAGCGGACTGTTTGTCGATGGGGGCTGCGAACACGCTTGACGTGAATGCAAGGAGGAACGCTAAGTTTGTTATTTTCTTCAACATTATGATGGGTTTGTCTTTAATTATCATTATCATCCATGAACACATGACGTCTTGATGAAGTGACCCTCTTGCTTTAGGATGCCGACATGGCCAAATGGCTGCATGCCTTATTGGCATAACAGTTATTCAACCGCCCTTTCAGACGGTCTTATCCACAATTCGGTGCAAAATTACAATTATGCTGGAAATTTCCCAAACAAAAAGGTGGTTTTCACACCTCCCCAAAAAGAATTTTAACTAATTTTGGAATATTTTATGTTATTTAACGGGAAGTCAATATGCCTTTTTGTCTGGGACGAACAGCGTGACGAAGGTGCGAAGGATGATCTTCATATCAAGCCAGAAAGTCCAATTCTCTATGTACCAAATGTCTTTCTGCACTCGCTCCTCCATCTCCCACACCTCTTTCGTCTCTCCTCGGCTTCCACTCACCTGCGCCCATCCCGTGATGCCTGGCAGACAGAAATGCCGCACCATGTACTTGTCGATGATTTGCCCGTACTGGGTGGTGTGAGCAAGCATGTGCGGCCTTGGTCCGACAATGCTCATGTCCCCCCGCAGGACGTTGAAGAACTGCGGGAACTCGTCGATGTTGGTACGGCGTATGAAATTGCCAAATGGGAATTTCCTCGGGTCGTCCTTGGTGGCCTGCAGTTTGTCGGCGTCGGCATTGACGTGCATGGAACGGAATTTGATGCACGTGAACGTCTTTCCGTTGAAGCCCGTTCGCTCCTGCTTGAAGAAGAGCGGCCCCGGGCTCTGCCGCTTGATGATGAAGGCGATGATGGGAATGAAAGGGAGCATAAAGACACACATGATGGCGCTTACCACGATGTCGAAAAGCCTCTTGACGAACCTGTTGAAAGGATGTGAGAGCGGCTCGTGATGGTTGGTGAACACCAAGGCGTCTCCCAGTTGCTCCGGCTGTAGGTTGAGCAGGAAATTACCCATCATCCTCGGCACGTAGTAGAAATGGATGAGGTTTTTGTCGCAGAAGCGAATGATGCGCATGATTTCATCGTTCTCGTCGTGAGAAAGGCAGCAGAACACCTCGTCGGTGTGCGAGATGTCCATGGAATCCTCTCCCGGCCCTCCGATGATGGAACAGCTGTCGATGAGTTGGTTGAGCTGCGCCATGGAGCCATGGTATTTTATTTCCGGCGGGCAGTTTTCCATCAATTCGTCGGCGAAGTACCCCTTGATTTTATAACCCGTGGAGGAGTCGGAAATGAGGTTGCGGTAAAGCATGAGCAGCGCCGGGTCGCTCCCCACAAGCAGCACGCTGCGAGTGTTTCTCCCCGCCTGCCGGAAATAGCGTATGAACAATTTCTCCAACTGCCGACAGAGAAAAATCAGAAGCACCTCTGAAGTGAGGAAGATGACCATGTACTTGAACATGCGCGTACTTCCCCTGCCTCCAAGCAGTCTTAGGCAGAAGAACATGATGGTGATATGCACGAGGCACAACTTCGTCACGTTCACCAACACCTCGTCGATGGTGGTTCGCCGGCGGTGGATGACGGTTCCCACGGAGAGGTGTGCAATGACCATCGCCACGTTGGCGATGATGAATGTGATGCGCGGCTCCCTGCTGAAATAGAGAGGATACACCTCGTCGAGGTATTTCTTTGAAAGGAGCATCAACACGTTGAGGATGACAAAGTCCAATATCACCACCACCGCTTTGATCAGCCCGTTGCCCATCGAATATTTTCTGGTGCGCATGTTTAGATTGTTGGTTTTATGGCGCAAAGGTAATACAAATTCCTAATATTTTTACCTTTTTCCTATTTTTGTCGCTATTTTTTTATATTTTTGCACACTAAACAAGCCACAAAGGCATTTATTGGCATTGGAGAACTAAAAACAAGCAGACATGACAATGATAAAAATCCTTTATTCCCTCATGGCCTCCACATTGGCCACGGGGGTGTTTGCCCAAACCGACTCCTTGCAGTTGCAAGAGGTGGTGGTGACAGGCACGCGCAACGCCACCGACGTGCGCCACCTCCCAATGACGGTCACGGTCATCGACCGCCAATCGCTCACCGAACAGCACCAAACCAACGTACTGCCCACAGCGATGCAGCAAGTGCCGGGACTGATGGTCACCAGTCGCACCATGATGGGCTACGGCGTATCGACAGGGGCCGCCGGCGGCATCAACCTTCGCGGCATCACCGGCGGCTCGGGGCAGTTGATGGTGCTCATCGACGGCCACCCGCAGTACAACGGCGTTTACGGCCACCCCATCGCCGACAGCTACCAGACGCTGATGGCCGACCGTGTGGAAGTGCTCCGTGGCCCTGCCTCCGTGTTGTATGGCAGCAATGCCATGGGCGGCGTGCTCAACATCGTCACACGCTCCATGCACCAGGA
Source organism: Prevotella sp. (assembly GCA_017619755.1). GTDB lineage: Bacteria > Bacteroidota > Bacteroidia > Bacteroidales > Bacteroidaceae > Prevotella. The sequence goes on from JAFZRU010000003.1 coordinate 43,459, forward strand.
CGGCGTGAAGACCAACGTCAGCGTGGGAGCCGGCAGCTACGGCACGGTGCAGACGGAGGCCTCCAACCAAGTGCGTAGCGGGAATTTCAGCAGCACCGTGGCGGCACAGTATGGCCGCAGCGACAACCACCGGCCTCGCATGGGCTTCGAGCAGTATGGCGGGTATATGAAATTGGGCTATGACTTCACCCCACATTGGAACGCATACGTGGACGCCGACCTCACCCATTTCAACGCCTCCCATCCCGGCTCGGTGCAAAGCCCGCTCTTCGAGGCCAATCAGTGGATTACCCGAGGTGTGGTGTCGGCTGCCTTGGAAAACCACTACGGCAACACCAACGGCGCACTGAGCGTCTTCTCCAACTTCGGAAGGCATAAAATCGACGACGGCACAAGCAACCCGCAGAATCCCACCCAGCGCTATTTCCGCTCCCGCGACGCACTCACCGGTGTGTCATGGTATCAGAGTTTCCAACTCTTCGAGGGCAACCGCCTCACTGCGGGGTTCGACTACCAGCACATCTACGGCAGGGCCTTCTACACGTCGAAGCAGACGGGAGAGGTGCTCGACACCCCCAACAAGCAGAGCGGGCACTCCCACCGCAACGAGGTGGCCGGCTACGTGGACTTCCGCCAAGACCTGCTGCAATGGCTCACCATCGACGCCGGTGTACGACTGGACCACCACTCCATCACCGGGACGGAATGGGTGCCGCAGGCCGGCCTCGTGGCGAGACCGATGGAAAACGGCGAGGTGAAGGCCATGGCAAGCAAGGGCTTCCGCAACCCCACCATGCGCGAGATGTATCTCTATCCACCCTCCAACGAGGAGTTGGAGCCGGAAAGGCTGTGGAACTATGAGCTGTCGTGGCGTCATCGCCCCGGTGCGCTCACCTACGGTGTCAACCTCTTCTACATCAAGGGTGACAACATGATCCAAACCATCAACCGAAAGAACGTCAACACGGGCGAGATAGAGAACTATGGCGTGGAGATGGAAGCGCAATACCGCATCGGCAATCACTGGAGGCTCACCACCAACCATGCTTACCTGCACATGGAGAACCCCGTCGTGGCGGCCCCGGAGTACAAGGGCTTCCTCGGCGCCGACTTCTACTGCAAAAAATGGACGGTGAACGCCGGACTGCAATACTTCAACGGCCTCTACACCGAGGTGGGTGACAACGAACAGAAGGAGAATTTCTGCCTGCTCAACCTCGCCGCCACCTACGCCCTCAACCACAGCATCGCCCTCTGGGTGCGCGGCGAGAACCTCTTGGCGCAAAACTATGAAATCAACCTCGGCTATCCCATGCCACGCGCCACATTCATGGCCGGTGTGGACATCCATTTCTAAATAGTCAGGTGGAGTTCACTACTCCCCAAGGAACCCACTTGCATCGAGATAGGGCGTGACCATCATCGGTCACGCCCTATCCTATTATCTTTTTATTCGTCTTATTGTTTTTATCAGCGAAGCGGTTTTTTCTTTATTTTCATCACTGAAAGATTTGGATATATTTGTAAGATTTGATGTCATAATGCTTTTGCCCTGTTAGGGCGCAATCTACTCCGTTATTACATACCCAGGGCGTTGCCCCGTGTTGGTATCTCGTTGGCCTTGTAGGCCGTCTTTGTACAAAATCCATCCACACAAAATTTCGTGCAGGTCGAAAAACTTCGTCTTTTGTTTTGCATTTCGCTCGGATTGCACTATCTTTGCAGAAAATACTAACCTAATATCATTATTAGCTGCATTTTCCAATACGCTCGACGTGTGGAACACGCCATTGATGATTGAATAAGTAAATCATTTTTTAACAACACATATCCATGAGAAAAACAGTACTTTTATTATTCATGTGCGCGAGTGCCGTGCTCACTTACGCACAGATGACTTTCACACTGAGCGGTCTGAACTATGCGGACTGTGCCGAGGTGAATCCCATCGATGGTTCAACTACCATCAAAGTTCCCGCTGGCACCGACCTGTCGAGTCTGATTACCAATGTGAAAGTTGATGGCGTGACGGTCAGCGACCTTTCTTCCATCAAGCCCAATCCCACGACAACCTACCTGGCTTATGATGAGCTTGAGGTTTTTGTGTACAACAACAAAGCCTATGGTTTCCGCTTCGTGGAGGACGTGTGGTTCTGCGCCGTCTTCATCTCCGACTGCCACGTCAACCAGGATGCCTCCCACGACGGCACAAGTGCAGAAAAACTGACATCCATCATACAGAACATCTGCGCCATGGGCAAGGACGGCACGAAAAAAGTGAACTTCACCACCGAGGGCGCCACGTCGTTCATCCCGACGACCAGCATCATTTTCTGCTTGGGCGACATCGACCAGGACAAGGGCGACGATGGTAGCAGTGGAACTCATAGCAACTTCCTCACTGCCACCGCCGAGGTTTGCAAGACTGCCAATGTGCCATTCATCTTCATCGCCGGCAACCATGATCTCTCTCCTGACTATTGGAATGACAGCAGCAAGGGAGCGACCTACGGAAGCACCGGCGGCTCGCATGCCGATGACCAGACCATCACGGCCATCCAGAGCAACAACTCCTATTGGAACGGCAAGAACATCTTCGACGAGAACATCGAATATTTTGTGGACAACAAAAAAAGCAGCTGTTTCCAATCCAAGCCCTTCACGTTCAAATTCAAGGATGTGCGTTTCTACTGCGCCCAAACTTACTGGTTCCAGAAACTCTACTCCAAACCAGGAATACTGTCAAGCGCCACCTATTACGCCCCCGATGAAGTCATCTCCGCGCTGGACAACTTTGTGGAGAGCCACTCCGACGAAGCGTCGGTATGGATGCAACACTATCCCTTCCTGGCCGGCAGCGACTGTGACAGATGGTGGCTCGACCAGAATAGCAACGGCAACTACATCCCCACGACGGACGATTCCAAATATGGCACGTCGGTCTCAGGCATCACCTACAACAACAAAAACGCCGCCGACACCTACAAGAAGAATCCCATCTCGGTCATCATGGACAAGGCTGCGGGCAAGTCATCCGACGGCAAGGTCTTCCACTTCTCAGGACATTACCATCTTTTCGCCGACCACACCTACACCAACACCACCAACAGTGCCTGCAAGGTGCATGACTACACGGTGGCAGCCAACGGCAACACCAGTCAGAGCAACAATGCCTTTGTGGTGCTCCTCAAGCGTGGCGAAGGCGTAAAAGAAGTCATCCAGACCCAATTCTAACCAAACATGAGAAAGGATCCCATCATGCAATTGAAATCCATCATCCTCACGGCTCTCCTGCTGACTGGTGTCGCAGGAAGCCTCTCCGCCCAAAGAGACATCACCAGCCAATACATCGTCAACGCGAAACTCGTCCCCGGGACCAACGGCTGGACCGACTGGACTGTTCAAAACTTCAACACTCCTGAACAAGGCAACAACACCGTGGGATACGCCACGGAGGCCTATGCCGGCTGGGATAACTTGAAAGTCGAGACTTTCTCCTTGACGCAGAATATCACCCTCCCTGCTGGCAGTTACCGTCTGGTCAACTATTCTTTCTTCCGCCAGGGCGAGGCTTTCAACACCAACGCCACCAAGTCGCTGGGTTACCTGAAAGCCGGCAGCAGCCAGGTGGCCCTGCAGACGCTTGGCAGCATTTCAGCAGACTCCTACGCCAACGACCAAAAAGAGGGTGCCAACTGCTTCGATGCCAAGATGTACCGCAACGTGGTGGAGTTCGAACTCACCACCCAAACCACCCTTGAAATCGGTGTCGTAGGCACCTTCGACGAGATGCGCTCATGGTGCATCGTCGGTTTGTTCGAACTCTTTGATATGAATGATGTCGCCTCTATCAGTTCACCCACCGACGTGACCTACGCCATCACCAATTCCGGCTTTGAATACCGCAACGGAACGGGTTGGACCTCGAACGGCGGCGGTGGATACGCCAACAACAACAACTACAGTTCGAAAGCCGGCATCGGTTTTGTGGAGCGTTGGCAGTCGACGAGCAGCGGCGGTCTTTCCAATGGCACGTACACCCAGCAACTCACCAATATGCCCAATGGCCTCTATGAACTGTCGGTCTATGCCCACAACATAGAGCAGTACAACAATAGTGCAGGTGGTAGCGGCATGTATTTGAAAGCCAATGATGACAGGACAGAAATCAGCACCAACAAACAATACAAAGTGCGCACGACGGTGACCGACGGCAACCTGACAGTGGGCATCCAGCTCGACGAGTGCACCGGCAACTGGATTGCCTTCGACCGTTTCGGCCTGCTGTTCTACGGCGACCCTCTGCAAGCCTACAAGGACATGCTCGCCGAGAAGGTGGCTGCGGCCCAGGCTTTGGTTGATGGCAACACGCTTCGCACAGGTGCCGCCGATGCGCTCCAGGCCGTAATCGATGCCAACGACAACGACGATGACGCCTTCACGGAGGAGTCACAGTTCAACACCGCCATCTCTAACATCGAGGCCGCCATGGCAACCGCCAATTCTGTTGCCGAGGCCTATCCCGCCTACGATGCCTTCAGGGCGAAGGTTGCCGCTCTGGAGGACGGCGTGCCTAACGGTCAGAGCAAGACACAGTTTGACAATGCGTTGGCTGCCGCCGATGCCGCCGTGGACGCCGCCACCAGCGACGCCGCTGTCAACGAGCAGATTCCGGCTCTCCGCTCTGCGGCGATGACCTTCATCTCAACGACCGACGGCTCGTTCGACATCACCTTCCTCGCCTCGCAGCAATATACCGACTGGAAATTGAAAAACGGCAGTCCCGCAGGCATCGTGGCAGACCAATTCCTGACGGGTCGTCCCTCCACCATCCCATCCTTCGCAGAGAGTTATGAGACCACCTGCGCCACGACGGGCACCGTGCTCTACCAGACGGTGAGCGACCTGCCCGAGGGCTACTATCAAGTGGAGATGTATGCCCAGGCTCTTTTCACCCCAGGCCGCGACTTCACATCCGAAGCCACAGAGGGTGATGCCAACCGTTCGTTCGCCTTCGCCGGCAACCAGCGCACCGGCTTGCCCATCAAGTTCGGCACCTCTGTCGCTTTCGCCGACCTCACCACCCTCAATGTCAACGTGCATCTCACTTCGAGTGTCAACGACCTCACCTTTGGCGTGACGAAAGATGCCAACGGCTCCAATTGGCACTTTGCACAAATAGCCTCCATCGTCTATAGCAACGCTCCAGACCTGACCAACCTGCAGGCCACCCGCGACGCCCTTGTGGCTGAGGCCACGGGACTCCTTGGCAGTTCGGATGCCAGCCTCCTGACAGCCGAGCAGCAGCAGACCCTCCAGAATGCCATCGATGCTGCCAATGCCGCCAACACTTTCGAGACGCTGAACGAAGCCACCCTCACCACGCTGCCCAACGCCATCGCCAACGCCCGCCAGCAGATTGTGGCAGCGAAGGAGAGCCGGGTGAGCCTCATCGCCGCCCTGGAGCGCTTTGAAAGAGACTACAACCTGACAGACGGCACCAACTATGGAAGAGTGACCATGAGCGCAGAGGCCTGGACCACGCTGCTCGCCAAGGTGAACGATGTGACGGAAGCCTTGGACGACATATCGCTCGTGTCGGAATTTGCCACCAGGGCACAAGCCCTCGAAGACCAGATGGACGCCACCGACGCCAGCATCAAGCTCTTCAGCGGCTATCTCTCATTGCTCAATGGTGTGAACAGTTTCAACGACAACGACCTGGGCACCGCCTACGACACCTACGGCACCGACACGCAGTACACTGCCGATGACGACCTAGTGCAGGCCGCCATCACCGCCCTCGACGCTGCCTTCCAGGGCTATGCCGCCCGTCAGACCAGCAACTTCGAGGCAGGGGGCTTCCTCGGCGAGAACTTAGACTTCGAGACCGCCAACGGCGCAGCCATCGACGCCACCTGGCCCAGCGTCTATCAGCAAGTGGGTTGGAAGACCACCTTCATCTCGGAGGCTACTGAGAAAAACAAGCAGTATGCTTACCTCACCCAAGACAACGCCACTCCACGCGACGGAGGCACCAACTATGTACGCCTGCGCCAGAACTGGGCTTCCTCGGCCAACCCCCGCCTTCAGATAGAGAAAAACGCCATGTTGCCCACTGGCACGTATGAACTGAAATTCTTCATCAGCTCCGAGAACAGCGGCGCCAACATGACCACCGACCTCAACTACTACCAGTTGGGCGACGCCACTGCTGTCTCGCTGAAGCCCACCAACACCGATTGGACCGAGCGCACCTATCAGCTCGAGGTCACCGAACCCACTTTCTTTGACCTCTCGTTCGGTTTCATCACAGCCAATGACAACTCCCCCGCCAGCGTATGGGTGGACGACATCACACTCACCTACATCGCCGTGTCGGAGTTCCAAGTCGCCCTCGACGAAGCCCGCACCGTCAACCATGCCGCCACGAACTCTGCCATCGCCGAATATGAAGACTATGAAGGCCATGAGGACAACTTCACCACAGAGGAGGCCCGTCAGGAAGCCATCCAAGTGCTACGCAATGCCAAGACGATAGCCGACAGCAACGGCGATGCCACCTCACTGGTCTCTAATGCCGACATGACAGGCAGCACCACCTCCAAGCCCATGCAAGGCAGTGGCGGCAATGTGTTGATACCTTCCGGCTGGGAGTTCGACTACAGTTATGAAGGGTGGAACGACACGAATGTAAACAACGGTGTCTTCAATGCCTGGGCTGGTACCATCAACAAGGCAGAGCTGATGCAAACCATCCACTATCTGCCTAAAGGCATCTACCGTCTCACAGCACAAGCCGGCACCGATGTCACCGATGGCTCCTCAACGGTGGCCATCTACATCAACCCCAACGACTACGACCATGTGGGAAGGTCGCAAGAGGTCATCACGCTCAACAATCCAGACAATCGTGATTTTGGCGACTATTCTTGCGCCGCCGAGGTGTCAGACGTTTCCAACCATCAACTGACATTAGGCATCTACTCCTCGAGGTGTTATTACCAAGTGAAGAATTTCACCCTCACCTATTTGGGCATGACCGAGGAGGCACAAGTGGAGGCTGCCTCCAGCTACCTGCGCCAAGACTATTTCTGGCAGCGCAACCAGCTGGAATGGACAGCGACGGACGAGAAATACGCATTGGCCGACAACGTGGTGGTCTATCCCCAGCAAAAGAACCAACTCATCACCACCACATCGCTTGACTGGTGGGCGGACAAGACCAACAAGATTGTGAATGGTGTCTGCAACGAATTGGTTCTCACCGATGGGCAAGGCATGCATTCCGGCTATGGCTTCCATGCCAGCACCGCCTTCACAGCCACCTCCGTCACCCACGACCGTGTCTTTGCCGCCGGAACGAAGCTGACGGTGTGCCTCCCATTCGTACCGACAAACTACAACGGCCAGTTCTATGTGTTGAGCAACGCCACAGGGGAGACCTTGAAGTTTGAGAGCGTAGAGACCCCCGAAGCCTACACACCCTACATCTTCATTGCTGGTGACGGTGGCAGCACCTTGGGCACATCCAACGCATCCATCGGAAAGACACCCGACGAAATGGTTGGAAACACGGTGAACGACCACTTCATGGTGGGCGTGCTTGACAACACGCAAGTGACGAACATCTACGGGTTCACCAAGACTGGCCAGTTGGCCTTTGCGGAGACAAGTTCGATGAACCCCTTCCGCTCGTACATTCAAGCACCTTCTCTCACGAGCCGCTACAACAAAGCCTTCTTCGCCAACATGGCACCCGTCAATCCCAACAGCATCCTTGGTGATGCCAACGGCGACAAAAACGTGAGCATCTCCGACATTACCATGATGGTGGATTATATCCTCGACAATCCCTGCGGATACTTCATTTATTCCAACGCCGATGTCAACAAGGATGAAAGTATCTCAGTCTCAGATATCACATCCGTCGTCAACATCATTCTCAATGAGGATGCCAAGCCAAGTAATATATCCAGCTCAGACAACAGCCAACCGTATGTGGCAGCCCCTGAGCTTAAGGATGACACAACATCGGCGAGCAGTAAAGTGAATAAAGGTGAAACAAAAATCTTGAAGTAATGAAAAAGACATATATAACACCCGAAACTGGTATATATGAGGTCATCCCTGAGTTTCCAATCCAGGAATCATTCTCGGAGTCGAAGGAAGGGGCGTCGGACACTGAAACGCCCGATGATGATGACTGGGGTGCAAACGAACGTCATACGCTATGGGATGATTAGTAGCTATTGAGACAAGAAAAAGCCATTTCCTCACTCATTTTGAGTTGGGAAATGGCTTTTTTATTTCATAGACGACTACTTTTACGATTCGCTGAACAAATATTAGCACATTTCAACCGCACAGCACGCATCAATTCGACCTGAGCGGATGGTTTTGTGCAAAGACGTCCTTGCAGGCCGTTTTCATTCGTACAGGTCAAAAATGTTTTGATTTTTGAACCAACATTAGAAGGCTATTCGAGCATTGTCTGAAATCGTTTTCGTATAAAAACACAATAAAAAGAAAAGATATTGACAATATCTGCTACATTTACTGTAACTTTGCACGCTAAAGCGTGCACATAGGTCTTTCATAGGCTTTTAAAGGCTCTTGCCCACCTGCCCTTGCATCATGAAGTGTTATGTTTACAGGACAACATAAAAACTTAATGTTCAAGTCATTGAAGTTGTAGCGAGGCAAAACCATTCAAGAGGTGAAAGGAAGCGCAACCGCAGGGTAAAGCGGGAGGAAGGAGGTATTAACGTGAATTTTGAAGAAGAATATATGGGAATGATGAAAAAAGTGATTGTATTAGCAGCATTTGCCATGGCAGCAGTGCCTTTAATGGCGCAGGTGAAGTATGCCGTCAGCGGAACTTATGACGGAAGCGGCAAGAAAATCTATCTGATAGACCTGTTGACAGACAAGGCTATCGACAGCACGGTTGTTGCCAACGGCAAGTTCTCTTTTAGCGGCACTGCCGACAAGGACGCCCTTATGGCCGTCAAGGCAGCGGACAGGAAATGGACGATTGAGTTTTTCAACGATGGTACGCCCGTCAGCATCAATGTCAACGACAGTACGCTGAAAGGTTCTCCGCTGAATGAGCGTCTGACGAAGTTGGAAATAGAACAGGACATGCCCAAAAGAATCTTTTATGCGAAGAGTGTCAAGATGACCGATGAAGAACGATTGGCACATCAGGATGAACTCATTGACGAGATGAACAAGATGTTTGACGAGCAGACTGCCTTTGCCAACAAGGTGTTCAAGGAGGAGCGCCATTCGCTGATACCCGTGGCATTCTGCGGCTTGTACTTCTTGGACAATGGTGTGGAGGCATACGACGAACTGGTGAGGCAGCAGGTGATGTTTGCCAGCCATCCCTATCTGAAGAAGACCAGAGATGACGTGGAAGAATTGCTAAAGCCGGAGGACAGTCAGAAGACAGCCTTCATTGGCCAGCAGTTCACCGACATGGAGATGGCTGACCCTGAAGGGAAGACGCACAAGATCAGCGAGCTTGTGGGTGAGGGCCATTGGGTGCTTGTTGACTTCTGGGCTTCGTGGTGCGGCCCTTGCCGCGCAGAGATGCCCAACGTGCTGGAGGCATATAACAAATTCCACGACAAGGGCTTTGAGGTGATAGGTGTCTCATTCGACGAGAAGAAGGAGGCTTGGGTCAAGGCCATCGACCAACTGAAGATGCCGTGGCTGCAGATTTCCGACTTGAAAGGTTTCAACTGTGCCGCCGCTCCAATCTATAAGATTGACGGCATCCCCGACAATATCCTCATCGACCCACAAGGCAAGATCATCGATCGCGCCCTTCGCGGCAAGGCGCTGCACAACCGACTGCAGAAGATTTTTGAATAATCAAATATGAACATCAAACTACACACACCGAAGAGTCTGAAGGCTGGCAGCGGAATGTCTTCAATGAAGCAATTCCTGTTGTCGATTCTCGCCACCAGCGTATCCATTGCGCTTACGTTTGGTACGGCAGCCATCATCGACCATCATGCGAAACAGAAGTCAAAGCGCGAGATCGTGATGATGGTGATGTACGACATGTACACTTCGTTGAATTCAATAGAAAAGGCCGACTCGATGATCCGTCAGTCAATAGATGTTCAGCGACAGATAGCAGAAGACACCACCCAATTCAACAAACTGAGGTTTGAAATGGCTTCCATACTGCTAAGAGATGGCTACACAGAGACAACGGAGCGTATTTTCTCGTCGAACATCGAAACCATCAACACCGTGGGCAACGTACTTTTCACCGAAAATGTAGCCAAGTTCTATCAAAGTCGTCAGATGTACAAGACAGAGGTATGCGACTCGCTTTACAATGAGGTCAACCGAGACAAGCCTTTAACCACCGTCAAGGACGCGCTCGATTTTCAATACTTTTTCTATGCACTGATGAGCAATGATATTCTAAAAGACATGCGACATCTATTTGCCCTGTGCAAGCAGATGATGGAAGTTACCGACGAGGAGATAGATGCTTATCGGAAGGAAAGAGAGCAGATGGAAAAAGACATGGCTGATGATAAGGGAGTGAGAGACTCTGTCTATAATGAAACCATACAACAACAAAAAAACATAAATGAGTTGAAGTCGAAACTGAAATTGGAATAACGTGCATTAAACAAGGAGATGAAATGAAACGCACCTGCCTTTTGTCAACACTTCTGCTGGCTGTCACAGTCTCTGCACAGAATCGTATTGTACTTGTCGAGGAATTCACCAATACGGGATGCGGTCCTTGTGCGTCATGGTCTCCCGAACTCGATGCCGTGATTGAAAACCGCTTAGGTGATTGCGTGGCTATCAAGTATCACAGTAATTATCCCAACCGTCACGACGAGTTCTATAATTACGATTCCGACACGCAGCAAAAGCGCCACGATTTCTATGAAGTAACTGGCGTGCCAGCCACTTTTGTCAATGGAGAAGCGTTGTCTTTCCGCACGTCTTCCTGCTTAGATGAAACCATCACCCGGCAGATGGCTCAGCCGGAAAGATTCTCGCTCACACTGTCGAAAGGAATTGAAGACCACAGGATGTCGGTTCATGCCAACCTTACACCGCTACAGGAAATCGAGAGTGGCACATCGCTGAGGTTGTTCGTGGCCGCCATCGAGGAGCATATCACCCCATCCAAACCATATCCCAATGGCGAGACCTCGCTCCATTACACCATGCGCAAGATGTTCACCGGTGGAGACGGTATTCAGATAAGCGATGATGGCCTCCATGCTGGCCAGACCTACTCCTATGGTGCTTCGTGGGAAATCGACTTCTGCGATGACGAGACTCAACTCGATGTGGTCGCTTTCCTGCAAGACATTGAAACCAAGGAAGTGGTATGTACAGCATATAGCGGCCCCGGGACAAACAAGGAAAACCACCTGAGGTTGGTAGCCTTGGCCGACACCCCTGATTTCATCTGCGTGTCCGACTACTATGGACAAGTGGTGTTGCGGAATGATGGTTATAACACGCTGACCACCGCCACACTCAATGTGAAGGTCAACGGGGCATTGGAGCAATACCCTTGGACAGGTGCACTCAACTATCTTGAGCGCGACACGATGACATTCGGCGGATTCCACGATTTCTCTCTTTCCGATGAAGAAAACCAGGTGCAAATATGGTTCTCCGATGTCAATGGCTCCGCTGCCGAGAGCAATCGCATCAATAGTTCTTTCTCTAATTCCCCGCAGGCACACCACGCCGTGCAGTTGAGGCTTTATACAGACAACAAGCCCAATGAGACAACATGGAAACTCTACAATTCAGCGGGGGATGTGGTGCATGAAGGAGGACCGTATGCTGAACCTATGAAACTATATATCGAAAACTTCCATCTGACACAAGACGACTGCTACCTGCTCGAATTCCTCGATGCTGGCAATGATGGTATCAAGGGCGAAAACGGAACCGGCTACTATCAACTCTTCCAAATTGATAATGCAGGAACGACCCAACACCTCACACAAGGCAATTACGACGGGGCGGTACACGACGTGTACTTCAATTTGACCGAGGCGTCATCGACAGGTGTCGTGGAGATTCCTACGGAAGAGCTCTCTTCTGGCTCGTGCCACGACTTGCAAGGACGCAGAATACCGCATCAAGAAAGAGGAGTCAACATTGTGAATGGGAAGAAAGTGGTTGTGAGATAACCCCTCACTTCATCTGGCAAGCAGTTTCTTCCCATTCTGGATATATAAGCCCCGCATGGGCTTGCCTTTCAAACGACGGCCTCCCATGTCGAAATATGGGGCGTCATTGTGATCAACAACTGAAGGAGAACCAACGGCGTCATCGTTCATTTCAGAAATGATTTGGAAGTCGCGCCATCCACGTTTGGATAGATATTTGTCTCTGGTGCCCGCCGGGACATGAAGAATCGCCCTGCTTGTCACCACATCGGAGAAACATTTGCCTTGCCATGGAAGTTCATCATAGTCCAATAAATCAAATGGCTCCTCTATATACGACCACACTTCCCAGATATTATCACACCCCCAGAAAGTGCCGCCTGCCAATGTCGTCACCGAAGAACCTATCGACGCGTCCTCCAATCCGCTACAATCCCAAAAGGCATTCCAGCCCACATATTCCACCTTGTCGGGAATGACAAGTTCCTTGGGTGTACAACAGCCCTGAAAAGCATACTGGTCGATGGTGGTCACTCCCTGCGGAATCTGGAACACGGGCAGACTGCTGCATCCGCGGAAAGCACACCAGCCGATATAGTTCACACTGTCGGGTATGGTCACTTCGCTGAGACTGCTGCAACCGTCGAACGTCCACCCCTCGATGCGGGTAAGCCCCTCCGGGAGATGGATTTTCACCAACGACGTACATTCGGAAAATGCCGATGTGCCAATGCTCTGCACAGTGTTGGGGACATACAACTCCGTCAGGCTGGAGCATCCACTGAGAGCAGCAGAACCAATGGTTGTTACTGTGGCGGGTATGGAGATGCTTTCCAATTGGGCGCAACCGCTCAGCCAACTGTTGCCTATTGTAGTCAGTGTCGGTGGCAGTGTGATATTTTTCAGTTTGCTGCCCATAAAAGCTGCGGGAGTGATGTCCGTCACTGTTGGCGGAATTTCATAACTTGTTCTGTCGCTCTGTGTCGGGTAGAGCATCAGCGTAGTCATGGCTTGGTCGAAGAGCACACCATCCTCGCAAATGTATTTGGGATTTCCTTCTTCCATGGTGATGCTCCGCAATCCTGTACATCCTATGAATGCTGTCGAAACAATGTCGGTCAGCGTTTTCGGAAGGGACAATTCC
>JAFZRU010000052.1 GCA_017619755.1 Prevotella sp.
CATGCTGAGGAAGAGGTCGGTCATCGAGACAATCAACGACGAGCTCAAAAACGTCGCACAACTCGTACACTCCAGACACAGGAGCCTCAACAACTTCCTTATGAACGTGCTCGCCGTCATCGCCGCATACACATTCTTTGATAAAAAACCGTCAATCAACATTGACTATGAGATAGAGGCTTTCGACGGACAACTCACCCTCTTTAACTGAGAGGTATAATCTTCGAGGGCATTATGGCAACCCGGCACAAAATGTCGGGGAAGAATGGTATGCGAAAAAAAATGACCATAATGAACCCTACAAATCATTTTTTCGACCTTTTTTTATCCCGAACTCAGGTAAATAAGGAGAGGCGTGTCCAACTATTCGCATCGGCAGTTTCTGCCCTTGTGGAGATGGGAAACAACTCTTATCAACGGCATCTGAATCAAGAACAAGCAGATTCCATTGAAGCCTTTATTCTCTTTGATGGCGGGGAGCGTAAACAACTGTGTGACGAAATCTGGAATGAGGCCATCACCAGCATTCGGAATGGATGGCGCGACGGTACTCATGATGCGCTTGAAGAACTACGTACAGGGAAACTATATGGCCAGAGCTACAGCAATGGAATCCACATATAAATAATTCAGGGAGTCTGAAACTATATAGTGCGAGACTCTCTATTTCCGATTTCGAAGAGATTCCCGTATTTTCTTTTTATCTTCTATACTTGCATTGCCTGCTATATCTTTTAGTTTTTTGGCAACATCAGGATGTTCCATAAGATAATAGCAGTATTTACGATGAAGAAATTGCGAAGTAAGATTTGACGTATCTCCTTGATATTTGACTTTGTCGAGGATGTGAATGAATGGCAGTACACATGCGCCATTCCTGTATGTTGACACATATTTTTTCAATTTGCCAGAACGAGCCATCTCTCTTATTGAGAAGTCAATACAATGCTTATCATTGAAATATAGTACTTCATTTGAATTCGAAGCAACAATCCTGTTTATGGTGTCGATGTCCTTAGAGTTCTCCAGTGCCAAACAGGGTTTTCTTGCCCCAATCTTATACGATTCTGAGTCATATAGTAAGATAGCGACGGATGGCGTAAGTGTCATAAGTAAGCAAAGCCCCTTTTGATTAAAATTGATTACGTTTGGAATTCCATACAGATCAAATAAAGGATTAAGCAAACAGACAGGGTTGTCGGAAGTGATAAAATATTTATTCAAGAGAGGCGATATCACCAGATATTTGATAGTCAAGTCATAGCAAAGTGTAATAGATTCGTTGTACATCCCTAACGTAAAAGCTCCTTCATGCTCTTTTTTACACGCAAATCTCAGATGAGGATCGATGTTATTATGTCCCACAAATTCTTTGAATTTTTGAATCCCCCAATCATTTATGGACTCTTTCATCCTGTCAATTGATAATCGGGTACGGCCAAATTGAAGAACCAAATAGCCTATGACATCAAGTTTTTCCACGTCATGAAGTACATAATAAGGATTAGTTATTATTTTGCGGAAAATGCGCATACACACTTTCTCCATTTCCTCCAATTGTCCTTCTATGCGAATATCCTTTGAATATATATAGTCTTCGCTGGCCTGCCCCTTTATCGGAGCATTAGTGAATGGGAAATCTTTATTGATGTTATATGTTCCTATAGTCTTTTCATTATTGGAAAAGAACCTAAGATATGATTGCGGAACAAAATGCTGGTTTTTCTTCTCAGCCATAGCTAATCATCTATTTTAAACACCCACTTACCGTCTTTCTTGCTTCCTACTCGGGTAATTTTCAAGCCATTAGAACGTATATTCTCAATCTCACGCTGGATGGTTTTACGAGACACACCCGCCTTTTGGGACATCTCGGTTTGTGAGACAGAAGCATTATGTATAATACAATCGACGATAAACCTTTGTCTTTCTGTTAATTGCTCAATAATCTCTATTGGGACATTTATTGGGACATTTATTGAGACACTTTTTGGGACATTGTGTGCTCCGCTCCCTTTCTTGAAACGTATAGTAATGGTGCGTATTCCCTCTTCAAAGATAGGTGATTGCTTACCCTGTTGCTGACATATTTCGGCCATACGCCTTACACCTGTTCCCCAGTTCTCCAGATAGGTCGTTTGGTATAGTACCTGTGCTATGCGCTGATTGTGAGGGAATGACTCGTGCGGTAGAAGGATTGTCTCAGCGGTAATGCCAACAGGAAACTTTCCCGGATTGACGATTTCAACTCTGTCTTCATAGATTGCAAGACTAACCGAAGTAGCAGGGTCGTCATAACTACGGTGGCAGAGCGCGTTTATCAGTGCTTCGCGTAATGCTTCGAGCGGTATTTCCAACTCCTCCTTACGTATAAGCCCTACCACCTCACCACTCAAGTTCAGGTGACGGAAGCAAAATGCTATGCCAGCATCAAGCAGATCAAAGAAGTTACCCGTCTCTCGTTTATTATCAATAAAGATCTGTTTATCCGTACCCTTGAAACACGCCATGCGTAGTAGCAACTGAGGATAATCTTCTGTATTATTGCCAAAGAGCATGACTGCGGCATTTGTCGGTTGGCCGTTTTTCATTAGTTGCATCTTGCGCAACAGTGTTGGAATGTCATCACTCTCTGCTGAAGCATTCAACCGACCGCCCGCGATGCCCATACGCACAGCACCCCGTATGCGTTCTTGGTTAAGGTCTGATAAAGAATAACCCTCAGCTACTTTTGAGTCCCATGCGAACTTAAACGGATTATGCTCTTTCTTCAACATCCAAGCATTTGAGGGAGAATTTTTTGCAGCATTATCTTTCATTCTCATTTGCCTGCAAGCTTGTTTCCGATGCGGATGTAATCTTTTTATTAGCTTATAGCACTCATCGGAACAATTCGTCGGCAGTAATGCTCGTGGTGAAGATTTCCGAGTTTTCATTTTGCTCCATGCCTTTGATGCTGACCAAGGTTAAATGGATGGCTTTTTCAGGCATGGCATCCTCTATGGCTGAGAGGCGTTTTGACAACGTTTCTGCGTATGATTTGGTGACCACGAAGCGAGACTTGCTGTATTTCATCTCGCAGACGTTCACCACATCATCTGCACGGTTTATGATCAAGTCTATCTGCATTCCATCCGTGTTTTTGGTGCCTCCGACAATCAAGGAAGACTCTTTCGATGCCACGCCTGCTATCTGCATGGCAGACTTGATTTGGAAGACGTGCTGAAAGCAGACCTCCTCAAACGCAATGCCACGCCAGGAGTTGATTTCCGGCTCTTTCTGATGGTGCTGCCAATAGTCGGTCTCCTTGACATCTTTCGACTCCTTGAAATGAAGCCAGAACCAGCAGAAACAATCGGTGAGTTTGTAATGTTCCTCGTGCTTGCCCTTGCCAAATGGTACGTAACGGATGATGAAGTCACTGCCCACAAGAGCCTTGAGCATCTTCGAGAAATCCCCATTTGGGTTGGTGCCTGTCATCGATGCGATTTCGTCCCTGGTATAGCCCGCATGCCTTTGCCCCAGCGCCCTGACGATTTTCATGCATCCATCGGCATTGTCGAAGACGGAGCTGAAGAGACGTTCAAACTCGTCACCCAGTTTCGCCTTGGGGTTGAAGAACAGCATGTCGATATTCTGAGCCAGACTCAACGAGGGATTGAAGCAGTTCAGATAGTAAGGAATGCCTCCCAATATCATGTATGCCTGCGTAATGTTATATTTGGACATCCTGATGCCTCTGCTTTCAAAGAACTCCTCGCATTCAAGAAGGGTGAATGGCGACAGCCTCATCTCGCCTGTCAATCGGCCATAGAGACCGCCTTTGTTGTTGATGAGATTGTCGAGCATCCAGGAAGTGGCGGAGCCGCACACCACCAAGCAGAGGCGGTGCTGCGCATTCCCCCATCCGTTCCAGAAAGCCTCGAGGGCTGTCAGAAAACCGGAGCGTGGCGTGTCCATCCAAGGCAACTCATCGATGAACACGACCTGCCTGGAACCGTTGTCCTTGCGCTCCAACAGCTGTTCCAGCATGAAGAAGGCTTCCATCCACGATTTTGGTTGGCTGATACCCTCCAAGCCGTAGCGGATGAGTGAGAAATAGAAATTCTGCAACTGGTCTTTTAGGGAAACCTTGCGTTTGCGGTCGTATGGTGAGAGACCTGTATGTCGGAATGCCATATAGTCGCCAAGCACTTCGTTGATTAGGAATGTCTTGCCTACACGTCGGCGTCCATAAACAGCAACAAACTCAGCCCTCCCGCTCTTGCAATAGTTGTTGAGCGCCTCTATTTCTTGTTTTCTTCCAATTATGGTGCACATGTCGTTCTTCAATAATGATGTGAAAATGGTGGCACAAAGATAATCATTTTGTTTGGAACTCGGAAATAAAAATGTTAAATTCTGAATAAAATCGGCTTTATTCCGCTACAAACTATCAAAAACAGTGCTTTGTAGCGGAATAAAGCCATTTTTATACGTCAAATGAGTTCTAGTCTCACATACGCCCGGTCGTCGAAAGACACGTTGCCCTCCATCACCCCTTTCGTGGCCAGGTATTCGCTGATGCACAGAGGGTCGGTGGCGATGAGGCGGGCAAGTGCGGCCTCGCTCTCCGTCAAGGTGGGGAGGAGGAAGGGATAGCCGTCGGTGGCCATCACCACTTCGTGGCCGGGTGGCACAGGCACCACTTTCACCTTCTTCATAGGGATGTCGAAGCCATCGACGACGGAGAAGTCGATGTTTTGTCGGAAACAGGTTCCCACAATCAAATGCACGATGGTGTCTCGGGCGATGTCATGCCGCCTCAACGACGCAACCGTGGCCTCTCCACTCGCAATCAGTTCGTGGGCCAGGCGGGCGCGTTTCGCGGCAATCTCCACCTCTTTGGGCTTTGGGTTGTCATACACCACACCGTCGCACAGACATTGGCAGTCGCCCACGAGCCACACCTCGCCAAGGTGGCGGCTGTAGAGGGCCACGCTCGCCGTCAAACGCTCCTCCGGATGCGCCACGAGACGCTCCCTCGTCACGCCATACCGTCGGTATTCCTCACGGATGCGCTGCGTGACGGTGCGGCAGAAATCCTCCGCCGTGGCCTCCGTCGGCAGCGATTCCACCACCTCCTTGACGAGCGTCATCGCCAAGCGGCCATTGCTCATGGCCGCCGACAGCGGTTGGGCCGCCTTGCTCGTGCTACCATCGATGACGGCCACGTGGTCAGCGGTCGCCGCGATGCCGTCCTCGCACGTTGCCGCGCTTCGCTTGCCGACCACGAGGCTTTCCAGTATTCTGATGGGGGTTGTTGTCATGACGGTGAGGGTCTTTGGGGGGTGGGGAGGGATGCCGCCCCAACAATTCGGGGATGAGGTGCTCCAAGCCGATGCGACGCAGTTCACGCTCGATGGGCCGACGTTCCTCCGGCTTGTACCAGAAGAAGAACATCCGCTGCGCCAACTTCTCCTCCGCGCTCTTCGCACTGCGTATGGGCTGCAGGGTGTAGGGGTCGTAGCCGGTGTACCACATCTCCGTGCTGATGGTCATCGGCGTGGGGGTGAAGTCCTGCACCTGTTCCAACTGGAAGTCCAAACGCTTCGTGATGAGCGCTAAGCGGGCCATGTCGGCCTCGCTGCATCCCGGATGGCTGCTGATGAAATAAGGAATGATTTGTTGGCGCAGACCTTCGCGGCGGTTGATGTCGTCGAAGATGCGCTTGAATTGCTCGAACTGCTTGAACGACGGTTTGCGCATGAGGCGCAGCACCTCGTCACTCGTATGCTCAGGAGCCACCTTCAAGCGACCGCTCACGTGACGGCAGATGAGTTCGCGGGTGTAGGCATCCGTGGCGGCGTCGGTGGCGTCGTCGCCGCTGCGGTGGAGCAATAGGTCGTATCGCACGCCGCTGCCAATAAAACTTTTCTTGATGCCAGGGAGTGCATCCACGGCATGGTAGATGTCGAGCAGGGCTTGTGGGTTGGTGTACAAGTTGCAGCAGATGTGTGGGTGGATGCACGAGGGGCGCTTGCACCGAGCACACAACTCCTTGTCCTTGCCGCCCATGCCATACATGTTGGCAGACGGTCCGCCAAGGTCGCTCAGGTACCCCTTGAAGTCATCCAACTCCATCACTTTTTTCACCTCGCGCAGGATGCTCTCCTTGCTCCTCGACGTGATGTGCTTCCCTTGGTGGGCGCTGATGGTGCAGAAGGCGCAGCCGCCGAAGCAGCCTCGGTGGATGTTCACCGAGTGCTTGATCATCTCGTAGGCAGGGATGCGCTTCCCCTTGTATTTGGGATGCGGCAGGCGGGTGTAGGGGAAGTCGAAGGAGGCGTCAAGCTCCTCGGTGGTCATGGGAGGGTAGGGGGCGTTGACCACCGTCCACTTGTCGCCCGTCCGTTGCAACAGGCGGGAGGCGTGTAGTTTGTTGCTCTCCTCCTCGATGTGGCGGTAGTTCTCCGCCTCGGCGCGTTTGTTGGCCAGGCACTCCTCGTGGCTGTGCAGCACGATGTCGTCGGGGCCGATGCCGCCTGGCACCTCTCCGTCCTTCATCACGTGCACCGTCTGGGGCAGCAGCCGTGCGTCCGCCATCGTGCCGCCATTGTCGAGCAACTGGCACAGCTCCACGATGCCGCGCTCCCCCATGCCGTAAAGCACCATGTCGGCGCCGGAGTCGTAGAGGATGCTTGGCCGCAGGCGGTCCTGCCAGTAGTCGTAGTGCGTGAGGCGGCGCATGGAGGCCTCGATGCCTCCAAGCACCACGGGAGTGTCGGGGAAGAGTTGTTTGAGGATGCGTGTATAGACGATGGTGGGGTATTCGGGGCGGCAGTCGTGTCGTCCGTCGGGGCTGTAGGCGTCCTCCGAGCGCAGACGGCGGTTGGCGGTGTATTTGTTCACCATGGAGTCCATGCAGCCCGGCGCGATGCCGAAGAAGAGGCGTGGACGCCCCAATTTCTTGAAGTCGCGGAAGTCGCCGTGCCAGTCGGGCTGTGGCACGATGGCCACGCGCCACCCGGCGGCCTCGATGGCGCGCCCGATGACGGCGGCGCCGAAGGAGGGGTGGTCCACGTAGGCATCGCCGGAGAAGAGGATGACGTCGAGGGTCTCCCAACCCCGCAGCTCCACTTCCTTCTTCGTCGTGGGGAGCCACTCGCTCAGACGGTGCTCTGCCATGGCGTGAGGCTAAGTGGCGGCCTCGGCCTCGGGTGAGGGCAGGGCGGCCTGCCGTGTCTGCTCCCAGCTCTCATAGAGGGCGATGAGGTGTTGCAGGCCGAAGGCTTTCATGTGGCTGTGATAGACCACGTCGAGGCAGAGGTCGAGCAGGGCTTTGTCGGTGCCGCCGTCGCCGGCGAGCATGGAGCGGATGTTGAAGCGCAGCTTGTCGAGCACGCTCTCGTCCACGATGCCGTTGCTGTCCACGAGGTGGTCGAGCAGGTGGTATTTCTCTATGGTGGCCAGGTGCTCGTCGCTCACGGCGATGCTCCTGGTGCCGGAAAGGTTGGCTTGTATCTTGTGCATGTCGGGTGGGTTTATTTCATCAGGTAGCTGAGGATGCCCCGCATGATGGCGTTGCGCACGCGGGAGTCTTTGATACATTCCAGCGGGAAGCCCATGGTGAAGCAGCTGTAGTCGCGGCCGCTGTAGGCCACGGCGGCGTTGCGGCCGTCGCCATAGCGCATCACGCACTGGGAGGTGCTGGTGGGGTTGAGGATGTCGGGAGCGGTGGCGGCGTAGTGCGTCTCGTTGAGCGTGCGGTAGATGTCGAAGGTCATCCCCAAGCCCTGTACGGCGCTCGTGGGACTCCCTTGGTCGCTGCCGCCGTAGCGAAGCTTCAGCACGTCGGCGAGGAAGCGTTGCTCCGATGCGTCGATCATGTCGCTGCCCACGTAAGAGCCGCTCACCAACAGGCGGCCATGGCCGCGCACGTAGTTCGTCAACCGCTGCTGCATATCCGAAGAGAAACTCTTGTAGAGCAACAGGGAGTGCCCGTCGTCTTTCTCCAATCCCAAGAGGAGGTCCACACAGGAGATGTCGTTGAGCTTCATCTTCCCGCTCTCGAAAGCGTCTGACGAGCAGCTCACGATGTTGTATTTCCCGGCGCTGTGGATGGCGTCGGTATGCTCGCGCACGTAGTTGAATTCGTTGCCGGCGATGAACTGACCAGCGAGTTCGTTGCCGCAGTAGCCCAGGGCGCCCTCGCCCTCCTTGCCACGGCGGCTGTTGTCAAACACCGTCTGGCGGCCACTCCATCCTGCCATCCTGCCGTAGGTGACGCCCGGGTCGGCGTCGATGTCGAAGCCTCTCTTGTCGATGGTTTCCACCACGGCGGGCGACGAGAGGCGGTGGAAGGCGTTCACCACCAACACTGTCTTCTTCGAGTTGGGGGAGATGGCGGCGGAGAGCACCTCGGTGGGGAAGCTCTCGCCACCGCTGTTGGCGGCGGTGACTTTGAAATGATACAACGTGCCGGGCTTGGCGTTGATGGCGCACGACGTGCCTTTCACCACCACGCCGTTGTCGAAGTCGTTGTCACCCACGGCGGTATAGACGATGTACTCCGTCGGGGTGGCGGTAGGCTCCAAGGGGTCTTTCACCGCCGCCCAGGTGAGGCGGAAACGGTTCTTCGAGTACAGCTCCACGCGGAAGTTGCGGGGGGCGAGGGGCTGCACCACGCATTTCGTGCCGTGCATCTCGTTCACATACCGCAGCAGCGTCTTGTAGATGGAGCGTGCCAGGGTGAAGCGGAAGTTGGGGTCGAGGCCGTAGCGCATGTCGCCGAAGTTCTGGTGCGACATCACCTCGAGGATGGCCGATGGTACGGCCGGCTCGCGTGTCTCGTTGTAGTTGCTGTCCCACATCACGCGGCGTTTCCAGTTGTTGTAGGTGGCGCTGAGGTCGGCCCAGGTGTTGTAGAGCAGGGCGTCGGCCAGGTCGTGGGAGGCCATGCGCGAGATGCCGGCATTCAACTTGCCGTTGTAATAATCGGTGGTGCAGATGGAGAGGGTGCCGACAATGTTGTTTCCGCCGGTCTTGTCATATCCGGCATCGCTGTGCACGGAGAGCATCAACTCGATGGGCACGCCCTGGCCGCGCATGTTGGGCACGAAGGGCGAACCTCCGGAGAGCCAGTTGCTGAAGCGTGAACGGGCGTTCAGGTCGTCGTTGTAGTCGTTGGTGTTGTCGAACCTGTTATAGACCGAGTCGGGGGCGCCGGCCCACTGGGCGTAGTACCGCGTGCCTTCCAAGCAGCGTGGCATGCCGCTGGTCTGTCCCCCTCGGACGATGTTGCCCATGCCGCCGCCGAAGCGCACGGCATCGGTGGTCACCACCCCGTGGCGCTTGCTGTGGTTGTTCACCACCACCATGTTGCGGTTGCCGCAGCCTTTCTCGAACTCGAAAGTGCCAAGATAGACCCATGTGCTGCCGCCCATGCGCTGGTTGACATGGAAGACGGTGCGGGTGCCTTTGTGCCACACCGTGTATTCGGCGTCGTCCACCGACTGCCCCAAGGTCTGGTAGCTCACATACACGGCATAGCGGCCGGCTTCGGGAATCTGGGGGATGTAATAGGCTTGGCTGACGCTCTTCCCCGTCGTGCTTTCGGCCACGCGGCACGTGCCGGCGCGGAAGGGGTTCTCGCCGTTGTTATAGGTGCCGTTATGGCGGGCGTAGCCGGGCATCGTCGTGGTGCTCCACGGGTGGGTGCCGTTGCGCTCGTTGTAGTAGTTGGCGTTATAGCGGCCGTCGTTGTCGATGATGACCTCGTTCTTCTGCCAGTCGCGCTCGCGGGGGGACCACACGATGGCTCCGGCCTTTTCGAGCATCGGCATGAGGTAGGGGATGACGATGGTCTGCGTGAACAAGTCCTCCGTGGTGCAGAAGAGGTTGGGGCGTTGCCATTTCCAACGGCCTGTCTTCTGCTCGTAGTACCTGCCGTGGCTGGCGGCGATGGTGAGGTGCCGGCCTTCCAAGCCCTTGCTGATGGTGTTGGGGCGTGAGGCGTTGGTCACCCAGGGCTTGCCTTCGTAGTCGATGTGGCGCCACGTGCGGGAGTTGTCGATGTCGCCATTGCGCAGGCGGTTGGGCACCAGTTCCTCGATGGCTCTGCCGTGGGTGCGCACTTGCACGCCGTAGCGTTGGTAGGCGGAGGGCAGCAGCGCCCTCACCTTCCCGTAGATGTTGCTGACGACCTCGGGGGTGAATTCCTGGTCGCGGAACTTGTCGTTGGCGGTGATGATGATGGTGTGGTTGTTGTCATCCACTTGCAGGTTGCTCAGAGTGGCACTCACGGTGTTGCCGGCGCGACCGGTTTTGTAATTTTCAAAATAGGTGCGTAGCGAGCGTTCCAAGGTGGAGCGGCTTGAACTTGTCTGGGCCACCGTCGCCACGGTGGATAGCAACAGCAGAATGGCGGTCGCCAAGATGTGTAATGTTCTCATGTCGTGAATTTTTCGGGATGCTTGCCCTTGAAGTCCTTGAAATATGCCTTGATGGAGGCCATGTCGGCATCCATGTCGTCGCTGGGGATGATGGTGTGGATGCACTCTATCAACTTGCGCTCGTAGTCGAGGCCGTAGAGCAGCACGGGGAGGTCGGCCTTGCGGGCAATGGCGAGGAAGCCGCGCTTCCATTCCTTTCTGGCGGAGCGCGTCCCTTCGGGAGTGATGCACAGTTTGAACGACTTGGCCTCACGGGCCTCACGGGCGAGGTTGTCGGTGAGGCTCGTGTGTTTGTCGCGCCACACCGGGATGCCACCCAAGCGGCGGAACAATATTCCCAAGGGCCAAAAGAACCACTCGCGCTTCATGAGGAAGTTGACCTTCCATCCCTCCGCGCCGGAGTAGAGTTGGCCCAGTACGAAGTCCCAGTTGCTCGTGTGGGGCGCCAAGCAGATGATGTATTTGTCGGGATGGGGTTCTGTCACACGCTTCTCCCATCCCATCCGTTTGTACAAGAGCCAGTTGCAAAATCTCTTCCACATAGTGTTTCGTCGCCGGGGCTATTCGCTAAGGTTGGAGATTTGGTCGATGATTTCGCTGATTTGCTCCGTGAAGGAGTTGGCCAAGTGGTCGTAGTAATCCTTCTTCCGCATGCCGGGCTCCGGGTGGGAGATGCGGCTGATGAAATCATTGCGGATGGCCAGGATGGACGACAGCAGTGCATCCACGTTTTCCTCGTGGGCGTGGTGGTATAGAGACATGGCCACACACTCTGCAAACATGTCGCTGCAGATGTTGTTGATGCTCTGTTTCAAGTCTTTTCTGTTGGGCATGGTGTTGGTGTTTTCGGTGAATTTATGCAAAGATAGGAAAAATTTTCGGTTCTGCAACACCCAAGGCCGAAAATTTTCCCATCTTTCACATTTTTATCATTTTTACTCCTTCACCAACTCGAAGACGGGGATGCGGGACTTGTCCACGGGGGTGGTCACTGTCTGGCCGCCTTCGTGGCGTTTTCCGGAGTGCCGCTCCACCCAGTGTCCGGAGGTCTTGGGGAGGTAGGTCTTCCATTCTGTCACTCCTGGTTCGGTGATGGGGCTGACGAGCAACTTGGGTCCGAACATGAACTCATATTTCTGCTTCAAGGCCTCGGGGTCGTCGGCGAAGTCGAACACCAACGGGCGCATCAGCGTGTAACCCTCTGTGGCGATGCGTTGCGCACACTCCTCGATGTAGGGCCGCAGGGCCTCGCGCTCCTTCAGGCATCCGGCGATGATGGCCTGCGCCTCCGGACCGTAGTTCCAAGGCTCCGTGTCGCTCATATACCCATGCACGCGCATGAGGGGAAGATAAACGGAGAGTTCTATCCATCGCAGCATGCGCTCGATGTAGTCGGCATTGGTGTATTGGTCGCCGGGGCGGAAGAAGCCGCCGGCATCGTAGGTCCACCATGGTATGCCGGCGGCCTGTATGCCCAAGCCGGCGGTGATTTGGCGACGAAGGGTCTCCCAGTCGTTGCCCACGTCGCCGCTCCACAAGGCGGAGCCGTAACGCTGGATGCCGGTGAAGCCGCAGCGGGTGAGAATCATCGGTGTCTTGCCGGCCTTGACGAGCCCCTCATAGACCGTCTTGTTCACCAAGAGCGGATAGACGTTGCGCACCTGTTCGCCGGCCCACTGTCCGTTGTTCACGTGCCGCCCTACAAGGTCGTCGTTTTCCGGTTCCGTGGCGTCCTGCCACCAGGCGTCGATGCCCAATGGCACCAAGCGTTGGTTGAACTGCTCCCAGTAGGCGGCGGCAGCCTTCGGGTTGAAGAAGTCAATCCAGTCGGTGCCGGGGATGTAATAGCCACCGGTGGTCATCATGCGGCCCACCTCCGATTGCTTGTCGATTTTCGACCACACGCTGAGCATCAGGCGGATACCCATGTCGTGCAGACTGTCGGTCAGAGCCTTCGGGTCGGGGTAGAACTCCTCGTCAAACTGCATGCTGTTCCATCCGTACTTGCCCCAGTATTGCCAGTCCTGCACGAGCATGCTCACCGGCATGCCCTCGCTGCGGAAGCGGTTGGCGGTGCGCAGGATTTCGTCAGAACTGTGGAAGCGCTCGCGGCAGTGGATGTAACCCAAGGCCCAGGAGGGCATCAGCGGGCACTCGCCGGTGAGGTGGCGGTAGGTGGCAATCACCTCGTCAGCCGAGCCGATGAACACGGTGTAATCCACGGCGGTGGCGACGGGGGAGCGGAAGACCGTCTCGCCGCCCACCTTGTTAAAGAAAAGCACGGGTTTGTCGCCGCCGGTCAGTTCCGCCGTCACGCGGTGGCGTCCTGCCTCCAAATGGACGATGCGCGAGGCCGTGGGGGGTAGCCATAGGTTCTGCATGTCGATGACCGTTTTGCCGTCAATGCTCAGTTGGTGGCGGCGAGCCATCTTCTGCCCCACGTCGAGCAGCAGGGAGTAGTCGCCGCTTTCAGCGATATCGATGACACCCTCGAAGATGTGACGTTCGCGCATTTCGCGCCTACCGCCCTCTGTGGATGTGACGTTCACCTCTTCACGTGCTCCCGCACCAGCCTGTTTCTTCAGTTCCACGCCATGCCCACAGGGGTTGAACTCCGTCATGCCGTAGTTGTTCCACAACACGCCGTAGCCCTTGCTCGACAGCAGCATGGGGATGCTGATCTGGGTGTTCACCTGTGTCAATCGGCGTGAGAGGCCGCGAATGTTGCTGTAGCCATCCTGGAACTGCCCCAAGCCGTACAGACACTCGTCCGACGGGGAGGTGAAGGACAAGGTGGCCTCGCCGCCGCGCAACTCATGACGGGTGGCGGTGAACAATGTCCGTCCCTTGCCGTCTTTCACTTTCAACGTCTGCCGTTTCTTGTCTATCGACACCTTGATGTTGCTGCGGCTCACTGACTCGTGGCGGACGTAGGCCCAGTCGGGCAGTTCCTCTTTCACCTCGCCCTCCGTATAGCGGATGCGCACGGCGTTGCTCGCTACATATTGCACGGTGAGGCGGCCTTTGCCGAAGTTGGTCTCCACGTCCTTCGCCGCATGGAGCGGCAGCACCGTCAGCATGGTGGCGACGAGCAAAAGGGTGCGTAAACCAACCGTCTTGCAGGAAGGCCAAAATGTCTCTCTCTTGTTTGCAGAACTGTCTTTCATTTCTCCTTTTTTTGATTGATATGCAAAGATAGTGCAAGGCGAATACAAAACAAAATAAAAAGCATTTTTTATTTTTTTTGTTGAGCCGCAGCCTATCTTCGCGCCAGCAAAGTAGTGCAAGGCGAATACAAAACAAAATAAAAAAGCATTTTTTATTTTTTTTGTTGAGCCGCAGCCTATCTTCGCGCAAGCAAAGTAGTGCAAGGTGAGCAATTATTGCTCATCGGGATTTGCAATCCCGATGCCCTGAATATCAGGATTTTTAATCCGAAAATCGCATTATAAATGCTTATATTCAATGCGGGCGGATTGCAAATCCGCCCGAGCGTCGCACTCATTTGAATGAGGACTGAGCTGTTACGTTTGTTGTTAAAAAATGGCGAAAAAAGCAAAAATAGGGAAAAACCTATACTCATGTAGGGTTTTTCCTTAACATCGTATGAAAAGATGTGATAAATTTGCAACGTGAAATAGTAAACACTTAAAAATGACGGATATGAAAAGGATTATCTTGCTTTCAGTATGGATGGGGATGCTCCCTCTCTCCCTCTTGGCACAAGACGACATGTACTTCGTGCCAAAGAAACCAGCCAAGGCGAAGAGCACGGTAGTTGAGGAAAGTCGCCAGCTACCACCGCCCAAGCCGCTCGACATTTCCGTGGACGACTACAACCGTCACGGGCTCAAGAGTTCCTATAAAATCATCGGCACCGACTCCTTGGGGAATAACATCGTCGCCCTTGACTCCATAGGGAATGACTTCGTCGCCCTTGACTCCGTAGGAAATGACATCATCGAGTTCACACCGGGTGATGGGGTTTATCCCAAGGTTGACACCGTCTTCGTATATAGAAACGACGACGATTTCCGCTACTCGGCATTGATGGGTCTCTTCGACGGCTATTACGGATGGTACAGCCCCTATTTCTACAACTACCTCGGATGGAGGTACGGGCATTACTACGGCCTGTGGTCGCCATGGTATTACGACCTTTGGGGATACTACTCCTACTGGTCACCTTGGTACTATGACCCATGGTATTACGATCCATGGTTTTATTATGGCTACTATGGATACGCAGGATGGTGGGGACCCTACTACAACCCATACTACGGCTATTATGGTTACTACCACGGTGGCTATGCCCACCACGGTGGCGGAACCGCCCACTATTACGCCGACAACGGGCGGAATGTGAGTACTTCCCCAGCAAGTCTCGGCATGACTCGCGGGCATGGATATGCATCTGCCTCGGGCGGAACATTTGGAGGAAGGCAAGTCTCCAATGGCACTTTCTCCAACTCGGCTATGAACATGGGCAACACCTCGCGCACCACATACGCCGCATCTTCCACAAGGCGCAGTGGCTTCGGAGGTAGTGGCAACTATTCGCCAAGTGGCGGCTCTTCCTCTACGTACGCCAATAGAAGTTATGGCAGCAGTTCCTTTGGCGGCGGTGGTTCCTACTCGTCGTCCAGAAGCAGTTCCAGCGGTTCCTACTCGTCGTCCTCCGGAAGTAGTCACAGCGGCGGTTCCTACAGTGCTCCCAGCAGGAGCAGCGGCAGCAGCGGTGGTGGTTCCTTCGGCGGCGGTGGTTCCCGCTCCGGTGGCGGTTCCTTCGGTGGAGGTGGCTCTCGCTCGGGAGGCTCCTTCGGTGGCGGAGGACGTTCCTCAAGATAACTCCATTATGACATAGCAAAATTCATCCTTTAAAATTTGAAGAAAATGAAGAAGATATATTTAGTGATGGCGGCCGCCATCGCAGTGCTGCCTATGGCTGCACAGGAGACTTACGAGAATGCCAAAATCCTCGACCAGGACCTCAACGGAACGGCTCGCTACGTGGGAATGGGAGGCGCCACCGACGCCCTTGGAGGAGAAATCTCGTCCATCAGTTCCAACCCCGCAAGCATCGGCCTCTTCCGCCACAACAAGGTGGAAGGCACTGCAGGAATGGTGTCGCAGCAGGATGCGGCTAACTACCCGGAGGGTGACAAGACCAAACTCAGCTTCGACCAATTGGGCTTCGTCTATTCCACCCGGAGCGGGGAGAACTCGTTCATCAACATGGGTTTCAACTATCACAAGAGCAAGAATTTCAACTACATCCTCTCTGCCGACGACCAACTCCACATGGCATCGCAGAACAAGAACTCCTATATGAAGCTCTACAACGGACTGCTGTACAACACCGACAGGGACGGCAACTTCAACTTGGACGCCGACTATGTCACCTGCAACCAGCTCGATGACATCTTCACCAGGAACCTCTTCTACGCATACGACAATTCAACGGCTTATTTCTACGACGCCACGTCTTACGACTTCGACAGGGCGCACAAGGGGTACATCGGAGCATACGACCTCAACATCAGTGGAAACATCAACGACAGGGTCTATCTCGGCCTCACCGTCGGGGTGGAGGACGTCCACTACAAGCACACCTCCGACTACACAGAGCAAATTGCAACACCCAACAACATCGGGATACAGAAACTCAACGTCTATGACGAAAGGAGAATTACCGGTTCGGGTTACAACATCAAACTCGGTGCCATCGTAAGGCCCATCGAGTACGTGCCACTCCTCATCGGAGCAAGCGTCTCAACTCCCACCTGGTATCGTCTCACCACGGAGAACTACACCGAGGTGAGCGACGGAAACAACACCGTCTTCACCGAGGACATCTACGACTACAAGGTCTATACTCCTTGGAAGTTCGGCCTCAGCCTGGGATTCACTGACGGGAAGTTCTTCGCCATCGGAGCCGGCCTCGACTATGCCGACTACTCCTCCACCGACAACCGCATCAACGACGGTGGCTCGTACGACTTCTATGACTACTATGAGTCCAGCAGCAGCGACAAGAACATGAACAGGCACACCAAGGAAACCCTCAAGGGCGTCACCACGTTCAAGTTGGGTGCCGAGGTGAAACCCATTCCCGAACTCGCCATCAGGGCTGGATACAACCACCTCTCCGCCATGTATGACATGGACGGCTTCAGGGACGGCACCATCAGCTCCCCCGGAACCTACCACGCCAGCACCACGGACTACACCAACTGGAAGGACACCAACCGCTTCACCTTCGGCATCGGATGGAGGATAGAGAAAAACTGGAACCTCGACCTGTCTTACCAGTACAGTGCCACCAACGGTGAATTCACACCATTCCAAAACTACGAGGATGCTACCTACATCGACTGGGACAACAAAACCAACATCGTCGATGTTACCAACAAGCGTCACCAGATCCTTTGCTCCATTGGATACACTTTCTAAGGATACACTCCTTTGTATCATACTTTCTTCTGAATAATCATATCTGTCGTTCCCGGGACTTCCTTCCAAGAAGCCCCGGGAAAGTTTTTTAGATGAAAGATTAAAGATTAAAAATGAAAGATGAAATAAAAGATTAAAGATGAAAGATGAAAAATGAAAAATTAAAATTAAAAGATGAAAGATGAGCGCCACGGGGCCGTTATTTCTGTACTAATTCCAAACCCAAGAGGCCGTTATTTCTGTACTAATTCCTAACGCCACGGGGTCATCATTTCTGTAGGGGTGGACTTTATGTCCATCCGCTCGCCCGTTAGGGCGAATAATTATCACGTTAGGGCGAACACGGATGATGACATCTGGATGGCAACCTTCTTTATCGCTTCTTCTTTTCCCTAAATAGTCGGCGGTCCCAATACCACATGTCGAAACCCACAGTCAGGGAGGAGGGGTATGCCTTCACCCCATTGGTAAGACGGAACAGCGGCACGAGGCTCTGCGTGAATGACAGCGTGACGGGGCCGATGCCGGCGATGGTTGTCCAACTGGCGCGGAAATGGTTGCCGTGGAAGGGTTGGCTCACGGCCTCCTTCTCGTCTGGATAGCGATTTTTGTAGGTGGCACGGTCGCCATGGAGGATGAGACCCGTTTGCAGCGACAGTTCCCGACCGCGTGTCTGCACACCTAACAGCAGCGGGATGCGGATGGAGAAATTGTTGAGGTAGTTTTGGCGAAGCTTCTCCGGTGCTGGCTCAAACGCCGTCTTGTAACCCTTTCTCACAGCCACCACGTCGCGCTGGAACTCATAGTTCTCAATGGCGAACTGCAGGGCCGTGGAGACACCAAAGACGCCTCGGTAGAGATTGCGCGACACCTGCAGGAAGGTGAAGCCGAACTCCATCTTGCGCCACACGCCCGGGCGCAGGTGGAAACCCTCGTATTTGCTGCCGAAGACCCCGTCATAGAGCATCGAACCACCCATCCAGAAGGCTGGCAACTGAGGGTCGTAGCAATGCGAATAGTCGATGAGGCTGCTGCCCTCCCCGCCCTCGTACATCGTTGCGGCAAAGGGGAATAAGTGTGCCGACCACTGCTCAAGGGGACGGCGCCAGGGGGCGTTCTCCACCACGCATCCCGGAGGGGCGGAGACGAAGAGCGTGGTGTCCTTCTTGTTGAAGTCGATGGTCACCCTGCCGTAGAGCGTCTCCATGGAGGCTTTCACCTTGGTGATGTCGCCCACGGCCAGGGGGTCGATGACGAGGTGTCGCATGCCGTGCGTGCCGGGCTTCTG
The DNA here is from genome assembly GCA_017619755.1 of Prevotella sp. GTDB lineage: Bacteria > Bacteroidota > Bacteroidia > Bacteroidales > Bacteroidaceae > Prevotella. Next base: position 18,175 of record JAFZRU010000052.1, read on the forward strand.
TCGGATGCCGGCCAACGTGCGGAAGAACCACTCGTCGATTTGTCCCAGCATGAAATGGTTCTCAGAAGATCCTTGGCGCGGGTCCCACTGCTCCGTCAGTGTCGTGGCTCCTTGTACCAACTGGAAGCCGTAGCCCGGCGTTTCGTAGTGGTTGAGCATCTTGAAGAGCAGTTCGTTGCAGCCGTTGTCTGCCAGCACGCGGAAGAGGTAGCGGTTCCCCACGTCGCCCGTGGTGAGGCGGTCGCCATGGGCGTGGATGTCGGCGATGAGTGACTGCAGCACGGCCTCCTTGTGCTCGCCGGTGATGCCGAGGAAGAGGGGCAGGGCATTGCTCGTCTGGCTGCCGGAGCCGTAATAGCACGAGTCGGCGTGGTAGAAATGGCGGTTGAATGCCTCCACCACCTCCACATGGCGAGCGCGGTAACGAGCCGCGTCGTTCGGATGTCCGGCCATCCTTGCCGCCTCCGCCACGAGTTGCAGGTCGTAGATGTAGTGCGCCGTGGCGACGAGCGGCACCGGCGTGTTCTGGCTGAAGCCGGGGCGGCGCGGGCCGTAGTCGTACCAGTCGCCCAAGCCGTGGCTCACGATGCCGTCCTCCGAGCGACTTGTCAGGTAATCTACATAGCGGCGCATCGGCTCGTAGTTATCCACTATCAACGTGCTGTCGCCATACATGTCGTAGTACATGAACGGGAGGATGACGAGCGTGGAGCCCCACTCCGGGGAGTCGTCGAAGAGATTGCCGAAGGAGACGTATTGCGGCGCGGTGGTGGGCACCATGCCGTCGGCCTTCTGTGTATCTACGATGTCGCGGATGATTTTGGGGATGAGCGTCGTCATGTCATAGTTGTAGAGCAGCGAAGGACCACACAGATGATCCTGCTCCAACCACCCCAATTTCTCACGCTGCGGGCAGTCGGTGAGCACGCCCTGCATGTTGGAGCGTTCGGCACGCTCGATGAGACGGTGCGTCCTCGTCATCAGGTCGTTGTCGCACCAGAAAGTGGAGGTCTCACGAGCGGAGTTATACACGAAGCAGCTGTGCAGGCTGTGCAGCACCGGCAGGCTGTCGGGGTTCGCCTTGCCCTCTTCCACGGCACCCTCCACTTGGATGTAGCGGAAGCCATAATAAGAGAAGGTAGGATGCCATGTCTCGCGACCGTTGCCGCCAAGGGTGTATTCGTAATAGTGGGGCCGGCCCGTCTGCGACTGGTCGCAAGCCCCCTGTGGCGTGAGGCGCTCCGACACGAGCAGCGTCACCGTCTGTCCCGGACGGCCCGAGACGGTGATTTCCGGAAAGCCGGAGAGGTTTTGGCCCATGTCGCAGACGAAGGTGCCGGGGCGCACCTCGCGCTTCGTTATCGCAGAGGCGGCAGACAGGGAGTCCTTGTCGATGTAGTGCGTGCTTTTCACCGCGTATCGTTCCATCACCCTCACCGGAGGGGCGGTCTCCGGGCGGAGTTTTCCTGCTGGGCCTTCCACGGCGACAGCAGGAAACCATTTGCCGTCGTCATACTCCGGCAGGTCGCAGCCGAAGGGGATGAGGCGGGCGTCGTAGGACTCGCCGCCGTAGATGCTGTTGAACGTGATGGGGCTGGGTGTCCACCGCCAACTCTCGTCGGTGAAGACGTGTTCCGTCGTGCCGTCGGTGTAGGTGATGTCTAGGCGGAGCAACAGTTGCGGCGGGCCGAAGCTGGCTTGGAGCTTGCTGTAACGGGAGCCGCGCTGCACGTTGAAGAAGCCGTTGCCCAAAAGCACGGTGACGGCGTTGGCACCGAGTTGGAGGAGGCGCGTCACGTCGTAGGTGTTGTAATACACCGTGCGGCTGTATTCGCTCCAGAGGGGGGCGAACTCACTGTCACCCACCGAGAAACCGTTGATGAAAAGTTTGTAATGCCCCAAACCGCTGACATATACTACGGCGTCGGCCACTTCACGGTTGGAGAGGAACGTTTTTCTAAGCAGGATGCTCCGTGCCGACAAGGTATCTACATCCTCCCATTTCGTCTTGAAACTGTCTTTCTTGAACACCTCGTTGCTCCAACGGCCTTCGGGAATGTGGGAGGCGGCCTTCGTGATGGCTCCAATCCAGCGGGGGGTGGGGGAGAGGTGTCCGTCGAAGGCGGTGGTGGTGGGTGGAGAGAAGAGGTCGGAAGGCACCACGCGGATGGTCTGCCAAGCACTCCACGGCGACCACTGTTCCTCAGGGGCGCCTTTCTTGGTGATGGCATCGTGGCATATCCTCACGTGCCAGTCGTAGCCCACTTGATTGGGAGAGAGGTGGGGAAGTTCGATGAACTGGCTTTCGGTGGAGCGCACCGGTCCGCTGTCGTAAATCAGTTCGCCCGTGATATGCTCCAACACCTCTATCTGATAGGCTTCCTGCGTGAGGGACGGAATGTCGCCATTGACGTATTGCCACCCCACGCGGGAGACGCCCTCTTCCACGATGGCGGTGTGCCCGCTCTGGTAGTTGCACGTCGTCTTCGTCACCATCAGTTGGGCGTGGCTCATGAGGCCGGCCGTCAGCAGCAGGCAAATGATGAAAACTCTTCTCATATTCCTGTCTTTAGGTTTTAGGTCGCTAAATTAAGAAAAAACGACGTAACCCACGGCCTTTTTCATTTTTTTAACCATCAAATAAGTATGGTATAACAGTTCAGAGGATTGCAAAATGAAAGATGAATAATTTAGTATTGTGCGTTTGAAAACGGCCTGAAAGGCCAAAAGCAATCAGCCCAGGGCAACGCCCTGGGGAAGGGAGTGAGCCAATTATCGCCCTGAAAGGGCAAAAGCTTTGTGATACCTATAAGGCTTTTGCCCTTTCAGGGCGCAATCTACTCCTTTATTTACAACCCAGGGCGTTGCCCTGGGCTGGTATCTCGTTGGCCTTTCAGGCCGTCTTTGCACATAATCCATCCGCACGGAAAATTTTATTCTGTATAATAACTTATCAGTCGAATGAGGAGTTCGTTGAGCTGCTCCACCTCATAGTCACCCACAGAGGCGGGCATGTGGCTGTAGCCCACGCCGCTGTCGTCGGTGAGGAAGACGTAGGTGCCGCCGGTGGCCATGGAGAAGAAGCGCAGCATGAACTCGGTGTTTTTGTCCGCCCCGCTTGCCGCCACGGGGATGAGTTTGATGCCATATTTGGCGCAGTTCTCCACCGACTCCTGGAGCGAGTGGATGACATCATCCTGATGGTGAGCCGGAGCGTCGAGCAAAAGGAACGCCATACGGCAGCGGGCGTCGATGTCCCACGACAAGTCTTGCAGCATCCGTTCGAGGGCTGTGTGAACCGCCTCCGGGTAGTCGCCGCCGCCGTCAGCCCGCTGCTCCGCCACAAAATTGGCCGTCTTTTTGACGTTGTCGGTGAAATTGTGGTGGCGGGTGAGGTATTCGTCTCCGTTGTCGCGATAGAACAAGGCCGCCGTGCGCATCTTCATGTCTGAGCGGATGGACTGCACCTTGTTGATGATATCTACAAGGTCGTTTTTGAGAAATTCTATCTCGTCGTGCATGGACCCCGTGGCATCTACGATGAAGGCGATGTCGGCCTGCTGAGTGAGTTTTTTGGGCTTTTTGCAGACATACTCATTGACAGGAACCGTTTGCAGGAGCGAGTCCCAGGGGCAGACCACGGGATGCCCGTCCATCACCTCGTCATTCAGACTGATGCGGAGGTGGTCGGCGTTCGCAGAATTGGTTTTTTGAAACATTCCAACCCAGCAGTCGGCCAAGCCGTGGTTGTCGGTGACGGTCTCCCACAGCGTGTCGCCATCCTTGCCATCGCTCAGCAGTTTCACCTTCACGCCGGCCAAGGCGGAGCCTTTCCCGTCGGTCACTTTCACCGCGATGCGCGTGTTGGTGTAGAACTCCCAGTAGTCGCTCTTGTCGGAGAATTGCTCTCCAAGCATCAGTTGCGACCAAAACGACCAGTGGGTCAGGTCGCACCACTCGCCGGCTGTCACGATGCCCGCCTGTGTGTTGCCATTGGGCGTGCCGGGGCCTTCGCTTCCGCCTTTGCCGCCGTCTGTGGTATAACTAAAAGATTCCTTGCCGGGGACATCCGGTACTGCTTCGCTATCCGTCTCTGAGCAAGAAGAAAAGACAAACGCTGCTGCCAGCAGACTGAGGCCGGCAATGGATAGGAAATGGATTTTGGATTTCATATTCTCAATCAGTTTTTTTGTTATTCTTTTCCCTTATAATGCGGCCATAGGCAATACATTGCATCAAAAAGGAGGGTTTTAACTATTTTTAATGTTTTGGGTGGCGTCATCTCGTTATTCCGTTATGACGTTATTCCGTCATGACGTTATTCCGTCATTTCGTCATGACGTTATTCCGTCATCCCGATGTGACATCATTTCCTTATTATTTCATTATCAATCATTTGCGGATAGTGATAAAAAAAACTCTCGGAATTATTTGGAGATAACATGGAAAGTACTTACTTTTGCAGCGCAACTAACGGAACAAGACCTAAGCAGAAAGCGATGCACATAACATTCATTGCAAACCGATATGCGACGGCTGTTGCCGACACATCAGTATTCATTTACCATTACCCAATATGAAACAAAACAAGAAAACCCTCGCCCTCAAAAACCTCAACAAGAGCAACGTGTGGGACTTGCAAGAGAACGACGTCTTCCGCCTGTGGGAAGCCGCAGAGAAGGACGCCGACATCAGGGACAACACACGCCACTACATCGACATCATCAAGAGCGCCTTCGACATGGAGGAGGTGAAGGTGGATAAACCCGAGGTGGTGAAGAAATACGAGGCAAGAGGATACAAGGTGGGATTGCTGAAGACCGATGACGGCGAAAAAGTGAAATGGGCGGTGAAGAAACGCCCCATCCTGCGCGTCACAGACCTCACATACGAAAACATAAGACACATCACCACATCCAAATTGCTGGAAGTCATCGACCGCAACTTCGGCGGTGGATGGGACAGCCTCTCGCAGAGCATCCAGGACATCATCGAGAGCGGCTTCGACATCAGCACCACCACCCTTCCCAAGGACAGGCTGCGCAAGCCGGGAGGGATGTATGAGAAAAAGGTCGCCGACGGCTTCGAGGTGCTCGAAATCGCCAAGGGGATGTGGGTGGAGGCCATCTTCGCCAAAGCAAAACCTGAAATGGAGAAACCAAGGCTCAAAACTGACAACTTCCCCGATGAGGAAGAGGATGAGAACGAAGAGGAGTACAACGAGAAGGAGGACTATTACAATGACCCCGACGAGGAGGACGACACCTTCGACGAAGACAAACTCACCGAGGAGAGTTATCGCACAACATTCGAGACCGACCCTGAAGACCTCAGCTTGGAGGCTGAGGGCATCAGCGACGAGTACGACGAATGACATCATCACGTAACATCACGAGCTTTGACAGGTGAAGCCTCCCTCTCATGGGGAGGCTTCACTCATTCTGGCCGCTCATCTTGTATTTTTTCCTTGCAAAAAGGCGGAATATTCATTTTTTATCCTTAATTTTGCACTATCATCAAAAAACGACACTATGAAGAAGACAGCCATTGCCGCCATCGCCATGCTGCTGATGGCAGCGCCCATCGAGGCGCAACTGCTGCGCACCACCGTGGCACAAGGAGAAATTGAGGGAGTGAAGCACGAAGACCACGCCTTGTATATGAACATCCCCTACGCCGAGCCCCCCGTTGGGGAGTTGCGATGGAAAGCCCCCGTGCCCAAAAAGCCGTGGACCGGCGTGTACCATGCCGACAGATGGGGCGCACGACCGCCACAACCCACCGACCCCAACCAGAGTGGAAACGACATCGCCATGGGCGAGGACTGCCTCTACCTGAGTGTGGAGACACCCGCCAAGTCCCCCGGTGAAAAACTCCCCGTCTTCGTGATGATACACGGAGGAGGATTTGCCACAGGCTCCTACAGCGGAACACAGGAGAGTTTCATCCGCGAGGGAATCATCTATTGCAGCATCGAGTACCGCCTCGGCGTCCTCGGCTTCCTTGCTCACCCGGCCCTCAGCAAGGAGTCGCCAAGGGGAATTTCCGGCAACTATGGAATTATGGACCAGGTGATGGCCCTGCAATGGATTCACGACAACATCGCCGCTTTCGGGGGAGACCCTGAGAAGGTGACCATCGCAGGAGAGTCGGCTGGTGGCATCTCCGTCAGCATGCTCTGCGGCTCACCTTTGTGCAAGGGCCTTTTCCGTGGCGCCATCAGCGAGAGCGGCAGTTCCTTCTGGCCGGTCAGCGACACGAGGGGCGGAAACACGGCTATGGTCCGTGTCAAGTCAGCCGAACAGGCCGGACTTCAGTTCCAGCAACAGCTTGGCAAGAAAAACATCAAGCAGCTCCGCAAAATGTCCTTCGAGGAACTCCTCAAGGCACAGACGGGATTGTTCTGGCCCGTGGTGGACGAGTATGTCATCACCGATGACCAGTACAAGCTCTACGAGAAGGGGCAGTACAACGATGTCAACGTACTCATCGGTACCAACTCCGACGAGGGCTCCATGTTCTCACGGCCGGCATCCGTGGCCGACTATGAGAAGAGCATCCGCGACAACTATGGCGAATGGGCCGACAGGATGCTCAAGATATACCCTGCCACCAACGAGCAGGAGGTGTATTTCGCCTCCAGCGACATCTTCCGGGACGGCAGCTTCGCTTGGGGTACATATGCCTGGGCCAACTTGCAGTCCAAGAGCGGAAAGGGAAAAGTATTCATGTATTATTTCGACCAGGACTCTGAAAACACCATCATGCGCAGCCGCAAGGGCGGGGCGAGCCACGTGGCGGAGATGCCTTTCTTCTATGGCTATCATTTCGGCAGCGGCAAGATGACACCCACGGAGCAGCAGATGGGGAAAATCATCACCCAGTATGTCATCAATTTCACCAAGACGGGAGACCCCAACGGTGGAGACCTGCCCTATTGGACCCGCTATGAGCAAAACAAGCCCACGGTGATGATCATGCGCGAGGGACTGCATCTCGACGTGGTGCCCAACCTGCCGCAAATGGACTTCTTCGAGGAGTTCTTCAAAAGCCGAAGGAAGTGATACCTTTTGTAGGAATATTCAAATAACGCAGTGCCCTGGTTTTTGCCAGGGCACTGCGTTTGAAAGGTGCTGTATGTTTATTGCGGGGTGGTTCCCATGTCGTTGAGCATTTCGCCCTTGCTCTGCTGCTCGATGAAGTCGCTCTGCACCCTTGAGACATGCTGCTTGGCCTGTCGCTTGGTGTTGCCGAAGTTGAAGGTGACGTTGAGCGAGATGTTCTGCATGGGTACGCTGATGTTCGAGAGGTTGGTGAAGTCGGCTCCCTTGCTGTAACTGTCGATGGTGATTTTCCCGCCGTGTCCCAGTCCGGTGTTGGCCGTGATGCCTACGCTGAGCCTGTCGTCGAGGAAGGATTTCGAGATGTTGGCGATGAGCATGTTGAAGCCGGAGTTCCATCCCTGCAGCGTGTATGTTTTGCTCGATGCGATGAGGTATGCACTGAGTTTGAGGTTGAGGGGCAGAGTTTGCTGCACACCCGCCATGACATTGGCCTGCCAGCCGTGGTTCTTGGCGTCGAGTTGGTCGCTGGTGATGTGGGCGTAGGTGAGGCCGCCGTTGATGAAGAGTCGCGTGTCCTTGTGCAGCAGCCAGTTGGCGAAGACGGTGCCGCCAGTCTCGCTCTTCTTCATGATGTTGCCGTAGGTGGTGTTGAGGATGCCGTCCTGGTAGAAGCTATACTGCTCTATGCCGTCGTCGTAGAAATTCTGGTTGAGTTTGGCGCTGAGCATGAGTTTCGGGGTGTAGAAGTTGAACACCAGTCCGATGTTGTTGGACTTCTCCGTGGAGAGGTCGGGGTTGCCGTAGGTGCGTGCGGTGGGTGTCGTGGTGTCCACGTAAGGGTTGAGGAAGCTGATGCCCGGACGTGTGATGCGCATGTTGTAGGTCAGTCCGATGTTGCTGGTCATGGAGAGCGGATAGGAGAGGCTTGCCGAGGGGACGAGGTTGCCGTAGTCGGTGGAGAAGTTGGCTCCGTTGCCCATTTCGTATTTCACCTCCTGCCATGTGTGTTCGTACCGCAGACCACCTTTGGCGGTGAATTTGCCAATGCCCTGCTCATATTCCGCGTAGGCGGCTGCGATGTTGTTGGTGTGGCTGTATTCCATGCTGGCGTCTTCGCTATACACGCCTCCGAGGTAGTGGTCGGCATCAGTGGTGGCCTTGCGGGCGGTGAGTTTCAAGCCGGTGTTGAACTTGCTTTTCTCGCTGATGGGTGTGGTGTAGTCGGCTTGCAGGATATGCTCGGTGGTGTTCTCGCGGCTGTCGGAGCGTTGGTTGGTCAGGTCGATGGTGGCGAGGGGGTTGCTATCGAAAATGTTGGTCGTCTCGTTTTTGGTGGGGCTGAGCGAGAGGACGTAGGTGATGGCGAACTGGCTCGTCCTGTCCTTGTTGAGGAAGCGTTGGTAGTCGAGACTTCCGGTGAAGGCGGTCTTCCGGTTCTTCATGTCCATGTCGTATCCATAGTTGAACCCTTGCCCGTAAAGCCCGCCGTACATCCCGACGGTGGAATTGCCTTTGTTGCTCATCTCGAAGGAGGTGAGTGAGGCGGAGGCGTTGATGTTGCTCACGGAGTCGATTTCATAGCCAATGGAGATACTTCCCATGGTGAAGGGGATTTTCGTCTTCGAGGAGGTGGTGGAGGCCATGGTCGAGCCATCGTTGGCGGTCCTGGTCGATACCACTTCTGTCGTTTTGGGGTGCATGTGGTTGTAGTTGGCGTTGGCGCTGTAGGAGAGTTTGCCTTTCTGTCCGCTGAGGAAAGCCCCTGCACCCAAGGCGTTGGTGCCGGCGACGGCACGCAGCGAACCGTTGTAGCCGTCAAGGCTGGCCGCCATGCCATTCTGGCGGTTCATGATGATGTTGAGCACGCCGCCGGCTCCCTCTGCGTCATAGCGGGCGCCGGGGTTGGTCACCACCTCGATGTCCTTCACGGCGGTGGCCGGCATGCTCTTGAAGATGACACTCGCGTTGGCCGTCATCATCGGGTTGGGCTTCCCATCCACATAGACTTGGAAGGCGGAGGAGCCGTTCACGGAGATGTTGTCCTGGCCATCGACGGTCACCATGGGCACTTTCCTGAGCATGTCGAGCACGGTGGCCGTCTTGGCATCCTCGTCCAAACTCACTTTATAGGTCATCTTGTCGGTTTCCATTTTCACTAATTTCTTCTGGTGTACGACGGTGACGCCGTCGAGCTGCTTCTCCCACGTGACGGAGTCGGCGGCTATGCTGTCGTTCTGTGCCTGCAGCTGCAAGGAGCATGCGATGGCGATGATGGTGATGAGCGTTCTCATATCTTTGTCTGTTTTATGGTTGTTTTCTGTTTACGCTGCAAAGTTAAGCCCTGTTCTCCCATGTCACCAAATACTTTTCGACCACTTGCCGCGTTTGCTTCGACCACTTTTTTATGCGCACCACGTCATGGGGCGGTTTTCTTTGTCAGGTGGGAGGGGAGAGGCGGGGTGGATGAACCAGCTTTTTCCGCACTTAATATATTTTAACGCTTTCAAGAGGGCATTTCTTTTGTTTTTTCATAAATTTGCCGTTTGAAAGCATCTCAACTGCAATGAAGAAAATACTATTCACTATCCTATTGGCATTGGTTGCCATGACGGTTGACGCCAAGACTTACCTATACGATGTCAACAAGGACGGCATTGTCAACGTCACTGATGTGACGTTTCTGGTCAACCACATCTTGGGCGTTCCCAACGAGGGTGAGGAAAACAACGTTTATGATGTTGATGGTGACGGCGTGACCAATGTCGCTGACGTGACTTTCCTGGTCAACAATATCCTGGGCGTTCCCAACCCGAAAGAGGGGTTGTGTCCCGACAACAACCACCCGCACTTGATCGACCTCGGACTGCCTTCCGGCACGGAGTGGTCGTGCTGCAACGTGGGGGCAGACGCCCCGGAGAGTTTTGGCTGCTACTACGCCTGGGGTGAGACGGAGGAGAAGGAGTGGTACGACAAGAGCAACTACAACAGTTTGGTGGGGGCATCCATCGACCCCGATAACATCTCTGGAACAGCGTACGACGTGGCGTATCAGACGTTGGGCAACGTGTTTATGCCTACGCGAAAACAAGCAGAAGAACTGCTTGAAAACTGCACCTCCGAATGGATGACCATCAACGGGATTCCCGGGCTGCGTGTCCTCGCCCCCAACCGTGAAGCCATCTTCCTGCCCGCCGCTGGTACGAAAGATGAGTCTGGCCTTTACTTTGATGGCAGGGCTGGCTGCTATTGGTTGTCAAAGGCAGCCGACAGGGACATGTCTTGGGCATACAGCATCTACTTCATGTCATCGAGAAGACCCACCATTCCAGATGATTATTGCTACCATGGCTCAAGCGTACGCCCAGTGTCCCTGCCCCAACTCAAACTCTCCACTTCCACCCTCTACATCGGAGTGGGGCAATCAAGAAGAGTGCAAATCAAATCAGGCAGCGGCAACTACACCGTAGAGACCAGCAATTTTGAGGCGGCATCGGCATCTTTGGAGGAAAATTCCTTTGTCGTGGTGTATGGCCGTGGACATCGGGGCAATATGTCAGCCACCATCACGGTGACAGACACGGAATTCGGACAGACTGCAACGATTGATGTGATCATTGTTGACAACCTTGAAATCTCCGAGAATGAACTCTCTCTTGCTCTTTCATGCGAAGGAACGGTGGAAATCACGTCGGGTACCGGCAACTACACCGTGGAGAGCCGGAACAAGGACGTGGCCACGGCGAGATTGGAGGACAACTCGGTCATCGTGAAAGGCGTTGGCGTAGGAGAGACCAACATCACCGTGACAGACTTGTTGACAGACCAATCAAAAAACATCAGTGTCTCAGTGTTCATTGAATCCATCCTCACCTGCCCCAACGACAACCACCCGCACCTTATTGACTTAGGGCTGCCATCGAGAACCCTGTGGTCTTGTTGCAACGTGGGAGCCACAGCCCCCGAGGGCTATGGCGGTTACTACTCTTGGGGCGAGACGACGGATAGGAATTGTTATGATTGGACAACCTATACTCTTTGCCATGGGAAATACGGCACCTGCTTCAACCTTGGTGACGACATCGCTGGCACGAGGTATGACGTGGCTCACGTGACATGGGGCTCGTCCTGGGTGATGCCGTCGTATGAGCAATTCAAAGAATTGTTTGATAATACTACTCGCGAATGGATAGCTCTCGACGGGATGAATATGCTGAAATTGACCGGTAGCAACAATGGTGTCATCTACTTGCCTTATGCCGGTTACAAATGGGGGTATGACTGCGAGGAGGAAAACAACTACGCCGCTTACTGGACATCCATACCGTACCCATCAAACTCTAACAAGGCTTACAGCTTCAGCATGTATGCTGGTGATAATACCTATAGCCTTGATGAAGAATTCCGCTACAGTGGCTTAAGCGTGCGACCGGTTTTCAAGTAAGTAATGCTCATCATATTATGTTCATCATCAATTCACTACATACTTTTGGCAAATACCTGCTTCTCATGGGCCGGACGTTTTCACGTCCGGAGCGTATGAGGATGTTTATGAAAAGATACGTGAACGAGATGTCTGCCCTTGGCGTGGACTCCATCGGGATTGTGTTGCTCATTTCCTTCTTCATCGGGGCGGTGATATGCATACAGATGAAACTCAACATCCAAAGCCCGTGGATGCCGAAGTTCGTCACTGGATACACCACACGCGAAATCATGCTCTTGGAGTTCTCATCCTCCATCATGTGTCTCATCCTGGCTGGAAAGGTGGGCTCCAACATCGCCTCCGAACTCGGCACCATGCGCGTCACGCAGCAAATCGACGCACTGGAAATCATGGGGGTCAACTCCGCCAGCTACCTTATTTTGCCCAAAATACTCGGGATGATCACCATCATGCCGTTCCTCGTGATTTTCAGTGCTGCCACCGGCATACTCGGGGCATACGCCACGGCTTACATCGGACATGTGCTAAGCCCCGACGACCTGACCATAGGCATCCAGCACGATTTCAACGCCTGGTTCATGTGGATGAGTATCATCAAGAGCCTCTTCTTCGCTTTCATCATTTCAAGTGTGTCGTCATACTATGGATACTCCGTCGAGGGCGGCTCCGTGGAGGTGGGAAAGTCGAGCACCGATGCCGTGGTGTCGAGCAGCGTGCTCATCCTCTTCTCCGATGTCTTCCTCACACAACTCCTTTCCTAACTTTTTGTCAAGATGATAGAAATCAAGAACCTGTACAAGTCGTTTGAGGACAAGGAGGTGCTCCACGACATCAGTGCCGTTTTCGAGAATGGCAAGACCAACCTCATCATTGGTCAGAGCGGCTCTGGAAAAACGGTGCTGATGAAAAACCTCGTGGGGCTGCTCGACCCCACAAAAGGGCAGGTGCTATACGACGGGCGAGACTTCGTCGCCATGGGGAAGCGCGAGAAAGTCAGGTTGCGCAGGGAGATGGGAATGATATTCCAAAGTGCTGCACTCTTCGACTCCCTCTCCGTTCTGGAAAACGTCATGTTCCCGCTCGACATGTTCTCCTCCATGAATTTGCGCGAGCGTGTGAAGAGGGCCAGGGAATGTCTCGACCGTGTCAACCTGGTGGATGCTCAAGATAAATTCCCGGGAGAAATCTCAGGGGGAATGCAGAAGAGAGTGGCCATCGCAAGGGCCATCGCCCTCAACCCCAAATACCTCTTCTGCGACGAACCCAACTCCGGTCTCGACCCCAAGACCTCCCTCGTCATCGACGACCTGCTCAGCAGCATCACCAAGGAGTACAACACCACCACCATCATCAACACCCATGACATGAATTCCGTCATGGGCATTGGTGAAAACATCATCTTCATTTACAAAGGGCACAAGGATTGGCAGGGATGCAGCGCCGACATCATGGACTCCTCCAACAAGCGGCTCACCGACTTCATCTTCGCCAGCGACCTCCTCAAGGAAATGCGGTCCATGGTCAATGAGCAGCACAAGGGGAAATAAAAAATTCAGACCTGTACGGTAGGAAACGGCTTGAAAGGCCAAAAGCAATTAGCCCGGGGCAACGCCCTGGGGAATAGGGTGAGCCAATTATCGCCCTGCAAGGGCAAAAGCCTTATAGATGTCATAATGCTTTTGCCCTTTCAGGGCGCAAACTACTCCGTCATTTACCCAGGGCGTTGCCCTGGGCTGGTATCTCGTTGGCCTTTCAGGCCGTCTTTGCACAAAATCCTCCGCACAGGACGGAAAGTTCTACGCTGTGGCGATACGGCGGCGGTAGATGAGGGCTGCGGCTATGCACAATGCCAAGGCTGCCGCCACGACAACGGCTGTCCACAACAGCGTGGAGGAACCGCCGTCGCCCATGTTCACCATACCGGGCTGGAGGGCGGCGGAAGCGGTGTCGGTCACTTCGTTTTCCAACTTGAGCAAGGAGTCCCTGACGATGAGAAAGGAGTCCTTGGCTTGCTCGTAAGTGTCTTGCACCTTCTCCGGCCGGACGATGGGTCGGTGGGGGCGGGTCCAATGCTCACCATGTATGGGAGCGATGTCCATCATGAAATTTGTCCACGTCATATTCAATAGTTTTTTATGTTTGTTGTTTCATTTTTTTGAGAGGATTACAAGATGCCGGCCATCATGCCTAACAGTTGCATCAGGATGCCAAAGAGACAACTGACAGCATTGCACAGCACGCTGTAGGTCATGGCCTGCGAGGGCTTTCTCACAAGGGCCTCGTAACAGAGCGCCTCCACGACAACCACCATCGTCTCGCCGATGAGGAAGGCGGCTGTACCGCCATCCACCATTGTCAAGTAGAGATTGAGCGGCACGTTGGTCAACACGTTGACCGCGATGGAGGCCCGCAGCACTTTTTTCCTCTTCTCGCCCATGAGCAGCAGCAAGCCATATTCCACCAGGATGGTGGCGCAGAGGGCGAATGCTATCCAGCACGTCAGCATGGCCGTCGGGCTTTACATGGTGGCCAACAGGTAGCCGGGGATGAGGGCTGCGGCGAGGATGCCGAAGGCAAGTCCCTCACGGCCTTCGAGCACCACGTTGGCTAAGTAGAGGGTGACAGGCATGGTGCAGTTGATGAGAAACACACCAGCCAAGAGCAGAGCGACGCTCGACGGCCCAGCAGCGAAACAGAGAGCCGTAGCCATCAGCACGACGACCATCGACTTGACGATGCCCCAACGCGTGGCGAGCCACCCTCCAGCCATCTTGCCGAGCATGGCTGTTCCTCCCACCATCAGCACCACCACCGGGGTCTTGTGCATCCCGGCGGAAAATACTTCGCCAGAGTAGGAGCGGAACATGACGAATGCCACCAAGGCGGCCATGGAGCACCACACGATAGTCTGCCCGTAAGTTTTGCCTTGCTTGGCGGTCTCTCCTTTGCTGAAAGTGCCGTCCATTCGCACGTGTGTCAGTGAGAGGAGGCAGATGAGCAGCAGGAAGGTTTGCAACAGCCCCCATGAGTGGAATGTCACGCCCACGGCGAGGCCAAAGGCTCCTGTGGAGACAAACACGCCCATGGCGCGCATGTCGTTGCCCATCGTCAGTACGGTCTGCTTGCCACCCCACACATGGAATAGCGAGTTGCCCGTGCCGAGCAGCAAGGCCACAAGCCACACGCCCGAACGGACGCCGGGTGCTGCGGCAACCACCGAAGCCATCATGACGGCGGCGGCGAGGAGCACCACGGCGGCGAGGAGCAGCCAATGGCGGTGCTTGGTGCGGTCTGCCATCCACCCGGTGAGGGGCTGTGTCATGAAGGCCAGGATGTTGTAGGTGAGAAAGACTTTTGCCATACCTTGGATGCCGGGGGTGTCCAGCATCAGGTATAGGCAGCAGACGCACAGACCGTCCACTAAGAAATGCATGGCGGCACTCACGCCCACCATCCACTCATGTCTTCTCAGCGTAATGGGCATCGTTCCGAGGCTTCTATCTCGTTATGGCAGTGTGTCGGAGAGCGGGTCGAAGAGGCCGTCGGCATTGCGGCCCAAGTCGTGCCATCCCACGGTCTGGTGGAGAGTGGGGTTGGTCTGCATGGCGTTCTGTCGCAATCCGAGGAAATAATAGGTGGGCAGATACTGGATGGTAAGAGCCTCGTCGTTGCCGTCGAGGTTGACATCCTTCCTTCCGAGGAAGATCTCGTAGAATTCGGCCAGTTCGCGCACCTTGTCGCTCTTGTACTCCCCATTGATGTAGGTGAGGTCTTCGTCGAGGGTGATGGGGTCGGGCCTGTTGCCCTCCGTGGGGTCGGTGGTGCTGGCATCGAGGCAGTACATGACGATTTGGTGGCGCCTGGTGCCGTTGAGCGGCTTCACGCCGAGGTAGGTGCAGGTGTTTCCTCCGAAGCCGGTGAGAGCCCATGTTGACTTGATTCCCCCTTGCCCCTGTCCTCCGTCGAAGAGCATCCAGCGGTGCATGTCGTTGTAGCGGTTGCCCTCGAAGGCCAATTCCACTTGGCGCTCGTAAAGGATGGCGGCGAAAAGCTTGGCGCGGTCGCCGTTGATGCCGGTCGGCAACCCATAATTGTTGGCGGCGGTGTAGCCCACGCGGGCACGGATTTGCTGCAGGGCGCCGACAGCCTCGTCAAAATGTCCGGCTCCGCAGGCGGCCTCGGCGAAGTTGAGCAGCACCTCGGCATATCGTATGGAGATCAGCGGTGCGGCACATTTCATAAAGCCCTTCGGGTTGCTCTGGCTGTTGATGTACTCATAGAAGGGCGTGCTGTGCAGGTGCAGGTCATCGGTGCGCTTGCGCACATAAATCGAATGGCTTCCGGCCTTGTCGGTGGTCTGTGTGAGCTGTTCGGCCCAGTATCCGTTAGGGTTGGTCACCTTCTCCAAGTCGTCCTCGTTGTCGTTCCACATATAGCTCCAGAGAGCGTAGTTGCGACCCGTGGTGTAGGCATCGGTGGGTATGATGCCGCTGAGCGACGGGTCGGTGAGGCTGACGCCTCCCTCGCTCCACTGCCACTGCACGCCGGGGAAGGCGAAGGTGCGGTAGAAGCGCGGGTCGCGGTTGAGCCAGAAATTCACCTTGTTGTAGGGTATGCTGCTCTCACCGGGCTTCAGTCCGTCGGCCATGGGGAAAAGGTCCACGATTTCCGCCGTTGGTGTGTAGCCCCCTCCGCCGTTGGTGTTTTTCGGACGTATGTTATGCTCCCAGCGGTTGTACTTGCCGTAGTCTGGCTGCCCGGAGACGTTGTCCTTGGTGTTGTGCAGGGTGATGAAGACGGCCTCGGTGGTCGTGCCGTCGCCGCCGGTGTAATCCATCCAAATCCTTGCCCAGTTGGCACCGTTGTTCTCGCCGCCATTGCCGGCGTAGGCCAGTCCGAAACCTCCCTCGCGCAGTTTGTCGAGGGCTTGCTTGTTGGCGATGTATGCCTCTTCCCAGCGGGTTTGGTCGTCGGTGCGGTTGAAGACGGGACTTGCCCAGTAGAGCTTCATCTTGCCCAAGAAAGTTTGTGCCAGGCCGGAGGTGATGCGCCCGTAGTCCTGTGCCTCGTTCTGCCACCGTGCAGGGAGCATGGAGGCTGCTCGCTCCAGGTCCTGGCAGATGAAATTGACGCAGTCGCGGGTGGTCTGCCTGGGAATGATGAGGTCGCTTCCGTCGCCATCCTTGCCCAAGATGGGGTCTTGCACCTTGTCGATGATGGGCACGCCACCGTAGATGGTCACCAAGTGGTAGTACATATAGGCGCGGAAGAAGTAAGCCTGCCCTAAGAGTTGGTTCTTCTCCTCGTCGGTGAGGTCCGCCTTTTGCACGTTTTCTATCACGTCGTTGCAGTTGCGGATGTGTCCCCACGGACTATAGACATCGTTGGCCACGTAGAAGAAGTCGAAATTGGCCTCAGTGAAGTTGTAATTGATTTCTTTCTCAGGATTGACAAAGATGGAGAAACCACCATACTCTTCGGTGCTTTTCGACCATTTGTCGGGGTTGCCCACGGGTGTCCAGTCGTTGGGCTTGTTGGTGCCGTTGCCATCGCCTCCGTCGGAGGTGGGGAGCATCCAGAAGTATAGGTTGTTCACACGTTCCTGTGCACCGTTGAAGTCGCTGTAGGCGGTAGTCTGGTTGAAATTGCCGTAGTTCTTCTTCTCTTTCAGGAAGTCGTCGCTGCACGAAGTGATGCCCATGGCCATGGATGCGAGCACGAGGGCTGTTATGAATTGATGCTTGTTGTTCATCTTGTATTTCCTCATTATTAGGTTAGAACGAAACGCTGACACCCATGGTGTATTTGCGCAGGTTGGGGTAGCGGCCGTAGCTACCAGCCCACGATGCCCAGCTCTTGTCGGGGTAGTTGTTGATGAAGTTGATGGCATTCTGCACGGTGAGGTTGAGCCTGACGTTGCTGACACCCACTTTCTTCACCCAGCTTTTGGGGAGGGTGTAAGCTACGGTGACGTTGCGAAGCGTGAAAGCCGTGGCATCAATGAGCCAGAAGGACGATGCAGCGGCGTTGACTTTGCTGTAGCGCATGTTGGGCATTTTTCCAGAGAGGTTGACCGGGACGGTGACTTGTCCTGAAGCGTCGTAGATGTCGGTGTAGTTGAACATGTCTTTGAACGAAGAAGGCATGTTTTCATATTCGTAGTTGTTGGCCGCTTGACGGTAGTCGGTGCCCACGAGCATCTTGGCGCCCCAACTGGCGGAGAGTTGCGCCTGGATGGAGAAACTCTTGTAACTTCCTCCAAGGTTGAGCGTGCAGCCGTAGGGGTTGCTGGAGTATTCGGAGAGGCGTATGTAGTCGTTGCCGGCGGTCACCTTGCCGTCGGGCGGGCCGTAGGTGCCGTCGCCGTTGTTGTCGCCATGGATGTCCTCGTAGATGAGCATGCCGGGGCGCATTTCGCTCTTGGGCATACCCATGTATTCAGTGATGCCGTAGCGGTCGAAATACTCCTCGATGTCCTGGTAACTGCGGAACATGCCGAGGCACTTGAAGCCCCACAGGCCGCGGTCGGTGCGCTCGCCATAGACGAGGGCGTCAAATTCGGGGATGGCTTGGAAATTGGTCTTCAATATCTTGTTGTCGCTGAAGCCGGTGGAGAGTTTCAACCAGTAGTTGATGTCGCTGCCGATTTTGTCGCGCCAACCAATGTTGAGCTCCCAGCCCCAGGCATCAAGCTCGCCGTAGTTCTCCGGTGTGGCCTGCGTGCCAACGGTGGTGGGGAACTGTGCCGTTCCTGTGCGTGTGGCGAACATCTCCCTTCCCTTGTCGTAGTAGTAGTTGAAGTCGAAGCTCAGGCGGTTGCGGAGGAAGTGTGCGTCGATACCGAAGTTGGTCTTGTAGGTCTTGTCCCAATGGACGTCGGAGTTGACGCCGGCCTTGGGCATCACCAGTGCGTAACCCACCTCGCTGTTGATTCCGTTGCTTCCGAAGATGGCTCCCTTGGCGGCATTGCGCTCATAGAGCTGCGTCCACAACCATGCGCGTATGTTGTCGCGACCCATGAGGCCCCATGATGCGCGGAGTTTGAGGAAGTCAATCCATTTCACCTTTTCCTGGAACCAGTTTTCCTCGGAGATGACCCATCCTGCACTCACCGAGGGGAATTTTCCCCAGTAGTTCTTGGGGGCGAACTTGGTGGAGGCGTCGGCGCGGAAGAGGAACTCGAAGAGGTACTTGCTGGCGTAGGCGTAGTTGAAGCGTCCCACGTAGGAGAGCATGCCGCTCTCTGAGCGGTTGAAGGACACGTCCTTGTCGCCCGTGCCGGAGCTTGACTGCCCGTCCTGGTAGGCGATGAGGTCGGTGATGCTGCCGGAGAGAGGCTCGCTCCATGCCTCGGTCTTCTCCAAGGAGAAGAGGCCGCTCACGTCGTGCAGTCCGAACTGTCGGGCGTATTGCAGCGTGAAGTTGTATTGATAACTGTCGCTTCTTGACATCTCGCGTCTGAGCAGGCCACCGTTGCTCACTAATCGCAGCACGCTCATAGTGTTGTCGTCATAAACGGCGTCGGGACCGGTGTAGAGGTGGTTGCCCGAGCCTGTTCGGTTGAGCATGCGATAAACGTCCTGGATGGTCTGCACCGTATTGTTCTTGGAGTTGCTGATGTTTTTGGAGTAGGATATCTTGGCGGAGAGGCCCTTGAGCGGCTTGATCCAGTCGAAATCGAACTCGATGCTTCCGTTGATGTTGAGGTTGTTGGACTGGTTCTGCACGTTGTCGCTGTGGTTTTGCACGGCGGCGAAGTTGTAGAGTTGCGTGGCACTGGTGGGAATGCCGTTCTCCATGCCGCTATACACCAATGGGTAGCCTCCCACGTAGTCGGGTACGAATCGGAGGTGGGTCATCAACCACTTGTAGTCGAAGTCGGTGCCTCCGCCTTGGGGAGTGGTGGAGTTGTTGCGCTCGCCCCAGTCTCCGCTCACCTGGAGGGCGGTTTTTACGTGCTTGCCTATCTTGGCGTTGATGCCGGCGCGGAAGTTCCAACGCTCGTAGTCCAAACGACCGATGTTACCGTCCTGTGTGTAGTATGACACGCCGGCGAAATAGGTGGCCTTGTCGTTGCCGCCGTTGATGTTGAGGTTGTGGCGTTGTGTGAGGGCGGTGCTCCATTCCTTGTCAAGCAGGTCGTAGTTGAGGCTGCGTGCGGCCTCCATCTCGTCGGCTTGGAAGAGGTCGATGCGATTATCGATGTCGTCCTGCAAGGAGGTGCTGGCGGCGCGAATGGTGTTATAGACCTTCATGTAGTCGTAGGAGCTGAGCATCTTGGGGGTGTAGAGGGCGTCGGTCCATCCAAACTGCCCGGTGTAGCTGATTTTGGGAGGTGCGTTCTCGCCTTGCTTCGTCTTCACCAGCACCACGCCATAGGCGGCCCTGGCTCCATAGACGGCTGCGGAGGCGTCTTTCAGCACGGTGATGCTCTCCACCTCGCTGATGTCGAGGTTGTTGAAGGCGTTCTCTGTGGAGATGAAGCCGTCGATGACGTAGAGCGGGGTGGGGTCGGGGTCGCCGCCTCGTGTGGAGCCGGGGTCGTTGGTCTTGGCCATCGCTTCGCTCTGTCGAATGGTGAGCGAGGGGCTTTGTCCTGGCCTGTAGCCGTTGGCATTGACGCTCACGCCGTTGAACATTCCCACGAGGGCGTCGCCAAGGCTTCCCACGGAGAGGTCCTGTATGTCTTTGGGCGAGATGGTTTCCACGGCGCCGGTGACGTTTTTCATCTTCTGTGTGCCGTAGCCCACCACCACCACCTCGTCGAGGTTCTGGCGGTCTTCCATCAAGTGGATGACTCCGCCGGGCTTGACGGTCTGGGTGAGGTAGCCCAAGTACGACACGGTGATTTTGGCGTCGGCGGGCACTTGCAGTTCGTAGTTGCCGTCGAGGTCGGTGATGGCTCCCCCGGATTTTTGCCCGGCGATGGTGATGGTGGCGCCTATGACCGGCTCGCCATTCTCATCCACCACGGTGCCTTTCACCGTCTGACCCTGTGCCAGGGCAGCGGATGGCGCCAAGGCGAGGGCCAAGCCCATGCACCAACTGATAATTCGTGCTTTTTTCATATCTTGTCTTCTGTTTTTTTCGTTTTTACATGGTTGAGTTTATTTCCACCAGCGCGAGTCTCCGGTCTTGCGGGCCACCTGCTCTGCGCCGGTGGGGGTGAAGATGCCGTTGGCCGGGTCGGTGAACGCCGGGTCGGTCTGCAGGGCGTTGTTGCTCGTGTCGTAGGTGTTGGTGGAGAAGCCCTCTGTCTCGGGGGCTCCCTCAAACCAATAGGTGTTGTAGGCGAAATTGTTGACTGCTTGTGCGTTGATGCGCCCGGTGAGGCGTCTCGGCACCTGGCCGCTGCCGCAATCGACGAAGATGTTGTTGGTGATGTCGTAGTTCGACGTGTTGCGCCCGTCGAAACCGCTGTGGTTGGCCATCTGCCCCTTGTGCGCGATGTTGTAGAAGGTGCAACTGCGCAGGTTGATGGAGTTGGTGAGGTATCCGGCGCGGTCGCAGCGGCAGGAGTTGTTGTAGCGGATGAAATACTGCACGGGGTTGTCGTTGGCCGCCCAGAAGGTGCAGTTGGTGGCGGTGAAGTCGTTGATGAAGCCTCCGCCGTCGTAAATCTGGAAGTAGGCGGTGCTGCTCATCTTGTCGTCGGGGGTGAATTTCACCAGCGTGTTGGTGATGGAGAAGGTCTTCACGCAGTATTTCTGCTTGTTGTCAAACATGAACGTGCGGTTGACGTTGCTCACCTGGCAGTTGATGAAACTGATGGGGTCGGTGATTTGGATGTAGTTCTGGTGGTCGGCATCCACCTTGTCGGGGTCGGGGGTCTCGCTCAGCGCGATGACGGGTTGGGTGGATGCGCTGCACTCGAAATTGATGTACTTGGCCTTGAAGCCGCTGCTGGTGGCCAGTCCGCCTTCCGCTCCGTAGGTGATGGTGGCGTTGTTGGTCTTGCTGCTGGTGCGCAGCGTGACGGTCTTGTTGCCGAAGTCGAGCAGGGTGGGGATGGTGTATCTGCCGCCGGGAGCGAGGTCGAAGTTGAGGTTCACGCCGACGGAGTCCTCCGGGATGGGGTTGGCGGCGAACCATGCGCAGAGGTCGCCCTCGGGGATGACGGCATAGGATGCCTCGAAGGAGTTGAACAGCTTCTCCGTGGCTGACGGTGCGTCGGTGTTGTTCAACTTGCTGTTGCCCAACGTGCGTATGACAAGCTTGTAGTTGACATCTTCCTCGCGGTCGGTGGTGAAGGAGCATCCGTCTAAGAGCCTGTTGTAGAGAGGCTCGCTATCGTTGCCCAGGTCCCAGAGTGTCACTTCGTAGCCTCCGGCGCCGTGCACCACCGGCCAGGCGATGGTCATGCGGTCGCCGTCGGTGTTGGGCGTGATGGTGATGTCTCCTTCCGCGGGCGATGACAATTGCGTGTTCTTCACACTGCTTGTAAACTTTTCATTGTCGTCGTATGTATCCGCGCAGGAGGTGAGGAGCCATGCGCCGGCGGCAACAGCCACAAATGCGCACAACACCTTGCTTGATACAAATGAAGGTTTGCTCATTAGGTAGGTTATTAAGTTATACATGTATAATCGATTCTGAATGAATGACGGAAAAGTGGGGGAGTTGTAACCACTTTGGGACTGAAAACGTGGCCATGAAAACCCCGGGCCTTCACAAAAACGCGCATGATGGCTGTCGTTGTTGGTGAGTGTCTTATCAACCGTTGCAAAGACACTTTTTCTTGCAAATTTTTCTTAAAAATGCGGAAAGTGAGAATTTATAGTCGCTATTACAATAAAAAGCAGTACCTTTGTACGGATTTTCAAAAAAGACCCCTATCACAAGAAAAATGATGAGACAATTACGATTACTGTTTGCTTCGATTTTTACCTGTTTGGCGACCCTGGCTTTTGCTGCCGATTTCCAAATAGAAGGCTTTGTTTACACCGTGACGGATGACGTGGAGCACACCGTCGCTCTCACAGGGTGGGACGAGGACTTTTACTATAGCATCAGCAGCCCCACCAATCCCTCCATTGGCTTCGGAGACGATGAAGAGGAAGAGGGGCCGGTGGATGTCATCATCCCATGGCAAGTGCTTTACAACGGTATCAATTACCGTGTCACCGCCATCGGCGAGGATGCCTTCGCCAACTGCGAGACCCTCCATTCGGTCACCATTCCCAATTCCATCGAGAGCATCGGCGAACGTGCCTTTGCGGGATGTGCTGCCCTGACGATGGTGAAGGTGCAGTGGATCAACCCGCTGCCCATCTCCGAAAGCGTTTTTGAGGGCATCAATTACGAGGCCGCCACCCTCTACGTCCTCTCCGGCTACGCCGCGGCTTATCAGGCGGCTGACGTGTGGAAGAATTTCGGCACCATCACCACTTATTATGACACCGATGTCAACATGTGGTTCAAAGACCCGCAGGCCAAGGCCATTTGCGTGGCCAACTGGGACACCAACGGAGACGGAGAGCTTTCCTACAGGGAGGCGCAGGCCGTCACTGACTTGGCGGCAGCCTTCACGGGGGACACCAACGTGACCAGCTTCACAGAGTTGCGCTCATTCAGCGGCCTCGCCACCGTCGGGCCGGCTGCCTTCAAAGGCTGCACGGCACTCTCCGAGGTGACCCTCCCGCCCTATGCCACCGTCATCGAGGAGGAGGGCTTTGCTGGTTGCACCGCTTTGCAGACCATCAATTTCCAGACGCCGCTCACCACCATCGAGGCGTACGCCTTCGCAGGATGCACCACCTTGCCCAAGGTCACGCTTCCTGCCAACCTGGTGACCATCGGCGCCCATGCCTTCGACGGCTGCACTGCCATCACGACGTTCACCATCCCGGCCAAGGTAGCATCCATAGGTGCCGGCGCCTTCGCCAACTGCACCTCCAACAAGACTTTCACGGTGAACTCCTCCAACAAGGTCTATGCTACCAACAGCACCAAGGTGTATATCACCGACAAGGCGGAGAAAAGGATGGTCGTGGCATTCGCCGTGGGAGCCACCAACAGAAACATCAGTTTCGCCACGACGGTGAACGAGGTATGCCCCTCCGCATTTGAGGGCGACCAAAACATTGTCTCTGTCAACCTGACCAACATCGAGACGGTGGGTAACGACGCCTTCGCCAACTGCTCCCTCCTGACCAGTTTGTCCATCCCGGCTTGCGTCACATCGATAGGGGAGAGGATATGCAACGAGAGCAACGCCATCACTGACGTTTACAGCGACAACTTGGAGCCTTACGGCATCAACGACAACAATTTCACCACCACCGTCTATGAAAACGCCACACTCCATGTGCCGGCAGAGGCAAGGGAGACATACCTCTCACTCGAAGGATGGAGGAATTTCGCATACGTCCCAAGACCTGAGTCCGTTTACTGCGACAGCCTGACCATCAACCAGGGAGAAACTGAATCCCTCGTCATCTGCCTTGCCAACGACAAGGGCAAGGAGTACATTGGCTTTGAGTTTGAACTTGTCCTCCCGGAAGGCGTGGGACTTGTGCCACAAGGCAACAGCTATGCCTATGAACTCTCCGACCGCAACCCCTCCGGTATGGTGGCAGCTTTCGACAACAGTGGTGACAACCACTACCTCGTCGTGGGAACATCCATTTTCGGAAGACCCATCTTGGAGACAGACGGGCCGGTGATCACCCTGATGCTGCAAGCCGACCCTCTTGTTCAACCGGGTGTCTATCCCTGCCAAATATGCAATATCAAGTTGAGTGGGAAAAATACCGAGGATGTTACCCTTCCTGATTTCTCCTTCAACATCAAAGTGGATGGTGAGGAATTCTTCGAACTCGGTGACGTCAACCACGACGGTGCGGTGAATATCACGGACGTAATGCTGACTGCAGACGCCATTCTCGGAATGGCATCGGATTCTTTCAACAGGAAAGAGGCCGACGTCAACAATGATGGCAATGTTGATATCACAGACGTGATGAGCATTGTCAGCCTTGTGCTCGAAGGTAAACTCCCAAATTCCGGCGGCGGTGATGACCCGAATCCCGGCGGCGGTGATGACCCGAATCCCGGCGGTGGCGACGATCCCAATCCCGGCGGCGGCGATGACCCCAACCCCGGTGGTGGCGATGACCCCAATCCCGGTGGTGGCGATGACCCGAACCCCGGTGGCGGTGACGACCCCAATCCCGGCGGTGGCGACGACCCCAATCCCGGCGGCGGTGATGACCCCAATCCCGGCGGTGGTGATGACCCCAATCCCGGCGGCGGTGATGACCCCAATCCCGGCGGCGGTGATGACCCGAACCCCGGCGGCGGTGATGACCCCAATCCCGGCGGCGGCGACGACCCGAATCCCGGCGGTGGCGATGACCCGAATCCCGGCGGTGGTGACGATCCCAACAATGGCGGTGACGACCCGAACAATGGCGGTGACGACCCGAACAATGGCGGTGACGACCCGAACAATGGCGGTGACGACCCCAACAACAATCCCTGATTATCCCAAATCAGTAATATGTCAATGAGGAGTTGCGAATGTCGCAACTCCTCATTTAATTTGATAGTCGATGACCTTTTTCATTTGCGGCACACTCTCTATATTAAAGCCCACTCTGTTTTCTCTACATTTAGACCAGTGCTTGACTGATTTCATGAATCATAATGCGTTGATTTGTTCGATGGTGAGACCTGTTATTTCTGTAATATCTTCGACAGCATAGCCCTTAGCCTTCATCTTGCAGGCAGCATCGATGTCCTTTTGTCTTAATTTCGCCTCGGCTTGCAATAGCTTTTGTTCATATTCGTAGATCTCCGTCTTGCGTGTACTGATGGCATCCCAAAACTTGTCGTAGGCTCTCATTTCAGCTGGCGTGTAGGCGGCAACCTCCACAATCTTAAGGGCTTCGCTTACTTCGGGATTTTCCAACAGCTCGTCTGGTGCTTCCAGGGTGTTCTCGTTGATTTCGGTGAGGAAACGGAGCCATAGCACTTGCATCTTTTTCTCGGAGAAGGTGTGCGGCTGGAACTTCGGCAGTTCGATGAAAACGAGTTGCAGACCATCAATCACCTCGTCGGATTTCTCCTGATGCACCAACTGGTAGTGGTGATAGTAGCCATCGGCATCGATGTTCATGGGTGCGTTGACGAAGTTGAGGGCATAGACGGGCTGCAACAGCTGGAACGGCTCACCAACCTCGGACTGCGCCACGTAGGCTTTTGAGGCATTGAGCAGAACACGCTTCTTGAACGATTCCGTCCATGTCATCTGCATTTCTACAATGAACTCACGTTTCTTGTTGTCGCGGCAACAGACATCGACGATGCTGTTCTTCTCTGCCTCCGTGCGACGAGGAATCTTCTCTGCTGGCCAGTATTCAATGCTCTCCACATACTCGTCATCTTTCAGTGGGAGTAGGGCGTTAAGCAGGCTGATAACAAGGTTGGGATGCTCACCAAATATTTTCTTGAAAGTCAGGTCGGCTTTCGGATTCAAGTACTTTGCCATAGACGTATGCATTTAGAATTATGTCGCAAAGATACAACTTTTTTCGCAAACATGATGCGATTATGGCGTTTAATCTTACGAAATGCGGGCGAAACGACGAACGAAGCAAGTGTAAAGCGATGTAAATGTAAGGGATGATGAGAAACGAAATGTTGGTTACTTTCCTCCCTTTTCAGCGTCTATTTTGAAAACACCAGTCTAATGAAAAAGAAATACAGCGGCGTGGTGGTGCCCATGGTCACCCCCGTCACACATCAGGGTCGGCTCGATGTGGCCTCGGTAGAGAAAATCATCCAATTTTTCGCCGTCAACGGTGTGGCGCCACTACTAATGGGCACCACCGGCGAGGGCAACTCCGTGAGCCGCTCAGACGGACTACTCATGGTGGAGACCGCCGTGAAAGCCGCCAAGGGTCACATACTCATTTATGCCGGCCTCACCGGCAATTGTCTTGAAGAGCAATGCGCACAGGGCGAGGCATACAGCCGCGCCGGAGCTGACGTCATCGTGGCCACCCTCCCCACCTACTACGCCCTTACCCCCGCTCAGATGGAGAACTATTACAAGACGCTGGCCGACAGCATCAACAAGCCGTTGATGATGTACAACATTCCCTCCACCACCCACATGAGCATCCAGATGGACGTGGTGCAACGCTTGGCCGACCACCCACGCATCGTGGGGTTGAAGGATTCCGAGCGTGATGCCGACCGCCTCTGCCGTCTGGCCGAATTTGCCCGTGACCGCGCCGACTTCTCCTTCTTCTGCGGATGCGCGGCCTTCTCTGCATTGACGCTGAAGGCAGGAGCCGATGGCATCGTGCCATCTTCGGGCAATTTCGCCCCCCACATTTGCGTGGAATTGTATCAGGCCGCTATCACGGGCGACGAAGAGAAGGCACAACGCTTCCAGACGGTCTGCGACGCCCTCGGAGAGGTCTATCAGAAAGGCCGTACTTTGGGGGAGAGCCTCGCCGCCCTCAAGGTGATGATGCAGACCAAGGGACTCTGCCAGCCGTGGATGCTCCCGCCACTCACCCGACTTGGCGAGGACGAAGAGAGGTCTGTGGCCTTCTTGACAGGGAGCATCATCAGTTCTTTGGGCATCCAGCCCTTTTGACCCATCATCCATCCTGACATTATGCATTGGATAGACTATCTCATCGTCATCGTCTCCATCGTGCTCGCCATCGGCATGGGCATGTTTTTCGCCCATAGGCAGAAGGACACCAACACCTATTTCGCCGGGGGAGGGCGCATTCCCGCATGGGCCGTGGGAATGTCCATCTTCGCCACACTCATCTCAAGCGTCACTTTCCTCGCCTACCCGGGCGCGGCATACGCCGACAACTGGATCCTCCTCGTCCAGGGACTGATGGTCCCCATCGTGTTGCTCGCACTCATCGGGGTCATCGTGCCGCTTTTCAGAAAGGTCATACGGCTCTCCACCTACGAGTATTTCGAGAGACGCTTTGGATTGTTCGCACGTCTTTACAGTTCCCTGGCTTTCACCCTCGGGCATTTCTCCAAGTCGGGCACCGTCTTCTTCCTCGTGTCCATGGCTCTCGCCACCTTCCTCAACATCGACATCTACACCATCGTCCTTGTCCTCGGAGTCACCATCATCATCCTCACGCTCCTCGGAGGCATGGAGGCCATCGTGTGGATGGATGTCGTGCAGGGAGCGCTCCTCATCGGCGGCGGTCTCATCTGCGCAGCGTTGCTGCTCTTCCTGCCCGAGGGAGGGCCGGCGGAGGTGATGCGCATAGCCGCCGAGAACGACAAAATTGGTTTCGGGCCATACGATTGGGACCTCACCCAACTCACCTTCCTCGTCATGGTGCTCAACGGCATCTTCTACGCCTTGCAGAAATACGGCACCGACCAGACGATTGTGCAGCGATACCTCGCGGCAAAGAGCGACCGCGAGGCGAAGAAGGCCGCCTTCATCGGCGTGCTTATGAGCGTTCCTATATGGGCCCTCTTCATGTTCATTGGCACGTGCCTCTTCGCATACTATCATGCGGCAGGAGCACCGCCCTTGCCCGCCGACATCAATGCCGACGAGGTGTTCCCCTATTTCATCGGCAACGAACTGCCCGTGGGCATACGCGGCCTCATCATCGCAGCACTCGCCGCAGCGGCCATCTCCAGCCTCGACGCAGACCTCAACTGCATCTCGGCCATCGCCGTGCAGGACTATTACGCACGCTTCAAGCCAGGCAGCACCGACAAGCAGCAGCTGCGCTTCGGAAAACACATGGTGGTGGTGGCGGGACTGGGAGCCATTGGCGTGGCATGCCTCTACATCTCATGGGGAGGGGAGGGTGTCCTGGGAGCACTCTTCTCGCTCTATGCCATCTTTTCCGCCGGCATCGTGGGCATCTTCATGCTCGGTCTTTTCAGCCGACGCGCCAACAAGCAGGGTCTGTACATCGGCATCGCCGCCGCCGTGCTGTTCACCGCCTACGCCGTGCTGACCTCCACCAAGGTGGACATCAACGGAGACGGCACCAAGGACATCCTCCTCGATTTGGGAGAGTGGAATTTCTCCCATCACAAGTACATGCTCGGGGTGTATAGCCACCTCATCGTGCTTGTCGTGGGATATGCCGCCAGCTTCCTCTTCAACACACCGTTGGCCGACAAGGAACTCACCATCTACGGTTATTTTTCCAAGGACAAAAAGTAATCTCACAACATTCACACCATGCTACCCATTTTAGCCATCACCATGGGCGACCCCGCGGGCATAGGACCCGAAATCGTGGCACGCGCCCTCAGCCATCTGGAAACCTACCAGAAATGCCGGCCCATTGTCACCGGCGATGCGGAGATGATGCGAAAGGCCGTGGCCCTGCTTGGTCTGCGCCTTAAGGTGAACGCCGTGGAGAGGGTGGAGGACGCGCGCTTTGAATATGGCGTCATCGATGTCTTCCACCTGCCTTGTATCGACACCGACACCTTCGAATATGGAAAGGTGGCGGCACAATGCGGACACGCCGCCTTCATCGCCATCAAGAAGGCCATCGACCTGGCCATGGAGGGAGAGGTGGACGGCACCGTCACGGCGCCGCTCAACAAGGAGGCCCTCAACCTGGCCGGCCACCATTTTGACGGCCACACGGAGATGTACGCCACCTTCACCCATACGAAGAAATACGCCATGCTCTTGGCCGACGAGCGGCTGAGGGTCATCCACGTTTCCACCCATGTGCCGCTGCGCAAGGCATGCGACCTGGTGAAAAAGGAGCGTATCATAGAGGTCACCGAACTCATCGACGACGCTTGTAGGCAGTTTGGCATCAGCCAACCGAGGATAGGCATTGCCGGCCTCAACCCGCACTCCAGCGACAACGGCCTCTTCGGAGACGAGGAGGCACTGGAAATCACCCCTGCCGTGGAGGAACTCAAAAGGAGGGGCTTCGACGTCGTGGGCCCCGTGCCGCCGGACACCCTCTTCGCCAAGGCCAAGTGCGGGCAGTTTGACGGGTGCGTGGCGATGTATCACGACCAAGGGCACATCCCCTTCAAGGTGGTGGGCTTCAACTGGAATCCCGAAACGGGGAAGATGGACAGCGTGAAGGGGGTGAACATCACCCTCGGACTGCCCATCATTCGCGTGTCGGTGGACCATGGTACGGCCTTCGACGTGGCAGGAAAGGGAGTGGCCAGCGAGGATGCCATGATGGTGTCCATCGACTACGCCACGAAGATGGCCATCAATAGGAAGAACAGAAAATGACCATCGTCATCGCCGACGACATCACCGGGGCGGCAGAGATGGCTGGCATCGCTTGCTCCCACGGACTAAGCACCTCTTTGCTCACAGAAAGGGCGGGGGGCGCGCCGTCGTGCGAGGTGCTTGTCATCGCCACCGACACACGCTCGATGACGGAGGAAGAGGCGGTGGCAGAACTTGGGGAATGGCTTCGGTGGATGGGAGAACAGGGGTTGCTCGTCAGGCAGCACACTTTTTTCAAAAAGACGGATTCCGCTCTCCGGGGACATGTCGTGGCGGAGTTGCGCACGATGATGGCCGCCATGGGCGTACAACAGGCGTGTTTGGTACCGGCCAACCCCTCCAAGGGGAGGGTGGTGAGAGACGGGGTGTTTCTCATCGACGGCGTTCCCATCAGCAGGACACTTTTCGCAAGCGACCCGGAGTTTCCGGCTGTCTCTTCGCGCCTCACGGAGAGGTTTCCCGATGCGGAGGCTTGCGGCATCGCTATGCCCGACGCCGACACGGTGGAGGCAGTGGAGGGCATCATGGGGCATTGTCAAGAAGACACGTTGATGGCAGGTGCTGCAGACATGTTCGCTGCCTTGCTTCGAAAAAATTATGGTCTAAAAGGGGATGTGCCGTGCAATATGGGGTTCCCCGCCTCTCTTGTCTCCCCGAAAACCACTCTTGTCGTCTGCGGAAGTACGCAGAGCCAGCCTCAACAATGGCATTTGCCCAAGGCGGCGATGCCCTCCGATGTGTATGAAGGACGGGAGGAGGCGGCATCGTGGACGGCGGCGGCACTTCCTCTTTACGACAAGACGCAGGGGCTCCTGTTGCACATCCCCTTCTATCATCTCACGGGGAGGGAGGTGGCCGTGAGGTTGCGCCATGCCACGGCGGAGGTCGTGGCGGCAGTGGTGGAGGTGTGCCATCCTGCGCATCTTGTCATCGAAGGGGGTGCTACGGCTTTTTGCTGCCTCCACGCCTTGGGATGGCGTACTTTCAGCATCGTCAGGCAGATATCCCCGGGGGTGGTGACGATGGCGGAAGAGCATGACACCTTGGTCACACTCAAGCCCGGTAGTTATCCATGGGGTGATGGCTTACATCAATTTGCTTTGTAGTCATGATACAGAAGGAATGTGCTTTTGAGACGCTGAATGTCAACCCCGAAGAAGTATATGTCGAGATGGGGTATGGCGGCGCACTGCCCGACGAACAGGTGGTTCGAGAGGTGGCATGGGCGTTGGAGGAGGTTGCTCAGATGACGAGACCGAGGTTTTGCTACCGTGTGGTGAAAGGGGTGTTGGACGAGCGTCCTCCTCGATTGTGGATAGGGGAGACTTGCTTGGAAGTGGGTGGCGTCATTGCAAGGCAGTTGCGAGGCAGCGAGGCGTTCGCCTTGTTCGTGGCTACGGCTGGGAGTGAATATGATGAATGGTGCAAGCGGCAGGATGACGTGTTGCGGGCCTTTGTTGTCAGCACCATCGGTTCGGTGGTGGTGGAGCGGTGTGCCGACTTGATGGAGAAAACCCTCCAGGGTGCCATTGAAAAATTAGGATGGCTTCACACCAACCGCTTCTCGCCCGGCTATTGCGGATGGGATGTCAAGGGGCAGCACCAGTTGTTCTCCCTCTTGGACCCAGCCCCTTGTGGTGTCACCCTCACTGAGGGGGCCATGATGCACCCCGTCAAGTCTGTCAGCGGAGTGGTGGGTGTAGGGGCTGCAGTGCGCCGTCATCCCTACACTTGCGGCCTGTGCAATATGGAGAATTGCTACAAGAGAAAGCCATGAAATGGTTCGTTTTTGTAACAAAATGAACAATAAACATAATAATCTCTTCAGTTTTTCACATTGTTGGCAAAAAAGTTATATATTTGCACAAGAATCTACGTGTGTAATGACCTACGTCAGGAATCTTCACCTAATACAACTTTTTCACTATCTAACAAACATAAAAAACAGCAACTATGAATATGAAATCACTAACTAAAACCAATAAGTATGTCGTGCGGGCGGCCAGGATGGCACCCGGCACGAGGATGATGCGCACAGCGTTGATATTACTCGTTGCCCTGCTGGCATGGCCGATGGGATTATTTGCCCAAGGATGGGGCCAATACCAAGAGGGCGACTGGGGGTATGATTTGGGTGACCATAATAGTGTTGTCTTGCAAAAATATCATGGTTCCGCTACCGAAGTCACCACACCGGAAACATTGGGGGGACATCCCGTAGTTGAAATAGGAGGGAGCTGTTTTGCTGGGAATAAAGACATGACCAGCATAATCATCACTAATGGCATCGTGAAAATAGGAGAGGATGCTTTTACTGGGTGCCATTCCCTGACCAACATCTCATTTCCCATTACCATCTTGGAAATAGGAAATGGGGCTTTCTGCAATTGTACGGCACTGACCTCTGTCACACTTCCGGAACGTCTCGGCAAGGTCGAGAATAATCTGTTTAATGGATGCACCAAACTCGAAGGCGTGACCATTCCTAACAGTGTGACAAGCATAGGGGAAT
Source organism: Prevotella sp. (assembly GCA_017619755.1). Classification (GTDB taxonomy): domain Bacteria; phylum Bacteroidota; class Bacteroidia; order Bacteroidales; family Bacteroidaceae; genus Prevotella. Next base: position 50,430 of record JAFZRU010000052.1, read on the forward strand.
TCGCTTTCTATGAATGTGCCAACCTGGAATCCGTCACCATCGGCAACGGCGTGACAACCATCGGGGAAAGTGCTTTCAGAAACTGCACCAGTCTGAAAAGCATCACCCTTCCCAATAGCGTCACTGAGATAGTTAATTATGCCTTTGATAATAGTGGACTGACCGATGTGAATTATGCGGGCACAAAGGCTCAGTGGAACAAGGTCAAGATAACTCCAATATACGCATTTGCTGAAATTTCACCCGCTCCCACCATCCACTGGCTCTGCACCGCCACCTTTGATATGCAGGGTGTGGGCACTGCACCAGAAGCGCAGGCGGTCTATTCTGGCAATCCCGTCTCGGCACCGACACCGGCACCTACCGCACAGGGCTATACTTTCGGTGGATGGTACGCCAATGCTGCCTGCACCACCGCCTACGATTTCACTAAGAAACTCGATGACAACATCACCATCTATGCCAAGTGGACTCCGCTTGAAAACACCATCACCTTCGACACCGGAGGCAAGGGCACGACACCCGAAAGTCAGACATTGTGGTCGGGCGGCACCGTGACCGAGCCAGAGGTGCAGTTCGTCGGAGAGGCAGGTTATGAGGAAGGCATCGAGGGGTGGTACACAGACGCCGGCCGCACCCAGGCCTACGACTTCAGCACGCCCGTTGACCATACCATGACGCTCTACGCCAAATGGGTTGCTGCCGGCCATGCCACCATCAGCGTGACGAATGCCGAGGGCGGCACCTGCACGCTGACCGACGTGAAGGGAAGGACGTTTGCCGACGGACTTATCATACCAGGCATCCATACGCTGACGGTCACACCTAACGATGGCTACTCATTCAGCGGCTCTTATACGCTGACGAACCACAACAACGGCATATCGACATCTATCACCAAGATCTACGGCAGCGCAACAAAGGCATATCCGCTCGACCTGACAACAGCGGACGCAGCCACCAGCGTCACGTTCAGCACACAGTCCATCCTGACCGTTACCAGACGGGCTGACGACGCGAGTGTGCTAAGCAAGGTGACGTGGAGCGTCGTTGACAACCAGGCACCCACCACGTCGTACGGTAACGGCAGTCCCATCCCTCATGCCAGCGGTCCGTACGGAACGGTTGCCACGGACTTCGGCATCCGCTTGGACGTAGATTTGGGCAATCTAAGCGGCTATGCTTTCACGGCCACCATCATCGACAGGGGCAAGGGCACGACGATATATAAGAATTCCTACGACGGGACATCGTTCCTGATTCAGCCCTTCGGCAGCATCGACATCGACCTGTATGTTTACCAGATACCAGCTATCACGCTGCAGGATGGCGCTGACAATAGCACGACGCTCGCGGAGAACGTGGGCATAGCGGCCGGCAGCATCACCCTCAACGGTCGTACGCTCTACAAGGACGGCAAGTGGAACACGCTGTGCCTGCCGTTTGACGTGAAAGACGGCGACACCAGCGACGGCATCTCATTCACGGGCACACCCTTGGAGGGAGCCACCGTCATGTTTCTCAAGACCTCGAAAACGAACGGCTCTGGCTTCGACAGCGAGGCGGGCACCCTGACGCTGAACTTCACCGCCACGACGAGCATCGCCGCCGGCAGGGCATACATCGTGAAGTGGCCGAAGCCCACCGACTATGAGGGCCACGAGAACATCTACGACATCAGCAACCCTGCGTTTGCGAATGTCTCCATCAGCAGCACTGCGCCGTCGCCCTCGACCAGCTACGACAAGAATGTGACGTTCACGGGCTGCTACTCGCCCGTGAGTCTCGCCGCTGGCGACAAGTCGGTGTTCTTTATCGATGGCAACAAGTTCTATTATCCCGCTGCCTCGATGAGCATCGACGCATTCAGAGGCCGGTTCCAGTTGGTCACTGCCTCGACAGACGTCAGCACGGGCGATGTGAACGGCGACGGGGTCATCTCCGTGACCGACGTGACCTTCCTCGTGGATAAAATCCTGGGCAACGTCAATGACAACTTCATCATCGAGAATGCCGACATCAACGGCGACGGTTTCATCTCCGTTTCCGACGTGACAGCATTGGTGGACATCATCCTGGGCAACGACAGCAGCACCATCACCATCACCATCGTGACCAACCTCGATGACAGCCCCGTCACCTTCGGCGGTGGCGGCAGCGGCCCGGCCAGGGTAAGTAAAAACCTCAAATGATATTGTCCTTTCTTTGAATGCAATTCATCCTCACAGCACGGTCTCCATGCACATCGTATGGAGGCCGTTCCATAGTTCCTTCACTGATAGATTTGGATAGATTTGTAAGATTTGAATAGATTTGTAAGATTTGGAAAGATTTGTAAGATTTCTCGCCGGAGGCGACCCACTTTTGGTACCCAAATTCGCCCTACTGGGCGAGCGGATGGACATAAAGTCCACCCCTACAGTTGCACCAGGTTTTTGGTGCTCATGATACACCCCGTCAAGTCCATCAGCTTCACATGCATGCGCACGTGTTTGTGTGTTGTTTTTTATTTTTTCTTCTTTAGGGGGTGCAGGGGGATTTTCTTCTTTTTCTTTTTTAGCTATGTAAAGTGGTTTTTGCAATTTGTTGAAAATCAGTGTCTTGTAGATGTGTAATTGTGAAAACTTCGCAAAAGGGAGTGAAAACTTCGCATTTTGACCAACTTTCTTGTCGCATATCGAAGGGTGTCTTTATGGTTTCAAAAATGTGCGTTCATATTAAAATGACATCGTCTTATCGTGATTTTGGCTTATTTTTGCATGTGTGTTTCACTAATTGAAATTATTTGCGATCATTTATCTCAACACGAATTACCACGAATAAATCAAAAATTTTTAACAAAATGGACGTAAATCTTTCAATCATCCCCATTTTTCAAATCCTTGAGTAACAATTATTAACGAATAATTATATGGAAATGATATGTTTAAATGTTATCTGCTGAATAGATACCAACAAGTGCATGAATCTCGTTGACTTTTCAGGCCATTGTGACCAAACAAATGGGTTTTGAATCATTTTTTTGTTCTTCAGGGTTGTTTTTTTTGCTTTTTATCCGTTATATAGTAAAAGGCTCAACTGTCGCGAGGAAGGAGGGGAGGAAAGCGATTGGTGAGCGGATGCGAAATATGAACAAATCCCATCTCCAAACGATGCTGGAAAAAAAGGAATTTGAAAGACTCTATACAGCCAACTACACGGCCATGATAAGGTTTGCCCGCACGCTGCTTCACGACGAAGATGAAAGCAGGGATGCAGTGGCAGACGTGATGCTTCGGGTTTACACAAAAGGTATTCCCAATGAACATGCCCCCGTAAAATACCTCTTGGCCTGCGTGAGAAACAAATGTTTGGATACCCTGCGCCAGATGACAATCAGGCAAAAAGTGGAGAAAATGCTGCCTGTCGAGGACACCATGATCCCCGCCGACCCTGACGAGCAACAAAATCTCCATCTCCTCATTATGCAAGTGATGGAAAACGACTTCCCACCACAAACGAAAAATGTGTTCAAAATGAGATTTGACCAGCGGTTGTCCTATCAGGAAATTGCCGACCGTCTTCACATCAGCAAAGCCGCAGTCTATAAACACCTCGCAAAAGCCATTTCCATATTAAAGTCCGCCATTCCCACCACCTAATCATTTCTGCCATGCCCGACAAAATACAACAACTACTGGAACTCACCGACAAGCCGTATGAGTTTTCCGAGGAACAAATACAAAAGACGCTGCAAGATGATGACATGAGAGCCACTTATGCCGTCATGGTTTTGGCAGCACAGGCTTTCAATGCACAAAGGGAGACGGAGCAACAAAGCATCGAGCAAAACGTCGCCGTGACCATTGCCATGGGAAACAAACGAAGGCTTTGGCGCAAGGTGGCCATCTTCATCGGTGTCTTCCTCATTTCGGGCCTTGCTGTCGCGGCATTCCTGCCCATGGGTAAGGCGAAGCCGTCAGAGGAACAACCGGCAGTGGTGGCGGAAAAGGATACACCATCGCCAACCGCTGATAGTCAACCCCAACAAAGGGAATTGACAGACTCGCATCCTCGCACCAATCCCATTGTTGTCTTTCAAGACGAGACATTGGAAAACATCATGCAGACCGTGGGAAAGGAATACAAAGTGACGCCCGTCTTCAAAAACGAGCAAAAACGCCATATACGACTGCACTTGAAATGGAACCGCGAGGCAGGACTTGAAGTCTTCCTGCAGCGCATTTCACAGTTCAAGCAATTCAAAGTGACTGCCACTCCCACCACCATCATCATCGAATAGAAAACTCCCACCTCCAATCATCCATCAAGCAATGAAACGACTTGCCATACTTTTCCTTGTTGTCATCCTGCCATTGGCCGCAGCACAGGCACAGACCGTGAACCACGATTTCGAGGATGTCTCTCTGTCGGAAGCCCTCCTTACGTTGGACAACGACTTCGACACCATCACCGTCAATTTCGTTTATGACGACTTGGAGGATTTCCGGGTCACCACATCAGTGCGGGAATCCACCATCCTGCAAGCCGTCAGACAGGTGTGCGGCTACTATCCCATGCGGATCACCCAACTCAACACCGACATCTTTGTGGAATGTACGCAGCGCGACTCAGTGCGCTTCATCGGCCAGGTGCTGGGTGCGAACCACATTCCCGTGCGTTTTGCCAATGTGACCTTGCTGTCGGTCAATAGCAGGGACACCCTCAATCAAGGAGTGACCAATGACGATGGTTATTTCGTCATACCGTGCGCCGCGTCAAAGGCGGTCATCCATATCACCCACGTGAGTTACGCGGACTATGAGAAAACTTGTCAGAATGGCGATGTCGGCGTGGTCTCGCTTAAAATGGCCAATCACAAACTGCATCCCGCCGAAACCGTAGGTTCCCTTTCCAAAACAAATGTGACAAAGCGCAGTTATCATTCCCTGTGGAGACAAGCCTATAAGTATTCCGTCCAGCACCTGCCACGCTCACAGATGGGGGTGATGGACCAAATCATGGCGAAAGCCAGGCATGAGGCCAATTACGGGCAACTGCTCGCTGCCGAGATGATGAAGGCTTCATTGGCAGGGGACATCTCACCCGATTCCATTCCAGGAGTCATCAACAATTTCGTGGAAGAGGAACGGTCGGCCAACACGTGGAACCCCACCTTGGCGGCTGTCTATCAGACGGTCTTGGCCAATGTGATGAAAATTGGTGACTACGACATCGAGGAGGCGGAGAAATACCGAAGGAAAGCGGTGGAGCATGTGCAACTGTTGGCGTCCAACAAGGCCGAGGCCCTTCAACCGTTTGTCTCTACAGGCACGGACAGTGAAATCTTCGACAACGACCTGCTATCGGTCATCGGCATCCAGACGGATAATTACCAGGCCATGCGCGATTATTATGCCGAGACCGGCAACCGGCGGGCGGAAATGTATGCCGCATTCTCTATGGCGGTGCATGACTATGCCAACCAAAAAGGCGAGGTGGAGCCGGAAAACAGGAGAAAGTTGATGGCGCAACTTGATTCGCTCATTGCCTTGTATGGGGACATTCCTGCATGCTGCGAGGTGGCCATCGCAAGATACAAGTTGATGTGCGTGGGAAAACGTTTCTCCGTGGAGGAGAAAATGGCGTATCTCGACGAGGCCATCAACAAATGGCCCGAATGGAAAAACACCAACACGCTGAGGAATTTTAGGAGCGAACTCACACGGCCAACGTTCAAGGTGGACATGGGAGAGAACAGATTGCTGCCGGATTCCTCCAGGGTGGTCAGGTTATACGATATACGGAATGTGAAATCGGTCAATCTGCGTATCATGCCTCTCCATGCCAGTCAGGCCCAAATGACCAAGATACAGAATGGTAATTTAAGCATGAATTACTATTATAAACGGATACGCGAATATTTGGACGATAACAGCGTGGCTGAATACCGGAAACAACTCCACATGCCCAACGACTGGCAACTGTTTTCCGACACACTCAGGATGGAGGGGCTGCCCACAGGGATTTATATGGCCGAACTTACTGCCGACGAATGTGCCATCGACACCATGAGGTTTCTCTTCACGGTCAGTGATGTGTATCTGTTAGCGGAGCCTCTGCCGAAATCACGAATCCGATTAGTGGCGGTCAGGGGAACAACGGGCCATCCCATTGCAGGAGCCATGATTTCTCAATACAATCAGTATAAACCCAATGATGTGAAGGTTTTTCAGGCTGACGCCAACGGAGAGGTTATCATCTCAGGAAAACGTGAGTATGGTATGTGGGTGTATGCCTCCACCGATGACGACCATGCCTCGCCACCTATGGAGATGGGAGGCATCGGCTATTTTGGCAAGGGTGAACAGAGTTCACAAAAGATGATACACATCTACACCGACCGCGCCATCTACAGGCCTGGGCAGGAGATGAGTGTGGCCTTGGTGACATTCCAAAACAGCAAGAACACACATATCAAACCTTTGGCAGGGAGAGAAATCTATGTGTTTGTCTCAGACCCCAACAACACCATGGTGAAGGATACCACCGTTGTCGCTGATGACTATGGCACATCATTCTTCAACTTCAAGATACCTGAGGGCGGGCGAAACGGAGCCTTCTCTATCCGTGCGTCTTCGGGGAAAAAGTGTTATAGTTATCTGGGGTTCAGGGTGGAGGATTACAAGCGACCGACGTTCAAGGTGGATTTCCTGCCTCTACAACCATTAGCCAATGGCAGTTCTGTGGAGGACGAGGATTCCCTGACGCTCAAGGGCTGTGCCACCGCTTTCTCCGGTGCGCCGATGGCGGGAGCACAGGTGCGATACACCGTGAAGAGAGGGTTGAACAGATCTTCTTTGACCCAAATCTTTGAGAATACGGTGCTGGCCGACCAACAGGGTTCGTTCGTCGTGAAGATCCCCTTGCAGACACCGGAAACGGATGAGGAGAATCCCAAGTGGGTGTTTCAGGTGAAAGCCACTGTCACCGACCTGGGAGGGGAGACGCACGAGGCGGAGAAAACACTCACCATGGCTAATAAGAACCATGACTTGACAGTGGATTGGCCAAAGGAAAAGATGGACATCGCCTCTCAGAAAACCATGAACGTGCAACTCTCCGACAAGTGGGGAGAACCCATCGACACCGTGGTGACATGCTACATCGACAGTCCGGAAAAGCCTTTCACGGTCAAGGCCAACACACAAGCCACGATGCCGGATGGTGACAGGCTGAAACTTCCGGGTGAGCATACTTTATATGCGGTGTATGACAACGACACGGTGAAATCCACTTTCTTCATCGTCGATTATCAAGCGCGGCGGCCGGGAACGTTCACACGGGAGTGCTTCGCCCAAAGCGACACACGCTTCCCCAACGATGGAGGCAAAGTGGATGTGCAGTTCGGCACCTCCCTCAAAGACGTTTTTGTGGTCTATGATTTGTTTGCGGACAACAAAAGACTCGAAGGAGGTTCTTTCTGGCTCAACGACGAGATGTACAACCGCTCGTTCACCTACCGGTCTGAATATGGGGCGGGCATTTGCATGACTTTCGCCTTTGTCAGGGACGGGGTGGTCTATCGGGAGAAAGCCATCATCGAGACGCCAATGAAGGAGCGCCAACTCAATATGAACTGGGAGACGTTCCGCGACCGTCTCAGTCCGGGACAGCAGGAGGAATGGACGATGAAAATACGACAGACCGACGGCACGCCGGCCAAGGCGCAGCTGTTGGCCGTACTCTATGATGCCTCGCTCGACCAGATTGAAAAGCCACAGTGGTCGAGGAAAAGCCAGATGTTGGGATTCTACACGGCTTCTACCAATTGGAAGAAACCGAATATCTCCAATCTGAGGAAAACAGGAATTGCCACGGTTTGGCCGCAATTACCCGTCAATCCTTTATCCTTGAGCCATTTCGACAACGACTTGCTGTCGCTGAGGGCTACTGATCATACGTTGGCTTATTTTGCCAAAGTGTCAAAGATCATGGACAAAAAAGTCAGGAAACAAGGCCGACGGGGCTATGTGTCGGGCATTGTTGTTGACGAGGAGGGAGAGCCCATCATCGGCGCCACCGTGTTTCTAAGCGATACCCACAAGGGAACGGTGACGAACATTGACGGAGAGTTTGAAATCAAATCCGACAAGGATTTGGAGGTCGTTGTCTCATACGTTGGTTATGTTTCGTTGAAAGAGACCCTTCACAAGGGAAAGTACACCGTCTTGCAACTAATGGAAGATGAAAGCCGCTTGAATGAAATCGTGGTGGTGGGATATGGAACACAAAAAACTATATCGGCTGCTTTGATGGGACGTGTCGCCGGCATACGGATAAGAGGCGCTTCTTCGGGAAGAGGAAGTTCCTCCCGCGTCTATGCCTATAGGAGCAATGGCTATTTGCCCCCCATGAATGATGAATTGCAAAATTCTGAGATGGAATCGGCTGCCCAGGCGCCCATTCGTGAGAATTTGAACGAGACAGCTTTCTTTTATCCCAACCTCATGGCCGGTGATGACGGTTCGTTGGCCATCAAGTTCAAACTGCCCGAGAGCGTCACCACATGGAGGTTTTTGGGCATGGCTCACGACCTTGACATGAACATGGGGATGATGGACTGCACGGCTGTCGCGCAAAAAGAGGTGATGGTGCAGCCCAATTTGCCAAGATTCTTGAGAGTGGGCGACCAGGCCACCATCTCGGCAAGGGTTTCCAACTTGGGCGACAAGTCGCAGTCGGGTGTGGCGGCCATACAGTTGGTGGATGCAGAGACTGAAAAGGTGGTTTTCGCCGACAAATGTGATTTCTTCGTGGAGAAGAATGCCACCACGCCGGTAGCCTTTTCCTTTGTTCCTGATGGCACCGCCAACCTCCTCGTGTGCCGTGTCAGCGTGAGCGGAAGCGACTTTGCCGACGGCGAGCAGGGCTTCCTGCCGGTGTTGCCCGACCGTGAGATGACAACCGACTCCTACGCTTTCACCATGCATAAGCCGACGACGCTGACTGTTGATGTGGACAGCATGCTGCAGGGCAGCGATCAACACCGCAGCATGACCATCGAATACACCGACAACCCGGCTTGGATGATGGTGACGGCAATGCCCACTTTCACCGCCCGTCCAGAGGAAAATGCCATCTCCCAAGCCATTGCACTCTATGTCAATAGGTTGGGGGAGAAAATTCTCAACACTTCGCCATTGCCCGGCAGGGTCATCAGTCAATGGAGGGAAATCCCCGAAGATGACAGTCCGCTGATAGGTGAATTGCAGCGGAACGACGGCATGTATGGGATTGTTTTGGAGGAGACGCCATGGGTGATGGATGCCAAATGGGAGACGTCGGACAGGAAAAACCTGATGAAGTTCTTCGACAAGCCCACGATGAACATGCGTATCGAACAAGCAGTTTCAAGATTGAAAACCCTTCAGCGTTCGGATGGCGGATGGGCATGGTGGAAAGGAATGCCCAGTTCGAAATACACCACTTTGGCTGTTATGGAGATTCTGGCAAGGCTCAACAGGACAATGAGAGTGTCGGACAATCAGCATCGAGATTTCGATGTCGAGAAAATGCTCGGTCAAGGACTGAAATATCTGGACAAGCAGATGAAGGAGGATGTGGAGCGTGAGGAAAAGATGGAAACTCCCACGGAGGACATGCTGCACTATCTGTATATCTGCGCACTGGTGGGTGACAAGCCTGATGCGGAGACCCAGAAAGTGAGAAAACAGTTGATGGATTTCGTGAGGGGAAGCAAACTGGACCTCACCATTTTCGGAAAGGCGGCATGTGCGGTGATCATGGCCCACGACGGACAGAAAAGCAAGGCGCATGCTTATTTGCAAAGCCTCAAGGAATATGCCGTGACCTCGCCTGTGCGGGGTATGTATTTCGACACGCCACGGGCGCAATATACTTGGTGTGATGCGACAATCCCCACGGTGACCATGGCCATCGAGGCGCTGAGACTTGTGGAACCGGAGGATACCGTGTCGGTGGAACTGATGCGGAGGTGGCTGCTCTCGCAGCGACGCACAAAAGGGTGGGGCAGTGTCATCAACAGCGTCAATGCCATCCATGCCTTCCTCGGTGACAGTAGCGATGAGATGTCTGCAAAACTGGCTGCTGCCGGTCAGGAGACGACTTTCACGTTGGACGGTAAGCCCTTGCAGCATAAGGCTCCAACGGCGGGAATGGGTTATGTCAAAATGGTGGTGGCTGATGAGGTGCAGGGGAAACTGAACATCGTCAAGACAACGCCGCATACTTCCTGGGGTACGGTGGTCACTCAGTCCCTGCGCAAGACGCGGGATGTGGGCGATGCTTCCATGGGTATGTCGGTGACGCGTGAAATCGTCGGTGACGTCGATCATCTGCAGGTGGGCGACAAGGTGCGTGTGCGCATCACCATCAAGGCTGACCAGGATTATGATTTTGTGCAAATCATCGACAAGCGTGCCGCTTGTCTCGAACCGGTGGATGTGGTCAGTGGCTACCGTAATGGCTGCTATCGTGTCATGAAGGACAACGCCACGTATTTCTACGCCGACAGGTTGAGAAAGGGCACCACGGTGCTCGAAACGGAGTATTATGTGGACCGCCCAGGAAAATATGAAACGGGCACTTGCATCGTCCAGTGTGTATATGCACCGGCATTCTCCGCTCGTACTTCCTCCATCACTCTCACCGTCGATAAACCGGGTGAAAAGTAATTCGGTACAGATTATCGATTATCTGAATCGCATAGAATCTCAAAGCGAAACCACCAAAAAATGAAATAATCTTTTTCGTGTGGAACAGTTGTTCGACGATTGTCTGAAATCCAATTTGTTTTTCACATTCCGTCATTGAATGACTGAGTATGGAGAGATTATAACATAAAGTCTGTTCCTAATTTCACACCAGGCCATTTACAACGAAATATCATGAGTGAATCTCAATTTATCCCTTACGGAAATATGGGGATAATCATTAAAAAATCGAGAATAAACCTTGTAGTTTGCATATTTTTTCCTAAATTTGCAACCATAACAATTTAACCTGACAGAATATGAAGAACAAGGTCTTTTTGTTGGTTTGCATGTGGGCAATCGCTTTGGTGATGTATGCACAGACCGACTATACATCGAGTATCAAGAACCCCAGTTTCGAATCGGGCATGACCGGTTGGACATACAAGAGCATGGGCACCCAGACCAACAGCGTGTTCACGCTGAAAAGCGGAAACACTTACGTTGAGAAATGGACGGGGCGCGGCGGTGCCGTAGGCTCTGCAAGTGTGAGCCAGCAGTTGACTTCGCTTCCTCCCGGCAACTATGAATTGTCCGTGGCAGCCCAGAACATCCAGGAAGATACGCCCACGGCTGCCCAGAAGGGAGCCCGTGTCTTTGCCGGCAGTGCCAAGACCGATGTCACGATTCGCAACACCTACAAGGTGCCCTTCGATTTCATCTCCGGCACCGTGACCATAGGCTTCGAAGCCGTCGATGCCACAGGCAACTGGTTGGCCCTCGACAACTTCAGGCTTACTCAAGTGGGTACTGACCTCAGTGCTCCCCTTGGCGAGGCCATCGCAGCAGCTGAAACCCTTTATGGCGATGGAAGTGGGAAACTGGCCGAACAACTGAAGGAGGCCATCGATGCCGCGCATGGTGTGGCTTCAAACACATCGGCCACGGCAGAGGAACAGGCAGCGGCCATCGTCGCCTTGGAGGAGGTCTGCGATAAATATCGTCGTGCCAATGCCAGCACCGACCAGCCCCTTGACCTCACCTCATCCATCGTGAATCCCAGTTTCGAGAAAGGCGATTTCACCGGCTGGACGGCCACGGGGATGGCCTTGCAGAGCAACTCGGTGTTCAGCATCAAGAACGGCACCTTCTATGTCGAGCGGTGGACTGGCCGTGGTGGTGCCGTGGGCGATGGACAGGTGGAACAAGTGCTGCAAGGCATGAAGCCCGGACGCTACCACCTCAAGGCCGTGGCCCAGAACATCCAGGAAGACACACCCACCGTGCCACAGAGCGGAGCCTGCATCTTCGCCAACGGACACCAACAGGCCGTCACCATACGAGGTGACTACACCTTGGACTTCGTGTTAGTGAGCGAACAACTGAAAATCGGGTTCAAGGCCGAAGGGGCTACAGGCAACTGGTTGGCGGTGGACCATTTCAGGTTGGAGTACGTCGGCGACAACTTTGATGACGTGAAGGCACAGTTTGCCGAACTCATCGCCCAAGCAGAACAGTTGGTGGTGCAGAAGATGAACGAGGCCGCACGGCAGTCGTTGCAGACAGCCATCGACGAGGCCCGGAAACTGCTGCCTCAGAAGACAACAGAAGGGTGGGGGAAGGCGGCTGCACAGTTGGAGGCGGCTTATCAGACGGCAGCGACCTCCCAGAAAGTGTTTGCACAGTTGGCTGCGGCCATCGCCGATGCCAAGAATGAAATAGAAGCATCCACGGCAACCGAAAAGGCTGCCTATCAAGCTGCGATTGACGCTGCACAACAGGTATATGACAGCACGGAGTCCACGGATGCCATAGCCTTGGCCGCCATAGATGCCTTGCAGAAAGCCTCTTTCGAGTTCAAGATTGCCAACGGCAGTGGTCAGGGGCCGGAGGTGACCACCGACAAGCGATTCCTAAGAGGTGCCACCTGGGCTTTCGGGCGCAGCACCGTCAAGGGCGGAAACATCCTTGAGCAAGGCTTCTGCTGGGCCGAGCATCCCGACCCGAAGGTGACAGACAGCCGCACCACCGAATACCTGAATCAGGAGGGTCGGATCTACTGGCTGCGCGACCTGAAGCCCGCCACCGTCTATTACATCCGTGCCTACGCGATTGACAAGAACTATGCCGTGGGCTACGGCGACGTCCTGAAGGTTGTCACCGTTCCCAAAGGCACCATCGGGCATTGGTACAACAATGGCGGTGACGAGGCTACCAACGACCGCATCAACTATGCCATCAACACCTCCATGGACTATTATTGGAACAACTTGTCGAGCATACACGGTTTCGGCATCAGCGTCACCTATAGTCCCGGCACCCCGACCGCCGACTGCGGATATGGCGGTGGCATGCGTGTGGGAGCCAGTTCCAGTTACCAGCAGCCCGGCACCATCATGCACGAGGCCTTGCACGGCATCGGCGTCGGCACGCACGGTATGTGGTGGTCGGCTGACATGCGGTCCGACGGCAATCGAGGCACTTGGTTGGGGGACCGTGTCACCGAGGCGGTCCGCTTCTGGGACAACAGCGCCACGGCGGTCATCACCGGCGATGACATGCACCTCTGGCCATACGGGTGCAACGGAGCACACGAAGACACCCATTCCGACAACCTCTATTGCATGATGGGCATTCTGGCCCAGGCCCTCAATGAGGACGGCCTCCCGGGGTCTGCGGAAATCGGCTATGCCCTCCCTTATTATTCCTTCAACCATGAGGAGGGTGTGAAGTATTACATCAAGAACGAAGATGCCAAGCGTGGACTACGCAGCGCATACCTCGTGGAAACATCCACCCATCAGTTGCAATGGGTGACCATGTCGGCGGAGGAGGCTGCTGCCGACGATGCCGCAGCATGGTATCTCACCTTCACTCCGTCCAACCAATATTACCAGTTGCGCAATGCCGCTTCGGGGTATTATATGACCTACTCAGGCGGCATCAAGACCGCCATGCACACCAAGCCCACCGCTGCCGACAATTTCCACCTCATGCGGGGACGGGTGGACGTCGATGGGTATCGGGGGTATTACATCATACACCCTGAGAGCTCGTCCAATCCGCCCGCGTTGGTCGCCAATGCTAACGGAAAGACCGCTACGGCGGCATGGAGCATCGCCAAGTCGGCCACCACGCAGCGATGGCTCATCCTCACAGGGGAAGAGGCTATGAATTTTGACAATGGCGACCTTGATGTGGCCCTGCAAGAATTGGAAAAGGTGTTGGAGCAGATACGGAAACTCGCCCAAACACCCCACACGGAGGCTGTGGAGGGCGCCGATGACAAGTTGGCTGCTCTCTTGGAGACCATAGAGAATCAGGGCAAGGCGTGTACCAAGGGCAAGGAGGTGGAACAGCTGGCAGAACAAGCGCGCAACGCAGGGATGGAGTTCCTCTCAAGCGTCGCGGCTTCCGACATCAACCATCCGTTCGACCTCACCTTTATGTTGGAGAATCCCGATTTCGACAACGATGCCACCACGGGATGGAGTTCCTCCAACGGAGCACCCGGATATGATGCCAAGGGGGCGGAGTTCTATGAGCGCACGTTCAATTTCTACCAGACACTCGAACAAATGCCCTCGGGCGTCTATCAGTTGAAGGCGAATGCTTTCCAAAGGCCAGGCAGCGCCGACGACATCTTTGCTCCCTATAGGACGGGCAATGCCGAGGTGACCTCATCGTTGTATATCAATAACGAAGCCGCTGCCATCTGCCACATCTGCGACGACAGGCAGCCCGCTGCGCTCTTCGATGACGGAGGATGGGGCAGCGACCGCAAGATGGCCGACGGCACGTACATTCCCAACTGCATGGTGGGAGCCGAGAAATACTTTGCCAAGGATCTTTACAGGAGCAGTGTGACGGCAGAGGTGACGGAACCTAACAGCACGCTGCGCGTGGGTCTGCGATGCACCAAGGCTCTCACTTATTACTGGACCATGTTCGATAGTTTCCGCCTCTTCTTCTTCGGGCAGAACCGCACGTTGTTAGGCATCGACGTGGTGAGTGCCGATGAGCCGCAGCGTCACGACAATGTGATGTACGACCTCAGTGGACGAAAAATTTCCTCAACCCATGACCTGAAGCACGGCATCTACATCGTCAATGGCAAGAAGGTGGTGAAATAGGTCTCGTCTTTGCATATTTGCTCTTTTTTCCTTAATTTTGCATGCGAAAAATTCAATGATTATGAAAGTAAGAATAATGACCATGCTGGGCGACATCGTTGTTCGCCTATATGACGAGACCCCTCTTCATCGTGACAATTTCCTGAAACTGGTGAGAGAAGGTTATTATGATGGAACGTTGTTCCACAGGGTTATCAAGGATTTTATGATACAGGGAGGCGATCCCGACTCAAAGGGTGCTCTCCCTGGCAAGATGCTGGGGGCTGGTGGCCCGGGTTACACCATTGAGGCAGAGATCAAGGATACTCTGTTTCATAAGCGTGGAGCATTGGCCGCTGCCCGGCAGGGAGACCAGGTGAATCCTGAGCGAAGGAGCAGCGGTTCACAGTTCTATATCGTCTATGGGCAGGTGTATGGTGAGGGACAACTGCGTCAGTTCTCCAAGCAGTTGCGTATGCAGCGAGTTCAGGAAGCTTTCAACGCCCTTGCCACCGAGCACCGTGCAGAGATAATCCAACTACGAAAGGATAGGAATCGTGCCGGACTGCAGGAGTTGCAGGACAGGTTGTTGGCGGAAGCAGAGAAAAAGGTAGGAAGTGTTGGCCTTTCCGACGAGCAAGTGAAGATTTACTCAACGATTGGCGGCACTCCGCATCTTGACGGGCAATACACCGTCTTTGGAGAGGTGGAGGAAGGTCTTGATGTCGTGGAAATGATACAAGGCACCGCCACGAGGCGTGGTGACAGGCCGATTGATGACATTGAAATGAGGATGTCCGTCATCGAGTGATATGACGCAATGTAATCAGGTTTAAAAAAACATGACAAACAAAACAACGACCCTCATTTTTGTGGCACTTCTTCTGTGTGTTTCATCAGCCGCACAGGAGAAAGTTTCATTTCAGCGAGACTATCGGTACCACGTGGATAGAATCGATGGAATCTATATTCCCAAGGACATAGACGAAGCCATTGACTCTTTGGATGTGATTATTAGTCCTGAGGATAAACGCTACATTACCGACTCCCTTTCCTTGGAAGATTTTGGCGCCGTATGTCATCATAGTTTAGGAATGTGGATAAGGAACAATTGGGGGTTGTGGGGAGGTTCCCGACTTCAGCGGTATTTTCTTGATAAGAAAGTAATCCACCCTGATGATATGTCAGGTGTGATTTTGAAAGCATATTACAAGAAAAAGATTCAAGGTTTGGATTATTCTACTGAAGAAGATATCGTACCAAGTTCCGGCAACTTTATAGTGAAGAAATCAAATCCGTTGAAGAGATTTTGGCTAAGACTCAAGCAAAATATGAGTGAAGATGTCCGTGAGACAAGACGCGAATTTAAGGAAAAGGGTTATACAAAGGGTAAGACAGTTTATTTTCAGTATCCATTAGGGTGCTCGACTGCGGAGGAACAAAAGATATGGTTGGATGAGAATTACGACCAGTTGCCCAAAGGCAAGATTACAGACATTGATTACTCGTGGAAACGAATGAAAGTCAAACTCACAGACACATTTTCTCCGTATGGCATCATCATATTCGACGGAAACATCATAGAAGATGAGGTTGGTAATGTCAAAAGGGATTTCGACCATTTTGTCATCAATAACCCTAACAGGTTCTATATGCAGAAGGGGGATGAGTTATGGTTTGATATCTATTCCGGATTTTGGGGTTCTGTGAAGCAATTGGAAAAGAAAAAATGAGAAAATACACCGCTTTTGGTGGAATTAATTCGATGGTTGGCGATTGACACTGAAAGTGTTACCGCTTAGTAATCGAAGAGTCCGTAGAATCTGCGGAAACACGATGGCAAATATGTGCACTCTGAAATGGTGCCTCCTCACTAAATAGAACCATTTGATAGAGCGACTGCAGAATAGTTTGCTCTTTATGCCGAGTATGAAAATGGTCGAATGAAATTCAACATTTTTTCCTCGACCCCATTAGGGGCGGAGTAGATGGACGATACCTTCAATCCCAAAGTGTTTGCTATGCTCGTACTCTGGGTTGTTGATTGGTGACCGCGTTGCGGTCATAGTTAATTTTTCTATGAAAGAGACTACAGATAGATTTTACCAATCGTAGCAGATTGAAATATTTATCAAAAAAAACGTAGAAATTGACATCAAAAAGTATTTTTTTTATAATTTTGCAGCTGTTACTCAATGTCTGAACAAAAAAGGCACAAAAGTGCTTTTGGAGCAAAGATAACTCACGTTGAGCCCAAGAGAAAGGCATTAATGCAATTTCTCAATGAAGGATTTAGGGTGAGATTGAGATAATGACATACAAAAGGCGTTTACGGACGTCTTGTCTTTGGCTTGTCTGAATCTAGCAAATCCAAACCATAGTCAAGGATGAGGCAACAGTAGATGTCCTCGGGATGTGTATTTACGCATCCCCTTTGTCTGTATATTGAGTTCAAAGCTCAGTATTATGGCATCGGGGGCTATTTACATATCGGCGTGGGCTATCGGCGTTGCTCGTTCTTCTATGGTGGGCAATGCTAGAGCCTTGACAAGCGGGATGAGCGACAAGTAAGATTCCCCACGCTTTTTTGATGTGCCTCTTCTGTTAAGTATCTATTTCGCTTGCTAAGGGGAATGCTGGCGGTATCGCTAAGGAATGAAGCAGATAGAACGTGCCAGTATTATGCGCATTGTATCAGATATGGTAAAAGCTGATGCAATTATTGACGTACAGGAAATAGAGTTCCTTAATAGCATACGTTGTAAATACAGTATTAAGCGTGAAGATGAGATAGTTGCCGACTCTCTCACTATGGCTGATGCTTTTCATTCTTTAAAATTTTCACCAGAGAGCCTGAAGCAAGACTTATGGGGGGATTTACGCGGAATGGCCTTATCTGATAATGCATGCTCCAGGGAAGAAGCCATGCACCTATTAGCAGTTATTGCATGTCTTTCGAATAAACTGTCTGAACAATCAAATGTTTTTTCTGTAGAATTGCCAGATGACATAACAACAGATAACTCACAAGTCCTTTATATCGAAGGAGAATACTATAAAGAAGCAAATAGAGAAATCTCCACTCATTATAGAGAAATCTTTAATGAGCTGCGTTTGGTAGGACTTAATTTTGTATATATTCCAAAAGTAGGTGAGCACTATCGATCTTTGTCAAAAGAAGAATTGGACACTCTTATATCTTTTCTATATCCATCAATCAATGAGAGCCAAATAGAACATGTTGCAAAACAGCTTACAGCATTGAGTACGTCTGATTTTTGTAAATCAGAAATAGTAGGCCACATGAAAATCGATGGTCTTGAACATTCTTTGCCTTCATTTATGCTAAGAGTCGGAACATCGTATATTGGAGGTAAAAACTATGATAATTTTCTTGTTCTCACCATAGAAGAAGATGCTCTAATATTCGCAAGACGCTTGGTTGACACTTTTGTCTCAATGTTCAAACCACGCATTCTAAACCCTATATATGAAGAAAAGGGAAGATTTGTTTATCATGGTTTTCACAAACAAATCTTTGACTCATATGTTTATAAAAAAGGTATTAGAAGCAGTGTTGTTATTGATTTCGTGCATGGTGACATCATCCTTGCTGAAGCAGAAACCAAAATTTCCGGTTTGCATAGAAGGGAAAAAGCCCTATACACACTGTTTCTTATGGAATCATCCACAGGTGGTATTAATTTCAATAAACCTTCTGGAGCAAAATCTTTGGAAAGATATAATCATCGTATGTCTACCTTACAAAAGAAATATGAGATTATTTACGAGAACTTTGGCGGAGAACGAAGTAAGGCACCACAAATAGAGTTGCCGGAAAATCGTTTACCTATGATAAGCCTTATAAAAAGGCAATTCAGACAGCTAGGTGATTTGTTAAATCAACCGGATGATTATCTTGTTCAGAGGAACATGTTTGGTAATTATTGTGTGGCAATTCCATCAGAATTATGTTTGTGTTTCGATACAAATACAGGTAAAATATGTCAATTTGAAGAGTCCGAATATTGGAGCCGATTGTTAGCCATGTAACATTGCATAAATTGTCTTATCTTTAATCATAGGTTATAATTGCAAGGTTGCAACAACCACAATCTACCTCAGAAATAAAGCTATATTTGCATCAAAATGTGTAATTATTTAAATTTTGAGCAATTATGGCAATATCATTGGAAAAAGGACAACGTATTGAAATTGGTCTGTCGAAAGTGAGTGTAGGACTCGGTTGGGATCCCAACGAGGGTTCTGGTTTTGATTTTGATTTAGATGCTTCTGCATTTATGTTGGGAAGCAACAAGAAACTTCCCAAGGATGAGTATTTCGTATTTTACAACAATCAGAAATCGCCCGATGGCTCTGTGGAATCAACAGGAGATGATTTAACTGGCGGCAACAGTGATGGAGGTGACGATGAGACATTGAATGTCGACTTGAAGAAAGTTGACCCACAGGTTCAAGAGATTATTTTTACTGCCACAATCTACAAAGCAGAAGAAAGAAGACAGAATTTTGGCCAAGTTCGTAATTCCTATATTCGTATTTACAATTCAATTACTAATGAGGAAATAGCTCGATATGACCTTGATGAAGACTTCTCTATCGAAACTGCAGTTGAGTTTGGCCGTCTATATCGTCGTAACGGAGAGTGGAAATTCGAAGCCATGGGTATAGGTAATAAGGGAGGATTGCAAGCATTAGTTAATAAATACCAATAAGATTATGGCTATCCGTTTAGAGAAAGGGCAAAACACTCGACTAGGTATTGATATTTTCCATATTGGCCTTGGTTGGGATGTTCGTGAAGACAATTCTTCGAATGAAGATTTTGATTTAGATGTATCTGCTTTTATGCTGACAATAAACAAAAAGATTCCTTCTGATGAGTATTTGGTTTTCTATAATTCAGAAAATAGAGTAAGGCCTTCTAACCTTTCTAAAATAGTCAGTTATAAAGAATGGACAAACGGACGTGATAACTGGACTGATGATGAAAATGAAGCAATTAGACATGAATCGCGTCCTGTTGACCCTGATTTATCCGTCATAGGTTCTATTGATGATGAGGATGGATCAACATCTGAAGATGGAGATGATGAGACAATGGACATTAACCTTGATAGGGTTCGCAAAGATATTAATGAGATTATCATCTGTGTAAGCATTCATAAGTATGCAGAACGCAGACAGAATTTTGGGCAAGTAGAAAGAGCCTATGTACGATTATATAAGCCAGGACAAGCAGATAGCGAAGGTGATTACATTTATGATTTAACAGAGGATTTTTCAACATGTGCATCTGTAGAGTTTTGTCGTCTATATCGAAAGGATAATGGATGGAAAATTCAAGCATTAGGAATAGGGCATAAAGGTGGTTTAGAAGAACTTGTTAACAAATTTGTATAAAAATGGCTATCATCTTAGAGAAATCTGGTGACCAACATTGCATCAACCTAGAAAAAGGTGGTTCTTCTTTCTCAGGCGAAATCATAATCAATCTCGACTGGAGCAAGGGAGGAATCTTGAAACAGGTGTTTGGAAAACCCATCGATCTTGATTTAGGTTGCTTCTACGAGTTGAGGGATGGCTCCAAAATGCTAATTGATGGGCTTCAGTTCTCCCATGGTCGTGGTGGAAATCGTCACCAAGTTACTCGACAAGGCTGTTATGACCAAAAACCATATATATGGCATCAAGGTGATGATCGTGGTGGAGGCTCGTCATCAGGTGAGACGATTCTCGTCAACCCCCAAGGTGTAAATGACATTAAACGAATAATCGTATATACGTTCATATTTGAGGGCGCTGCTAAGTGGGCTGATACAAATGCTGTTGTTAAGGTAAAGGTACCTGGAAATGAGGATATTGTTGTTGAGATGGGACAACAATCAAGCAACAAGCGTTTCTGCGCAATAGCAGAACTTGATTTTGGTGGTGACAACTCTATCACTGTTAAGAAACTTGTGACTTTCCACGACAGCCACAGCGATTGTGACCGCATATATGGATGGGGATTTAAATACAATGTAGGCAGTAAAGATTAAAACATTTATAATATGGCAATTAAACTTGAAAAAGGACAACGCATCAACCTTGAAAAAGGAAGTGGTGCAAAACTTACCGATTTTTGTGTAGGTTGTAATTGGGGAGCTATTACAAAGAAATCTTTCTTTGGACTATCGACAACTGTTGTTGATGTTGATTTGGATTTGAGTTGCCTTTTGTTTGATGCAGAAGGAAAGGTCGTAGACCATATTTGGTCACCTTTATATAATCTTAGTAGTCTTGGATTACCCAAAGGGAAACTTGACTCTATAGATCGTGCTCTACACCATACAGGCGATGATTTGACAGGAGATCAAAATGGTGATGATGGACTAGACAATGAAATTATTACCGTAGATCTTGCACGTGTCAATCATAATGTGAATTCTATTGTATTCTTTTTGAACATTTACAACAACAACGACTATCAAGGAGATTTTTCAGGAATACCTTATGCTTCCATTCGTATGTATGAAGGAACTCCAACAAAGGTAAAAGAGGTATTCGCTCAGTATGATGTGGCAACTAAGACTGAATGTGTTGGAAAACGAGCTTTGGTTATGGGAAAGCTTTATCGTCGGAATGGAGAATGGAAATTTGCTGCTATCGGTGATGCTTTTGAGGACCGTTCAATTGTACACACTATTGCCAGAGTAGCAAAAGACTACAACAAATAATAACAATTTACAAACATGAGAAGATTACCAGTATATTTATTACTAGACACCTCTGGCTCGATGTATGGAGAGCCTATTGAGGCTGTAAAAAATGGTGTCCAGACTCTTGTCTCAACACTTAGAAGTGACCCGTATGCACTTGAAACAGCGTACATCAGTATTATCACATTCAATTCAAGTGCGCAGCAGATAGCTCCACTTACTGAGTTGGCTTCATTTCAACCTCCACAGATAGATGCAAGTGGCTGTACTGCTTTAGGAGAAGCTTTAGGCTTGCTCTCACAAAAGGTTGATTCTGAAATCGTGAAGACCACCCAGGAAGTCAAAGGAGATTGGAAGCCCATAGTTTTCATAATGACTGATGGTGAACCTACCGATGATTTGCAGAAGGGCTTGAATGAATTCAAGAAGCGTAAATTTGGAATGGTAGTAGCTTGTGCTGCGGGACAGGGCGCAAACACTAACACCCTGAAACAAATCACGGAGAATGTGGTGCAGCTTGACACAGCAGATAGTGCTACGATAAAGGCATTCTTCAAGTGGGTCAGTGCCAGTATCAGTACTGGTAGCCAAAAAGTGGAGGATACACACGGTGATGTGACAACTATGAGCGAGTTACCACCGCCACCGCCAGAAGTGAATATTGTAGTATAAATAACAAAAGGTGGCACAATGACCCTAAACCATTGTGCCACTTTCAACATTTTGAAATATGAGACATCTCCCCGTTTACATATTGATAGATACTAGCGGCTCAATGAAAGGAGAGCCAATAGAAAGCGTCAAAGTAGGATTGGCTGATATGATTGCATCATTGCGCCAAGATCCCTATGCGCTTGAAACCGTTTGCATCAGCATTATCACATTTGACAAAGATGTCAACCAGGTTTTGCCACTTACAGAACTTGAAAATCTTCAATTGCCCAACATCGTAACTCCTGAATCAGGGCCAACTCACATGGGAGCTGCTCTAAAGATGTTGTGTGATAAGATAAATGTAGAAGTAAAAAAAGGCACACCTGAACAGAAAGGAGACTGGAGACCTCTGCTGTTTATTTTAACGGATGGGAAACCGTCTGACAAGCAAGAATATAACAACATCATTCCAAGAGTTAAGAAACTTAATTTTGCAAGTATAGTGGCCTGTGCAGCTGGTCCCAAAGCAGAAATAGAGCCTTTACAGAAAATCACAGACCAGGTGTTCCGCCTTGACACAATGGATGCAACTTCATTTAAGAAGTTCTTTGTTTGGGTATCTGATGTTATTGGGCTTGGAGGCAAGAGTGTAGGAACTACTGATGCAATTGAATTACCCGGACCTCCTGAAGAAGTTAACATTGTGATTTGAATCTTATGATAAAGTTGGATAAACAAGATCGGGTTCTGAGTCAAGAAGAAATCGACGCCTACATCAATTCAATATACAATTACGCTGCCGACCTCATTGTTTATAAGCATTTAAGCTATGGGGAAGCAAAATCCGCCCTTATTCAACAAGGGTTAAATGAATACGATGCGGAAACTGTAATAAAGGATATTGTAAAATTTCTAGACATCCAGAAGGCAAAAACAAGAAGAAGAAATATTTTTACAGTGATTATCATAATTGCTGCAATAACACTTCTTTTCTTTATGACAAATGGTTTGTTATTCAAAATTGGTTGTGTTGCGATAGTTGCAATAGCATTTGACATCTTTATTTTAGAAAAGTATTTACAAAAGAAACATTATCCAATAACAACAGACCGTCCTCTGGAAGATAATTTAGGGCTGTATAAGATACAAGGGATTGGCTTTGAGTTCATGGGTCATTATAGAGTTTATCAAGCGACATATGCAACTTATCGAATGCTGACATTGTTTTGGTTGCCATTAATTCCTTTAAATTGTGTTAGAGTTAGGATTTCAGGTTCCTCTCCCCAAACTGACAACAATTCCGATGATATGGATGTGGTAGGAATCCTATTGGGAGTAAACTATAAAGAATCAGACATTAGTTATGATATATATAGTTATGAAAAATGGGTCTTTTTTGAAGTGATGAGCATTTATCTAAGTCTTTACGGTTATACAATAGCAATTGGGTGTTTGTTAATTGGAATAGCCAAAACAATCTTTTAGACACAATGAAGAGAATACTAATAGCCCAAGTTTAAAAAGTTTCATCATCTGGTCTTCCAGAAAATTAAAAGAGAGAATAATGGATTATAACAAAAGATTATTAAATGAAGCATTAGCAGGCAATAGAGGCTCTTTAAAGGAGTTGGAAGCTAATGCTGCGTCAGGTTCTTCTGATGCTCAATTTTGTTTGGCTCAATTCTATGCCAGTCGCAAAGAAGGAGAAGATTCGTTATCTCTTTACTGGATGAAGAAAGCCGCTTCAAATGGCAGCAATGAGGCAAGAAAATTTCTCGGGCTCTCTTTAGTTGAAAAGAATGAAGATGGATTTGAACTATCAAGTGAGGATATCATTCTTGGGGTGCGTTTATTGTTAAATTTTTTTGGATAAAAAGGATAGAATGGGTTTCCTGCCACACATTAGTTATTATCATTTAAATAACATTTTTCTAAATAGAATTAGAGATGAATTGCAAGATAGTTGGATATGAATACAAAACGTTGGAGGTTATCCTCTCACCAGGTGAGTCTTTCTATACGGAGCGTGGCAGTCTAGTTTATGTGGATTCTAAGTTGACGCGTGAAGTGGAAATGACCAATGGTTCAGGCAGAGGTTTTGGAGATATGTTGTTGGGAGCTGTAAAATCAGCATTGTCTGGTGAAAATATCTTGATAGTAAAGGTTTCCAATCAAACCAACCACGATTTGAAAATGGTGCTATCTGGCCGTTTGTCTTCACTTGTTCCCGTCAAGCTACAGGGCGAGTCTTTTGTTTGTCGCCGTGGTCATTATGTGGCATCGACATCTAAGGTCCAGGTGGGGTTGCGGCTCTCCGCACATGGCTTTTTGGGCGGTATGGGTGCACTCTTTCAAAAAGTGGAAGGAAATGCGACTGTTTTCCTTGATTCTATAGGTTCTCCTATCGAGAAACGATTGGAATCCAACGAAACCATAGAAGTGGACGAGAATCACATCGTGGCTCTCCAAGGCATAGACCCTATGCATGTTCAGGCAGGATGGACAATTGGCAACATTCTTCATGGCGAAGGTCTTAGTATGATGAAAATCACAGGTCCAGGAAACGTAATTTTGAGTCCTTTGTCTTTGTTTGTTTCCAAAGCTGGATCATAATCCTTTTTATGGATGAATGTCATAGCGACTCATACATAATTGGTATCGACGAAAATGATTTTTTTCTTTCTAACGCATAGTATTAAATATTTAACATAGAATAATGGAAAAGTTAATTCAATTACGTAAAGAAATAGTGTCAAATGGCCTTATCTCTCAAGAGGAGGTGGAAACACTAAGAGAAGAGTTGTTCTCAGATGGAGGTATGACTAAGGAGAAAGGTGATTTCTTGTTTGATTTCAAAAATCTCCTCAGCAAGGACAAGGTGACCTCTGAATTTTCCGCTTTATTTGTAGATGCCATTTCTTCCTTACTCCTTGAAGATGATGAAAGTCCAGGTGAAATCGATGAGTCAGAAGCAAAATGGTTGCGGGCAAAAGTACAGATGAAAGGTTATCAGGACAAGCTGGATCAGATGCTTCTAGACAATCTTAGGAAGAAGTCTATCAATTTCCCTGAGATCTTGAATTACAAGACCAAGGCTTCGAGACTTTTTGAAACAGCATTGTATTTTTCCAGATTTCTGACGCTTTTCGCCGTTGTCGGCTCCCTCATATCTGCACTTGTGTTGTTCATAAGGGGAACAATGGTAGTCATTTATGGTCTTTTAGATTTTTTCAAGTCGCTCTCTGTCAGTGAAGCTGAAGAGTATGAAAAACTATTGGCTGCATTTGTTTCTTCTGTGGACATTTTCTTGTTTGCTATGGTTCTTTTGATTTTCGGAATGGGCATCTATGAGCTTTTCATCAACAAGATAGACCCTGTAGAACGCAAGGCCGACGCAAGGCCGTCATGGTTGCAGATCAAAAGCATCGACGAATTGAAATCGTCATTGGGAAAAGTGATATTGATGGTTCTTATTGTTTCATTTTTTAAACATTCCCTTGACATTTCTTTCGAGAAAGCTCAAGACTTACTCTATCTATCCATAGGAGTTTTGCTGGTTGCCGCTTCCCTTTACATTGCCAACAAATCGCATCACTGAAGAAAGTAATACTATTATTTAATGGATATAAACGTTTTAAATATTGAACATCATATGAGAAGATTACCTATTTATTTCCTAATCGATGTATCAGAGTCGATGGTGGGAGACCCCATCGCACAAGTAGAGAATGGAATGAGGAATATCATTCAAGAATTGAGGACAGATCCTTATGCACTTGAAACAGTATTCGTATCTGTCATAGCCTTTGCAGGCAAAGCCAAAAGCCTGTCACCGTTGACAGAACTTTACAAATTCTATCCTCCAAAATTTCCAATTGGTGGCGGTACTTCTCTTGGTACAGCTCTCAATTACTTAATGGACGACATAGAAAAGTCTGTGCAAAAAACAACGATTGAAATGAAAGGAGACTGGAAACCTATCATCTTTTTATTTACAGACGGTACACCTACAGACAACCCCAATCCAGCAATAGAAAAATGGCAGAAGCAATACAAAACTAAGTGCAATCTTGTTTGTATCTCATTAGGGGATAATGCGGACACTAATATATTGGGTAAGCTAACGGATAATGTTTTAAGGCTGAAAGAGACCGATGAGTATTCTTTCAAGGCATTCTTCAAATGGGTAACGGCATCCATTAAGACCAGTAGCGTTTCTGTTACTGATGCTGGAATAGACGATTTGCAGTTAGCACCTATTGAAGGAATTAACTTGGAGAAGGTAAATACAGAGGAAACTTGTATTGTAGATGAAAACTATGTAGTTCTTTTAGGCAAGTGCTCAAATACGAAGAAAACATACTTGATTAAGTATGCAAAACGTATAAGTGATATTATTGGATTGGAAAGCCTGGGCATAAAATCTACAGACTACAAACTTGTTGGTGCTTATCCTGTAGATGAAGAAACTTACATTAGTTTAAGCGAAGGAAAAACTAATCGAAGCATCAACACTATGTCATTGCGTGGTGTGCCTACTTGTCCATGTTGTGGAAATCAGTTTGGCGTTGTGGTTTGTGAATGTGGAAATATTATGTGCTCTGATGGAAAGACTGCTTCCTGCCCTTGGTGCGGAATGAAAGGTTATTTAGGTGAAGGAGAAGAAGGTGGAATGAACATAACAAGAGGACGAGGATGAAAGACTACTTTTTGGGTATACTGCACCGTATGGGCATAGAACCTTCTGATAGTGAGTTTGTTGATTTTGAAAATCGACTTGTTGGTGGATTGTGGGAAAAAATAAAACAAGAGCGTATGGACGAAAGACTTATTATTAAAAATGCTGTAGATACTGCTACAATAACTTTGCCTAATGGCAGAGTAGGTGAGCAGTATAAAGCAGAAAATGATTTTTCGATTGATGGAGTAGAGGATTTTGAGATTGTCGGCCTCGATGCCGTGGGATTGGTATATGAAAAAACAGAAAATGGCTTTGTTATTTCGGGGACTGCACAACCAGAGGATATAAAAGGTGGAGATTTTCCTCTAACACTACGTTATAAGCCCAAAAGACTTCTTGAAGGTGAAGAATGGCTGGAAAGGAAACTGACCCTAATATTGAATCCTGACCCAAGAACACTTTGGAAAGACATTCCGACTTCAAGAGACACAGAATATTTCAAGGAAGATTCACAAATGCAATATGTGAAAGTACCTGAAAAGGATGGTGTGCCACGTAAGGATATTGTGGCAGCAAGTAAGCGCGGCCGTTCTCATGCTCATGAGGGGAAACCACGTGATGATCACTTTCTCCTTCATTACTGTAAGGAGACGGAATGGTATATCATCGCCGTCGCCGATGGTGCAGGCTCTGCAAAATACTCTCGTGAAGGGTCAAGGATTGCCTGTGAAACATCTGTCGCACATTGCAAAGAAGCCTTAACCAGTAGTTCTGAGTTTGAAAATGCCATACGGTTGTTTGCCGACAATTCTGAATCCAAAGAGGCAAGAAAACTCGTAGGAGATAAGATATACAGCATAGTTGGAAATGCTGCATTAAAAGCTCATAACGCTATCAAGAAAGAAGCAGAAAGAAAAGATGGTGCAAAGTTGAAAGACTATGCAACTACTCTTCTTCTTGCCATTTGCAAGCGTTTCGAATATGGTTGGGCTGTTGCCTCCTTCTGGGTTGGTGATGGTGCCATGTGCGTATATGATGCCGAGAAACATACAGCTGATATGCTGGGTATGCCGGATGAAGGAGAGTTCGCAGGACAAACCAGATTCCTGACAATGCCTGAAATATTTACTGATTCTACGGCTTTTTATCAAAGGCTTCGTTTTAGGATTTATCCAGATTTCACAGCACTGATGTTGATGACAGACGGTGTGAGTGACCCGAAGTTTGAAACAGATGCCAATCTCCAAAATCCAGAAAAGTGGGACGCTCTTTGGAAAGATCTTATTGACAATGGAGTGGAATTAACCGATGATAATGAGAAGTCTCAGGAGCAACTTCTTGAATGGCTTGATTTTTGGGACAGAGGTAATCACGATGATAGAACTATTGCAATATTGTATTAGCTTATGGCACAGAAAATAACATTGAAAGCCGCTGATGGCAGCACCATTGAGTTCATCGATGAAATCAAGGCGCAAGGTGGAGTGAAGGATGTCTATTTCAGTCCAGACAAGTCTTACGTTGTGGCATTCTACAGAACACCAGTTAATCCTAACGACAGGGAAAGAATCAACAATATTGTAGGTTTATACAGAGAGAAAATCTTTAATGGCCCAGGAGGAGATTACTGGAAACAGATGTTTGCATGGCCAACTAAAATGGTTGAATGGAATGGCAAGACAGGAATAGTCATGCCATTCTATGACCGCAAGTACTTCTTTAGTGGTGGCCCCTTTAATGGAAAGGAAAAGGAGGGAAAATGGTTCGCCTCGGCTAAGCTAAGGAACCGTTTTTTACCAGCCGACCAAAAAGGGACATTCTTGACCAATTTGCACATGTGCATTAAGATAGCTAGGGCTGTTCGTCGACTACATGCAGCCGGACTTGCTCATTCGGATTTGTCATATAAGAACATATTGGTAGACCCCATAACCGGAGCAGCATGTATCATTGATGACGATAGCCTTGTTGTGCCAGGCAAATTTCCTCCAGAAGTGTTGGGAACTCCAGATTTTATAGCTCCTGAAGTAATGGAAACCAAAGGTCTCCCACTAACAGACAAGAAGCGAAAACTGCCAAGTATTTACACAGACCGTCATGCTCTTGCCGTATTGATTTATATGTATCTTTTGAACAGGCATCCTCTTCGTGGAGGGAAGGTACACGATGTTAATGACGCGGGGCGTGACGAAGAACTTTCAATGGGTATAAAAGCATTGTTTATTGAACATCCAACAGACAGGACCAATAGGGTTAAGCCTCAACAACTAACACCATCTGAGTTGCCGCAGGGTGACCCGTCAAAAATGCCTTATACCATATGTGGGCCATATCTTAAAGCATTGTTTGATAAGGCCTTTATTGATGGTCTGCATGACCCAATGAAACGTCCAACAGCTTTAGAATGGGAAAATGCCTTAGTGAAAACGACTGACCTTATACAGCCTTGCCAAAATAATCAATGTGAGGCTCATTGGTTTGTTTTTGATAACACCCGTAAACCTCGTTGTCCTTTCTGTGGTAAGGAATTTCATGGGCAATTACCTGTCCTGAATCTTTATTATTCTCCCAAACCAGGCAATTTCCGTCCAGAGAATTATCGATTAATGGTCTATGATAAACAAACACTCTATATGTGGCATGTGAATCGGTACATTGAACCAAACGAACAGACTTCGGATGAGAACAAAAAGCCTGTTGGAGATTTCCATTTTCATAGAGGTCAATGGATTCTTATCAATCGACGTCTCAACTCATTATGGGATAAAACTGATAACAAGCAGATACCCATAGGTGGTTTTGTACCTCTTACGGAGGGAAGGAAGATACTTTTATCGACGGAAGACGGAGGTCGGTTAATTGTTGTTCAACTTGTTAATAATTGATAAAATGAGAAAGTAATTTTTTTCATTCCAATAACTGTTTTATCATTTGCTCTATGTTCTTTTACAAACATCACTGATGAAGATTTATGAAATAGTGGGTATGAAGAAGAGGTAATAGAACAACTAAAGCAGGCTTTTGCGTATAAAGGAAAAATAACTATGGCAATAAAGGATCAATGTGAAATATGTCGGAAAAGATATACCGATGAATGTACTGAAACTATCGTGTATGATGGTATTAGTTGTTCATCGTATTCAAGAGGAATAAATCTTGAAAAGGATTCCAACTCAGATGGTGAACTCGATAATCAAGTACAATCTCCTGTTTTCGATGGAACAAGTAGTTCTGGAGAGTTCGTTTTCACAAGCGATTATCTAAAGGAGAATACAAGTATTCACGGCTGGCTATCTTTTTTACTTCTTGCTATCACCTTAGGTGGAATTATAAGTGCAGTTTATTCAATTATGCAATATAATCCATCAGAATTTGAGGGAAGTAAAATCCTTGCATTGGGTGATGTCGTTATTGGAGTTATGCTGTTAGGTGTGGCTATTTACTCGGTTTACTCTTTTATTCAGCGTAAACCCAATGCTGTTTTTCTTGGAAAGACATACATTGTAGCTGTATTTGCCACCAATTTATTATCATTATTTGGAGGTGATTTCGAATCCTCTGGTTATGGAAGCGTTTCACATATAGTCAGAAGCCTTATTTGGGCTGTAATATGGTTTAGCTATTTATGTCTATCTGAGCAAGTCCAAGAAGTTATTCCTAAAGAATATAGGAAGCTACACAATTCAGATTATTATCTCCTTGTCGCTTTGATTATTGTACCTCTGGCATTCATTGGATGGGGAATAAAAGATGTGGCCTCAACACATGAGGAGGAAATGTCAACATTTCTTCAAGAGACACCTTTACGGGATGGAGAATATACTGATGGAAAAGTAATCTTCTCTGTTCCAAAGGATTTTAATTGTGAAGTGAAAGAGGCAAATGGAATAAAAGTCTATACTATCGAGAATGATGAAATAGGTTCAATAACTCTATGTAGTGATTTTGAAAATGATCAGTCCGAAATGAACATCAACGACTATTGGACTAATTGGGAAAACGAAGAAGCCTCTGGCTATAGAAAGGAACTAATTGTTAATGAGAAGAGAGAGGTCAATGGATACCCTTATTATTTTAAGGTGACAAGATACGAAATCAACGACTCTTATGTTTATTGGCGATTTATTATGCTATTTGACAATGCATCCTCTAAGGTTTGCGTAATTTCCACCTATGATGGAGGCTATGACAGTTATATAGAAGAATTGTTGAATAATATTCGATTTCATTAATGGATATCATAATCATACGAAATAATCAGCAATACGGACCATACGATGAACAAACATTACTCTCGTATGTCAACTCTGGGCAAATTTTGCTACATGACAAGGCTATTGTTGTCGGCGAATCTGAACCTCATACCGTTCGTTGTTATCTGAAACGTGCAAAACTAAAAGTTCACAGACAAGACAAAGGCAATATTTTCTCTCAAATTTCAACAATCGGAAGTGAACTGTTGTTTCCAAGAACAACGCTATTCTCAAAGCAATTTCTTTTAGACCAGCGTTTTTTAATTTTAGCATTGGTTGGTCTTTTTCCAATGCTTATTATGCAGATTCCACTTGGTGGATTCTTTGTTTTTTATGAGTTATCACTTTATTTCTCAATAATCTGGGGATTATTTTTCTATGACTGTTTCAAAACGCCACAAGTTAGACTTAAAACGACGTTGGCTGTATTCTTCATAACGCAGTTATTTGTTTTTATAGCTTGGGGATTTGGCTTACCTCAACTTAATCCATTTTATGTGTTCACTCAAGCCGTATTTCCTTTGAATATTATCGGATTTACTCTTGGCGTTGGTTTTACAGAAGAAATTACAAAAGCTGTTCCTCTTCTTATAATTTTATATAAAGCAAAAGAGCCCTTGATTCCACAAACTGTTGTTTATTATGGACTCATCTCTGGCATTGCATTTGGAGTATGGGAAGGTGTTGAATATCAAATGACTGTAAATGCTGAACAAGAATATACCGTTTCATTCTATCTTAACATTTTACGTTTGACCAGTCTGCCTTTTCTCCATGCATGTTGGTGCGGTATAACAGGTTACTTCCTTTCATTTGCCAATCTCTATCCCAAGTATAGGAAGGGATTGTATGTCCTTGCATTTACGATACCAGCAATATTGCATGGATTGTATGATTCCATCTCCAATTGGCCTTTGGTTTCATTGTTTGTAGTAATCATAGGGTTAATGCTTTTGATGGTGTATCTGAAACAAAGCGTCAATTATCAATCAAAGCTCAGACAATAACATTATGGCTATAGTTATGCAACCTTGCAAAATAAAATGTCCTTTGACTACTGTGAATAAATTGCAACGTTTTCGAAATGAAAAACAAATAGTTAAATAGTAATAAATTTGCAACATCATTATAACAAAAAACATAAAAAATGGCAACAACTCATCATTACACTGGCTTGACGGATGCGCAAGTACTCGAAAGCCGCGCGAAGCATGGATCCAATGTTCTAACCCCTCCAGAAGAAAAATCTGTTTGGCAGAAGATTAAAGACTGTATGCATTTTTGGCTGCTAAAAGTGGATCTCGCAATTTTTGTAATTGCAGCCCTTGCAGCCATAGTTTTACCACTAACAGGTATTTATAGCCATGAGGGGCTATGGATAGCTCCTGTCTTGTCGTTTATCCTTTTTATTTTAACATATCTTGTAGCCTACCTTGGCGGAGAATGGAATGAAGAGGAAAAGGAATTCGACATCGATTCTCTATTCACAATTTTGTTGTTCGCACTATTGCTCTCTGGCTCCATCGCATTCTATAATGGAGTATATGGTGGCGTAACCGGGTGGGCACCATATTTGGAACTCATCGGTATTGCAGCGGCAGTTCTTTTGGCTACAACTGTTGCGCACATCCTCGAAGCTCAGAATGAGAAGACATTCAAAAGTCTTAATGAAGTCAATGATGACACTCTCGTCAAGGTAATTCGTAACAATAATGTTTGTCAGATTCCAAGAAAAGACGTTGTTGTAGGTGACATTGTGCTATTGGATGCAGGCGAAGAAGTACCTGCCGACGCTGAGCTTCTTGAATGTATGAATCTTATAATGAATGAATCTTCATTGACAGGAGAACCGCAATGTGAAAAAACGACTAATCCTGCTGATTTTGATAAGGATGCAACTTATCCGTCAAACCATATTATGAAGGGTTGTACAGTCATGGAAGGTGATTGTGTGGCAAAGGTATTTGCCGTAGGAGACTCTACTGCTTGTGGAAAGGTATTTGAAGCTGCACAGGTTCAAGATGGAGAAGCAACACCTCTTAGTGAAAAATTGGATGAATTGGCAGGTCTTATAACAAAAACCAGCTACGGCTTGGCAATTCTAATTGTTCTTGGCAGACTTGTACGCCACGCTTTAATGTTGCCAAACCCCAACTACTGGACCTTGGCGGGTTATCTTTTGGGTTCACTTGCTCTTGCAACCTTAATTTTCTTCGGACTCAACAAGAAAAAGAATGAGGAGAATGAAGAAAGCATAGAACTATGGCAGGTACTCGCTTTTATGATTCTACCTATTATTGGCATAGTTATCTACTTTGCTGTAGGTACTTCTGGCGATATGAATTGGCCAGTATTTATTCAGTATGCATTAGATTCTGTAATGATTGCCGTTACCCTTATTGTCGTTGCCGTTCCTGAAGGTTTACCTATGGCTGTGACATTAAGCCTTGCTTTCAGCATGAAGCGATTGATGAAACAGAATACGCTTCCACGTACTATGCATGCATGCGAAACAATGGGTGCGGTTTCTGTTATCTGCTCCGACAAAACAGGCACATTGACACAGAATCAAATGAAAGTTGTTGGCACGGCATTCCCTGAATTAAAAAATCAGGAACTTGGTGATGATAAGTATTCATCTCTTATTAAAGAATGTATAGCCATCAATACCACTGCAAACCTTGATTTTGCTGATGCTAATAAAATTAAGGCTATTGGAAATCCCACTGAAGGCGCACTTCTTTTATGGCTCCATAATCACGGCATCAATTATTTGGATATCAGAGAATCTATACCTGTAATTGACCGTTTACAGTTCACCACAGAACTGAAATATATGGCTACCATTGTAAAATCAATGGTTACTGGAAAACGTGTCGTATATGTTAAGGGTGCTCCTGACATTCTTATGAGTCTATGTAAGATTACCGATGAAGAAGTTGAAAAATACAACACAAAATTGGCGGAATATCAGAGTCACGCAAATCGTACTCTTGCTTTTGCATATAAAGAACTTAACGATGCTGATGATATTTTTAAAGACGGGAGGATTAACATCAATGACCTGAATATGATGGGTATTGTTGGTATTGAGGATCCAGTTCGTACAGATGTTCCTGCTGCTGTTGAAGATTGTATAAATGCAGGAATCCAAGTGAAGATTGTTACTGGAGATGCACCGGGGACGGCCAAAGAAATTGGGCGACAACTTGGATTGTGGAAACCAGAAGACACAGACGAGAATATCTTGATTGGAACAGAGCTTGCCTCAATGACTGATGATGAACTAAAAAAACGGCTTCCAAAGGTTAAGATTATTTCTCGTGCTCGTCCTA
Source organism: Prevotella sp. (assembly GCA_017619755.1). Lineage (GTDB taxonomy): Bacteria > Bacteroidota > Bacteroidia > Bacteroidales > Bacteroidaceae > Prevotella. The sequence continues at coordinate 84,902 of JAFZRU010000052.1, forward strand.
ACGACAAGGAACGCGCCGTTCGAATCCTTAAAGACCTCGACTATATTGTTGCTGTTACGGGTGATGGAACAAACGATGCTCCTGCCTTGAATGCGGCTAATGTAGGACTTTCAATGGGTGATGGCACAGCCGTTGCCAAGGAGGCAAGTAATATGACTATCATTGACAATTCTTTCAGTACGATAGCAAATGCTGTTATGTGGGGACGTTCTCTATATAAAAACATCAAGCGCTTTATCCTGTTCCAGATGACTGTTAATGTTGCTGCATGTCTCATTGTGCTCATTGGAGCATTTATTGGTGAGGAGTCACCTCTTACAGTAACACAAATGCTATGGGTGAACCTGATTATGGATACCTTCGCGGCTTTGGCATTGGCATCACTACCTCCTACAAAGACTGTTATGAACGAAAAACCACGTTCGGTTTACGAGCATATCCTAAAGGGTATGGGTTCTGGAATATTGGGCGTCGGAATAATATTTACTATCATTCTTCTTGGCATTTGTGTCTTCTTCCAGCATTCTGATGTTAACAGTCTATCTGACATCTTTAATGGAAATGCAGTATGGGGAGCTAATAATGGTCTCTCTGCATACGAACTCGGTCTATTCTTTACAATTTTTGTAATGCTTCAGTTCTGGAACCTTTTCAATGCAAAAGCGTTTATGACCAATGATTCTGCTTTCAAAGGCATTTCTTGGAAAAAAACAAAATGGTTTATCATCATTGCCTTAGTAATCTTTGTTGGCCAAGTCATTATAACAGAAATACCTGGTCTTCAAGAAATGTTCAATGTCGCGGAAGGTGGAATTAAAGCAATTGATTGGATTATCATTGTAGTAGCCACTTCTTTTGTGCTTTGGATTGGAGAAGTTATCAGACTTGTAAGGAGATAATACTTTTATAGGGCAGTCATTCTATGGAGTGATTGCCCTATATGCAATTCATTTCATAAGGATGAGTAAGAGGATGCCAAACGGATGTGGCTTTCAGTGATGATGTCGTGCTTCAGTCCGTAGTTGGATTGGACGGGTGATGGTCGATGTGTTTTGTACTTTTGAACAAGATGAAGCTTTGACCTTGCAAGCCGTCTTTATTGTATAGGTGCGCCAGACGGTGAATTTAGCACGATGTTGACGATACCCATCACGTCGGAGACGTCTGTCAAACCGTCGTTGTTCACGTCGGCGTTTTCGATGTGGAAGTTGGGAACGTTTCCTGTCAGCACGTAATTGACCGTCGTCATCACGTCCACCACGTTCACGGTACCGTCGTGGTTGACGTCGCCGGAGGGGTATCCTGTGATGGTCAATACTTGTCCCATGAAAAGGATGGTTTGCGTACTCTTGTTTTCGATGGTGAAATAGAAAGGATGGTCGATGATGAAATCCTCGGGGTCTTCCTCGTCCCCGATGCTTGTTTCTGTTTCATCTATCACCGTGACTGCTGCCGCTTCCGTACCCTCTTCGTCAACGATGATTTTGGCAAGTTGGAAGACTTTGCTAATCATCAGAGGGTCGAGGCTTTCAAGGCTGAAGTCCGCCAAAGGTGTGAATGCCTCCACCATTCCCAACTCTTGGAGAATGTCTGTCAAGGAATGATTATCATCAATGGAGAATTTGGGCATTTGGAGATTGAGCAATGTACTTTTGCTTGTTTTGTTTGCAAAAGTCCAGTCCTCGTAGGTGAGCGAGGGGAAGCCCTGCTTGTCCGTAGGCAGGAAGATGGTCATGGTGAAATCACCTTTCACTCCGTAGGGCAGGGTCACCGTGTGGAACTTGTCGGACTTGGAAATTTTAAAGTATTCGTAAAACATCCTCATCATGTCCACGTCCATAGTTTGGCCGTCTATCAGGTGGAATTTCCTTGTTTTGGTATAGTTGGTTTCGAAAGGAACCGTCCAATTCCCCTTGAAATATAGCGCATTGGCAAGTACGGCTGAAAGGTATGGGTCGGGTTCGTCATAGATGCTGGGAATGAGGCCGTGGGTCTTTTCGTTCGCCCATTTGTTGATGACGTCGATGCCTTCTTGTGTTCCGAAGTCCACAGTTCCGGCTTCGGCGTCGTAATAGGTTGCCAACTTCTCTTTAAAACTGTCGTACAAGGTGATGCCAGGTTTGGCCCAAGTGCCATTGGCCAACTCGCAGACAGGGTAGGAGGTATTGGAAACTTCATCTTTGTTGACAGAAGGTCTGTAAGTGAGTTTTTCTGCCACTTTCCGGTTGTATTTGTTGACTTGTTCCGTGGAGAATGCGGAGGTACCCAAGACCTGCTGTATCTCCGCCAATGTGTTTCCTGCCGCACCGTTCTGCACCATCGAGAGTGCCATCTGTGCGGAAAGCGGCGAGAGGATGATGTTCATACCGCCATCCTCCTTGTTTTCAACTACCTTGTCGAACAAGGTGAAAGCGAATTTTTGGTAGATGGAAGACAAAGCCGTGTCATCGTCTTGGGCAGTCACACACATCGTGGTGAGTATCAATGCGAAAGTGAAGAGTATCTTTTTCATTGTTGTCAAGTTTTTGATGTTGTGTTCCTTGTATGAGAAACTGAAGCCCACTTTTGTGACTGGCCTGCCTTCCTTTTTACCTTTCTAAGGCTGAGCAATCATCCATTCCTCAATGGTTCGGGTCTTTGTCGAGAACGACAGGCCAATCTTATGCAACTGACGTCCGTCGTAGGTGAAGGGAATCATATATCCTTTCTCGTCAATCTGCTCCAATGCTTTTTGTGCGGACTGGTCCATCTTCAACTCAAAGACATAGACATCCGTGCGCGACTGCCATACCACGTCGATGCGGCCTATGGCAGTACGCACCTCCGTGAGCAGGTAACGTCCCATGAGGGAGAACACCACGTAGAGCAGTTGGCGGAAGTGACCCTCTGTGTTGGCTCCCTCTGCGTAGGGGATGGAGGAAAGGAACACCTTTAGGCGTTGCAGCATCCCGTCGAGGTCGCCGGCACGGAGGGCGCGGTACATCTCGACGATGCTGTTGGTGGTGGCCAAAGTGTCCTCATAGACGTAGTAAGGCGCGAGGGAATTCATCATACCCTGGTACACCTCGTTGTTGGGAAATCCCAACGTATAAGTGTCGGTGTCGCGGTCGTAGTCCTTGATGGTGAGGTAGCCGCTCTGGTAGAACAGCGGCAGCACGCTCCTCATCCTCTCGGTAGGAGCATCAAACTCCTCGCGGGTGGCCATGCTACCTTCCAAGCGTGTGATGTCGGTGTTGAACTTCTGCAGCATGTTGACCAGCACCGTCGGCGTGCCCGTCTCGAACCAGTGGTCCTTGATGCGTCTGTCCACCAGGGCGTTCAAAAGGCTAAACGGGTTATAGACGTCGGTCAAGTCCTCAGCGAAATGGTAACCGTCGTAACACTCTTTCAACTGTCGGTATGCCTCTTCGGTGGTGACACCCATGTCACCGGCCATTTCGGCCACGGCGTCGCCCCACTGCTTATGCAGCTCCTGCTCGGTGATGCCGCAGACGGCGGAATACTCCGGCACCATCGTGATGCGCTTCAGGTTGTTCAACTCGCTGAAGATGCTGAGTTGGGAGAACTTGGAGATGCCGGTGATGAACACGAAACGCAGCCACTCGTCGCAGTCTTTCAGTGGTGAGTAGAACGCCCGCAGGGCCAAGCGCATCTCTTCGAGCTGCTCCGGCTGGTGCATCACACTGAGCAACGGAGCGTCATATTCATCGACAAGCACCACCACCTTCTTGCCATATTTCTCGGCGCAACCTTTGATGAGTTGCGCCAGACGGTCGCCCGGTTCATCACTGCTCCGTTCAATGCCATATTTCTCCTCAAGCCATCCAAGTTGAGTGCCTGCGCGTAGTTTCATATAACTTACGCCCCCATCCTTCGCCGATGCCAGGCTGATGTTCAGCACGGGGTATTGTGTCCACTCCGTCTCCAACCGACCCGCTTCCAGCCCCTCGAACAGGTCACGGCGTCCTTCGAAATAACTCCGCATCGTGGAGAGTAGCAGCGACTTGCCGAAGCGGCGCGGACGACTGAGAAACACAAACTGGAACTGCTGTGCAAGACGATAGACGTAGCCCGTCTTGTCAACATACAAATAATTACCTTCGCGAATCTTTTCGAAAGTCTGTATGCCTATGGGATATTTAAACTTGCTGGCTGCCATATTGTAAATCGTTTATGCAGCAAAGATAATTCGATTTTTTCAAATAAACAAATATTGAAGTGGAAAAAATTGAGATGAGAACTTTTCATTTATTCCGTAACGGTCTTTCCCATTCTCATCAGTTCCTTGGCCAGTGCGACGGCGGAGTTGGCGTTGTCGCTGTAGCCGTCGGCGCCTATTTCGTCGGCAAAGCGCTGGGTGACGGGAGCACCGCCCACCATCACTTTCACCTGTTGGCGCAGTCCGGCTTGTTTCAGGGTGTCGATTACCTCCCGCATGTAGGTCATGGTGGTGGTGAGCAGTGCACTCATGCAGAGAAGGTCGGGGTGATGCTTGCGCACGGCCTCCACGAATTGCTCCGCCGAGACATCGATGCCGGCATTGACCACCTCGAAACCGCAACCTTCAAGCATGGAGGCCACCAGGTTCTTGCCGATGTCGTGGAGGTCGCCTTTCACCGTGCCTATGACGACACGGCCCAGACTTTTTACGTCGGCTCGCTCTCCCGTCGTCTTCACTTGTTCCAAGGCGGCTTTCATGGCACGGCCCGCCATCAGCAGTTGTGGCACGAAGGCCTTCCCCGTTTCGAACTGTCGCCCCAACTCCGCCATGGCAGGCACCATCTGGTGGTCGATGAGTTCCTGCGGGGTGGTGCCAGATGACAAGGCCGCCCGCGTGGCGGAAACGGCAGCTTCAGCATGGCCGCCAAGGATGCTCTCGTAGAGCGAGAGGGTGGGGGGGAGTTTAAGGTCTTTAGGGTCTTTAAGGACTTTAGGGACTTTAGGGTCTTTAAAGACTTTAAGGACTTTGGGGACTTGGGGGTGGTGAGGCGAGATGAACAGGCCTTTTGCCGGTTCGATGGCTTGGGCGAAAGTGCTGATGAAGGTGTCGGAGGTGCCGCAGCAGCCGCCAAGGATGTCGAGGTAGTGGCCGTCGATGAGAGGCCACAGGTCTTTGAGGAGGCTTTCTGGAGTCTTGCTGTAGCAACCGTGGTCGTCGGGTTGTCCGGCGTTAGGGTAGAGGCTGATGCGGCAGTCGTAGCGTTGCCCCATCTCCTTGACGAGCGGTGTCATTTTTTCCACGTCGCTCAGACAGTTGAGGCCGATGGAGAAGATGTGGGGTTGGATATCCGGGTCGCCCATCAGTTGGTCAGTGAAGCGGAGGATGTCCTGCCCCAGCATATTGTGACCATCGGGCGTGGCCACGGAGAAACTCAGCATGATGGGTAACTGACATTTGAGCTTGTGAAAGGTGTTGATAGCCTCCTCGACGGCGATACGCGCGTTGAGCGTGTCGAAGATGGTCTCGATGAGCAGTCCGTCCACACCGCCTTCCAAGAGGGCCTCCATCTGTTCGCCGTAGGCTTGTTGCAGCACGTCCTGCGGCAATGGCGTGGCGGTGGCTTGCGGTGTGCAGATGGCGCTCGTGGGCCCCACGCTCCCCACGACGAAACGGGGTTTGTTTGGTGTTCGTCGTGAGTATTCGTCGGCCACGTTCCTTGCGATGCGGCATGCCGCCTTGTTCACCTCTTTGGCGTAGTCAGCCACTCCGTAGTCGCCGAGCGACACGCGCTGGGCGTTGAAGGTGCACGTCTCTATCAGGTCCGCTCCCGCTTCGAGGTATTTGCGGTGGATGCCCTCGATGATGTCGGGGCGTGTGAGGCACAGCAGGTCGTTGCAGCCTTTCAACTCCCCCTCCACATTGGCGAGGATGTCGCCACGGAAATCCTCCTCCTTCAGTTGGTGCCGTTGTATCATGGTGCCCATCGCCCCGTCGAGGATGAGGATGCGGTTGCGTGGCAGCGGCACCCTTTTTGGCATGGCAATGGCTTTCGGTGCTGCGGCCTTGGCGCGTTCCACCATTTCCAAGGCCTGCTCCACCTCTTCCTCGTTGTGGAAGTCCATCTCCAAGTGTACGCCCTCCGTGCCGATGTTGTCCAACAGTGAGGGCAGTTCGTCGAGTGTCACCCAACAGCACATCACGCTCTTCCCTCCGTCAAGGATGCGTCGGTACAGGTCGTGCCATTTCCTGTTGCCTCCCTGTGGCTCTCCCACGCCGGGAGTCCACTGTATGGCGTCGAGTTCGTCGATTTCGAGCAAGGCTGGCAGGTGCCTGATGGCTCCCACGCCGTCGAGGTGGTAGAGCGTGTAGTCGATGCGTTGGCATTGCTCCCTGATAAAGGGTTGTACGAAGCGACGGTAGTCGTCCTCGCTGAGCATGGTGGAGATGTCGCTCTGCAATTTCGTCATCTTCCCCGGAGCCCACGCCGAGAAGTAGCAGAAAGCCATCTCGTCGCCCTCGCGGATGATGTCGTAAAGTTCGTCGAACACTTGGAAATAGATGTCGTTGATGCGTTGCATCTGTTGCTCCACCCTCTCGGGCTGCATCACGGTGTCCATCAAAGCTTGGTCGGTGCCTTTCAGGGTCGCCAACACATCGAGACCCTCCATCAGGTCGGGCATGCCCACGTAATAATGCCCCTGTGCCCGTTCCTTGCAGGCGCGTAGCAGTTGTTTGTGAAGGAGGTAGTTGGGATGCTTCGGGTCGAAGGGGATGGTGTCGTCGAACGTCGGCGAAGGATGAATCCAGATGGTGTCCTCACCGCCTTCGAAAACGCCGCCGAGGATGGCAGCTAATGACCCTGGTCCCAGTTGGGTGTTGGCCACTGGCAATATGTCGGCCTTCAGCGAACTGTTCGCCACATACCAGTGGAGTTGCTGCGAACGCCAGTCTGGGTCCAACCAGCGTTGTTTCAAGTCACGTGGGGGAGGAGGCGGGGACACGTCGGCATGGGGTGTCACTCCTTGTTGAAAATGCTCCCACATGTTGACAATGACACCTTTGCGGTTCCACCAGTCCAGGTAGTGCCGCTTGGTCTCCTCCATATTGCTTTTCCAGGTGTCCATGGATCAATGTTTAATTGAAGAAGATGTAAAGTCCTATCATCACCACGGCCAAAGCCAACCAAAGGCAAATGGCCAGCATGGAGGGGGCTTTTTTAAGGTCTTGAGGGTCTTTAGAGTCCTTAAGGTCTTTAAGGACTTTAGGGGCTTGCTTGCTTGTGAGAGAGACGAGCACCATCATGGCGGCGAGGGCGACGAAGAGGAGGAAGGATAGCATCATGAAATGAGGCCATAGGTCGCTCTTGGGCCCCCAGAGGTAGAGGATGCCGATGGTCAGGCAGAAGGCGGTGCCAGCAGTGAGGGTGAGGTTGGCGGCGCGTGTGGTGGCGGATGGCCAGAACACCCCGAAGAGGAAGACGGCGGTCATGGGTGGTGCGATGAAGCCCAGCACCGACTGGAAGACGTTGAAGAGGTTGAGGCCCTTGATGCTGTCGATGGCCACGGTGAGGACGATGGCGATGGCGGCTCCCACCACGGTCACGATGCGTCCCACATGGTTGATGCGTTGCTGTGAGGCTCCCGGTTCGAATTTCTTCACGTAGATGTCCATGGTGAAGACGGTGCTCAGGGCGTTGAGGGCCGAACCGATGGTGGACACCAAGCATGCAGTCAGTACGGCAAACACCAGTCCCACCATTCCCACGGGGAAGAGGTTCTCCACCATTGTCAGGTAGGCCTCGTCGGGGTTGTTGAGGGTGGGGTAGAGTGCGAAGCAGATGACGCCGGGCAGGATGTAAAGCGGCACGTCAAGGATTTTCAGCCACCCGGTGAAGTTGGTGCCCAACTGCCCCTCGCGCAGGTCGCGGGCTGCCAGTACGGGCTGCACCATCGACTGGTCGGTACACCAGAACCATACGCCCATGACGGGATAACCCAAGACGATGGGCAGCCATGGGAAGGCCTCGTCGCTGTTGGGTTTGAAGAGCACCCAGTAGTCGGTCGGCACTTTGGAAACCAAGGCCGACACGCCGCCCACGTGGGAGAGGCCCACGATGGTGAGTGCCGCCGAAACCACGATGAGCAGCAACATCTGATAGACGTTGGTGTAGGCTACTGCCTTCAAGCCGCCGAGCATGGTGAAGAAGGCGGAGATGAGCAGGAGGATGAGGGCCGAGAGCCACATGGGAATGGCAAATACCTGGCGGATGAGAATGCCACCGGCGAAGAGGGTGAGGGCGAGCCAGGAGATGATGATGGTGACGATGGTGTACCAAGCGAGGATGTTGCGTGTGGATTGTCCGTAGCGCTTGCCCATAAACTCCGGCAGCGTACTCACCTTTGCTCCGAGGTAACGAGGCCCGAAGACGAAGGCGAGCATGGCGATGAAGACGAAGGCGTACCAAGCGTAGTTGCCCGACACGATGCCGGAGGTGAAGCCGGCGCTGGCACTGGCGATGAGCATCGATGGCCCTACGTTGGTGCCCCACATGGAGAAGCCGATGTGATGCCAGCGCAGAGAGTGTTCCGCGAGGAAGAGGCTCCCTTGCTTGTCGCGTTTCATACTCGCCCATATTCCGATGATGAGCAGGATGGCGAAATAGGCCGCCAGGATGAGCCAGTCGAGGCCCTGCATGTAGTGTGTGGTCATAGTGTGTAGCCTTTATAGTCCTTTCCGATGGTCCACGTGGTGGCGCTTGCGAGGTCCATCTCGTCGGTGTTGTCCACGTCGGTGGGGTAGAGGGGGATTTGTGCGCCGGGGCGCACGAAGACGGGCATGCGTTCCAGCGGACAGGCCACGTTGTAGTGCCACCGTCCACCGTCGAGACGCTCACCGGTGAAGAAGTTCACCCACATCCCTTCGGGGAGGTAGATGTCGCGCCGCCCTTCGCTGTTCATCACGGGACAGACAAGAAATTCCTTTCCAAAATAGTATTCATCATCGATGTGCCAACACTGGCGGTCGTGTGGGTGTCGCATGAGGAGGGCCTGTACCATGGGCCAGCCACCTTGGCATGCTTTGTGACTTTGCTCCACGATGTAGGGGATGAGGCGGTAGCGCAGTTTCCACCAACTCTTCACGATGGGAGCGATGGCGGGGTAGTGCCATGGCTCGCGCTTGCAGGTGCCATGGTATCGGAAATGCGAGGTGAAGGTGCCGAACTGCGTCCACCGCACATATACCTGTTCGTCGAGGGGGGAGTTCATGAAGTCGGGCGTGGAGTGGAAGCCCGGCACGTCGTGGCTCCAGAAGGCGAAGCCGCTGAGGCCCAGGTGGAGGCCTCCGCGCAGCGAACCGGCCATGCCGTCCCATGTGCTCGCGCTGTCGCCGCCCCAGTGGAGTGGGTATCGCTGGCATCCCGACCATGCCGCCCTTGCCCAGATGATGCCTTCGCCGGTTGCCTCTCGTGTCACCTCGTAGGCCGCCCGTTGGTAGAGGAGGGCGTAGAGATTGTTGAGACGCTCCGGCTCCATGGCGTGATAGGTGGCGTCGAGGTGGATGTTCTCGCCGAAGTCGGTCTTGATGCACTTCACGCCTATGTCGAGCAGTTTTCTTAACAACCCTTGGTACCATGCCGTGGCCGCCGGATAGGTGAAGTCGATGGTGCCGGCGTAGTCGAGAGCAGAAAAGTTGCTGCCTTCCCCGGCTTGCTCCTTCAACAGCGGACCGATGTATTTCTTCTCCTTCGCCTCCTTCAGTTGTTCGGCTCCCTTGGCCACGTATGGCAGTTGCCATAGCGACACCTTGAAGCCTTGGCGGGCGAGGCGTTGGATGAAGGCTTCAGGGTCGGGAAAGCGTTCGGGGTTGAATTTCCATTCGCAGAGCCAATCGGTGCGGAACCACCCGGTGTCGAGGTGTATGACGTCGCAGGGGTAGTGTTCTTGGCGGAGTCTCCTGCATATTTCTTCCACCTCCTTGGCGGAGAAGTAGGTCATGCGGCTCATCCAGATGCCGAAGGACCAGAGGGGCGGCATCTGGGGGAAGCCGGTGAGTGTGCGGTAGCCCTTGAGGATGTCGGCCGGCGTGCGTCCTCCGATGAGGAAGACGTCGAGCGTGGCGCGGTCGCAGAGGAACTGCACGGAGCGGGTGGAGTGGTCGGCGAGCGATAGCTTGCAGTAGTCGCTGGTGTGGTACCATGCCCCATATATGCGGTTGGAGAGGTAGAAGGGTATGTTTTTATAGCAGCGGCGGTTGTTCACGCCCTGTCCGTCTTGGTTCTTCAGCATGAAGGTCTGCCCGCTGAGGTCCATCTTGCGGAAACGCTCGCCGGTGCCGGCGAAACATTCGTTGGGTTCGCACTCGAAACTCATCGTGGCGCGCTCGGCGTGGCTCCCATCAGTCTCCGCGAAGCCGATGGGCAGGGCGTCGTAGCGTGGAGGCGAGAAATGGTCGTCGCTCAGCCTGACACCTTTTTTTTTGTCGCCATCGGGGTAAAAGGTGATTCTTGGTGCTGGTTGCGGGGGTGGCAACAGGTCGCTCCAGTGGTCGAGGACGGGCGGGCGGAGGTCGATGGTGGCACGGATGGCACCGTTGTCGTCCACAATGTCATCTCCCTCCAAATGCAGCGGGGTGGGTGTCCCCCACGGCAGCAACATGTCGTCGCTCTCCACCATCTCGTCGCCTACCATGGTGATGAACAGGCGGAGGATGGTTGACCCGTAGGCCCTCACCACGAGGGTATGGGGGCGCGGCGGGGTGTTGGTGTCGGGGGCCATGTCGGCTTGGTGCAACTGCCGTTGGAAGGGAATGGTGATGTGTATGTCGCCGTCGCGCTCCTCCACCTTTGAGGGGGCGTGGGCTTTCCACAGGGCTTCGTCACGCTCCAAGGCGGGGTCGAAGTCCATGAAGTCAAACAGGTGGTAGTTGGTTGGTTTCATTATTTGAAGATGACTTGTGGTCCTGGGTGGTTGAAGCCGGTCTGTTCCTTGCCTATCGGCCTTCCTTCGCATGTGTTTCCCTCGATGGTGTAACCGTCGGTCTCGGCGTCGAGATAGATGTGGAAGCCTCGGTCGTTGGTGGCGTAGGGGGCGGGAGAGGGCGGACTGATGATGTTGTCCTTGATGAGAGAACCAGGTTGGTTGGAGAGGGTGTAGATGCCTCCTGCGTCGTAGAGTTGTTGGGCGTACCGCTCCACGCGATTGCGGGTGATGCGGTTGTTTTCCATGCCGGTGTAGAGGGGTGTCCATCCCCATCCCACGCAGATGCCGGAGTAGTTGACGTCGCTCACTTCGTTGCCGTCGATGGTGGTCTCACGCACATAGCCGCAGCCGATGCCCACTGCTCCCCAATCCTCGCAGGAAGCGTTGCTGATGTGGTTGCCACGGATGACGAGGCGTTGGCAGAGGCGTGCCAGGTCGGTGTATGGCCGGTGTACCTCGCGAGGGCTTTCGGCGAAGGAGCCGGCCATGATGGCGGTGCCGCCGATGTAGTTGAAGGTGTTGTTCTCGATGGTGCAGTCGCTGATGCCGATGGTGTAGTCCAAGGCGGTGGATGCCAAATGGGTGAAGGTGCAGCCACGGAAGTCCACGTGCTCTGACCATGTCACGCTGACGGCGGCCACTGGTCGCTCCACCCAGGCTTGGTTTTCCAAGGTGGCGGCCCATGGCAGACCTTCTTTTTGCAACTTGTAGGCGTCGATGATGGGGAAGCCTCCCTGCAAGGTGACGTGTCCCTTGTCAATGGGGCGGTTCCAACAAGCATCGGAGAAAGTGATGTTCTCGAAAGTGACGTGCCGCACGGGTGTGCATTCCGCCCCGGCCACGATGACGAGTTGCTCCACCCCTCGTCGCTGTTCGGTGGTGCGCAAGAGAAAACTGCTGCTGCCGCGCTCGCCGTCGATGATGGGCTGGGGCCACGGGTGTTCGAACTCCAACCGACTTTCCGGCTCCTTAAAGGTGACGATGGTGCGCTCGCCCTCCACGTGGAACGCTTTCACGCGTAGGATGGCGATAGCCCATCGTTGGTGTACCACCATCTCCACGTCGTGGCGTTTCAGTACGTCTCGTGGCGGCGTGGGGATGGTGATGGTGCGGCGGGCGGGGTCGAAGCCGAGCAGTCGCTCCATACCCTCCTTGGGGAAGAGTTGTGTGTGTTGCCGTGGCGGGTCGCCGCAGATGGTGGCGCCGTCTTCGCCTCGGATGATGGTGGGCGAGGCTTCGGTGCCACTGTCCTCCGGGCGTATGAACAGTGGTTCGCTCAGTTGGTGATGTCCGCCTTTCAGGTGGATGGTGATGCCGCCGTCGCAGCGCGGGTCATTGGTGCGCCGCCACTCGCGGGCTTGGCGCAGGGCGTCGTGCAGGTTGTCGTCGGGGGTGACGACGATGTCCCCTGCGTGCAACAGGGTGGCCATGAGCAGGGCGGCGAGGAGGGTGGGTGTTTTATGCATTTTCCACTCGGTGATGAGGTGACGTAGTAATATAGGTTGGTGGCAAAGCCATCTTCAGTTTTTCGTTATCGTGCTGCAAATTTAGAAAAAAATAGGGAATTATAAACCAGTTGAGATAAAGAAATTGTTTTTCTTTAGAGGAATTATGGCCGATATGTAGTTTCTACTGGACACAAACGTAAAAAATGTCCACTACGCCAGACATTTTCGTTGGCTTTTCATTTCACAGGTTGGATGCCGCCTGTTACTACTTTTTCTCATTATTGTTAAAAAACTTGCAGATGTGAAAATTATATGATAACTTTGCATCCGAACTCTTATAAAGCTATGTCCTTATGAAACACTTGTCTTTCATTTTCGCTTTCATCCTCTGCTCCTTGACCATGTCGGCGCAGAAGACCATCCCACTGGTTTATGACGTGGAAAACACCGGGGCCGATGTCTCGCCAATTCTGCCCACACGGCAGGAGGCACGAAAAGTCGAAGCCCTCACCGACCCCCTCGAATGGTCCAATGGGAAAGGAAGGGTGAAGAAGTTCTCCGATTGGAGAAAGCGGCGAGGAGAAATCGCCAAGGAGATACAACATTACGAGATAGGGGAGAAACCTGTCGTACCGCCATCGGCTGTCAAGGCTGAGATGTGTGGACAGACGCTGTCGGTCAGTGTCAACGTCAACGGGCAGATTCTCCACCTTTGCGCCACCATCAAGTACCCCAAGACCGGCCAGCCGCCCTACGCGCTGATGATTGGCACGAGCGGCATCTCATTGCCCGCCGCCGTGTATGCCTCAAGGCCGGTGGCCACCATGGTGTTCAATGAGAGACAAGTCAACAATTACTCCCAATTCGGAAAGCCCGACGGTCGGGGGAATTATGAGTTCGACCGCCTCTACCCTTCGCTGACACAGAACGGGGCTTACAGCCAGTGGGCTTGGGGGCTCAGCCGACTGCTCGACGGTTTGCAGCAACTCGGCCCGGAGGTCACCAAAATCGATATGAAGCACATCGGCGTGACCGGCTGCTCCTACGCCGGGAAGATGGCACTCTTCTGTGGAGCCTTTGACGAGAGGGTGGCCCTCACCATCGCCCAGGAACCTGGAGGTGGCGGAGTGGCGGCATGGAGATATTCCAGTTGGATGAACGCACAACCTGGCGCCAAGGCCGTGGAGGGCATTGACAACACCGATTACAACTGGTTCATGGAGAGTTTGAAAGAGAACTACGGCGGTGAGAACGTATCTTATCTGCCCTACGACCACCATGAACTGGCAGCCATGATCTGCCCTCGCGCCCTTCTCATGCTTGGCAACCCCGACTATGAGTGGCTGGCCGACCCAGCCGCCTACGTCTCCATCAACGGAGCCGCCAAGGTGTGGGAGCAGTTTGGCATCGACGACAGAGTGGGATATTCCATCGTTGCAGGCCACGGGCATTGCCAACTTCCCGAGTCTCAATATCCCGAGGTGGAGGCATATATCGACAAGTTCCTCTTGGGTAAGGACAATGCTGACACCAAGGTTCGGATAGCCCCCGATGCATATGCCGACATCGACTTGGACAAGTGGATGGGATGGTGGGGCAAGTGATGAGACACATCGGCCTTCTTTTTTGTTTCTGCCTGACGGCTTGCCTGGAAGTGTCCGGGCAAATCGTCGTGGATGGTATGCACGTCCCCTTCGACCGGCTTGCCAACACCTTCCTCGTCACCCTGCCCGCAAAGGACTGGGGAAAGGACTGGCAGGCGATGGTGACATTGGAGGACGGTACGCTATGGCAGGAGGTGGAGGTGAATGGACAGCCGGTGGACACCCTCGTGACTTTCGAGAAAGTTGAAGCAGGGAAAGCCTATCCCGTCACGGCATCATGCGGCGACAGCCTCGTGCAGGCGACACTCGAATTCACCTATCTTCCCATCTTTCATCTACAGGGGGAGTTTGGTATGGAGGAAGCTCCGGCCAACATCACCTTGCTGACGCCAGGGGAGGTGGAACAGGGATTGCTGGCCATGGTGAAGTGGAGGGGCTACACCACCAATGATTCCGACAAGCACAAGAGAAACTACAGGGTCAAATTTGTTGACAAGAAGGGGAAAAAGAAGGACTTGCAATTCTTCCATCTCAGGAAAGACAATAGTTGGATCCTGGATGCCGGACAAACCGACCTCTTCAGGATGAGAAACCACATCGCCGCCCAACTGTGGGAGGACTTTGCCACCAAACCCTATTATGCCAAGGAGGGTATGGAAGTGCATACCTCGTCAAGGGGTGAAATCGTGGAATTGTTCCTCAACGACCATTATGCGGGAATATTCAATTTCTGCGAGCCGGTCGATAGGAAACAGATGCAACTGGTGAAATGCGACACGGTGACAGGGGACATCCATGGAGGGCTGTGGAAGGCGGAGGGATGGGGCGACACCACTTTCTGGACCCTCGATTCCGTGTGTTGTGACAACACCCTGCCACGATGGGCCGACTTCCAATTGGAGTATCCCGGACTTGATGACATCTGCCCATCCGACTACAGCACGTTGTACAATGCTATCGATTTTGTCGTCAACTGCGAGGATGAGGATTTTGCCGAGCAAATCCACGAGTACCTCGATGTGCCTGTATTCATCGATTATTACATCTTTATCAACCTGCTCAACGCCTTCGACCTCCAAGGGAAAAACATCTTCTGGGCGGTTTATGACAAGCAGGTGGACAAAAAACTCACCATGGCGATGTGGGACCTCGACACCACCGTGGGGCAGAACTACAACGACCTGCCACCCCACAATGAGTTGACGGCCTACGACGCCTTCCCCATGCTGCCCTTGAAAATAGGATGGCAGATGATGTGCCTCAACCCCGACGATTTCAACCAAAAGGTGCGCGACAGGTATTTCAAACTCCGCGAAGGCATCTTTTCAGCCGACAGCCTCGTCGCTCGGTATCGCTCCTACTATGACAAAATCCATCGTTGCGGTGCCGACAAGAGGGAGGAAAGACGGTGGAGCGGTGACAGCGACATCGCCGGCCTCACCTTGGATTTCGAAAGCGAAATAGAATACATCGAGGACTGGCTGAGACACCGGCTCGACGTCATCGACGAGTTCTTCACCAACCCCAGGACAGGAATGAGAAACATTCGCATGCAGCCCGGCAAGGATGATGCCCTCTACACACCTCTGGGGCTGCGGGTGAACGAGGCATACAAAGGACTGGTCATCAGCAAAAACGGAAGGAAATACATCCGTAGATAGACAACTGATTGGGCTGATTGATTGACAACTGATTAAACTGTTTTTCTGATAGATGGACAACTGATTCTTCTGGTAATAAACATACAGACTTATGAACTTCCTTGAAGAAAAAATACAACGCGATGGCATTATCAAACCCGGTAACATTCTGAAGATTGACAACTTCCTGAATCATCAGATAGACATCGGTATTATGCGCCAGATTGCCAACGAACTGAAACGACGCTTTTGTGATGTGGAGGTGAACAAAATCTTGACCATCGAGGCCAGCGGCATTGCTCTGGCTACCATGCTGGGATATCTGTACGACGTGCCCGTGGTGTTTGCCAAGAAGAGTGAGACGGTCAACAGCACAGACAGCAAATATGTGTCGCATGCTTATTCATTCACCCACAAACAAATGAACAAAGTCTTTGTGTCAAAACCCTACCTACAGCCTACCGACCGCGTGCTGATCGTCGATGACTTCCTGGCTGACGGTCAGGCGGCACACGCACTCGTCGATTTGGTGCATCAGGCCGGCGGCGAGGTGACAGGCATTGGCATCGCCGTGGAGAAAGGCCAACAAAACGGCGGACGCTTGCTGCGCGAGGAAGGCTACCGATTAGAGTCTATCGCCATCATCGAGGAGATGAACTGGGAGACGCAGGAAATCCGCTTTCGGAACCAGAACGCTTCTTGTTGATAATCCTTCGAATAATCATACTAACCTTTTTGAGGGTAAGAATGGCGTGGGAAAATCGTCTTCTGATTATGCTAATTATTTTTAAATAACATTAAATCAAGGATTTTCAGCGATTTCATTTACTCTTAGTCCGCCATTTTCCCGCCCTATGTGAAAAGTGAAGTGGAATCAAACGGAATAAAAGATTACAACATTTACTCCGTTTTACTCTGAGGGAAAAGGGGTAAAATGTCAATTACCTGGTTTTATCATCCTTCACACGGGAATCGAAGAAAGAATAGTAGGCGAGAAAGAATTATCCCACAAAAGAACAACTATTTTTTTTATATTTAGTATCTTTGCATGTTTAAATATGTGATTACTCCCAGATAGTAAATGATAGAAATGATGAATCGCTAAAACTTCAAAGATAGTAATAAGAATTAGCAAAAAGTAACGAGATGACAAAACATGAAAAAAGCATACGATACATAGGGACTTATTTCCTAGTATTGGGATTTATTTGTTCCTTTTTAGCACCACTGTATTTTTCATACATTGGTTTGTTGTGCCCAATTTGTATAGTTCTGCTGTCTTCACCAAGATTGTTGGCAAATAATTGCAACAAATGGTCGAACGGGCTTCTCATGGCTTGTGCTATATTGACGTCATTAACACTTTTATTTTTTGATGGACTGTTTACCCTTTTACTACGTGCTTTTGATCAGATCGACCTTTCTAGTGTTATCATCATTGCTATTATCACAGCTATTGTTCTACTAAATTTTTACCTATGTTACCATCTTTTTTATTTGCTTTTCAAGACAAAACAATCAGAATAATCATATGGTAAATACTGTAAATTGAGTAAAACCTTAAATTATTGAGGGTCGGAGTTGATTCATATCTAGCCTTTTTGGATAACTGTCGGACAAATGGCGGAGCAATAGGGCAAGAGAAAAGGCGGAGACTCTGAGTTTATCGGAGTTTCCACCTATTATGGCATAATCGGGTTCGTATTATGATAGCTGGTTTATGAGAGATAATCAGAACTATGAAATATCTAACAAATGTCAAAACAAAAGTCTCTTTTTGTAAACATAAGTTACTATATATCAAGTTGCTATTTTTATCTATCGCTTAATTTATACTAAATCCTACATAAAATAATGGTCAAATAGAATAGAAAAATGTTATTTATCGAATAATATAAACTATCTCGCAAAAAAATAATACCTTTGTATCTCATATTACGAGTTTATGACAAAAAACCAATTCATAGAGCTGACTCAATCACGTATATGGATGTAGCAGAAAATGTCCGAGACAAGGCAAAAATGTCCGAGACAGACCTTCAAAATGACCCAGACAGAGAGAAAATGACCCAGACAGGCCATCAAAAAGACCTAGACAAAGCAAAAATGTCCCAGACAAAGATGGACTTGAAGATGACTTCTCCATTGTAATAAAAGAGTCAACCAAAGTTAAGGAAAAGAAAAACAGACGTAGACAAGGTATCATCGGCTTGATAGCAACCAATCCCAATATTACCATAGAGATGCTCTCTGAGAAGTTGAGTGTAAGTGAAAAAACTATAAAACGTGACCTCGCAGAATTACAAACCCAAGGAGTCATCAGCAGAGTAGGTGGAGACTTTGGTGGCCATTGGGTTATTTGCAGAAAACGACATTGATTAACGCCGAGGGTCTCGTTATACTTGGTGACTGCCTTGACATCTGCCGTCAGTTCCTTGATTGCGGCTTTCAGGTCATCCGAGGTGGTGCCGCTCAGCGTCTCCACCTCCATATCTTCTACACATCATTTTCAGACGCTTCACCAAACGAAAAATCCTTGAATTCATTGCCGTTTCTGGATTTTTTCGTATTTTTGCGGCAAGAAAGGAAGACCTGCTCCATATCGGGTGAAAAAATGGTTTAAGAGACAGTTCATTTGTATGCGAAAAGAGTTCAATGTCACAGGAAGCTGCAACCCACAGTGGCACTATATGGTGGACACCGCCCAGCGGTTTGAAGCCGTAGAAACTTTGATTGCCAGGGGAAAGTATTTCACCATCAATCGTGCACGGCAGTATGGGAAGACCACCATGCTGCGGATGATATACCGTAAATTGTCAGACAAATACCTGATGATTGACACCAGTTTTGAAGGTGTGGGCGATAGTGTCTTTGAAAACGAAGCCTCTTTTGTACAGTTGATGGTCACCCTGATGAAAGAATCGTTGCAATATGCCAACGAGCCTTGTTCTTCCATTTTGGATGATGGCAAGCCAGCAACGATGAAGGATTTGTCAAAAATCATCATCAATTTCTGCCAGGCCTCGCCCAAACCTGTTTTGTTAATGATAGACGAGGTGGACAGGAGCAGCGACAACCAATTGTTTCTGAACTTTATCGGGATGTTGCGGGAACTTTATCTGATGCGCGACAAACAGGGTATGGATTTCACTTTCCACAGCGTCATTCTCGCCGGCGTGTATGACATCAAGAACCTCAAATTAAAACTCCGTCCCGATGAGGAAAGGAAATACAATTCGCCTTGGAACATTGCAGCCGACTTCAACGTGGACATGACCTTCCATCCAGAGGAGATTGCTCAGATGCTTGGTGACTATGAGAATGACACCCACACAGGCATGGATGTCAAGGCCGTCAGTGAGGAGATATACAAATATACTTCCGGCTATCCATTCTTGGTGAGTTACATCTGCAAGAAGATTGACGAGGAACTCGGGCGGGAATGGAACTTAGAGGGCATCGTGAAGGCTGTCAAGGTGATTGTACAAGGTGGCAGCACATTGATGGATGACCTCTCCAAGAACCTTGAGAACAACCCTGAATTTCGGGATTTCATGTATTCCGTCTCGGTCAACAGCTTGTCTTATTCCTTCTCCTTGCTCAATCCTATGGTGAATATGGGCAATATGTTTTCCTATATTCGTAACAAAGATGGGCGAGTCGTTATCCATAACTTGATTTTTGAGGAAGCACTCTTCCTTTATTTCACTTTGGATTACACGATGAAGAACTATGCAAAGCTCTCGCCCTTTCAATTGAATTATGTTCGGAACGGGCAGTTGAACATGGAGTTTGTCATCACTCGTTTTGCCGACCTGATGCATCAGGAATATCGGGAAAGCGACGAAGATTTTTTGGAGCGACAAGGAAGATTGGTCTTTCTGTCGTTTCTCAAGCCCATCATCAACGGTACCGGTTTTTACTATGTGGAGCCGCAGACCCGCGACAACCGCCGCATGGACTTGGTGGTCACATACGGCAAACAGGAGTTTGTCGTGGAATTGAAAATATGGCATGGGAACAAGTATGAGGAGCGTGGGCGTGACCAACTCTCCGATTACCTCGCCACACGCGGTATGGAGGAGGGCTACCTTGTCACCTTTGACTTTTCCAAAAACAAACAGGAGGCCGAGCCACGGTGGATGGAGTGGAACGGGAAGCGGATTTTTGAGGTGGTCATTTAGTGATGTGACATGGGGAGGAGGGTCGCTGTCATACAGCGACAAACGGAACTGACGATAAATTATAATCTTAGAATAATATGAGAAAAATAGTCCTTTTTAGCCTGATGCTGGTCGCAATGACCATGCAGGCGCAGACGGCGAGAGAATTCAAAATCGACCTCACCGACAACGGTGATTCACACATGGTGGCCTTCCTGCCCGAAAAACCTTCGGGAAAAGCCATCGTCGGCATTCCTGGTGGAGGTTACTCCGTGTTGTCCAACTCCCATGAGGGGTTGCAATGGCACAACTGGCTCAACCAACAAGGCATCGCCTATTTCGTGGTGAACTACAGGTTGCCCAACGGTGACCGCACACGCCCCATCGGCGACGTGGAGAAAACCATGCGCATCGTGAGGGACTCGGCGCAGGTATGGGGCATCAACCCGCATGATGTGGGCATTATGGGGTTCTCCGCCGGAGGGCACTTGGCATCGGTCATCTCCACACTCTCACCCTTCGAGTTGCGGCCCGACTTCACCATCCTCTTCTATCCCGTCATTTCCATGGACGAGAAAGTGTCACATGTGTATTCCTGTCGCAACTTCCTTGGCGAGGACCAGAAAAATCCCGAGATGGTGAAGAAATATTCCACGCAGAATGCTGTCAAGAGGCATCTCACACCGCCCGCCATCATCCTCATGTCCAACGACGACAGGTTGGTGCCGCCCGTCACCAACGGCGTGGCATACTACTCCGCCATGCGCAATGCTGGTAACGAATGCTCCATGTTCATCTATCCCACTGGCGACCACGGGTGGGGCGTCGGGCCATGGTTCAAATACCACGACCAGATGCTCGACGACCTCGGAAAATGGCTCAATAACCGAAAGACGCCGAAGCCGGATGCCATCAAAGTGGCTTGTATCGGAAACAGCATCACCGACGGTCATGGCATCGACATGGCCACGCAGCATGGCTATCCTTCGCTCTTGCAAAGAAAATTAGGTGAAGGCTATTGGGTGAAAAACTTCGGCGTGAGTGGAAGGACCATGCTCAACAATGGAGACCATCCCTATATGGACGAGATGGCATGGGCCGACGCACAAGCCTTCCAACCCGATGTCGTCGTCATCAAACTCGGCACCAACGACTCCAAACCTCAGAACTGGCAGCACGGCGACGAATTCAAGCAGGACTTGGTGACGATGCTCAAAAAGCTGTGTCCCAACCTCCAGGCATCTCCCAAAAACA
The DNA here is from genome assembly GCA_017619755.1 of Prevotella sp. Lineage (GTDB taxonomy): Bacteria > Bacteroidota > Bacteroidia > Bacteroidales > Bacteroidaceae > Prevotella. The sequence goes on from JAFZRU010000052.1 coordinate 105,931, forward strand.
AGAAAAAGGGGAAGAAGGCAAAACAAGTGGCTCCCGTCACACCTCAAATCTTCCTTTGCACGCCCATTCCGGCATTCAAGTCGTCTTGGGACATCAATGACTCCGTCATCGCCAACCAGATCATCCCCATCCAGCGGGAGGTGGCTGAGGAATACGGCTTGAAAGTCATCGACCTCCATACCCTCTTTGCCGACGACAGCGACAAGGTGCAGCCCGATGGCATCCATCCCAACGACAAGGGGGTGGCCAAGATGGCTGAAATCATCGCCAACGAGATACAAGGGAAGTGACGCTTCTTCCAGCACCTCTTCACTCCGCCAAAAATGTAGTTCCGTTTGTCGTTGAATGACAGTGACCGCCCCCATCGTGAGATACCCCTCTCGCAATTGGGGGCGGTTTCACTTGTCGCTGTGTGACATCGCCCCTGACTTGTGATTCGCTGAAAAGAATAGCCCGTTTGCAGATTCTTTTTGCGGCAAAGACCTTTTTTGCTTATTTTTGCACCAAAATGCGTGTGAAAATGCCCTTATGGCAAGAAAAACGCGACAAAACCAATAAAAGATATAATGAGAAGGTTGCAATTGTTTTTAATAGCACTCGTCATGTCACTTGGCATGGCGGCACAGACCCTCAACGTGGTGCAGGGAGACGTCACTTACGCCTTTCCCGCAGCACAATGCGGCGACATGCAATACACAGCAGGAGCCACCTGCACCATCAACGGAAAAGTGTTCACCATCGCCGACCTCAACCAAATGTTCATCGATGAAAGCAAGGTGACAGACAACACCGTGGAGGTGAACTACGAGGATGGAACCGCCAAGGTGAGGGTTGCTGGCAACATCGCACGATACATCACCCCGGTTGTCTCCGGTGCCCATGTGCGCATTGAGCAAAGCAGCGAGGTGGATGACGCCGTCGGCGAGATTACCTACACCCTCACGGGCAACTCCATCGATGGAGAGTTCTACATGACCGGCTCCTACAAGGCCACCGTGGAACTCAGCGGCCTCACACTCACCAACACCACGCCCGTGTGGTCTGGGGCAGCCATCTGCATCATGGACGGCAAGCGTGTGGCTCTCAGTGTGAAGAAAGACACCGAGAACACCCTCACCGACGCCGCTTCCGGCGACCAGAAAGCCGCCCTCTACTGCAAGGGACATTTGGAGTTCAAGGGGAAAGGTACGCTCAATGTCTATGGCACACTCACACATGCCATCAAGAGTGCGGAATACATGCAGATGAAAAACTGCACCGTCAATGTGAGGCAGGCCGTCAAGGACGGCATCTCGTGCGATGAATACTTCCTCATGGAGAGCGGTACGCTCACCATCGGCGGGGTGGGTGACGACGCCATTCAGTGTGACATCGACGGAACGGCCAGCACCGGCGTACTCTCCGGGCACGACGGCGAGGACTCAGGGAACGTGTATGTGGAGGGTGGTACGCTGACACTCACCGTCACTGCCGACGGTGCCAAGGGCGTGAAAGCCGGCGGCGACGTGAAGGTCTCCGGCGGCACCATCACCATCACGCAGAGCGGTGGCCTCGTCACCACCGACGACGACATCGACTATCCCACGAGCATCAAGGCCGATGGTAACATCGACATCACCGGCGGTGCCATCACCATCACCAACACCGCCGACGGCGGAAAGGGCATGAGTGCCGACGGTACTCTCACCATCGACGAAAGCAGTGCCACCACCACCATCGACATCAAAGCCAACGGCAAGGGCGGCGTGGCGGAAGTTACCATTCCTGGCTCCACCGACTCCGCTACTTCCTACAAGGTGTTTGTCAGCATCCCCACCTCCGGCGGCGGAGGTCCCGGTGGTCCTGGAGGGGGCGGCAGGGCTTGGACCAACGTCTATCTCTACAAGAGCGACGGCACGCTCGTGCAACAGCTTACCAACACCGTCAACAAGTCGAATGGTTATTCCACCACCACCTTCTACTACTACGACTTCGGGGCGGCGGACAGCGATACCTACTATTTCAAGAGCGACAACTACACCAGCCGCAACACCACCTACACCATCAAATCGACCACCTTCAGCGGCCCCACCACTGGCGAGGATGTCTATTACAGCATCACCAACAGCTACACAACCAGCGGGACCACACGTACCTATACCCTTTCCAATGTCACCAACACCTACGGAGGGACCTCCGACGTGTCTGAAGACGAGGGAACTTCCTACAATGCCATCGGTCTCAAGGCGGACGGAAACCTCACCATCGGTGCCGGCACCATCACCATAACCAATAACGGCGCCATGAGCAAGAGCATCAAGTCAAAGGCCGCCGTCACCATCAACGGAGGCAGCATCACCCTCACGCCAAGCGGGGCCATGCAAGTCATCAACAGCGACGCTTCCTATAGCATGGGTGTCAAGGCCGTGGACTTCGTACAAAACGATGGAACGCTCATCATCAACGCCTCCGGCGCTGCAGGAAGGGGTGTCTCCGCCACCACCATCACCACCAATGGCGGCACGCTCACCATCACCAACAGTGGCAGCGGGCAGAGCGGCTCTACCGATGACTACACGGCAAAGGGCCTGAAAGCCGACACCAGCATCAAACTCAACGCCGGCACCATCAGCATCACCATGACCGGCAATGGAGGAAAGGGCATCAAGAGCAAAGGCACCTACACCCAGGGTACGGCAGACGGAAACGGCCCCACGCTTACTGTCAGCACCACCGGCAGCCGCTTCGGCAACTCTTCTTCTGGAGGAGGCGGATGGGGCGGCATGCAGCAGAACAGCGGCAGCTCAGCCAAGGGCATCAAGGTGCAAGGCGTCATCTACCTTTATGGAGGCACCAGCGAGGTCTCCACGAAGACCGACGGTGCAGAGGGCATGGAGTCGAAGACCGCCATCTACATCGAAGGTGGAAAACACTACTACGCCTGTTACGACGATTGCCTCAACAGCAGCGGGGCCATCTATTTCAACGGTGGCGTAACGGTGTGCTACTCCAACGGCAACGACGCCGTGGACTCCAACTATGGACGTACGGGAGCCATCACCATCGGCAGCGGAGCGGTCTTCGCCTTCACCACGAGGGGAGCACCAGAGGAGGGGCTCGATTGCGATAACAACTCCTACATTCAAATCACCGGGACGGGAATTGCCATCAGTGCCGGAGCCAACCAAGGCGGAGGCGGCGGATGGGGAGGTTCTTCATCGAGCACCATCTCCAATGCCAAGCAGGGTTACTATCTCTCCACTTCCTCCCTCAGCTACTCGGCTGGAAGGTACTACTCCCTGCTCGATGCCAGCGGAAACAATCTCGTCAGTTACAGTTTCCCGACATCATGCAATAGTTCCCTCTCGCTCTTCACCGCCACCGGAATGGTGAAAAACAGCAAGTACTACATCAAGTACAACACAACTGAGCCTACCGACGCCACTACTGCCTGGCACGGCCTGTACATAGGAAGTTCGCACGCCGGAAGCAGCGATTTTACCAACTTTACCGCACAGTGACCCCAAAAACGACCGACCTGTACGAATGAAAACGGCCTGAAAATCGCGATTAAGCAATTCTCAGGCCGTCTTTGCACAAAATCCATCCGTACTGCACGAAAAAAAGTGAAAAATGCGGCTGTTTCATGGATTTTTGCTAATTTTGCACCCAATAGCCGTTTTGTGCGACGGTTAGACAAGTGAAACGTGTAAAGTCAGTTAATATAGAAACAATTATATGACCAGAAAGTTGTTGGCCCTCCTCCTTGTCGCGGCGGTTGTCGTGGCCGTGTTTTTTATTGGCCGCAGAGGTGGGGGCGACATCGACCGGGGGCACTACCTCCCTGCCGACACTGTGACGATGGAGAGTGCCCAGCCCGTGGTGCGGATCTACGTGGAGAATTCCGGAAGTATGAACGGCTACGTCACCACCAACTCACAGTTCAAGAACGCCTTGGGGCATCTCATCACCAAGGCTGATGGCTTCTACAAGGACACACGGCTGGACTTCATCAACCAGGACATCCACCACACCGCGATGTGCGACGACCTCGACAATTTTGTCTTGCAGCTCAACCCGCAGTCCATGCAAGTGGGCAACACCAGCTCCACCGACATCAACAAGATTTTCAAGATGATTCTTGAGCACACCTCCAAGGACACCGTCTCCGTGCTTGTGAGCGACTGCATGTACGATGTGGACAACGTGGGCACGCTGCTCGCCGCCGCCGCCAACAGCACCACCGGCACCTTCATGAAGGCCATACGTCAGGCAAGGGAAAAGAAGAGTGAGTTTGCCACCATCATCATGCAGTGTGTGTCGGAGTTCAGCGGCAATTACTACGAGGGCGGACAGGCCATCGCATGCAACGCCGAGAGACCCTATTATGTCATCGTCATGGGTAACCTCCGACAGGTGATGGACTTCAACCGTCACATGGAATTGGAAGACACTTCCACCGGTCTCCCCGGTATGAAGCACAAGTACATGCTCTCCTCTGAGCCCACTTGGTTGCTCGACCCGGCCACCGCTCGCATCTACTCCAGCAATTTCAACAACGCCATACGCATCCAGGCCCACCACGACGGTCTCAACGTCCGTAAACTCACCATGGACCACGAGCAGTCGAACCTCAATTTCGCCTTTGGCTTGGGTATTGAGCAACTTTTCGCCGACCGCTCCTATCTCCTCGACCGCGACAACTACGATGTCAGTCCGGCGCAGTACAAAGTCACCGACGTCAACGACAACGCCAAGTTCACGGAGTGCGACTATTTCAAGCATCCCATCACCGTGCAAGTCGTCGCACTCGGACAGCAGTTTGCACCCAAGCTCACTTTGCGCCTGAAAAACCAGATACCCGCCTGGGTGAAAGAGTGCAGCTACAACGAGCGAACAGGCATGCTGCCACCATCGCACCAGTCGTATGCCATCTACGAGATGGTGGAGGGCATCTACAGCGCCTTCTACAACACCAAGGCCGACGACAGCCGTGACCTCTTCCTGCTCGACGTGCATTTCGACGCTTACGAGTGAGCAAACATTTCATCAGCAGTTTTTTACATACATCATGGATATCATCAGTGAGATTTTAGAACTTTTCGGAGCCGCCTACTTGGGCGACTTCTCCAAGTACATGTTCCAGTCGGGGGCATACAGCCCCGTTTTCTATGTCATGTTGCTCCTGCCGGTCATCGTGGCATTCGTCTATTACGTCGTCCTCGACCACATCCTCTTGGCCAACGTGAGGAAATGGACACTCATCGGAGTCGTCACAAGCGCCGTCGCTGCCATTGCAGCCATCGTCATCGCCAACCAGAAGATCGAGGGATTCACCTTCGGACACAACATCATCGACACCGGTGTGGGGTCGGCAGACTTCCTTTCATTCGGTTTCATCGTCTTCGCCTGGAGCGCACTTTTCTATTTCCTTGCATCACTGGCCCTCAAGTCGTTTAGCAGCAGGTCCAGGAACATTCCATTCTAAGAACAAGTCCACCAACATGAGCAAACTATATGTTTTCGGCATCGGAGGCACCGGCGCCAGGGTTATGCGCTCTCTCACCATGCTTCTCGCTGCCGGCGTGTCGCTCGGAGACCGCATCGACACCATCGTGCCGGTCATCATCGACCCCGACACCAGCAACGGAGACCTCACAAGAACCGTCTCGCTGATGAACCTCTACCGTAAAATCAGGCAGCACCTGCAGTTTGACAACCGCCCGGAGAAAAAGGGGTATTTCCATGTCGACATCGACGACATGAACACCAATTTCCGCCTGCACCTCAACAATGTCGCCAACATGAAGTTTGCCGACTACATCGCCTACAACCGCTTCCCAAGCCAGGGACAGGCCGACAGCAACAAGGCCCTGTTGAGCCTCCTCTTCTCCGACAAGAACCTGGCCTGTCCACTCGACGTGGGCTTCAAGGGAAATCCCAATATGGGAAGCGTGGTGCTCAACGACCCCAAGAACACGGAGGCCATGGTGCAACTGTTGCAGCATTTCCAGTCGGAAGACCAGTTGTTCGTCATCAGCAGCATCTTCGGAGGCACCGGAGCCGCCGGCTTCCCTCTCCTCCAGAAAACCTTCCGTGAGGCCGAGCGGCTCAACATGCCCAACTCATCAGCCATCGCCAACGCCGCCATCGGTGCCGTCACCGTCCTGCCCTATTTCGGACTGAAGGAAAACAAGGAGAGTGAAATCAACATGGAGACGTTCATCTCCAAAACCAAGGCCGCACTCAAATATTACATAGGAAACCTTGATGTGGACCATCTCTACTACGTGAGCGACAACATCAAAAACCGCTACGACAATGTGGAGGGCGCCACCGAGCAGCGCAACAAGGCGCATTTCGTGGAACTCGCCGCCGCGCTCTCCATCGTGGATTTCGCCAACGCCAACGTGGAGCACAACCGCATCCAGACAAGCACCTCCTACCGCGAGTTCGCCATCAGGGCTGACCAAAACCCCGTCACGCTCAACGACCTCTGCTCCGCCACCTTCGGGGCGGTGGGGAAGGAGATGATGAGCTTCTATCTCTTCTCGCGCTTCATGATGGAGCATTTCAATCAGACACGCGACTACGCCTGGGCGAAGTCACCCCAGATGAAGGGAGCAAGCTTCAACGACGCCTTCTTCGCCGACATCAAGCAGTTCGCCGACGCCTACAAAAATCAGTGGCTCAAGGAACTCTCCGACAACCAGCGTAGCTTCCAGCCCTTCGACCTCTTCGCCAACACCGACGATGTCTTCGACACCATCATGCACATGGAACCGAAGAAGACCTCCAGGCTTGGAAGGCTCTTGGGAAAGAACCTCACCGGTTACCCGGCCATCGACACCGAAATATCCGACGTGTCGATGAAAAAGTTCAGGGGACTCGACACCTACAACTATTTCATCACCGTGCACGAGACGGCCATCAACAATGTGATCAAGAAGAAATACAACATTTGACATGTCATACGTTTTCAGATTCCACAAGGGAAGCGAGACCATCGAGGGATGGCAGGAGACTGGCCAGCTTGGCGCCAAGGACATCGAAGCCATCGAGGACCCCAACGGAGCCAAAGCCTCGCTGCCCATCACATCCATACCAACACCTTTCGCGGGTTTCGAACTGGCAAAGACCGCCTTCGCTTACTGCGCCGAGGCCGGCGTGAGAGGCTCGTCCATCTACCACAAATTGGCGTCGGGCGCCCTCGACGTGTTGGAAATCTTCTTCGGATACCGCACCAAATACGCCCGCCTCTTCCAAATCGTCGTGTGGGACAAGGCCAACGACCTACAGCGTCTCGCCGCCGACGGCGTGCCGGAACATGCCGCCATGGCCGCCACCCTGCAGCTCTTCCTCTCCCAGGACGGGCGCAGCTTCAATTTCTCACGCATGCAGTTCATCTACATGCTCAATTACATCGGTGCCGGCGCACAAGGGCAGATCAACATCGTGGGCGGTACGTCGCCCACGTCGGTGTGCATGGCCTCGGCCAACGACCTTTCCTATGTCAACGATGTCTTCTTGAGCAACTACCACCTCGCCTTCCATCCTGACGACGATGGCACCTACCGCTCCTTGGTGGGAAGGGACCGCGAGTTCCGACAGTTTGTCTATCTCCTTGTCAAACAGCCGGAGTTCAACGCCCTCTATCCGGACTTCCACGCATACGTGGACGCCTGTTTCAGGGCTGACAACGACAACGATTTCAAGAACAGGCTCAACGCCATGCAGCCGGGCATGTACGCCAGCCTCTACCAGCCTCTGTTGGCCGGCAGTGCACAGATGATGCTCACCGGAGACATCCCCCTCCTCTGCCTCCCGGGCCACCGCATTGCAGAGGAGAGCGACTTCCGCATCCTCTCCAAGAACGGCGGGCAGCTCCCCCTCGTGTTACCGGCGGAGCCGTATTTCGAGCCGGAGATGCTCTACACCACCTCCTTGTGGAATGCTCACCTCATGGCCCCGCTTTCCGACAAGAGGCCCATGGAGGAGCGTACGCTGCCCTTTGACACCACGCAGTACCCATACCTCACCACGGACGATGTCTTCGAGCCATACCTCCTCAAGACCGTCTTCCCCATCAACGAGGCCGCTTTCTTCACCAATCTCTTCCGTGGCAACAGCCGCACCGCCGACGAGTGCCACTACCTCTTGCCACTCAAGCCGGAGGTGATGGAATACCTTGACGTGGAGACACTCATGGGCTATGCCGGCAATACGTCGAAGACCATCTTCCAACTCAACGAGATGCCCGACGGGCGCATACAGGCCGTCGTCAACATCCCGGTGCAGAAAGGCCGCTTCGTCACGCTTCACCGCGAATACACCGTCGCGCAGGTGGACCCCGACCCCGATCGCCTCATCTGGCCCGTTATGGAGTGCCGCTTCGACCTCTTCCTCTTCCCCTCCTACCACGTGGACGACCCCTCCTTGGAGAAGCCGCAGCGCATCTACCTCGTTGATGAGGACACGGCGGGCTACAAGAAGGAGCAGTTCCAATACTCCGTCACGGCGTACAGGAACAACAGCACCGAGCCACTGCGACACACCCTCGTGGAGAGGGCCGACAAGAGGAGGCAGTTTCTCACATCAAAATATTTCTGCCTTGCAGAGGAGTATGACTACCTTGTCGTCTCCAACACCATTGCAAGCGGCATCCTCATCCCGCGCTTCCGCCATGTCAGGCAGGGAAGCAAGGTCTTCGACTTCGCCATCGACTTCGGCACGACAAACACGCACATCGAGTACAAGACCGACACCGACCCGGAGCCTACTCCGCTTGCCATCACGCCCGACGACGTGCAGGTGCTCGCACTCAACTCCTTGTCCCAGAAATCGGTGGAGATGATTGACCAGGAGGGTCTTGAGACTTTCTACGGAGGGCCGGCACAGGCTTTCATGCAGGAGTTCATGCCCGTCACCGTCGGCAAGGGCGAGATAGCCCGCTTCCCGATGCGCACCAACCTTTGCTACCGCGCCGGACACAGCGTGGAGGGTAGGGAGGTGTTCCCGTTGGCCGACTACAACATCGGTTTCCACTACGAGAAGGAGGACACCTACGACTACAACGAGACACGCCCCGACCTGAAATGGGACAACTCCCGAGGCAACAACATCCTCATCGAGGCTTATTTTGAGGAAATCCTCATGCTCATACGCAACAAGGTGTTGCTCGCCGGAGGCTTCCTGCCAAGGACAAGCATCACATGGTTCTATCCCGTGTGTATGCAACCGTATCAGATAGCCAACTTGGAGAGTGCTTGGAACAAGTTGTGCCAGAAACTCATTGCTCCGCAGGGATACCGTCTGCAAAAAGTGCCGGAATCGCTCGCTCCTTATTATTATTACACCAAGAAGGAGGATGTGGATGCCGAGAGCAGGCCCGTCGTCTCCATGGACATCGGCGGTGGCACCACCGACTTCGTCGTCTATCACACTGGAAACACCGCCGCCCTCATTTCATCCGTCAGGTTTGCTGGAAACAACATTTACGGCGACTTCCTTGGCCGGGGTACGGAATACAATGGCTTCGTCAAGGCTTTCGCACCCGAATTTGATATGAAGTTGCGTGATATCAGCGGTGTGAGCGACGTCTATGCCAAGGCGAAGCGCAACAGCAACGAGTTTGTGTCGTTCCTCTACTCCCTCGACAGCAACCCGCGTATGGAGGGGAGGGGAGTGTCGTTCTCCGAGGAACTTAAAGCCCGGCAGAATTTCCGCGTCGTGCTGCTCCTCTTCTATGCGGCAGAGGTGTATTATGCTGCGAAACTCTTGGAAATGAAGGGGCTGAAGACACCGGCGTACATCACCGTGAGCGGCACGGCTTCCAAGGTGCTTGCACTCATTGGCAGCATCGACGCGCTGCAAGCCGTGGCGACTGCCATCTTCAACGATGTCTTGGGAGACAAGGGCAAGGTGGAACTCAAGTTGGTGGACAACCCCAAGGAAATCACTTGCAAGGGAGGACTCAATATGAAGCCCCGGTACGTGGTGGACAATGTGGAGGAAATCACTAAGTTCCGCACTGGTTCCAAGACACTCGACCAACTGGACGTGCCACGTTACAAGGACGTGACACCGAAGGTGAGGGAGGAGGTGCTCGAAAGCTACAACGAGTTTATCGACTATTTCTTCGCCCTCAACAAGAAGTATAGTTTCGCCAAGTATCTCGGCGTGTCCAACGAGAGGGAGTTTACCAAGTTCAGGACGGTGCTCACCGAGAAGGCCGAACAGGATTTCAACAAGGTTGTCGAGGCCCGCACCGACACCATGACCGACGAGGAGAACCCGGAACTCAAGGACTCGCTCTTCTTCATCCCCCTTACGGGAGGCCTCAGCCGCCTCGCACTGTATATCGCAGAGAACCCATAACTCACCAACAACAACCATTTGCAACCATGGAAATAGTGTTTTCCCTCTTCCTCTTCGCACTGGCCATCGGATATGTGGAGTATCGGTTGAAGAGCTTGCGAAAAGACACCGACAAGGAGCAGTCGGGGGCCTTCGACTTCTTCGCCACCAAGGAGGAACTGAAAAAGGCGGTGAACGACCTGAAGACTCAGGCCGACGCCGACCGATTGGCGGCCGATGAGCGCATGGCCTCCATCGAACAGAAGGCATTCTATGCCGAAGAGAAAAAGAAAAAGGAGGTGGAGAAGAAAGCGAGCCAGCCGGTGGAGGACCCCGACCCGGCGGTCGTCTTCTTCAGGTGGCCGGCTGATGACGGAACCTTTGACGACGCCCAAAGGCAGCGCGTGCAGACGGAGGACACTTACTATATGTTCCATCTTGATGACACGAGGAAAAAGGCCTCGTTCACCTTCGTCACTATGAGTGAGACGCAGCTCAGCAAGGCCAACAACAGTTCGAAAAAGTATATCGAGAGGGCTTGTAATTTCGTCAACGCGAAGTCAACCAAGTATGACTGCACCCCCGGCACCGCTCACCTCGACCGGGGGAAATGGGTTATTGACCAAAAGGCAAGGATAGAATACAAGTAAATCTCAAGGGGGAAAAATATGGATGATAGGAATGAGCCATGGAGAGACCTTGAATCTTACATGGAAAAAACCTATTGGGTGGTTGACATTCTGCCCAAGCAGGTGCCAGAAAACTCAAGAGGACAGTATTTCAAAATAGAAGAATACTATCTTTGTCATCCACAGGTTGATGTCATCTACAAGAAATTCTCCGATATCTTCTTGAAATTGAACTGCTATGATGACATGGCTGTATCCCAAGACGGGGAGAATTGGGTCGTCAACCCCTCCCCGCATGGCCTCGTGGACATGGTAACAAACGCCATGCCCACCCAAAGTATGTTCTATGCCTTTCTGAAGTCAGCAGACACCCTCCTCGTCGCCACCGGCCACGACACCTATTTCACCATTTACAATCCCACAACAGAAATCCTCGAACTCCTCCGCTCCTTGGCCTCCGCCGATGGCCTCTTCCTTTGGAAACCTTGAAAGTCTGAATACCATTGAAGACTATTATTCAGGTGGCATGGTGTGCCTTACAGTAGATTGCGGATAATGATTTGACTTATGGTGTCTCGTTTTTGATGATTTGATAACTGCCTTCCCATTCGTCAAAACTGTGAGAGGTAATCCCATTACTTGTAAATTCGGGGTAGGACTTTCGTCCTGGTAACACCTTTATCCTCACAATGCCGGTCTGTCCTAATTTCAAGACGCCAGAATGAACGGCAGCGGTGGCAATCTCTGAGTCAGTGGTATATACACCGTCTTTGCCTCCCCAAATGGCTCCTTCCTTGCTTCCTGTCACACGAAAGAGGAAGATCATATCATACTTGCCTATAAATTCACTCATGTTGGTGGGGGCATTGGCAAACTCGTCAGGTGAAGGAGGCAACAGTTGGTAGCTGCCTTCACTACTGTCGATTTGCTCGCTGATAATGCCATTGCGGTTGATTGACGGGTAGTTGTTTCTTGCAGCCATCACCTTCACCTTGACCAACTTGGTTTCGTTTGCCTTTACCAGTCCGGCATGGACGGCAGCCACGGCGAGAGGCGAGTCGTCGGTATAAATATTGTCCTCACCACCACTACATTGACCACTGTCGTCGCCTGTCACATAAAAGAGGAAGGATGCACCATCCTGCCCTCGGTAATCGCTCATATTAGAGGGGGTTTCCTGCGCCCTAAGAGTGGATGCAAAGCCGAGCATCAACACGAGGATGCAGATGATTTTACAAAATGTTGACTTTTTCATATTCTTCGATGTTTGAGGGTTATGATATATTTGATGAAGTTCGATTGAATCTGGCAATCCTTTCATTGACAACACGAAGATAGGTCCTCTTCATCTTCTTTTTGAGAAAGTGCGACACGCCATGGCCGCCGAACAGTTGTTTCGAAATGAAGCCGTCGAAAATGTTGTTTCAGGCCGCTAAGTTAGCAATTTTTCACGAAAAATCAAAATTGTTGGGGGAAAATTTGGAGGTTTCAAAAAATGTGCATACCTTTGCACCGCTTTTCGAAACGAGGGCGTTTAGCTCAGTTGGTTTAGAGCATCTGCCTTACAAGCAGAGGGTCGGCGGTTCGAATCCGTCAACGCCCACTTTGGGGTGATTCCTCGTGGACCTTCGGGCCTGCGGGGATTTTTGATTTTTTATAACTTAATACTTGCCAGTAAGGCAATAAATTCGTACCTTTGCACCGATTTTGCATACGACATCATTTCATAGCATGACCAGTCTTGACACATTGACAGCCATTTCGCCTATCGACGGCCGTTATAGAGGGAAAACAGAACTGTTGGCAGGATATTTCTCCGAGTACGCACTCATCAAATACAGGATACGTGTGGAGATAGAGTATTTCATTGCTCTATGCCAATTGCCTTTGCCTCAACTCAAGGACTTCGACAGTGCGAAATTCCCCCTCTTGCGCGCCATCTACCAAGATTTCACCGTGGCCGATGCACAACGTGTGAAGGACATAGAAAAGGTGACCAACCACGATGTCAAGGCTGTGGAGTATTTCATCAAGGAAAGGCTCGACCAGGCCGGAGGCTTCGACAACGTCAAGGAATTCATTCATTTCGGCCTTACTTCCCAAGACATCAACAACACTTCCGTGCCACTGACCATCAAGGAGGCATTGCGCGACGTGCTGATGCCCCTGCTCGACGAGCTTTTGGCGCAGTTGGAGGTGTATGCTGAAGCGTGGAAGGATGTACCGATGCTGGCCAAGACGCACGGGCAGCCCGCCTCGCCTACGAGATTGGGCAAGGAGGTCATGGTGTTCGCCTACCGACTGAGAAGGCAGATGGAGCAGCTCAAGGCTTGTCCCATCACCGCCAAGTTTGGCGGCGCCACCGGCAATTTCAACGCCCACCATGTGGCATACCCCGACATCGACTGGAGGAGTTTCGCCAACCGCTTCGTGGCCGAAAGCCTCGGACTGGAAAGAGAGGAATACACCACGCAAATCAGCAACTACGACTGCCTTGGAGGTCTCTTCGACACGTTAAGGCGCATCAACACCATCGTCATCGACCTCGACAGAGACTTCTGGATGTATATCTCCATGGAGTATTTCAAGCAGAAAATCAAGAAAGGGGAGGTGGGTTCCAGCGCCATGCCGCACAAGGTCAACCCCATCGACTTCGAGAACAGCGAGGGAAACATGGGAATGGCCAACGCCATATTGCAGTTCCTTGCAGCCAAACTTCCAGTGAGCCGGCTACAGAGAGACCTCACCGACTCCACCGTGCTGCGCAACGTGGGAGTGCCATTGGGCCATGCTGTCATCGCCGTGGAGAGCACCCTCAAAGGGTTGAGAAAACTCATCCTCAACGAGCAGAAACTGAGCAATGACCTTGAGGACAACTGGGCCGTCGTGGCAGAGGCCATACAGACCATCCTTCGCAGAGAGGCATACCCCAACCCCTACGAGGCGCTCAAGCAACTCACCCGCACCAACGCCAAAATCGACGAGAAGGCCATGCACGAGTTCGTGGAAGGACTTGATGTCAGCGAGGAAATCAAGAAACAGTTGATGGCCATCACGCCACACAACTATACAGGAATTTAAAAACACTTTATTATTAACCGGCCGTGAGGCTTTAAAATTTTATGAATTATGGATTTTGAAAACGAGAACAAGAACGAAGAACTGTCCAGCGAGCAGAGTACCGGTGGCCGCGAAGGTTATCAGTCGTCAGGACAGAATGGGAACTATTCAAGGGATTACCGTGCCGGAGGACGCCCGCAGCGCCCCCGTATTCACACACAACGAACTTATTCGCAAGACCACAAGAACGACGATGAGGGAGGCTTCCGCCCCGAAGGTTTCGGAGCAGGATTGCAAGGTTCACAGCGTCCTTATCGTCCGCGTTATAACAATTCCAACGACTACCAGCAGGGCGGCTACCAGCCCCGTCAGCAAGGTGGCTACCAACCCCGTCAGCAGGGCGGCTACCAGCCCCGTCAGCAGGGCGGCTACCAACCCCGTCAGCAGGGCGGCTACCAGCCCCGTCAGCAGGGCGGCTACCAACCCCGTCAGCAGGGCGGCTACCAGCCCCGTCAGCAGG
>JAFZRU010000004.1 GCA_017619755.1 Prevotella sp.
AGGAGTGGCGTCCCAACGTCTATGGCCAGTGCAAGTCGTGGCTCGACATGGACCTGCAGCCTCGCGCCATGACGCGCGACCTCGACTGGGGCATCCCCGTGCCGGTGGAAGGCGCGGATGGCAAGGTGCTTTATGTGTGGTTCGACGCCCCCATCGGCTACGTCTCCAACACCAAGGAACTGTGTGAGCGCGAGCCAGAGAAATGGGGCTCGTGGGAGAAATGGTGGCAGGACGAAGAGACGCGTCTCGTGCATTTCATCGGCAAGGACAACATTGTCTTCCACTGCATCATCTTCCCCGTCATGATGCGCGCCCACGGCAAGTATGTTATGCCCGACAACGTGCCGGCCAACGAGTTCCTCAACTTGGAGGATGACAAAATCTCCACCTCGCGCAACTGGGCCGTCTGGCTGCACGAATACCTCGTGGACCTCCCCGGCAAGCAGGATGTGCTGAGATACGTCCTCACGGCCAATGCCCCGGAGACGAAGGACAACAACTTCACTTGGCGCGACTTCCAAGACCGCAACAACAATGAATTGGTGGCTGTCTATGGCAATTTCGTCAATCGCGCGCTGCAACTTACCAAGAAATATTGGGGCGGTGTGGTACCGGCCTGCGGCGAACTGCTCGATGTGGACCGCCAGGCTCTCGACGAGTTCAAGGATGTCAAGGCAAAGGTGGAGGCCCTGCTCGACAACTTCAAGTTCCGCGACGCACAGTTCGAGGCCATGAACCTTGCTCGTATCGGCAATCGATACATCACGGAATGCGAGCCGTGGAAGGTGTGGAAGACTGACCCCAAGCGATGCGAGACCATCCTCTACATCTGCCTTCAGCTCACCGCCAACCTCGCTATCGCTTTCGAGCCGTTCCTGCCTTTCAGCAGCAAGAAACTGCGTCAGATGCTCAATATCGACGCCTTCGAGTGGACACAATTGGGCCAGACGGACATCCTGCAGCCCGGCCACCAACTCGCTGAGCCAGCCCTGCTCTTCGAGAAAATCGAGGATGACGTGATTGCCGCCCAGCTGAAGAAATTGGAAGATACGAAGAAGGCCAACGAGGCCGCCAACTACAAGGCGAAGGACATCAAACCGGTCATCGACTTCTCCGACTTCGAGAAACTCGACATCCGCGTGGGACATGTGAAGAACTGCGAGAAGGTGAAGAAGGCCAACAAACTGCTCAAGTTCACCCTCGACGACGGCAGCGGCACCGACCGCACCATCCTCTCGGGCATCGCCAAATTTTACTCCCCGGAGGAACTCATCGGTCGCGACGTGCTGTTCATCGCCAACCTCGCCCCACGAAAACTCATGGGTATCGAGAGCCAGGGCATGATTCTTTCGGCAGAGAACTACGACGGCGACCTCAGCGTCACCACCATCATCAAGGAGGTGAAGCCGGGAAGCCCCGTCTGCTGACAATATCGCCATCCATCAAATGAACAAAGTGCTTATCACCGCCATGCGCCAGGTGGTGCATGAAGACTTGATGGCGAAATACGAAAACCCGATAGAACACACGTGTGACGTGCGGGAGGGGCAGCAGTGGGTCTCCATCGACGGCCAGCGTCCGGAGGGTCTCTGCCCCTCCGCCTGGGGTTCCATGCGGGAGTTCGTGGAGGCCTTGGCCCGTGGCGAAGGTAATTTCTACGATGGATGGATGAAAAACCCTATGAGTGCCATGATCAGTTGCAACGACGGCTTCCGACCATTCTCCTTTTATATCGAGGTTGTCGCGTCTTCGTGAATGCTTTCCGCCATAAGGCGGTAGATTTCACGTGTCCGGGGATTGTCAAGCATGGCCATCTGCATGTCCATGACATTTCGGTCGTAGCGCACCATGGGCCCCGTTTGGGCGTCCTTTGGTGACATCGACTTGACTTTTCGGGCTGTTTCCTCAATCAATGGGAGGAAGAGGTTGAAATCTATCTGCTCGGCTTCCACCACACGCTCTGCCAAGCGGTAGCAGTGGTTGGTCAGGTTGTTGGCCAGTACGGCGGCGAGGTGCATCTTCTTCCGCTTCTCGGAGTCGCACTCCACCACATGCTCCGAGATGCACTCCGCAAGGGAGCGTATTTCCTCCAAAGCCTGTGTGGAGGAAGCTTCTATAAAACAAGGTATCTCACGAAAATCCACACGGCGGGTCTTCGAGAAAGTCTGCATGGGATAGAGGACGCCATATCTCTTTGCATGGCCTTTGAACACGTCCATCGCTACGCTGCCAGCCGTGTGAAGGAAGAGACCGTTCTGGCGTTCGTGGCAAACCGAAGCCGCCAAATCGCTGATGGCATCGTCCTTCACCGACATGATGTAAATTTCTGCATCCTTGCGGATGTCATCTACAATGGACGTGTAGTCACAGCCGATCATGTCGGCCAATCTCTTGGCATGTTCCTCCGTGCGGCTATGGATTTGCACGATTTCCTTGCCCGCGTCCTTCAATGCAAGAGACAGTTGGGTGCCTAAGTTGCCTGAGCCGATGACGACGATTTTCATGGATGGTGTATGCTACATGAGGTCTTTGATGGAGGTGAGGATCAAGTCGGCCGTTTCCTCTTTTGAACACAGCGGCAGTTCCTTGACCTCCTGCCGTGAGATGAGCGTCACCTTGTTGGTGTCCACGGCGAACCCCGTCTGCGTCCCGTTGATGGAGTTGGCGCAAATCAAGTCGGCATGCTTCTTTTCGAGTTTGGCAAGGGAGTTTTCCATCAGGTGTTCCGTTTCCATGGAGAAGCCCACGAGCAACTGTCCCTCGCGCTTGTGCTCGCCCAAGAAAAGCAGGATGTCCTGCGTGCGGGTGAGCGGGATGCTCATTTCGCCATCGCTCTTCTTTACCTTCTGCAAGGAGTAGTTGGCTGGCTTGTAGTCGGCCACGGCGCTGCACATGACAATCACGTCGCTCGCTTCGCTTCGCTGTGTGACCGCCTTGAACATGTCCTCCGCACTGCGGACGTCAACCTTCTCGATGCCGGCAAACGGCGTGATGCCCACCGGACCGGAGACGAGCGTCACCTCCGCCCCGCGTAGCACGGCCATCTTGGCAAGGGCATATCCCATCTTGCCGGAAGAGTGGTTGGTGATGAAGCGCACGGGGTCGATGGCCTCCTGCGTGGGCCCGGCAGTGACGAGGAACCGCTTGCCTTTCAAGTCTTTCTCCTTTGCCACGTGCAACAGGATGTGCTCCAACAGTATCTCCTCCGAGGGCATCTTGCCCGTTCCCTTGTCTCCGCAGGCCAAGCGTCCCGAGGCGGGTTCAATGATGTGGTATCCGTGGCTCCTCAACTTCTCGATATTTTCTTGCAGGATGGGATTCTCCCACATCCCCGTGTTCATCGCCGGTGAGAAGAGCACGGGCGCCTTGGTGGCCATGATGGTGGTGGTGAGCATGTCGTCGCAGATGCCCGCCGCCACCTTGCCGATGACGTTGGCGGTGCAGGGTGCCACCATGAAGAGGTCTCCCCGCTTGGCTAACGACACGTGCTTCACGTCGAACGAGAAGTTGCGGTCGAAAGTATCGACGATGCACTTGTTGTTCGTCAAGGTCTCGAAAGTCATCGGCGTGATGAAATGCGTGGCGTTTTGCGTCATGATGACGTGGACGTCGGCATTCAGTTTCACAAGCATCGAGGCCAGGTTGGCGGTCTTGTAGGCGGCGATGCTTCCCGTTACGCCTAAGACGATGGTTTTTCCTGTCAGCATGGGGTTCGGTGGTTATTCTTGTTCTGTCAGCAGGCCATGCTTCTCGTACTTGGCCTTGCGGACAAGCTTGTTCTTCTCGTCCACGAAGAGCACGGTGGGTTGATGGCTCTTGGCCTCCCGGGGTGTCATCCCGGCGTATGCCATGATGATCACCTTGTCGCCCACCTCGACGAGTTTGGCGGCTGCTCCGTTCAAGCAGATGATGCCCGAGCCTTCCTCGCCGGCGATGACGTATGTCTCGAAGCGGTTGCCGCTGTCGATGTCGGCAACAGCAACTTTTTCGTATTCCAGGATGCCCGACTCTCTCAGCAACTGTGCGTCGATGGTGATGCTGCCCACGTAGTCGGCATCGGCCTGAGTCACCACGGCACGGTGAATCTTTGCTTTCAGCAGCGTGATGGTCATCTCTAAGGAGTATTACAGGTTCACGATAAAATTGTCAATCAGTCGCGTCTTCCCGATAAAGACGGCGATGGCCACGAGCGTCTCGCCCTCGATTTTCGAGGTGCGCTGGATGTTTTCGAAATCCACCACCTCTACGTAGTCGATGCGTGCCATAGGTTCTGTGGCGAGGTTCTCGCGGATGATGCTGATGACCTTCTGGGCATCACGCTCTCCTTGTTCGATGGCCTCCAAACCTTTCTTCAGGCTTTTCGAGAGGATCAGTGCCGCCTGGCGCTCCTCGGCGTTCAGGTAGGTGTTCCGGCTTGACTTTGCCAAGCCGTCGGGCTCTCTGACGATGGGGCAGGGGACGATTTCCAAGGGGAAGTTCAGGTCGCGCACAAATCGCTTCACCGTGGCTAATTGCTGGGCGTCCTTCTGGCCGAAATAGGCTCGGTCGGGTGTGACGATGTTGAACAACTTGCCCACCACCGTGCAGACACCGCGGAAATGGCCGGGACGGACGGCTCCGCAGAGCAGTTCCGTGGTCTCCGTCGTGTCGATGAACGAGGTGAAATGACCGGGGTACATCTCCGCTGGCTCCGGATGGAAAATCAAGTCACCACCCGCTTTCTCCACGGCCTTGATGTCATGGTCCAGGTCGCGAGGATAAGCTTCCAAGTCCTCGTTGGGGCCGAACTGGATGGGATTGACGAACACGGAAACCACCGTCTTGTCGTTTTGGCTGGCTGACTTGCGGATGAGGCTCTGATGACCCTCATGCAAGAAGCCCATCGTAGGCACCAAGCCCACGCTCAACCCTTCTTTCTTCCATGCCGAAACAATCTCCCTTGTTTCCTTTATTGTCTTGACTACCTTCATGTCTGTTTGGTTTTTATTATGGTTCGATGAGTTTCTCCATCACTTCTTCGCTGAAAGCGTATGTTTGCGATTCTTCAGGGAACGTGCGCTCCTCACAGTCTTGCTTGTACTGCTTGAAGGCTTGAAGCATCACGCTGTGCAAGTCGGCGTATTTCTTCACGAACTTGGGTGTGAAGCCGTCGGTGTAACCCAGCATGTCTTGGTAAACGAGCACCTGGCCGTCGCAGTCGCTGCCGGCGCCGATGCCGATGGTGAGGGCCTTCGTCTTCGAGGTGATCAACTTGGCCAAGGGTGCTGGCACACATTCCAGTGTGATGGCGAAGGCGCCGGCGTCCTCCACGGCCTCTGCGTCGAGAAGCAGTTTCTTGGCCTGGGCCAGCGATTTGCCCTGCACCTTGTATCCTCCCAAGGCATTGACAGATTGCGGGGTCAGGCCGATATGTGCCACGACGGGGATGCCAGCTTGGACGATGGCCTTGATACGGTCGGCATATTCCACGCCGCCCTCCAATTTCACCGCCTGGCAGTTGGTCTCCTTCATGATGCGACCGGCATTGCGCACGGCCTCCTCCACAGAGGGTTGATACGACATGAATGGCATGTCTATCACCACGAAAGCCTGCTTGGCACCGCGACACACGGCCTTGCCGTGATGAATCATGTCGTCAACGGTGACAGCTAAGGTGTTTTCGTAACCCAGTATGACATTACCCAGGGAGTCACCCACGAGAATCATGTCTATGCCTGCCTCGTCGATGGTGCGGGCTGTGTTGTAGTCGTATGCTGTCAGCATGCTCACTGGTTGCCCGCCCTTGCGTCCCAACAAATCAAAAATCGATTTTCTCATTTCTTTCTTAATGGTTATTCTGCAATCTTTTTTATCTTCCTCCCCATCAAATGTCTGACAAGGAGTGTGCCAAATACCTATTTTTTTGCTTGCCGCTTCGTTTTTAACATTATTTTCAAATTTATGAACAACAATGAGTTGTCAAGGTTTTTGCCACGTCAATAGGCTCATTTGCTTTCGTGATGCAATTCAAAAGCAGCCGATAATTGAATGACATGACAAAGGTAGCAATAAAAATGAAATAACACCCCCTTTTACACGGATAATTTTAAAGTATGGCCAAAATAGTTAAAAATTACCGACTTGTAATGTTGAAACGAACTGAAACTAAATTTAGTTTACAAATGAGAACTGGAACATAAAATCATTCTGATTATTTATGATGATTCCATACGTTGATTTTTCACATATAATCGCCATGTAATTGAACATATAATTATGCTAATCAGGGAATTAATGGATAATTCGTGGTCATTCGTGTTAAAACATATCATCTCGTATTTATGATCATTCCATACGTTGATTTTTCACATATAATTACCATGTAATTGGACATATAATTTCACTACCCAAGGGATTAATGGATAATTCGTGGTCATTCGTGTTAAAACATATCATCTCGTATTTATGATCATTCCATACATTGATTTTTCACATATAATCACCCTGTAATTGAACATATAATTATGCAAATCAAGGAATTAATGAATCATTCGTGGCAATTCGTGTTCAAACATATCTCGAATAATTCATCAAAATAATTTCATTGCACAGACGGCCTGTAAGGCCAACGAGCTATCAGCCCAGGGCATCGCCCTGGGTAAAATGTTCAATCATCGAATCGGCCTGTAAGGCCAAAAGCATTATTTGATAAGATTCTTATGACAAGTGGAGAAAAGAGGGCAGTGTGCACATAGGGCATTACTTGATGTAATGCCAAAAGCCAAGAGGATTGTTGTGTATGAGAACACGCTCTCTTCATAATCATTGCCTCCGATGGTGTTGATGCAAATATGGTCGAACCATTCGACTGTTTTTGCAGTGCTAAAGTATGTTGATTTTTGAAACAAGCACCATCAAGGTTGCTGGAACATACATTTTACCATCATATTGACATTTTTTTCACGCATTAACATCATCATATAGATTTTTTCGCTATCTTTGTGCACGTCAAGACCACACACTGTCTTCATAGGCTGTAATTAATTTTTGGGACACCAAGCCCGTTAAACATAAAGTAACTTGAGGGTGCAAAATTGCACAAACCTCGTTTCTGCCCGTAAAGATAAGCATGGTCTTGACTTTTTTATTCACCAGACGTAAAAATCCAAAAATTTTTATGTACTTTTG